>CAJTQM010000006.1:69576-84300 GCA_910578255.1 uncultured Oscillospiraceae bacterium
CAGCCGGCAGCTGCTGTTCCCGCCGCTGCACCCGTTGCTCCGGTGGTGGATGCCATTCCCAACCGGCAGGCGTTTATTGCGGCTGTTTCTGCCGCCATTGCTGAGGAAATGGGCACGGATGTCTCCAAAATCCGCATTCTTTCTGTACAAAAAATCTAATTTAAAATTCAGAGGAGAGGTCATTGAATCATGAAAAAGTACCGCGTAAATGTAAATGGAACCGACTATGAAATTACCTTAGAAGAAGTAACGGGAGCCGAGGCCTCTAAACCCGCTGCGGCGCCAGCTCCTGCTGCTGCTCCCGCGGCTGCTCCGGTCGTTCCGACTGCTGGAAGCGAAAAGATTGTCAGCCCCATGCCTGGCAACATCCTGAGCGTTAATGTCAAAGTAGGCGACTCGGTGAAAAAAGGACAGGTTCTGCTGATACTGGAAGCAATGAAAATGGAAAATGAAATCATGGCGCCGAAGGATGGTACAATTACCTCAGTGAATGTTCAGAAAGGTTCTACGGTTGAAAGTGGCGCACTCCTTGTAACCATCGACTAGTCCTTTGAAATTTTTGAAAGGAGTGTGAAAACACCATGGAAGCAATTTTAGATTTTTTGCGTCAAACCGGTTTCTACCTGATTGGTTCGGATCCGAAGGTTTTGATCATGATGGTAATTGCCTGTGTGTTGATGTATTTGGCCATTAAAAAGCAGTTTGAACCGCTGCTTCTTTTGCCGATTGCTTTTGGTATGCTGCTGACCAATTTGCCTGGGGCCGGTATGTATCATGCGGATTTTTTCCTGGGCGGCCATGTGGATTGGACGCAGTTTGCGCAGGGAAATGCCGGTTTGATTGACATTTTGTACTTAGGCGTTAAGCTGGGTATTTATCCCTGCTTGATTTTTATCGGTGTAGGCGCTATGACCGATTTTGGTCCGCTGATTGCCAATCCCAAGAGCCTTCTGTTGGGCGCAGCCGCACAGATGGGCATCTTTATCACCTTTATTGGAATGCGCTATCTGAGCTTTTTGCCGGAGGAGGCGGCTTCTGTCGGCATTATCGGCGGTGCGGACGGTCCGACCGCGATTTATGTAGCTTCCCGTTTGGCTCCTGCGTTGTTGGGCCCGATTGCGGTGGCGGCTTATTCCTATATGGCCTTGGTGCCGGTAATCCAGCCGCCGATTATGCGCGCTTTGACCACCCAAAAAGAGCGAGAGATCGTTATGAAGCAGCTTCGGCCGGTCTCTAAAATTGAAAAAATCATTTTCCCGATTGTTGTTACCGCGTTTGTGGCGCTTTTGGTTCCGTCCGCTGGTGCTTTGATCGGCTGCCTGATGCTCGGCAACCTAATGAGAGAATGCGGCGTGGTGGAGCGTTTGAGCAAAACGGTCCAAAATGAGCTGATGAATATTGTTACAGTTTTGCTGGGTATTTCTGTGGGCGCCACCGCTACAGCAGAAAACTTCCTGAATCTGAAAACCTTAGCTATCCTTGGAATGGGTATCGTTGCGTTTGGCGTTGGAACCGCCGGCGGTGTACTGCTGGCGAAATTCATGAATCTGTTTGTCAAAGAGAAAATTAACCCGCTGATTGGTTCTGCCGGTGTTTCTGCCGTTCCGATGGCCGCGAGAGTCTCGAATGTAGAAGGGCAGAAAGCAAAGCCTGGAAACTTTTTGCTGATGCACGCCATGGGACCCAATGTTGCCGGTGTTATTGGCTCTGCCATCGCCGCTGGCGTATTTATGGCGTTGTTTGGCGCGAAATAAGGAGGGGATAAGTGATGGCGAAAAATCCGCTGAAAATTACTGATACGATTTTGCGTGACGCTCATCAGTCCCAAGCGGCTACTCGTATGCGCCTGGAGGATATGCTCCCGGCATGTGAGCTGCTGGACAATATGGGCTATTGGTCTTTAGAGTGTTGGGGCGGTGCGACCTTTGATGCCTGTATGCGCTTTTTGAACGAGGATCCCTGGGAGCGTTTACGCGCTTTGCGCAAAGCCATGCCCAAAACAAAGCTGCAAATGCTTTTGCGCGGACAGAATATTTTAGGCTATAAGCATTACGCCGATGACGTTGTAGAGGAATTCTGCAAAAAGTCCATCGAGAACGGCATTAATGTGGTCCGTATTTTCGACGCTCTGAACGATCCGAGAAATATGGCGGCTGCTATGAAATATACCAAGGAATACGGCGGCATCTGCGAAGCGGCGATCAGCTATACGGTCAGTCCGGTTCACAATGAGGACTATTTTGTCAAGCTGGCCGTTCAACTGCAGGAAATGGGCGCGGACGTTATCTGTATCAAGGATATGGCGAACCTGCTGTTGCCCTACGACGCCTATTCTCTGGTGAAAAAATTAAAAGAAAATCTGGACGTGCCGATTCATCTGCATACCCATAACACAACCGGTACCGGTGACATGACCAACTTGATGGCGGCCACCGCTGGGGTGGATATTGTGGACTGTGCGCTGTCTCCGCTGGCAAACGGCACCTCTCAGCCGGCTACGGAATCTTTGGTTGCGACCTTAAAGGGAACGGAACGGGATACCGGTCTGGACTTGGAAAAACTCAGCGAGGCGGCGACTCATTTCCGCAAGGTTGCCAATAAGCTGAAGGCAGACGGGATTTTGGATCCGAAGGTATTGAGCGTGGACACCAATACGCTTTTGTACCAAGTTCCCGGCGGTATGCTTTCCAATCTGATTTCTCAGCTGAAGCAGGCCAATGCGGAGGATAAGTATTACGACGTGTTGGCAGAAGTGCCGCGGGTGAGAAAGGATTTTGGCTATCCTCCGCTGGTTACGCCGACCAGCCAGATCGTCGGTTCTCAGGCAGTTTTGAACGTTGTGGCCGGCGAGAGATACAAGATGTTTCCCAAAGAGTCCAAGGGACTTCTCCGCGGCGAATACGGTGCTTTGCCGGCGCCTGTCAATGAAGAGGTCCGCAAAAAGGCGATTGGCGACGAAGAGATTATTACCTGCCGCCCCGCCGATCTGCTGGAGCCGGAGTTGGAAAAATACCGCGAGGAGATCAAGGACCGCATGAAGCAGGAAGAGGATGTATTAAGCTACGCGCTCTTCCCGCAGGTTGCCACCAAGTTCTTTGAGACCCGCGAGCAGGCGAAGAACCCGCAGGCAAAACCCGCGACCGTCAATGAAGCGGGCGAGAGAATCCTTTACGTAGAGGATCTTTCCAAATAAAGATCGGACAAAGTTTATACTTTCCAAAAGAAAAGCCCGCTAAAAGCGGGCTTTTCTATACGAAGCAGATACCCAAAAAAACCGGCGCTTTTTACGCCGGTTTTTTTGCTCATAATAGAAGGGCAGGGGAGATCAATCTATTTTGCAGAGGTTTCGCTGGCTTTTCGGATATCGACCCGGCGGATTTTCCCGCTGATCGTCTTGGGCAGTTCTTCCACAAATTCGATGATACGGGGGTATTTGTAAGGCGCCGTCTGTTTTTTTACATAGACCTGCAGTTCCTTCACCAACGCATCGGAGGGCTTGTAGTTTTTGGTCAGAACGATGGTCGCTTTGACCACCTGCCCGCGGATGGGGTCGGGTGCGCCGGTGACCGCGCATTCCAACACGGCCGGATGCTCCATCAGAACGCTTTCGATTTCAAAAGGCCCAATCCGGTAGCCGGATGCTTTGATCACATCATCTGTGCGGCCGACATACCAATAGTAACCGTCCTCGTCCATCCACGCCGTATCGCCGGTATGATATAAGCCGTCGTGCCAGGCACTGTGGGTCATTTGGTCGTCGCGGTAATAGCCCATGAACAGGCCGACCTGTTTTTCTCCATGGGTACGAACGCAGATTTCGCCGACCAGTCCGGGCTGGACCTCTTTGCCGTTTTCGCCCACGACCACAATGTCATAAAGGGGAGAAGGCTTTCCCATAGAACCGGGCTTGGGGGTGGTCCCGGCCAGATTGGCCAGCGTTAAGGTTGTTTCCGTCTGACCAAAGCCCTCGTACAGCTTGAGTCCGGTATATTCGTAAAAACGGTTGTATACCTCAGGATTCAGCGCCTCGCCGGCCGTGGTGGCATATTTTAAAGAACTGAGATCATACCCATCTATCCCTTCTTTGATAAAAAAGCGATAGATGGTAGGCGGCGCGCAAAAAGAGGTGATGCGGTATTTTTCGATCAAGTGTAATAGATCATGGGGGGCAAATTTTTCATAATCATAAACAAAAACCGTACAGCCGACCATCCACTGGCCGTATAGCTTTCCCCAAACTGCCTTTCCCCAGCCGGTATCAGACACGGTGAGATGCAGGCCGTCCGCCGGGATGTTGTGCCAATATTTTGCGGTGATCAAATGGCCGATGGCATAGGTATAATCGTGCAGGACCATTTTTGGATAGCCAGTGGTCCCGGAGGAAAAGTACATGAGCATCGGCTCAAGAGCCTTGGTATCGGCCCGGGGAAATTCATCCGGCATGGTCTCCAGCTCGGCGTCGAAATCAATCCATCCCGGGCAGGCGCCCATGGCGGTAAACCGAGAGGTAAGTCCCTGGTACTCTGTACAAGCCTCTTCAATCTGCTTGACTACCTCACCGGTAGCGGTTGCCACAATCGAACGGACGCCCGCAGCCTGAAACCGGTAGATATAATCTTTTTTGGTCAGTAAATTGGTGGCAGGAATGGTTATTGCGCCGATTTTGTGCAAAGCCAGGATGGCGAACCAGAATTGGTAGTGGCGTTTTAACACCAGCATAACCATGTCACCTTTTTGAATTCCGTGCTTTACGAACAGATTGGCAGCCTTGTTGGAGTACCGGCGCATGTCCTCAAAGGTAAAGACCTTTTCTTCCCCCACATCGTTGCACCAGATCATTGCGCGCCGATTTGGCTGCATGCGGGCGATTTCGTCTACCACATCGTAAGCAAAATTAAAATTTTCCTCGTAAACAGGGCGGAAGGTTTTTAACACGCCGTGTTTATCAAAGCTTTCATCGCAAAAACGTTCATAAAGATCCTCAACAGCCAATGGTTTCATGGGATTACTCCTCCTCTTCCTTTAATACCACCGCAATGAAACGGCATTCCTTCCCGCCGGTGGCGATCATGCCGTGTCCGTGTCCGGAGTTATAATAAATGGCGTCGCCCGCATGAAGGATCTCGCAATGTTCCTCCAACTGAACTTTTAAGTCGCCCTCTAAAATGTAGTCGAATTCCTGGCCCTTGTGGTAGGAAAGATGGATCGGCTTCTCCTGCTCCTCTTTGGAATAGGGGGCGGTTACCAGAAAAGGCTCGCAGGTTTTATTCTTAAACAGATACGCCAGATGCTGGTAGCTGAATCCTGCCCGGCGTTTGATGGGAAGCCCTTCGTCTTTGCGGACAATCGAATAAAAGCTTAAGCGGGGATTTTCTCCGGTGACAAGTTCCATCATATCCACGCCAAACAGCTTGGCGCATTGATATAAAAAGGTGAAGGAAAAATCCCTTTCGCCCTTTTCACAGGAGAGATACTCCTCAATGGGGACGTTGGTCGCCTGTGCCGCTTCTTCGGGCGTAATCTCTAAAATTTCTCGCAATTCCCGAATTCGCATTGCAATTTCAATCAGTTTGGTTTCCATAAAAAATCCTCCTATAAAAAAATAAAAACTCGCCCCAATCATGGGACGAGTCAAAACCCGCGGTACCACCCAATTTGCACAAAAATCTATGCCTCTTGACAGGGTTCAAACAAACCCCCGGCTTTAACGCAGCCCTACGGAGGACATCTACTTGCGTACAGCGCTTTGGTGCCCCGGCTTAGGAGGGATTCGCCAGTTTTTTCCTTATTGTCTTGCAGCGGCCGACAACTCTCTGAAAAGGAAGACAAAACCGACACGTCTCCGTCATTGCCTTTCTGGTAGTCTATCAAATTACTAGCATTATAAAAAGTTTTTTCTAAAATGTCAAGTCCTACGCAAAAATTATTTTTGAAAGTTCCCGGGGATTCGCGGCAATATGATCCGCACCGTTTTCCACCAGTTCTTGTTTCGTGCGAAATCCCCACAATACACCGCAGGAGGGAAGGCCGCTGTTTTTGGCGGTCTGGATGTCCACGCAGGTATCGCCCACATACAGCGCGTCAGAAGGGGAGACACCTGTCTGGCTCAGGACCAGTTTAACGCCGGTAGGGTCCGGCTTTTTGGGAACCTCTTCGTTTTGGCCAATGACCGCGGCAAAGTGGATCTTGGGAAAGTAGTGGCGGACCACCTCTTTTGCGATGGCATGGGGTTTGTTAGAGACCACTGCTGTCAGCACACCCTTTTCACCGCATTGGATCAAAAGTTCGTCTATGCCGGGGTAGGGATGGGTTTTATCTTGACTATGTGCGGCGTAATAGGGAAGATAAATGGCTTTAACCTTTTGAAACAATTCCTGGTTTTCCCGCTCTTCCGGCGGCAGACAACGAAGGATTTTTGTGTCCACGCCGTCCCCCACAATGTATTTATACTCCTCGATCGTATGCAGCGGCAGACCGCATTGTTTTAAAGCGTAATTGCCGCTGTCGGCCAGGTCTTCGATGGAATCAATTAAGGTTCCGTCCAGATCAAAAACAACCAGCTTTTTCATGGCGTCATCTCCCATTTCTTCTGGAAGTAGTGTATCACTTTTGAGCGGTTTGTGCAATGAGGCTTGAAAGAATAACAGCAAAAAAATCGAGCCGGCAATTTGCCGACTCGATTTGCACTCCGTTGGAGTGGTTGTGCCAAAATAGGTAATTGCAAAATAAGATTATTTCGCGTTATCGTTCGCTTTTTTCAGAGCGTCCAGGAAAGAACCGATATCGATGGTGCAGCTGCTCTCCAGGTCGGTTACATCCGGTACACGGGTGTGGCTCTCGTCTCTTTGTTTCGTAGGAGTATTGACCGCGTCAGAAACAGTTTTGCCCTTCAGGTAATCTTCCAGAGCAACCATCTGCTCGCCAACCTCTTTGCCGATTTCAGAGAAGGATCTCATGCCATACTCGTCGCCCAGTTCTTTTTTGGTTTTGCGCTCTTCGCTGAAAGCAACGACCTTACCGTCTGCATCGTAGCTAACCTGCGGCTGAATCGCGTCGAAAGAAACGCCCAGGATTTTGCCGTTTGCGTCAAAAGTAGCGGCGCAGATGGTGACGTTGGCCTGGAATTTGCCGTCCGCATCGTCAGAAGCGTCAGAAGCGGTACCGGTGGTGATGGCGCCCAGACCGGTCTTAACAGTGGTGGCTCCGCAGCCAGCCAGCATCAGCAGGGCCAGAGTCAAAGCGATAATTTTTTTCATTTTGTAGACCTCCAATTCTTGTCATAGCAGAACAAGCGTCTTCATTTTTAGTATTCTTAATTTATGCACAACTATAAACGCTGAATACTACGCCCCTTATTATATCGTAAAAGCTTGTAAATTTCAAGCTGGTTTTTTCCACTAAGAATTGGCTTGCATCCTCCCTATTTTTTGCTATAATAGAAAAGAAAACGCGATAAATCGGAATTTATGGATGATTGGAACTTGGTATGAGGGATATGAAGAAAAAAATTGTCAGCTTAGTTTGCTGTGCGCTTTGTCTTCTTTTTTCAGGATGCAAGGCATCAGGATACGAGCGGTATCGGGGGGAGTTTTTTGGCACCTTCGATACGGTGGTATCCCTTGTGGGGTATGTTCACCGAGAGAAGGATTTTGACCGCTATCTTGGTTACGCGCAACAGAGGTTTCAGTATTTCCACCAGCTTTTTGACCGATACGAGCAGTATGAAGATGTGGTCAATATCAAAACGATTAACGATAATGCGGGGATCGCCCCGGTGAAGGTATCGGAGGATCTGTTTGACTTTTTGGAATATTGTATGCAGTGGTGCGAGAAAAGCGATGGAAAGGTCAATATCGCCCTGGGGCCGGTATTGGAAATCTGGCACGACTATCGGGAACGATATGAAAACGCTGCGGAAGGAGTTCTTCCGGCGCAAGCGGAACTGACTGCGGCGAACCAGTTGACCGATCCCAAGAAGGTCTGGCTGGACGCGGAAAATCAGACAGTCTTTTTGACTGAAAAGGGAATGTCGCTGGATGTGGGTGCTTTGGCCAAGGGCTACGCGACCGAAAAGGTTGGAAATGAGTTGTTCGAAATGGGACTTACCTCCTTTAGCATCAGCGCTGGCGGCAATGTGAGGACTTTTTCGCCTCCGGTCGGTGGTGAACGGTCAAAATGGAGCATTAGTATCCACAATCCCAATACAGAGGAGCAGCCGGACGCGCAACCGGTGGATACTTTGTATTTAAACGATCTGTCGGTCGTTACCAGTGGGGATTACCAGCGGTATTACCGGGTAAACGGAAAAAAAGTCCATCATATTATCGACCCGTCCAGCTTATATCCGGCTGACTACTATAAATCGGTGACGGTGATTGTCAAAGACTCTGCAAAGGCCGATCTGCTTTCGACCTGGTTATACGTTCTGCCCTTGGATGAGGCGAAGAAAACGGCGGAAGAAATGGGAGTGCAGGCGCTTTGGGTATTGCCGGACGATTCAATCGATTATACAGACGGGTATTTGGTTTATTCAAAAAATTATGGCGGCGTGGCAGCAGATTAGGAGGGGCATATGGAACAGAAAAAAAGTATTTTTGATCTGAAAAAAAGCTGGCAGTGGATGGTTTACATCTATGGCGTTCTTCCGATTTTCATGTTTTTGCTTGGGTGGCTGATGGGCGAAAACGATATGGGAAAGTTTTTTTCGGGGCTTTTTCACGCGTATAATCTGTATATCTTAAATCCCATTCTGAACCTGGACAAAAGAATGGGGATTATTGGAATTTTGCTCCCGCTGTTTTTCTTTGGCTGGGCTATAAAGCGTAAAGATTATTGGGATTTAGCCATCAGCGCCGGTATTGAGGCTGTTTCGGTGCTTTATTTTTGGCAGGAGTGGAACTATCTGGCGATTCGTCCGTTGCATTTTTAATTTGCTTGTCAGAAACGTTAGATTCTTTTGACTTTGGTGAAGAAATATTAGCCGGATATCTGAAAAAAGCGGATCTACTTGACAGAAGTCTACGATTTTATTATACTGGTCACAACTTTTAAAACCATGTGACTGACGGGCAGTGGAAAAACCACAGGGGAGCATGGGAGTTGACGCCGACCGTCTGGGCAATCTTTTTTTAGATTGCCCTTTTTCTTTTATCCGGGCAGCTAAAAAAGGATGAAAGCAAATTCTGATTATAGGGAAAGGGAGGAAAATTTTATGGAACACAAAAATTGGATGGGGTTTGCCGGGGAGTCCTGGAAAAACAGTATTGATGTGCGCACCTTTATCCAGGAGAATTATACGTTTTACGATGGAGATGAAAAATTCCTTTCCGGACCGACCGAACGGACGGCAAAGCTTCTTAAGAAATTCGAGGAACTTTTGCGCCAGGAACAGGAAAAAGGCGGCGTTTTGGATGTGGATACAGAGCACGTCTCTTCGCTGACCAATTACCGGCCGGCGTATCTTGATAAGGATCTGGAGTTGATTGTGGGATTTCAGACCGAAAAGCCGTTGACCCGCGGGGTCAATCCCTTTGGCGGTATTCGAATGGCCCGTTCCGCCTGCGAGGCTTACGGGTATCGGCTGTCTGACAAGGTGGAGCAGGAGTTTTTGTACCGCACCACCCATAACGACGGCGTTTACCGGGTTTATTCGGACGAGATGCGCAAGGCGAGAAAATGCGGCGTGATCACTGGGCTGCCGGACGCTTACGGCCGCGGCCGCATTATCGGGGATTACCGCCGGGTGGCCCTTTACGGTATAGACCGGCTGATCGAAGAAAAGAAACGGGACAAAGCGGAAATCGCCATGGGGGTTATGAATACCGATACGATCCGCCAAAGCGAGGAGCTTTTTCAGCAAATCGCTTTTTTGCAGAAGCTAAAAGAGATGGCGGCAATGTACGGCTATGATATTAGCGAACCGGCCGCCAACGCCAAAGAAGCGGTCCAGTGGCTGTATTTTGGCTATCTGGGCGCGATTAAAGAGCAAAACGGCGCAGCCATGTCCTTAGGGCGGGTCAGCACCTTTTTGGATATTTATTTTACAAGGGATATGCAAAAGGGAATTTTGGACGAAACCGGTGCGCAGGAATTGGTGGACGATTTTGTCATGAAGCTGCGGGCGGCGCGCCATCTGCGCACGGTAGAGTATAACGAGTTGTTTGGCGGCGACCCGATGTGGATTACCGAAAGCATCGGCGGAATCGGCGAAAACGGAATTCCACTGGTGACCAAAAGTTCTTTCCGTTTTCTGCACACGCTGTACAATCTGGGTTCCGCGCCGGAGCCCAATCTGACGGTTCTGTGGTCGGAAAAGCTGCCGGAGGCGTTTAAACAATACTGCGCCCGCGTATCCATCGAAACCGATGCCATCCAGTATGAAAACGACGATGTGATGCGGCCGGTTTACGGCGACGATTACGCGATTGCCTGCTGTGTTTCCGCCATGAAGGTGGGAAAGCAGATGCAGTTTTTCGGCGCGCGCTGCAATCTCCCAAAGCTTCTGCTGCTGGCGCTCAACGGAGGTCGGGACCAAATGACCGGCATCCAGCTGGGTCCGCAGATGGAACCGTATGCGGGGGATATCTTGGATTTTGAAGCGGTATGCGGCAGATGGCAGATTTATCTGGAATGGCTGTGCAAATTGTATGTCAATACCATGAACGTCATCCACTATATGCACGATAAATATGCCTATGAAAAAACCCAGATGGCGCTGCACGACACGGATGTTGAGCGGTTTATGGCGTTTGGCGTAGCGGGCTTGTCGGTTCTGACCGATTCGCTGAGCGCAATCCGCTATGCTAAGGTACAGGTGGTGCGGGACGAAAACGGGCTGATCGAAAGCTTTAAAACGACGGGGGATTTCCCCAAATACGGAAATGACGACGACCGGGTGGATCAGATCGGAAAGAAGGTTTTGGAGGAGGTTTACGCGCAGCTGAAGCGCAATCCCACCTACCGGGGAGCGATTCATACCCTGTCGGTTTTGACCATTACCTCCAATGTGGTATACGGCAAAAAGACCGGCGCTACACCGGACGGACGGGAAAAGGGTCTGCCGTTTGCACCGGGCGCCAATCCCATGCACAACCGCGAGCACAACGGGGCGCTGGCGTCGTTGAATTCGGTGGCGAAAATGCCCTACGATGCCTGCCGTGACGGTATCTCCAATACGTTTTCGATTACTCCGGCCACGCTGGGAAAAGACTTAAAGCGGCAGGAAGAAAACCTGGTCGGCATCCTGGATGGATACTTTGCGCAGAATGCCCATCACATCAACGTAAATGTACTCAATAAGGAAAAGCTGATGGACGCGTATGAAAATCCGCAGAAATACCCGAATTTGACAATTCGGGTTTCCGGCTATGCCGTTCATTTTCACCGCCTTTCCAAAGAACAGCAAAGAGAGGTAATCAGCCGCACTTTCCATCAGGCGATGTAGGTCGGGAGGAAATATGTTAAAGGGTTTGGTTCATTCGTTTGAGTCCTTGGGAACTTTAGACGGACCGGGTGTGCGCTGCATTGTATTTTTGCAGGGTTGTCCGCTTCGGTGTGTTTACTGCCATAATCCCGATACCTGGGATCGGTCCAAGGGAGTACGCATGAGCGCCCAGGAGGTCGTCGAGCGGGTAAAACGCTATCGCGCGTATTTCGGAAGCACCGGCGGGATCACCGTATCCGGCGGGGAACCGCTGCTTCAGGCAGAGTTTGTTGCGGAAATTTTTGCGCTGTGCCAGGAAGAGGGGATCCATACGGTGCTGGATACCAGCGGGCATGGAGGGCAGCGGGAAAGATTGGCCCCATTGCTGCAGGAAACCGATTTGGTGCTCCTAGATCTTAAGATGACCACCGAACAGGACTATCTGCAAAATACCAGCGGATCCTTACAAAAGGCGATGGATTTTTTAGAGGAACTGGAGCGGCGGCAAATCCCGGTTTGGATCCGACAGGTTGTGGTGCCGGGGGTAACCGATTCACAGGAAAATCTTGTCCGGCTGGCGCAGCTTCTCGCTGGGAAAAAATGCGTGCAGAAGGTCGAGTTTTTGCCATTTCGTAAGCTTTGCCAGGAAAAATATGAACAGCTGGGGCTCCCCTTTCCATTGGGCAGGGTTCCAGAGGCTACAGATTCTTTTTGCAGAGAGTACGCCAACCGTTTTTACACGCTGTTTTCCGCCGGGCAAAAATAAAAACGAAAAAAGGCCGCCGTCCAAACAGGTACAGGACGGCGGCCTTTTGACAAAATGTATGGGGGAATAAAGATATTTTAACAGATTGCGGCAGAAAATGCTGTCGAAATAAAAAGGAAAAGAATTTTTTATTTGATTTTTCGCAAAAACCGCGGACGGAAAAAATACTGGTAAAAGTAAAAAATACGGCTTAAGGCCAACTCGAAAACAATAAAGACCGCATTACCCGCCAGCAGCGTCACAAGGCCGGTAAAACGGCCCAGGCTGCCCATATCGGTCATGATATCCGGCATTTTGAAGACGTAAAGCATCAGTCCGTAGGCCAGAAGGATGGACAGATTAAAAATAGAAAATTTTATGATCCACCGCAAAAACTTTCTTTTTACATGCCGGTCCAGATAGTCCTTGGCAATGGGGTAGTACCCAAGAAAGAGAAAAATAATCGCCGCCTGCTTATCCGGCACGACAAATAAGCTTAGCAGGGAAACGACCAGATACACCAATACGGCCCACCGGTAGCCGCAATCGACGATAATGGCAATCAGCAGAAAACCGGCAGCGGCAGGAGCGGCATAGGTCAGAAAAGGAAAGAAGCCGGTCAGGAGCATAAGTAGGATACAAAGAGATGCAATAACGCCGCCTAACGCGACCTGAGAACTTTTTTTCAGCACGTAAGCCATCCTCCCCCAAAGACGTCACAATCCAAAGTCAGCAGCATCCGCGGCCGCCCATACACTGGCAGCAGCAATCGGCGCAGACCATAGAGGTGCAGAAGTTGCAGGGGGAACAGTACATCCCGCCGGGCATTGCGCCGGGGTTGGAGCCGTGGGCCCGCTGCCAACTCATCTGCTGCAAAGCCATGCGGTATTCCGCATTATTAGGATTTTTCTGTACTGCCTCATTAAAATGGCGGTACGCCTCGTCAAGCCACCCACGGGTGTAAAAGACGCTCCCTTTTAAAAAGTACCATTCTGCGTCACGAGAGGCCTGGGGTACGCCGTCTAGCAACTCCTCGGCTTGTGCAATGCGGTTGCTGTTGATCATGCGGCGGATATCGGAAAATTGAGAGGACCCATTTGCGGAACTCTGCGCTGCCGCGCCGCCGCGCCGCATGTCCATAATCTGATCGTACGCGGCGGTGATTTCTTTCATTTTTTCTTCCGCCAGATCAGACAGGGGATCGCCCTGATAATGGTCGGGATGGTATTTTCTCGCCAACTCCCGATATGCTTTTTTCACTTCTTCATCGGACGCCGCAGAGGAAATGCCTAACACTTTATAAGGGTCGATCATGTGTTTTTCTCCTTTTTCTGCAAGATTTTTTGCAGAGATTGTTTTAAACCGAAGGAAACGATATTCTCTAAAATCGGGCGCCAGTCGTTTAATTCCAAAAGGGCAAAGGCTTTTGCCAGTTCCGCGATGGTACCCTGTATGCTTTCGACAATCGGCGCATAAGAAAGACTTTTGATTTTTTCGACGGTGTACTGCTGTAAAAACGGGTTGAAACGATGTCTTTTTGCGTCCTTTTCCAGGTCGTCCAGCGCGTCCATAAGATAAATATACCGCCCGAGCAGATAGCCGAACCGGGAAAGAACGCGTTTTTGCACTGGATCGTCCGACAGTTCTTCACAGACCGCCGACAAAGCGTGCGCCGTAGGCTCCGCCGACATATCTGGTCCGGCAGACTGCTGTTCTGCCTGTTTTTGCCGGTGCATCATCTGTTCCATCAGCCGGTCAAAGTCCGGCCAGGACGCTCTGGCTTTTTTAAAGCTGCGGCCAAAAAAAGGGAACATTCCATAAACAGGTAGCCGGTGCAGCAAATCCTCGTCGGAAAGTTGGTCTTTGCACTTATAGTACAGTGTAATGGCGGCCTGGGCGGCGACCTTACCGGTAACACCCTCTAAACGGCAGGCAGAACATTTTTTCAAGAGATTGACAGGGCAGTGAATTGTAAAAAAATCGGGGGAAGACTGCCGCAAGCTCATGGAAAGAATGGCAAGAAAAGTAAAATCGTAGTTTAAGGTCAGGCGAAAAACAACGCCGTACCGGCGGCCCAGTTCCTTGCAAAGACCGCAGTAAACCGACCGATACGCTTCGTATTCCTTCAATCTTAATTCTGGCTGAAACGGCCTGACATATCCAAACAAAAAAGCAGTCCATCCTTTGCATTGTTTTGCCCATATTCTAATAAAATATTGTACAACATCCCAATAGATTATTTGGTGAAGAATTTGTGAATTCGAAGAAAAATGACGCTTTTTTACAGTGCCAAAAGGGAGTATATTCCGCTTTAAAGCCTTGAATTGACATCCCATGGGGATTATATTATAATATAGCTTACTAACAGGTTACTAACAGGCGTCGGGGGGATTCTTTGGATATTTTAACACTGTTTTTTTTGGCGGTAGGCCTTTCGATGGACGCTATGGCGGTGTCGATTTCGGATGGGCTGTGTTTTCGAAAGCTGCGCGGTTCGTCTTTTTTCCTGATTGCGTTTTCCTTTGGCCTGTTTCAGGGGCTGATGCCGGTGATCGGG
>CAJTQM010000007.1:0-29995 GCA_910578255.1 uncultured Oscillospiraceae bacterium
GTCGAAAGCGGCGGCTATTACGTTTCTCTGCCGTTCAATCCGCTGCCAGTCGCTGTCGATAAAACGCTGGCGGGCATATTGCAGCGCGTCGTACCCATCCAGATGGTTTAATCCCTCGTATACCGTGTGCTTGGTGATGGCGTTGGTATAGATCTCGCCGTTAAGCCCCTGAGCCTCCAGTTCGGTCAGTTCGATATCTACGCCGCCGATGGCGTCGATGATCTTTTCGAAGGAGTTAAAATTGACCCGTACATACCGGTCGATATCCAAATCAAAGCATTCCTGAACCGTTTTCAGGGTCAGGGCCGCGCCGCCATAGGCAAAGGTATGGGTGAGCCAATCGTCCTCCTGCCCCTCGATGGGAACGCCAATTCCCCGTTCCAGACTGGTCAGGCGTATCTTGTGGGTTTTTCGATTTAAAGACAGCACCATCATACAGTCGGACCGGGCGTTGTCACTGTACTGGTCGGACCGCTCGTCGGTGCCCAGCAACAACACGTTAAGCACATTGTCATTCCAAAGGTTCTTGTCGTCCTTTACCTGCACAACCGATTGGCCGTCCTCCTGCCCGGGCGTGTTTTCGTAGTCGATTTTGTCCAGCATCAGGCTAAGATAAACCGCGGCGGCGCCTACGACGCATAAAACGACTCCCAGACAAGCAGCGCCAACAATGAGAAGCGTTTTTTTCAAATTTTTGGGGCTGTTGTTTGGCTTGAATTCTTTTTTAGACATCCAAAAATCATCCTTTTCTTTGTTGTGACTTTCCAAGAAGTATGTTCATATGATCGTGAATTTGCTTTTGTACTCTGCCAGGTCTTTACAAATCTGTAGGACAGAAAATTCGGCACCTTCGGCAAAGCATGAATCATTATAAAAGCAAAAATGAAGCAGAAGAAAAAAAGAATGTAAATAAATTTAAAATTTTTTTCCAAAAAAGAGAAGAAGAATCTTTTATAAAAACCATATTTCGATACAGAATATTTCCGTTCGCAGAAAAATTATTTAACAGAAAAATTGACCATACAGACACACTTTGTGCCGATGGCCAATAAGGCGTCCCTTAAAAAATCAACGGCAAATCTGGCCAAAAGTGGGGACGTCAAGAAGAAAGCGCTGTGCGTTTTGTTTTGCGCAGGCGAAAAGGGCGGCGAAAAGGATCCGCTTTGGGTGGCGGAAGCTTTCCCAAAAGCCAAACGGCCAGTGTACACTCGGCCAGAGGAATCGCCCAAAAAGAGGCGAATGGGAAAAGAGAAAAAAGCTTTTTTCCCCGCACGGCCCGCCGGACCTTATAAAGGTCCTCGCCGTTTTGCCGCGTGAGTCGGGCCGATTCGGAAAAAAGCCGGAAAATGGACAGAGAAGGATCGTTCGCCAGCAGCCAGGGAATCCAGAAAAAGCGTTTTCCGGCGATGCGGGCAGCCTGTATCCCGCAGAAAAACAGCCCGGCCGCAGCGGCAAGGCACAAAAGGGAGAGGACGCACCCCAGATCATTGGGAACGCGGCGAAAAAAAACGACCGATACCAAAAGAGCCGACAGGGCGGGCAAAATCCCGCAGGAATAGAAAATAAGCCGCTGGATTAGCAAAAACAGGCCGGCAAAAACCGCTTTGACATAAAGCCGGAAGGAGGAAAAAAAGGATAAAGGAGATGGCTTTCGCATCTTTTCCGGGCAACAGATCATAAGATACCACCGTTTTATTCCGAAATAAAGGGGCAGGTGAAAAAGAATCACGAAAAGCGCTGCGGCGATGATGAAAAGAGAAGCCGTCGGGAGGGAAAGGCCGGTCCCCCAAAAGAAAAGGACGGCGGAATCCGGAGTCCGGGCCGAAGCGGCAGTCAGCCCCGCCGGAAGAAAAAGAGACAAAAGGGCAAAAAAAACAATGCGGGCGGCTTCGCGCCGCCGAGAATGCAGAATAAATCTTCCGCATCGCTTGATTTTCGGAATCAAAAACTCCATAAGCGCCTCCGGCAACATTTTGCCGGCTGCAAAAATTTTATCCGGCAGATGCTATATATTCTGCCGCGGTTTGCGCAATATATGCAGTGAACACAGAGGCGGAGACAACCGGAAGAGAAAGCTGATGGATGTCGGCTGTGCGGCCTAACGACAGCACCTTTTCCACGGCTTTTTCTATGCACTGCGCTTCCTTTTCCAGGTTCAGACTGTGCCGAAGCGCCATCGCCATCGCCAAAATAACCGCCACGGGGCAGGTGGAATCCTCATTTTCACCGGACTGAAGAAGCGGTGCGGCGTTGTAATAAAGCCCCTGCTTTCCATAACCGAAGCAGGCGGCGCATTGAAGGTTCGGCACGCCGGTTATGGCTGTCGCGCCGGAAAACAAAAGATTCCCCAAAAGCGGATCGGCCAGGACAACATCGAAGGATCCGGGAGCGCTTACAAGGCGCGTACAAATCTGCGCGGCGGAAAGGCGGGTCAACTCGATTTCGGGAAAATCGGAGGCCGCCAGATTTATGACCCGCCGCCGCAGAGAAGCGGAGGACATCTTTTCACACAGATCGGCGCAGATCAGCTTTTTTCTGCGCTTCATCGCCGCATGAAAAGCGGTTTGGGCGGTCAACTGAGCGGTTTGGCTGTTGGCAAGCAGCACATCGTATCCGCACAAATCCCCATTGATCACCTTTTCCCCCTGCTCCGGCAGCAGGTCATCAGACCATTCCTCCTGCACCAGAAGGCAGTTCATACCGCTGGCCATCGGGTCCTTTACGGTGGAACAGGAAGAAAGGGAGGGGAAGATCCGCACCGGCCGCATGGAGCCGAAAAGCCCCAGCTTGAGCCGCAGAAGTTCCAGATAGTTTTTATCGCAGACGCCCGAGCGCTCTAAGCAGAACAAAACCGCGTCCGAGGTGCGGCACAGGTCCACCGTCTCCCGAGAGGGAACGCCGCTTTCCGTTTCCTCCTGACTGGGCTGCCAGTGGCAGAAGGTCAATTCAGGCCTGTTCTTTTTGCAGACAGCCTCTAAAACGGTCTTTGCGTGCTTTGCCATTTCGTCGGCCAGAGCGGAGCAGGAAAGAATACAGATTTTCATGGTTGGATTCTCCTTTGGCAAAACGCCTGTTTCCAATAAAGGATTTTAGGTTTGTAACGGAGGCTTTTCCTCGTAATGAAAGCCGTCGAGAATATCAAAATCGTCGGCGAATTTGCGGTCCGTGCCCCGCCAGGGAATTTCCGCATAAATTTCGAACGCCCGGTCCCGCATCCACATCTGCGGCGTTATAAGAATGGTAAAGCCACAGCCAAAATCGGTAGCCCACTGGCTCATCCGGCGCTTGGGAAAACCGCAGGCGGCCAGCAGCGACATGATTACGCCGCCGTGGGTGATTACCGCCGTATCGGTAAGCCGTTCGGCCATCATGCGGCCAAAAACGGCCTGTAAGCCGTTCAGCACCCGGGCCAGTAGCGCGGTCCCGCTTTCCCCGCCGGGCGGCGCCGCCTCGAACCCGCCTTCGATCCATTTTTGATAAGCGGGCAGATCCTTAAGCTGGGGAATGGTTTTGCCGGTAAATTCGCCAAAATCGCATTCGGTAAAGTCGTCCGACGGCAGAATCAGACGATCCGGGTACAAAAGCTCGGCCGTTTGGATACAGCGGCGCAGCGGGCCGGCATACACCAGCTGCGCCGGCGGATAGCAAAGCTGCTGCGCCATTTTTGTAAGCAGCTTTTTTCCCTCTGCGCTTAAGGGAAGATCGGTCCGCCCCAAATAAACGCCCTGTTCCGACTCCGGCGTTTTCCCATGCCGGATCAAATGGATTTTATACGTTATCAATGAAAAACACCGTCCCTTTCGATCTATTTCGACGAATCATCTAAAATTTTTACAGAGGATACTTTACAACCCTTGTATTTTATACTATAATTTACGATATGTAAAGCCTAAGCGGAGGAATGAAAATGAACGCCGATTTTCCGAGGATCTTGACGCTCCTGAGAAAGGAAAAGGGAATCAGCCAAAAGGCGGCGGCCAGCGATCTGGGAATTTCGCAGGCCCTGCTTTCCCATTACGAAAAGGGCATTCGGGAATGCGGGCTGGATTTTCTGGTGCGGACAGCGGATTATTACGGCGTTTCCTGCGACTATCTTTTGGGCCGCTCCCCGGACCGCAGCGGCATGACCCTGACGGTGGAGGATATCCCCGACCCGGACGCGGCGGGCAAGGAAAATGTGATGCACGGCAGTATTCTGCCGGTGCTTAACAAAAAGCTGATTGCCAATTCGTTGAATATTCTGTTCGACCTTTTGCAGAAAAGCAAGAACAAGCCGCTGATTCAAGAGGTTTCGTCCTTTTTGATGCTGGCGGTCTATCGGGTATTCCGGGTGGTTCATTCGGCCAACCCCAAAAATCAAAACGGCATGTTTACCGTGCCCAGACAGGTGGCCTCCAGCTATGCGGCGGCGGCCATGGCGGTGTCCGAGGCCAACGCGGCGGCGGTGGCTTCCGGCAACGAGTTGGACGGGCAGGAGCCCATCAGCGAGGTGGAGGCTCTGGCGATCACCACCGAATCGCTGAACCAGTCCTATCCGATGTTTGCGTCCTCTTTGATGAATTTGATCCAGAACAGCGAGTCAAAAATCGGCAGGGAAAAATAACCTTACGTTATTGTACCATCCTGTCCGGCAAATGAAAAGCAAAATTTGCCGTTTTTTGCCGGTTCTGGGCAGGGACTTTTGGCGGGTGTGGCGGTCTCTGGTCGTACCGGCGGGAAAATCCATTTCACAAAACACAAGGGCAGCGCGGTTTTTCCGGGCTGCTTTTTAAAGTTTTGGCGTCTTTTGGACCGAGGGGTGTTTTCGACGTTTTTTGCGTAGGAAAGCGGTGAATTTATTGTGAACAACTGGGCCGCATGGGCTCTTTTCCATTGACAGAACGAAGCGGTTGTTATACTATGGAAAGGGCAAAAAGGCTGTTTTTACAAAAGAGATTTGTGTGCCGGAGCCGTCCAGGTCCCGGCTTTTTTGTGATTTTTGAAGGGAGGAACCGGCTTGCGTATTCTAAAAATCGCGTTTTTAACGGCGTGCTGCCTGCTTTTATCGGCCTGTTCTTCTTTTCAGCTGAGTTTGACGGATCTGATGCAGGCGCCAAAGCTGTCGGAGGATCAGGCGGAAATTTACGAGGCCCTGACCGGGGCTGTCGGTTCCCCGGATATCCAGCTGAAGTATCCCCGAAAGGGCGGATACCGTTCGGCGTTTGTCATGTTCGATCTGGACGAGGATAAGGAAGAGGAGGCTCTGGTTTTTTATAATGTGCCAAGCTGGGGGACCAATGTCCGCATCATGGTGCTGGACCATCAGGGGGAGCAGTGGGTTTCTGTTTACGACGCAGTGGGAGAGGGAACCGACGTTACCGAAGCGGATTTTCGCATTCTGACCGGCTCCGGCCGTCATTGTATGCTGATCGGCTGGGAGCAGGGGACCAGTGAAAACACCAAAATGTCGGTTTACGACTATGTGGACGGCCAGTTTCGGGTCCTGTTTGAAAGCGAATATTCTCAGATGCTCATTGAGGATATCGACGGCGACAAGGTCGAGGAGATTCTGCTGGGAATTTTTAAAGCCTCCTCTAAAACCGGCTCCATCCGGCTCATAAATGAAACGGGGGAAGGGCTTCAATCGGTGTCCCGGGTGGTGATGGGCAGTACGATTACCGAGTTTTTGGGCATTGAGATCGGGCAGCTTGCCCCGGACCGGACAGCGGTGTTTGTAGATGCTTATACCGGAAACGACCGGGTCGTCACCGAAATTATGGTATACACCGAGGATGGGCGGCTGCGTTCTCTGGACGGCCCGTATGGCAATCTGGACCGGCAGCTGGTCCGGGAGATTCCGGTACGGTGCGAGGATATCGACCGGGACGGGATTTTCGAGGTGCCGGTGCTTTTAAGCGAACCGGAGGAAGACGAGAGAGAGGAAGAGGACAACCAAAAGAACATGGTCCAGTATCTGAATCTTTCCAATCCCCAGGAGTTGGAAGCGTTTAGCATCGCCGGCCCGGAGGAGGACCTGCAAGAGGAATTGGCCTATTTTCAGTTTGCCCCGGTGTGGACGGGATTTGTCAATTTGGATTACGGGTTTCGGTTCCAGTTTCCGGAGGAGTGGATCGGCCAGGTAGAGGTTATAAAAGAATCCGGACGAAACGAATGGGTTTTCGCCCTTCGTTCGGATACAGCGGAGCCCACGGCTCTTTTGCGCATCCGCGTTTACGGCCTGGACGAGCCGCGGGATGTTTTTGACAATGTCACCTATGAACGGCTGGAAAAACGGGGCGTATACGAATATTGCGCGGCTTTGGTGAAAGCCCCGAACGTACCGGATCTGTTCCGGCTTGACTGGGAAACGGTGCAGGAGTACTTTTCTACCTTAAAATCTTAAAGAAAGCGAGGCGCCGATTTGAAACGGATTTTAATTGCTGAAGACGAAGACGCAATCCGCGATTTTGTTGTGATCAACTTAAAAAGAGTGGGGTACGAGGTAGTAGACGTGTCGGACGGCGAACAGGCGCTGCAGGTGTTCCGGGAAAGCGGCGGCGATTTTGACGTGGTGGTCCTGGACGTGATGATGCCGGGAATCGACGGATTTGAGGTGTGCGAAAAAATCCGGGCGGCCAGCAATTCCATCGGGATTATTATGCTGTCCGCCAAATCCCAGGAAATGGACAAGGTGCGCGGGCTGATGACCGGCGCGGACGATTACATTACCAAACCGTTTTCTCCTTCGGAACTGGTGGCCCGGGTGGACGCGATCTATCGCCGGGTATCCCTGGCAAAGGCGGCGCCGGTCGAGGAGAACGAGGTGGTTTCCGGGCCGTTTGCGCTCAACAGCAAAAGCCGGACGCTTTTAAAAAACGGAAAGCCGGTGGATTTGACCCAGGTGGAATTTCAAATTATGGAATTCTTTATGAAAAACCCCAATACAGCGCTGGAGCGTTCCGCCATCCTCGATCAGGTATGGGGAAGCAACTATTATGGCGATGTGAAAATCGTGGACGTCAATATCCGCCGGCTGCGGATGAAAATCGAGGAAGAGCCGTCCAACCCCCAATATCTGCAAACGGTTTGGGGCTTTGGGTATAAATGGGTGGTTTGAGGTTTTTGCAGTAAAAGCGAGGGGAAGGGGGAGGCTTGATGGCCAAAAGACGGATTACCAAAAGATGGCTTTTTAACAGCTTTGGGATCATTCTGCTCATTTTGATTGCCATTGAAATTCTCTCGGCCTATGGGTTTAAAAGCTATTATTACAGCGGCGTCCGGCAAACAGTGGCCTCCCGGGCGGATCTGGTCGACGGTCTGTTAAAAAAATACGCGCAGGATGCTTCTACCGATTATGCGACCGAGGTACGGGGGCTCATTGAAAATTTCGAGGACAAGGATAAAATGGAGATTATGGCGTTGGACGTGGAAGGCGATATCCTGCTTTCCTCCAGCGGCTTTGAGGTGACCCGAACGCTGTATATGCCGGATTTTCAGCAGGCGCTGGAGTCGGAAAACGGGGAAGGGTATTTCCAGGGGACGCTGTACGGTGAAAATATCCTTGCGTTGACCAGAATTTTCAGGGTCAGCGATGAGGAGATTTTCGCCATCCGCTATGTCACTTCTTTGGCACGGGTGGACCAGCAGATCATCTCCCTTGTGGCGGTCATCACGGTTTTCGGCATGGCGATCATCTTTTTTGTGGTGCTTTCCAGCAGTTATTTTATCAATTCCATTGTGGTCCCGTTGGGCAAGGTGGGGCAGACTGCCCGAAAAATTGCCCAGGGGGATTTTAACATCCGGCTGGAAAAAGAAAACGACGACGAAATTGGTGAACTTTGCGAAGTGATCAATTATATGGCCGGGGAACTTTCCAAAGCAGAGCAGCTGAAAAACGACTTTATTTCTTCGGTTTCTCACGAACTGCGAACGCCGCTTACCGCCATTAAAGGGTGGGCGGAAACGCTGTCCGGTGAGGAAATGCCGGATAAACAGACCATGCACAAGGGCATGGCGGTCATCGGGAAGGAAACCGAGAGGCTTTCCGGTATGGTGGAGGAACTGCTGGACTTCTCCCGGATCCAAAGCGGCCGGATGGCAATGGTGATGGACCGGATGGACCTGGTGGCGGAGTTGGACGACGCGGTGCTTATGTTCGGCCAGCGCGCCGCCCGGGAAAAAATCCACCTTCGGTATGAGGAGCCGGAGGAGTTGATCGTTGTCATGGGGGACCACAACCGGCTCAAGCAGGTATTTGTCAATATCTTAGACAATGCCTTAAAGCATACCGCTGCCGGCGGCGAGGTTTCCATATGCGTACAGCATACCGGCGAGACCGCGTCGGTGGTGATCGCGGATACCGGTGAGGGAATCAAGCCGGAGGATCTGCCCCAGGTGAAGACCAAATTTTATAAAGGGGATTCCACCAAGCGCGGTTCCGGCATCGGTCTTGCAGTGGCCGATGAAATTGTGAACCGGCATGGCGGCAGTCTAACAATCGAAAGTGTGTATCAAAAAGGGACGACCGTTACCATCCTGTTGCCGCTGGCGGGAAAACGGGTGGAGGCGGAAATTACAGAAGCAGAAAGGTAAAGGATCATGAACAAACAGCATAGAACATCGATTGGCGGACAGGCGGTGATTGAGGGAATTATGATGCGCGGCCCGGAAAAAACCGCTCTTGCGGTCCGGGTTCCGGACGGCAGCGTCGACCTGGAGACATGGGACAATCAAAAGGTGACGGCCTGGTATAAAAAGACGCCGTTTGTCCGGGGGATTTTCAATTTCGTGGACACGATGCGGCTGGGCTACCGGTGCCTGATGAAATCGGCGGAAAAGTCTGCCTATGACGAGGGGGAGCCGGACAAGCTGGATTTGTGGCTCAACCGGCACTTTGGGGAAAAGGGCACAGCGGTTCTCACCGGCTTTGCCTCGGTCATCGCGGTTGTCGCGGCGCTTTTTCTGTTTATGGCGCTTCCGACCTTTGCCGTTCGATGGCTTAATACGCTGATCCCGCTGGGCGTGTTTTCCAGCCTGGTTGAAGGGCTTATCAAAATCGCGATTCTGGTAGGCTATATGGCGGCGGTCAGCCGGATGAAGGATATCCATCGGATGTTCCAGTATCATGGGGCCGAGCATAAAACCATTTTCTGTTACGAGGCGGGGGAAGAATTGACGGTGGAAAACGTGCGAAAGCAAAAGCGCTTTCATCCCCGCTGCGGCACAAGCTTTTTATTGATTGTGGTGATCGTCAGCGTGCTGGTCACCTCTTTTGTCACCTGGCAAAGTCCTTGGCTTCGGGTGGCGCTGAAAATCCTGTTGCTGCCGGTGGTGGTGGGGATTTCCTACGAGATCATTAAGCTGGCCGGTCGATACACCAACCTCTGCACCCGAATCATCTCCGCGCCGGGCATGTGGCTACAGCATCTGACAACCCAGGAGCCGGATGACGGGATGATCGAGGTGGCGATTGCCTCCCTTAAGCCAGTGCTCCCTTCGGTGGAAGGAAGCGACCGCTGGTGAACGGGGTAAAAGACTGCTATTCCCTCTGGCTGGACCGTCTGCGCCGTGCGGGGGTGGAATCGGCCGGCTTTGAGTTGGATCTGCTTTTGGAAACGGTTTGCTCCATTTCTAAAAAAGAACGGCTGCTTTCTCCAAAACAGGCGTTGACTCCGGAACAGACGGAACAAATGGAACGGCTTCTCTCCCGGCGGGAAGCGGGCGAACCCCTTCAGTATCTGCTGGGCTGGTGGGAGTTTTATGGCCGCTGTTTTCGGGTGGGACCGGGCGTCCTGATCCCTCGGCCGGACACGGAAAGACTAGTGGAATGGGCACTGGAGGAATTGGAGCGCGTTCCGTCGCCAAAGGTGGCGGATTTATGCGCCGGAAGCGGCTGTATCGGTCTGACCGTCGCTTGCGAGCGGCCGGACGCCCAGGTCTTTTTGCTGGAAGTTTCTCCCCAGGCGGCGGCATACTGTGACGAAAACAGGAAAATCTGGGCGCCTGGCTGTACTCTTTTCCAGACGGATGTCTTAAAGGGAACGCAGGGACTGACCGGGCTGGACGCGGTGCTTTCCAACCCGCCTTATATTCCGTCGGCGGACCTTTCGTCCCTGGGGCGGGAGGTAAAACACGAACCCCAACTGGCGCTGGACGGCGCGGCGGACGGGCTTTGTTTTTACCGTGAGATCCCGCCGCTTTGGAAAGACGCGCTCAAGCCCGGCGGTCTTCTGGCCTTTGAAATCGGCTTCGATCAGGCGCAAGCGGTCTGCGCTCTGTTAGAAAACGCCGGTTTGGAAAAAATCCGGGTGGAAAAGGATTATGGGGGAAACAATCGGGTGGCGTTGGCCCGAAAGCCCTTACGGTGACCGCCTGAATGAAGATAAAAGCCCTTTTGCCGAGCGTTTTTCGTCCCGGCAAAAGGGCCTTTTTTGGCGTGGAAAAACTTTTTTACCGCGGGTCCTTGAGGTTCAGTTCATAAAAGTCCAGAAAAATTCGCATGGCCGGACCGGCCTTCCCCTTTTTGTAATAGCGCCAAACGGAAAACAGGATAAACAGCGATCCGACCAAGCAGACGATCATATCCTGCATGGTGTCGTTCACGCCGGTAGTCAGCACATGCTGTGGGTCGGAATGGAAGATAAAATTCATGGAATATTCCCATACCTCCCACAACAGTCCGACGGTGCAGGCGAAGGATACAGCAAAGTACCCGGCGAAAATCCCGTCTTCCGGAAGGATTGTGCGGTCTTTTTTCATCAGATAGTAGAAGATAACCCCCAAAAGGCCGAACACGACACCGGAAAGGGTATGGACAAACTTATCGTAGAAAAGCCAACGCCCGTATCCGCGAAAGGCGATGCCGATGACAAAGGCCAAAAAGCTAAAGACGTTTACCGTCAGAGAAACCAGATGGGCCGGCTTTAAGCGGGTCACTTTCCAGAACAAAGGCGGGATGAGCAGGAATAAAGGCGACAGCAAAGACAGTCCCATATAATAGGGGGTCGAATGCAGAAAGCTGTCCGCAATCCCCCAGACGCACACCAGCAGATACAGGACCATAAAGCCCCGGTTGATTTTTTTGTAGCGTTCATTTTTGTTCATAGCGATCCTCCTAAAACACAAAAACCCGTTTGCTGCGTCCTCCTTTATTTGGCAAGAAACACTCCTATTTTAACACAGAAAGAAGAAAAAAGCCACCTCTGCCAAAAAGAAGAACGCAGGTGAAAAACCTGCGTTCAGAAAAACGATTGTAAGACCCAAAAGTCTACAAAAGCTTGGCGATCACCGTCTCGATTTCCCGCAGCTTTTTGGCGGCGTCGTTTTGGTCCACCGCCTCTTTGACGCAGTGCTCCAAATGGGCCTGGAGTACCTCGGCATTGGCTTTTTTTAGCACCGACTGCGCCGCCATAATCTGATTGGAGATGTCGATGCAGTAGCGGTTCTCGTCAATCATTTTTAAAATTCCGTCGATTTGCCCTCGGGCAGTTTTTAAAAGGCGGGCCACCTTCTGCTTATCCGCCGTCATGCTACAGCACCTCGACGACGGTGTATCCCGCGTCGGTCACGGCCTTTACCAGGATTTCGTCCGCGATTTCGGCGTCCATGGTCAGATAAGCCGCCTTATCCTCTAAAGAGACCTCGGCTGAGACGCCGTCGATGGCGTTGAGCACCTGGGAAACACGTCCGGTGCAGTGAGAGCACATCATACCGTCGATTTTTAATGTTTTTTTCATGGTCATTTCTCCTTTTTCGTTGTTGGATTTTGGTTTTTCCATTGGTTTTTCTAAAACGGGCTGCGCCGTATTCTGGCGGCTGCGGTGCGGTTTAAAAAAACGCAGGCGCAGCGCGTTGGAGACAACACAGACCGAACTTAAACTCATGGCCGCCGCGGCGAACATGGGGTCCAGCTTCCAGCCCCAGATAGAGAAGAAAACGCCGGCGGCGATGGGAATGCCGATGGTATTATACAAAAAGGCCCAGAACAGATTCTCCTTCACGTTTCGAATCACCGCCCGGCTTAAATGGATGGCGGTGACCGCATCCAGCAGATCGTTTTTCATCAGCACGATGTCCGCCGCCTCCAGCGCGATGTCGGTGCCGGCGCCGATGGCGATGCCCACGTCGGCGCGGGCCAGGGCCGGCGCGTCGTTGATGCCGTCGCCCACCATGGCGACCTTTTTGCCGTTTTGCTGTAGCTGGCGGATTTTCTGCTCCTTATCCTGCGGAAGTACCTGGGCGATCACCTGGGAAACGCCCAGCTGGCGGCCGATAGCGTCGGCGGTGCGCTGATTGTCGCCGGTGAGCATCACCACCTCGAGCCCCAGCTGCTTCATTTCGTCGATGGCCTGTGCGCTGGTGGGCTTTGCCACGTCTGCCACCGCGATGATCCCCAAAAGCGTCTGCCCTTTTGCAAAATACAGCGGCGTTTTTCCCTCCTCGGCCAGATGGCTGGCCACCGCGTCCATTCCCTTCAGCGAAACGTCGTTTTGCCCCATCAGCCGTTCATTGCCGGCCAGGTAGGATTCCCCCTCTAAGAGGGCCGAAAGGCCCAGCCCCGAAAGCGCCTGAAAGCCGGAGGAGGATAAAAGCGCGATCCCCCGGTCCTTGGCGGAGGAGACGATGGCCTGCGCCAGCGGATGCTCGGAAAGGGTCTCCAACGAGGCGGCGATCTGCAAAAGCCGCGTTTCGTCTATCCCGGCGGCGGGATAGATTCCGGTCAGTCTCGGCCGCCCTTCGGTGACGGTGCCGGTTTTGTCCAGCACCACGGTATTGACCGTATGGGCGGTTTCCAACGCTTCGGCGGATTTGATTAAGATGCCGTTTTCCGCGCCCTTGCCGGTGCCGACCATAATCGCCACCGGAGTGGCCAGTCCCAGCGCGCAGGGGCAGGAGATAACCAGTACCGCGATGCCGATGGAAAGGGCAAAGGAAAAGCTTTGCCCCAGCAAAAGCCAGACCGCGGCGGCCAGAACCGCAATCCCCATGACAACCGGCACAAAGACCCCCGCGACCTTATCCGCCAGCTTGGAGATGGGCGCCTTGGAGGCGCTTGCCTCTTCCATCAAGGCGATGATCTGAGATAAGGTGGTGTCGTCGCCGATTTTGGTGGCCCGAAACCGAAACGCGCCGGATTTGTTGATGGTGGCGGCGGTGACCGAATCTCCCGCCGATTTTTCCACCGGAATGCTTTCCCCGGTAATGGCCGATTCATCCACAAAGGAACTGCCCTCTAAAATCACCCCGTCCACCGGGATACTTTGCCCGGGGCGGACGACCACCGTGTCGCCAACCGCGACCTGCTCCACCGGGATCTGTATTTCCTGACCGTCCCGCAGAACGGTGGCGGATTTGGGCGCCAGATCCATCAGCCGGGTGATGGCCTCGGAGGTTTTGCCTTTGGATTTTGTCTCCAGGTATTTTCCCAGGGTGATGAGGGTCAGAATCATGGAAGCGCCTTCGAAGTACAGATCCATGGCGTACTGCCGGACCCGATCCAGATCGCCGTGGCCAAAGCCATAGCCTATCTGGTAGATGGCGAAAATCCCGTACAGAATCGAGGCGGAAGAGCCGATGGCGACCAGCGAGTCCATATTGGGGGAACCGCGAAACAGCGTTTTAAAACCCACCTGAAAATAGGAGCGGTTTAAATAGGCCACCGGCAGGGTCAAAAGCAGCTGGGTAAACGCGAAGGTCAGGGCGTTTTCGGTCCCGTGGAAAAAATGCGGGATGGGCAGCCCCATCATATGCCCCATGGACAGGTAAAAAAGCGGAATCAAAAAGCAAAAAGATAAAATCAGACGCCGCTTCATTTGTTTGACGGCGTCTGCCGGCGAGGATGCCGGCGCCGCTGCCGCTGCCGCCGGCGCCCCCTTCTGGGGCAGGGAGGCCCCATATCCGCTTTGTTCCACCGCCCGGATGATTTTGGCCGGATCGGTCCGGCTTTCGTCATAAACTACCTGCATGCTGTTGGTCAAAAGGCTGACTTCCACCGACTGAACACCTTCGGTTTTCGCCACGCTTTTTTCCACATGGGCCGAACAGGCGGAACAGGTCATGCCGGATACATTGAATTTTTGTTTCATTGGAACACAATACTCCTTTCTGGAGAGATGAAAACAGTATATCACCCCTGGGGGGTGCAGAGATATGGTAACGCTTTTTACCGGTTTTGTCAAGCTAAAAAAAGGAAATTTCACGGCCGGGGTCCAAAACGCATAGGCAAAAATTTTTGGCGGCGCTTTGTGCGTATTAGAAAGTTTTCTGTGAATCCTTCCTTGCTTTTGCGCTTTTTTGTGCTATACTAAAGACTATTATGAACCGCGCCTTGGCAAAAATAAAAGCGTTTTGCCGCAAAAGGCTGGGAATAGATGGCGGGAAGGATCTGTTGGCAGGGCTTTTACCCGTCCAGAAAAGGGGAGGAACCATTGATGCGCTACCAGTTTTCCGAAAAAATAGATTCGCTGCAGCCGTCGGCCATCCGTGAAATTTTAAAGGCCACCGCCGACCCGTCGATTATTTCTTTTGCGGCGGGTAATCCCGCGCCGGAGGCATTTCCGGTAGAGGCGGTACAAAAAATCACCCGCGAAATTTTGGAGGAAGCCCCCATTTCGGCGCTGCAATATTCGGTGACCGAGGGGTATCCGCTTTTGCGGGACCGGCTGGTCCGCCTTGTAAAAGAGCGGTACGGCATCGGCCGGGATTTTGACCAGGTGCTGGTGGTATCCGGCGCGCAGCAGGGCATCTGCCTGGCCGCCCACTGCCTTTTAAACGATGGGGACAAGGTCATCAGCGAAAGCCCCAGCTTTATCGGCTCGTTAAACGCGTTTCGCTCCTTCCATTCCCAGCTGGTGGGCGTGGAAATGGAAGAGGACGGCATAAACATCGAAAAACTGGAGCGGGCACTGAAAGAAAATTCCAACGCAAAATTTATCTATACCATCCCCAATTTCCAAAACCCCACCGGCATCACCATGAGTTTGGAAAAGCGCAAGGCGATGTACCAGCTGGCCCTGGAATATGGGGTGTTGATTTTAGAGGATAACCCCTACGGCGAGTTGCGCTTTGCCGGGGAGGATATCCCCACCATCAAGTCGATGGATACCGAAGGAATCGTCATCTACTGCGGCAGCTTTTCGAAGGTATTGTCCCCCGGACTGCGGGTGGGATACGTGGTGGCGCCCAAAGAGATTGTCGCCAAAATGACGGTGGCAAAGCAGTCCTCCGACGTGCACACCACCATTCTTTCCCAGATGATCTGTGAGCGCTTTTTGGCGGAGTATGATTTCGCCGCCCATATCGAGGGCCTGCGGAAAATCTACCGGAAAAAGTCGGCCCTGATGATCCGGGAGATGGACGAGCGTTTCAGCCCTGCAGTGACCCATACCAACCCGGAGGGCGGTTTGTTCCTTTGGTGCAGCCTGCCTAAGGGCGCCGACATGCCCGCGTTCTGCCGAAAAGCGGTGGAACAGGGGGTCGCGGTGGTGCCGGGCTCCGCCTTTTTAACCGACGAAAGCGGCGTTTCCGAGTCGGTCCGCTTAAACTTCTCCACTCCTACCGACGAGCAGATCGAAAAAGGAATCGGCCTGTTGGGGGATTTGACCAAAAAACTCTTTTAAGAAGGTGTAATCCATGGAAAATCAAGCGCAGGAGCGCAAAAAAATTATCTTTTCCGGCATTCAGCCCAGCGGACAGATCACCCTGGGCAACTATTTGGGCGCCGTTCGCAATTGGACCCAGCTGCAGGAGGAGTACCGCTGCATTTACAGCATTGTCAACATGCACGCCATTACCGTCCGGCAGGACCCGGCCCAGCTTCGGCAGCGGACGCTGGAGGCATACGCGCTGATATTGGCCTGCGGAATCGACCCGGAAAAATCCATCGCCTTTATTCAAAGCCATGTGAAGGAGCATGCCGAGGCCAACTGGGTATTGGCCTGCTACACCCAGTTCGGCGAACTGGGGCGCATGACCCAGTTTAAGGATAAATCCGCCAAAAATCCCGACAATATCAACGCGGGGCTGTTTACCTATCCGGTGCTGATGGCCGGGGATATTCTGCTGTATCAGACCGATCTGGTGCCGGTGGGCCTGGACCAGAAACAGCATTTAGAGTTGGCGCGGGATGTGGCGATCCGCTTTAACGGCCAGCACGGCAATACCTTTGTGGTGCCGGACGGCTATTTCCCCAAGATGGGGGCAAAAATCGCCTCCTTGCAGGATCCGACCAAAAAGATGAGCAAATCGGATCCGAACCCCAAGGGGTGCGTGTATATTCTGGATCCGCCGGAAACCATCATGAAAAAATTCAAAAGCGCCGTTACGGATTCCGAGGCCCAGGTGGCCTATCGGGAGGGGAAGGACGGGATCAACAACCTGATGACCATCTATTCCTGCGTAACCGGCGAAACCTTTGAGCAGATCGAAAAGGAATTCGCGGGAAAAGGCTACGGCGACTTTAAAGCGGCCGTAGGCCAGGCGGTGGCGGATCACCTGGCGCCGATTCGGGAAGAGTACGCCCGGCTGATGGCGGACAAATCCTATCTGGAAAGCTGCTACCGCGCCGGCGCGGAAAAAGCTTCCCGCATTGCCGGACGAACGCTGGAAAAGGTCTACAAAAAGGTCGGCTTTCTTCCCAAATAATCGCTTTATCCTGTTTTTTGGCCCTGCCTTTCGGCAGGGCTTTTTTTCTGGGCCCGGGAACGGGCCTTTTTGTGTTGTACTATTTGGGACAAAAGGTACATATAGTTGTGGTAGCCAAAAGCGTAAGGGGGACGGGACTATATGGACTGCGGCCCGCGCAGCGTGCATCCAAAACAGAGACATCGAAATTTTCCGTTTGTATCACGCAGGATACCCGTAGCAACAAGCGATCAATAAGGAGGGCTAGATCAATGGAAAACCGCAGCATTTACCAGGATATTGCGATGCGGACCGGAGGCGATATTTATTTGGGACTTGTCGGTCCGGTCCGCACAGGTAAATCGACCTTTATTAAAAAATTTATGGAAACGCTGGTCATTCCCAATATCGACAGCGAGTACCGCCGGGAGCGGGCGGTGGATGAGTTGCCTCAATCGGCGGCTGGAAAGACGATTATGACCACCGAACCCAAATTCATTCCCGAAGAGGCGGTGGAGGTGTTTTTAGACGAGCAGGCGTCTTTTCGGGTGCGGCTGATCGACTGCGTGGGCTATGTGGTGCCCAGCGCCCTGGGATATGTGGAAAACGGCGGCCCCAGAATGGTAGTGACGCCGTGGTTTGACGAAGAGGTGCCCTTTAACATGGCGGCGGAACTGGGGACCCGCAAGGTGATACAAGAGCATTCGACTATTGGCCTGGTCGTGACCACCGACGGCTCGATCAGCGATATCCCCCGGGAAGAGTATGAGCAGGCAGAAGAGCAGGTCATATCGGAGTTAAAGGCCATTCAGAAGCCGTTTGTCATTTTGTTAAACGCCACCGAGCCGGATTCGCCCAAAGTGCGGGATCTTTCCCGGCAGATGACCGAAAAATACGAGGTGCCGGTTATGCCGGTCAACTGCCTGAAACTGACCCAGAACGACATCCGCGACATTCTGTCCGCTGTTTTATACCAGTTCCCGGTCAAGGAGATCTGCGTCGATTTTCCCCGCTGGATTCTCTCTTTGGAAAAAGAGCATTGGCTGCGGCAGGAGTTGGTCAGCGCGATTTTACAAAGCGCCCAGGATATTGTCCGCATCCGGGAGGTGGAGGCGGCCATGTCCCAAACCCAGCAGCAGGAGCATGTGCAAAGCGCCTCGGTCACTGAGATTGATCTGGGCCGCGGCAGGGTAAAGCTTGCGCTGCGGGTTCCGGGAAATTTATTGTATGAAATCATCAGCGAAAAAACCGGTCTTTCCATCGACTCCGAGGCAGGACTGATGCCCTGTATGATCGAACTGGCGCAGATGAAGCGGGACTATGAAAAAATCAAGGGGGCCTTAGACCAGGTGGAGGCAGTGGGCTACGGCATCGTCATGCCGACCCTGGAGGAACTAAAACTGGAGGAGCCAGAAATTGTCAAGCAGGGCAGCCGCTACGGAGTGCGGCTAAAGGCCAGCGCGCCGTCGATTCACATGATGAAGGCGGATATCACCACCGAAATTTCCCCCATTGTAGGCTCGGAAAAGCAGTCGGAGGAGTTGGTTATGTACCTGTTGCAGGAATTCCAGGACAGCCCGGAAAAAATCTGGGAGTCGAATATTTTTGGAAAATCGCTCCATTCTCTGGTCAACGAGGGACTGCACAACAAGCTGTACCGAATGCCTCAGGAGGCGCGGTTAAAGTTGCAGGAAACCATCGAGCGCATTATCAACGAGGGCTGCACGGGGCTGATCTGCATTATTTTATAAAATTTGTGAAAGCGTCGGGTTTCTGGCGCTTTTTGCTTGTCCGACGAACCGGAAAACGTCTGACGAAAGGAGAATTTCCATCGATTTTGAAAAATTTTCCTTGACGCAAGGGGGAAGGGCTCCTTATACTGGAGATACACGAAAGGAACCTGACTGGCCGCGGCCTTTGGCAAAAGTCCCGCCGAAACGGTCCGGCCGTCTGGCAACAGGAGAAAGGAAGTGCATCCATTTGTACGAAGCAAAAGCGTGGAAGGAAACGGAGGGCCCCTGCCTGCGGAATTTTTCGGAAAAAGAGGCTATTGACAGCGTAAACGGTGCATTGGCTCTGCGCCCGCAGATTGAAAAGATCGTCGATCAGATCTGGGAGGAGGGGTTTGACGGCATCTACTTTATGGGAATCGGCGGAACCTACGCTTCCGGTATGCAGGCGGAGGTTTATATGCGCGGCAAATCCCGCCTGCCGGTGTATGTGGAAAACGCGGCGGAGTTTTTAACCACCGGCAACAAGCGCTTTACCGACCGTTCGGTCATGATCTACTCCTCGGTTTCCGGCAATACCAAGGAGATGGTGGAACTGGTGGACCATGTCCATTCGCTGGGCGCCCGGGTCATCGCCTTTATCGACACCCCCGGCTCCGCTTTGACCCAGCCGGGCAAATCGGAGCATCTGATCGTGTATCCGGTCAACGAACAGCTGAAGTTTTTCATGGTGGCAAACTACCTGATGTACAAAAACGGCGAATTCCCCGATTACGAGCGCTACAATCAGCAGATGGAAACGCATCTGGCCAAAGCGCTGGCCCAGGTGGAGATTTCCTCCGACGCGTGGGCTTATCAATACGCCAAGGAGCAGGTGGCGTTTAAAGAGTCCCATCCGGACCTGCCCCACTATTTTATCGGTTCCGGCACCCAGTACGGCGCGACCTATTCCTACGCCATGTGCTACTGGGAGGAGCAGATGTGGGTTCGGACCAAATCCATTAGCTGTCCGGAATTCTTCCACGGAATGCAGGAAATTATTGAATGGGATACCCCGGTTACCCTGTTTATGGGCGAGGACGAGCAGCGTCCCTTGGCGGAGCGGGTGGCTCGATTCCTGCCGAAGGTCTGCGCCAATTACACCATCATCGACACCAAGGAATTCGCGCTGGAGGGGATCAGTCCCGAATTTCGCGGAAGCCTGTCCCACCTGGTGATGCACGGGGTCAACAACCGGGTTGACGCGTATATGGAACTGTTTTTGCGCCATCCGCTGACCATCCGCCGTTACTACCGCCAGTTTGACTATTGATTGCCGGTTTGCAATCCGAAAGGGTCCCGACAGCAATCGCTTAATCCCACACGGTGATAAAAAGCTGGGGTTGGCCTGTTGCTATAGCTACAAAAGGTTTTGAAAGCTTAAAAATATACCATGCGTTTTTAAACTTTGCCGAATCCGGCCGGACAGCGGGCCGGATGTGACCTGTCAAGGGTATTGGCACCGATCACCCAGCTGCTTTATGGAGAAAAAAACAAGCGGCAAAAAAAGGACGGCGCAACTGCCGTCCTTTTTACTTACTCACAAAAACCATAGCCTTTTCTTTTGCGCTGGCCTGTGCTATGATAGGCGAGGGAAAATTTTATCTTTGGAGGGAACCCGAAAATGAAAAAACGAACAGGTCCTCTTTTGATTTTTCTGGCCGCTTTGTGCTTTAGCCTAGGCGGTCTATTTACCAAGCTGCTTTCCTGGCAGGCGCTGTCCATCGGGTCGGGTCGGGTCGATGTATTCTTTCCACGCTTTTAATCGGCCTATTCATGGTGGTGCAAAAACATCGGCTGGTGTGGAACAAAACGGTTTCGTTCGGCGGACTTTGTCTGTGCGGCACAGTGACCTTATACGTGATGGCCAATAAGATGACCACGGCGGCCAACGCCATTGTACTGCAATACTCGGCGCCGGTTTTTATCATCCTGTTTCTGTGGCTGTTTTTCCATAACCGCCCCAGCCGGTTGGATTTGGGGACCTGCGCCATTGTTCTGGGCGGAATCGTGCTGTTTTTTATCGACAGTCTGGGCGCGGGCAAAATGGCGGGGAACCTGATCGCACTTTTGTCCGGCGTGTGCTACGCGATGGTCTGTATGCTCAACACCTTCCCGGCAGGAGACCCTCTTTCCTCGGTCTTTTGGGGCCATTTAATGAGCGCCCTCATCGGTCTGCCCAGTCTTGTGCGGGAAACGGACTTTTCCGCCGGAGCCATCGGCTGTGTCGTTATACTGGGCGTTTTTTAGCTGGGCCTTGGCTATATTCTGTTCACCAAGGGGCTGGAGAGCACGCCGCCGGTCTCTGCCAGCTTAATCGCTACGCTGGAGCCGATTCTCAATCCGGTTTTGGTGGCGGTCTTTTACGGGGAACAAATTACCCCACTGGCCATTTTAGGTGCCGTGGTTGTGATCTGCGCCGTGGCGGTTTATAATATTCTTAAAACCAAACAGGAGGAAAAAGCCGCTGTTTCCGTGGGGGAATAAGGCGGCTTGGGGAAAACGAAGATTCGAGTGAAAAAAACAAAAATTTTGCTGTTTGTGGGATTGGCAGTATTATTGGCCGCCGGTTTGATCTGGCGTCAGGACCTTTCCCACGCGTTTGTATCCTACCAGGTCGAGCAGAACCGGGAGGAAGCCTTTGACAATGCGGGCCTTTTCATCGCCCACCGGGGTGCCAGCACGCTGGCGCCGGAAAACAGCCTGCCGGCTTTTCGTCTGGCGGGGGAGTATGGGTATTGGGGCGCTGAGTGCGACGTCTCGGTGACCAAAGACGGCGTTTGGGTATTAATGCACGATCAATCGGTGGACCGGATGACCAACGGCCGTGGACCGGTGGACAGCTTTACGCTGGAGGAAATCCGAAAATTAAAAATCGACGCCGGCGCCAACGGGCGCTTTTATACGGATTTGCAGATTCCGACGCTAGAGGAGTTTCTGCAAATCTGTCGGGAGTACGACATGACCCCGGTCATTGAAATAAAGTCGGTGCGAGAAGATACGGATTATGATACATTGGCCGATCTGCTGCGCCAAACCCGGGCGGAGGACCGGGCGATCGTGCTTTCCTTTGACGATCAAAAGCTTCAAAAACTGCGGGAAATTAGCCCGGTGCAGATGATGCTTTTGTCCAACCGTCCGTCGAAAGCGTCGGTGGATCGGGTGCTGGAACTGGGAAACTGTGATCTGGCCTTGGAATACCGACATTGCAGCGGAACATTGGTCGATTACGCAAAAGAGAAAGGCATTTTGCTGGGCGTTTACACGGTGGATGACGAACTGGTCTGCCGGGATCTGGTCCGGCGGGGGATCAACTTTATTACCACAAATCTGCTGCGTCCGGCCGCGTAGGGTTTTGCAACAACAAGAAAAGCCATCCGAATTTTCGGATGGCTTTTTGGGTAAAATAGAGCCCCGCCCTGCCGACTCTGCGGTTGCTTAAACCCATCAAAACGATAGGGTGGGTAAAACCGCCTCGCGCTTTCAAACTCCCTTCGTCCGGAAAAACCGGGAGGTCTGTCGTCCGCCGCAAGAGAAGGAATCCCGTAGCAAGCGTGTTGGATTTATATTTTCCGCAGAGGAATTCGCACAGGGCAGGGTGCTACTATTTTATGGGAGATGGGGAAGATTATTCGGTAAACTCGTAATAGTCCTCCAGATTTTTCATGAAAATCGCCGCGACGTCGTTAAATTCCTCCTCGCTTTCAATACCGACCAGAAATTCCTCGTCGCCCTCCAGCGAATTGCGCAGAATGATCAATTCGCCAGGCTGGCCCAGAGAATCGTCGTCGTAAGCGGGGACCATCGCCACGTATTTATGTCCGTCTTTTTCCAGCGTGTCCAGCACCTCAAAGGTGTGGGCAACGCCCTCGTCGTCGGTCAGGGTCAACAGATCCGGCCCGAATTCGTTTTGTTCTGCCATTTGGTTGCCTCCAGACTTAAGGCCGCAAAAGCGGATTTTAGAAATTGCGGCTGTGCCGCAGTAACTGATATCATATTATATGATTCTGCGAAAGAAGTCAATCGGAATTCCCATATAAAATAATTTTTATAAAAAAATATTTTTTTGTTAAAAAAAACAGTTGACATTTACTATACTCTATGCTATCATAAAGACACAGAAAAAAGAGTTTAAGATGTAAGAAGAAAACGGAAAGGAGGCGTTTCCCATGTACTTAGATGAGCCAGGTCAGAACCCGGGCTGCGTGGTTCGTGGAGAATACGCAGCCAATCCGGAAAGCGGTTTCTTCTTTTAAAATAAAACATGTTGATCAGATAAGCTGATCTGTTAAACCAATCGGAGGTTGTCCGATAAAATAAACAAGAAACCGCATGTCCTAACCAATAGATTTTTTCATCCTGCAAAATACTTTTATTTTGTAACTATAGAGGAAAACAAGATTTATCGTTTGATCATCAGAAAGGATGATGAAAAGAAAATTTTGTGAAGAAACATTGGATTTAGGCGATGACAATTAAAGGATAAAGGATGAAAGGTGAGTCCGATGAAATAGGCAAAAGGCTCCCAGACCCTTAAAAAACCGATTCAGCAGGGATTTGATTGAAAGATCAGATCCCTGTTTTCTTTGCGTTTCATAGATAGACAGCCCGGGCGCTTTGTGGTATCATAACGATAAAACCGCTGCGGTGCACATTTTCAGCGGCTGCCCGTACGGCGTGGTTTTGCCCGAGGGTATTTACAGAATCCTTTCGCGCGTTTTCCCTTTGGGACAGAAACGCGCGAGATTGCAGTTTATGCGCGGGGACATCCCGGCGCGGGAAAATAAAGTGAGGTACCAGGAATGGAAAACCGATGGAACGAAGAGTACAAAGCGCTTAAACGCCGCATTTTGGAAAAGCAGTTTTTTCGTATGAACAAAGAACAGCTGGAAGCGGTGTTCCGGGTCAAGGGAGCTCTGCTGATTTTGGCGGGCGCCGGCAGCGGAAAAACCACCGTGCTGGTCAATCGTATCGCCTATCTGGTGCGGTTTGGCAACGCGTATCACAGCGAGTATATCCCGCCGCATTTAACCGAAGAGGACATGGTTTTTCTGCGTCAGGCAGCCGGCGGAGGGGAGGCGCCGGCCGAACGTCTGGCCGCTCTTTTGGCGGACGAGCCGCCCAAGCCCTGGAATGTGCTGGCCATCACCTTTACGAATAAGGCGGCCAACGAATTAAAAGACCGGCTGGAAAAAAGTCTGGGTCCGGTGGCGCTGGACATTACGGCCGCTACCTTCCACTCGGCCTGCGTGCGGATTCTTCGCCGGGAAATCGAGCGGCTGGGCTATTCCAGAAGCTTTACGATTTATGACGCCGACGACTCTTTAAAGGTGGTTAAAGAGTCGATGAAGGCTTTGAATATGGAGGAGAAGCTTTTCCCGCCCAAATTGGTTTTGAACGCCATCAGCCGGGCGAAAGACGCGCTGGAGGGCCCGGCCCAGATGATGCGCCAGGCCGGTTCAGACTACCGGATGGGCAGCATCGCCAAGGTGTACGAAAAGTACCAGTCCACATTAAAATCCGCCGACGCGGTGGATTTCGACGATATCATCGTTTTGACGGTGCAGCTGTTGGAGCAGTTTCCCCAGGTGCTGTCGTATTATCAAAACCGCTATCGTTATATTATGGTAGACGAATATCAGGACACCAACCACGCCCAATACCGGTTGGTGAGTCTGCTGGCCGCGGGACACGGCAACCTTTGCGTTGTGGGAGACGACGACCAGAGTATCTACAAATTCCGTGGCGCCACCATCGAAAATATTCTTCGGTTCGAAGAGCAGTTCGCTCAGGCGCGGGTGATCCGCCTGGAGCAGAATTACCGCAGTACCAAGCGGATTTTGGACGCGGCCAACGGGGTGATTGCCAACAACACCGCCCGCAAGGGCAAAAATCTGTGGACGGGCAACGACGAAGGGGAAAAAATTTGTCTTTACCGGGCGCAGGACGAGCGGGGAGAGGCCCAGTTTATTACAGAGGAAATCAATACCCACGTGGCGGCGGGGGATCCGTACAGCAGCCACGCGGTACTCTACCGGATGAACGCCCAGTCCGGCGAAATCGAAAAGGCACTGGTCAAGGCGGGCATCCCTTACAAAATCGTTGGCGGCCTGCGTTTTTACGACCGGAAGGAAATCAAGGATCTGATCGCCTATTTAAGCGTGTTAAACAATCCCAGCGACACGGTCCGCCTGACACGGATTATCAACGAGCCCAAGCGGGGAATTGGCGAAGCGACAGTGGCGGCGGTGCTGGAACTGTCTGCCCAGACGGGAACGCCGCCTTTGGGGATTATGGCCGACGCGGACCAATACCAAAAGCTACAGCGCCGGGCCGCGCCGCTTAAATCCTTTGCGGATATGATGCAGGGGCTTATCGAAAAGGCGCTGGAGGAGCCGATGGAAATTTTACTGGACGCGGTGCTGGACGATACAGGATACCTTTCCATGCTGCAATTGCAGGGCTTTGAAGGGCAGACTAGAATCGAAAACATCGACGAGTTGCGCTCTTCCATCATCAAATTCAGCCAGGAATCGCCGGAGGGCACCCTCGCGGACTTTTTGGAAGAGGTGGCTTTGTATACCGATTTGGATCGTACCGACCTGCAGGAGGATTCGGTCACGCTGATGACCGTCCACGCGGCCAAGGGTCTGGAGTTTTCGTATGTGTTTCTCGCCGGCTGCGAGGAGGGCATCTTCCCCGGCCGCATGAGCATGAATTCTCCCGACGAAATCGAGGAGGAACGGCGGCTGGCTTACGTGGCCATCACCCGCGCCAAGAAAAAGCTGTACCTGACGCAGGCGGCCCAGCGGATGCTCTTCGGCCAGACCGCCTGGAACAAGACCTCCCGCTTTGCAAAGGAAATCCCGGAGAGTTTAGTGGAATCAATCGACCTGTCCGTCCCCCCAAAGCGCTGGGACGGCGAGGCCCGCAAGCCTCAGATCCCCGAAGGGATGGTGCGCGTCGGCGGCCTGTCCGCTCTTTCCGGCGGTGCGCAGGCAAAGGATGCCGTGCCGTTGCGGCCGGGGGATACGGTCAGCCATAAGGTGTTCGGAAAAGGGACGGTGCTGTCTGCGTCGCCCATGGCTAACGACCTGCTGGTAGAGGTGTCTTTCCAGAAGGTAGGCACCAAAAAGCTGATGGCCAATTTTGCCAAGCTTCGAAAACTGGAGGAGTGACGGCGGGCTTCGCGGTCCTGACCCTGTGTACCGTTTTGGGGCTTTTGCAGGGCGGTAAAGAAACAAGATCATCAAAAGCCCCAACGAGGCTTTTACAATACACGAATAAAGAGAAAGGCGGAATGAAAAAATGGCAAAAGTAACGCTTTTAGCATATACGCCGGATCCGGAAAAGCTGGTAGCGGCAGCGGCAAAGCTATGCTACAGCGCCAGCAGTCCCCAAACGCTGCTGGAAGGGCTGACGCCGGAAAAAACCGAAAGCTTTTTGCAGATGCTGCAGACAATCGGCCACGAAAGCCCAATTGAGCATGTGTCCTTTACCTTTGGCATTGAGGGGGTTTCCCGGTCGCTGTTGGCCCAGATCACCCGGCACCGCATCGCCTCTTACAGCGTGCAGAGCCAGCGCTATGTGCGGGAAAAGGATTTTTCCTACGTGACCCCGCCGGAAATCGCCGCGATTCCAGAAGCGCAGCAATTATACGAAAAAACCATGCGGCAAATCGGCGAAAGCTACGACCAGCTGGCGGCGCGGTTAAAAGAAAAACACACCCAAACGCTGATGGCCGAAGGTCTGGACGAAAAATCCGCTGCGAAAAAAGCGGAAAAAATGGCGATCGAGGACGCGCGTTTTGTGCTTCCCAATGCCTGCGATACCCAGCTGGTGGTGACGATGAACGCCCGCAGCCTTTTGAATTTCTTTAAGCACCGCTGCTGCAACCGGGCCCAGTGGGAGATCCGGGAGGTGGCGTATCAGATGCTGGCACTGGTGCATGAGGTGGCGCCGTCTTTGTTCGAAAACGCCGGCGCCCCCTGTGTGCGGGGGGATTGCCCCGAGGGGAAAATGAGTTGCGGCCGCGCCAATGAGGTTCGGGCGTATGACGCCATGAGAAAGGGGAAAACTACCAAGTAAAACGGTCTGCTGCAAAAGCGATGCGTTTTCCCCGGGCGGATTGAACAAAGAGGCCGGGAAACCCTTTGCGGGTTTTTCAGCAGATCTTTTGACTGGACAAATGGGGAACGGTAGGGTAAAATAACGATAAAATTGTTATTTTTTACTCGGATTTTTATGGCCGCTCTACGGGTATGGCTAATGATACCATGCCAGGTTTTCGCCTGCATGGTATAATAGCAACAAAAAAGAGACAAGGGGGATCAGAATGATGGTCTATGTATTTTTAGCCCAGGGCTTTGAGGAAATCGAAGCGCTGGCGGTGGTGGATATTCTGCGCCGGGCCGAGTTGGAGGTAAAAACCGTTGGTGTGACCGGGGAAATCGTCAGCGGTTCTCATGGAATTTTGGTGGCCTGCGACACGGTGGAAGGGGTGATCGACCCGGCCGCCGCCGATTTGATTGTACTGCCCGGCGGCATTCCCGGAACACTGAACCTGGAAAAATCCGCCGTGGTAAAAGAGGCGATCCGCCGTGCCATGGAAGATAACCGCTATGTGGGCGCCATCTGCGCCGCACCGTCGATTTTAGGGCATATGGGCTATCTGGACGACCGGGAAATCACCTGCTATCCGGGCTTTGAAACCCAGATGCCCAAGGCGTATTATACCGGAGAGCGGGTGGTGGTCTCGGACCATATCGTCATGGGGAAAGGCGCCGGCGCCGCTGTGGATTTCGCGCTGAAGCTGGTGGAGGTTATGATCTCGCCGGAGCGGGCCAAATCGCTTAGAGAATCACTGCAATGCTAAAAAAGGATATACGGGCCCAGAAAAACGCGCTGCGGGAAAAGATGAAGGCGTTTCGCCGCAGTATGCCCCCAAAAATCAAGGAGAAAAAGGACGCGGCCATCCGCCGCGGTCTTCAGTCTTTAAAGGAATATCAGGCGTGCCGAACGCTCTTGACCTTCGTCTCTTCCCCCATTGAGGTAGATACCCGGATCTTAATCGAAGAGGCGCTGCGGGATGGAAAAAAGGTGGCGGTCCCTTACTGCATTGAGGGAACGCGGCAGATGGCGTTTTATTACATTCGCTGTATGCAGGATCTTGCCCCGCGCACCTTTGGCGTGCTGGAGCCGATTCCGGAACGCTGTGAAAAAATGGGGGAACCGAGTCAAAGCATCTGCATCGTTCCCGGGCTTGGCTTTGACTGGCACGGGTTTCGGCTGGGATACGGAAAAGGTTATTACGACCGTTTTTTGTCCGGCTATAAGGGGATGACCATCGGAGTTTGCTACGAGGGCTGTATGCGCCAGCGGCTTCCCCACGGCTTTTACGATCTGCCGGTGGATTTGCTGGTGACGGAGCGGCGGCGGAAAAAGCCGCTGCCGGTATCCCCAAAAGGAAAAAAATAAACCGAGCGCATCCGGCCGCCGGTTCAGGCGGATTTAATAGAAGGTTTGCAGTTTTACCCCTTGCAAGCAAGAAAATTTTGTACAAAATGGGTTGAAACCCGGCTTTTCCTTTTTCTGAGGATCAGCCGAAGGGAGGACCAAATGAACGATAAAAACGAGCAGGATATTTTTAAAGATTTGATCGACCGAATCCATGTGGAGGAAGACGACGGATTTTCGCCGGGGGATCCGGTACAGGTGCCAGTGCGCCGCACCGACCGCCCGGCGGAAGAACCCCCCCGCGCCAATCGGATGCAGCCTTCCCAAAACGGGGAAAAACCCTCTGCCAGTGAAGAGCCGGAGGAACCTCCCCAGTGGCTGACCGAAAAAAAACGGCGGCCCCGGTCGGGCGATATGCCGCCGGAGCGTATAAATCCGGCCCAGGACAAGGCCCGTCCGCCGCAAAAATCCCGGGGGAGGGCACCGGAACAGAATTTGGACGATGCGGCCGAAAATCCGCCGGCCGGAGATGCGGAAAGCGGTGCTTTTCAGGTCAGCATTTCTCAAAAGGATTACGACCGCCCGTCTGAGATGCAAAAAATTGTCCCGCCGGAAAACAACGAGGCGGAACCGGCGCCGTCTGCCCCAAAGGCACGCAAAAGAAAGCGGATCAAAAAACAATACCGGGTGGGCCGGGCACTTCTTATGACCTTTGGCCTGTTGCTTCTCAGCGTCTATCTGGCGTTTTTTGCCATTCACGCTTTTGAGGATCTGACGGCGGTGACCTTGTTTGGCGAAAAGGAACCCACCGAGCAGCAGATGACGGTAAAAATCCCGAAGGGCGCTTCGGTGGGAGAAATCGCGAAAATTTTGAAAAAGGATGGGGTCATCACCGAGCCGCTGGCCTTCCGGCTGTATGTCATGCTCAAAAAGAAAGACGGCTTTCAAAGCGGCGAGTATATCATGACCGACAAAATGGATTACGATTCAATCATCTACGCCTTGCAGGCGGGCAACGAGCGGACCGACGTGGTGGACGTCATGTTCCTGGAGGGCTCGACCACGGTGGATATCGCCCGGAAGCTGGAGGAAAACGGCGTCTGCTCTGCCAGCGAATTTTTGGCGGCTTTGAACCGAAGCGACTTTAACTATACCTTTGTGGAAAATATCCCTCAAAACGCCCTGCGTTTTTATAAGCTGGAGGGCTATTTGTTCCCCAATACTCACCAGTTCTTTGTGGGTGAAAGCGTGGATTCGGTTATCAACCGTTTCCTTAGGGACTTTAACGAACAGATTACCGCGGATATGCGCACCCGAATGAATGAGTTGAACCTTACGCTGGACGAAACGTTGGCCTTGGCGTCGATCATTCAAAAAGAGGCCGGTGACCCGGACGAGATGAAGAATGTGTCCGAGGTCTTCCACAACCGTCTGCGCAATCCCGACAACTACCCCAATCTCCAGTCGGATCCGACCATCTTTTACGTAGAACAGGTTATTAAAAAGAATATTGGCATGGCCAATCAGGCGATGTACGACGCTTATAACACCTATGTCTGCAACGGCCTGCCGGTAGGACCGATCTGCAATCCCGGATTGGACGCGATCAACGCCGCTTTGTATCCGGCGCAGCACGAAGAAACCTACTATTACTTTGTCACCGACGATGCGGGCACCTACTATTACGCCCAAACGCTCAGCGAGCACAACGCCAATATCGCCCAGGCGGACAAGGTCAATGCGGAACTGGCGGCCAGTTCTTCCTCCGCCGCAAGCTAAAAATCCCGCCAAACAGTCACCGGCCTCCCGGTGGCTGTTTGTATGCGTGGGAAAAGACAATCTGGAAAAAGAGGTGTTGGGATGGAAAAGAGAAACCGGCCGGAGATCCTGGCCCCGGCGGGGGATGGGGAGCGGCTGGCGGCGGCGGTGCAATACGGCGCCGACGCGGTCTACTTAGGCGGCAAGGATTTTGGAATGCGCGCGTCGCCTTTAAACTTTACCGAAGAGCAGCTGGCGCAGGCGGTAGCCCACTGCCACCGGCAGGGGGTCAAGGTCTATGTCACCTGTAACATTCTCCCGCGGGAAACGGATCTGGCGCCGCTGCCGGGCTACCTGCATTTTTTGCAGCAGATTGGGGTGGACGCGCTGATTGTGGCGGATGTGGGGGTAAT
>CAJTQM010000007.1:30005-72408 GCA_910578255.1 uncultured Oscillospiraceae bacterium
GCCGCCGGGAGATTCCCCAAATGGCGCTGCATATGTCCACCCAAACCGGCGTGGTCAACCACCTGACCGCCTGCGAATTGTACCGGATGGGGGTCAGCCGGGTGGTGCTGGCCCGGGAGTTGAGTCTGGAAGAAATCCGCCGGATTCGCCGGAATACGCCGCCGGAACTGGAACTGGAAGCGTTTGTCCATGGGTCGATGTGTATGTCCTTTTCCGGCCGGTGCGTACTGTCCAACTATCTCACCGGACGGGACGCCAATCGGGGGGAATGCGCACAGCCCTGCCGCTGGCGCTACCATCTGATGGAGGAAAAAAGACCCGGCGAGTTTTTTCCGGTATTTGAGGATGAGGACGGCTCTTATCTTCTCAACGCCAAGGATTTGTGTATGATCGAATACCTAGACCAGCTGGCGGACGCGGGAATCGGCAGCTTTAAAATCGAAGGACGGGCCAAATCCTTTTACTATGTGGCGACGATTACCAACGCCTACCGCTGTGCGACTCAGCTGCTGGAAGAAAATCCGGACGGCTACCGCCTGCCCGCCTGGCTTTTGGAGGAGACCCGCAAGGTCAGCCACCGGCCGTACTGCACCGGCTTTTATTTTGGGCGGCCTGACGATGGCCAGTGCTATGAAAGCGGCGGCTATATCCGCACCTATGATGTGGCTGCGGTGGTGGAAGACTGCCGGGACGGGAATCTTTTCTGCACCCAGCGAAACCGCTTTTTCCCAGGGGAAACGCTGGAGATTCTAACGCCGGGCCAGCCGCCGTCGCCTTTTGTTGTGCAGGCGATTTTTGACGGGGACGGCCAGCCGCTTCAGGCGGCCCGCCATGCCATGCAGCCTTTGCAAATCCCCTTTGACCGGCCGCTTCCCCAGGGGACGATTTTGCGGCGTTGTCAATAGAAATTTTTTGCCATGGGGAGAGAGCCCTGTTTTCCACGAATTTTTCCGCTCTTTGTGGTTGATTTCACATAGATTGGGGAAAATATTTTGGATGTTTCCAACAAACGAACAGGTTTTTCGACCGCTTTTGTTTATCCAACAAGCAGAATTTTGCAGAAAACCTGCAAACTTGTGCTCCGGATGCGTTGACGAACGGCGGGACTGTGTTATAATAAGAATCAGTTTGGGCATTGTAGATGAACCAATCAGAAGAAGCAAAACGAATTTAAGATGAAGAAGCAGGAGAGTTGTAGCGATGTTTGTAAAAGATGTTCAGGTTCAAAATCAGGTCGGCTTGCATGCCCGCCCGGCGACTTTCTTTATTCAAAAGGCCAACGAGTACAAATCCTCTATTTGGGTAGAGAAGGATGAGCGCCGTGTCAACGCCAAAAGCCTTCTGGGCGTTTTGTCTTTGGGAATTGTAGGCGGTACGACCATTCGCATTATTGCCGACGGAACCGACGAGGAGCAGGCGGTAAGCGGACTGGTAAAGCTGGTTGAGTCCGGTTTTACCGAATAATCACCAAAGAAAGATGGAAAGCCTCCCGGGCGGTTCGGTTCGCACGGCGGGGCTTTTCCTGTTTTTGCAAGGAGAAGCAAAGATGGATAATCCGAGATTGGACGTTCTGCGGGAAAAGGTCCGCCAGCTGCCCAAGGAACCGGGCGTGTACATCATGCGGGACAAAGCGGGGAAAATCATTTATATCGGTAAAGCAAAGGCGCTGCGCAACCGGGTGTCCAGCTATTTTCGCAGTGTGGAAAAGCATCTGGAAAAGGTCTACCGGATGGTGGAGAACGTCTACGATTTTGAAACAATCGTCACCGACAGCGAATTCGAGGCGCTGGTGCTGGAATGCAGTCTGATTAAGCAGTATACCCCAAAGTATAACATCCTTTTAAAGGACGATAAGGGCTATTCCTATATCAAAATCACCCCGCCGCCCTACAGCCGGATCCAGGCAGTGCTGCAAAAGCAGGAGGACGACGGCTGCACTTATCTGGGCCCATACATGTCCTCTTATGTGGTCAAGCAGACAGTGGATGAGGCCAATAAGGTTTTTATGCTGCCGACCTGTGGCAAAAAATTTCCCCAGGAATTTCGCAAGACCCGACCGTGTTTAAACTTTCACATCAAGCAGTGTATCGGCCTTTGCCGGGGCAGGATCAGCGAACAGGAGTACGCCCTTCGGCTGGAGGAGGCGCTGGATTTTATTCGGGGCGGCTCCGCGAAAGCGCTGGAGCGGTTACAAGAGCAGATGGCCCGGGCCAGCGAGAATCTGGAATTTGAAAAGGCGGCCCAGTACCGGGACCGGATCCAGGCGATCAAACGGATCACTGAGCGGCAGAAGGTGGTCAGTTCCAAAGCGGCGGAGGCGGACATTGTGGCTTTTACCCAAAGCGATTCGGCCACCGCCGCCGCCGTCCTGCTCTTTCGAAACCACCGGCTGGTGGACAAAAAGGATTTTGTCTTTTACGAAAGTGGGGATCTGTCCGCCTTTCGCCGAGAATTTTTGCTGGGCTATTACCGGGAGGATATTCCCCGACTGATCGAGGTAGACGGAGATTTTGAGGACCGGGAGTTGACACAACGGTATTTTTCGCAGAAAATGGGGCACAAAATTACCATCGGCGTCCCCCAAAGGGGGGAGCAGGCCAAGCTGGTGGAAATGGCCCGCAACAATGCCTCCCAGCGCCTTTCCCACGAGGTTTCCCGTACCGGACGGGAACTGTCGGCCTTGGACGAGTTGGCCCGGCTTTTGGGGCTGGAGGCGCCTCCCGCTTATATCGAGGCCTACGATATTTCCAATATCGGCGCTGACACCATTGTCGGCGGAATGGCAGTGTTTGAAGGGGGACGCCCCTCCAAAAAAAATTACCGCAAATTCAAAATGAAGACCCAACTGACCCCCGACGACTACGCCAGCATGCGGGAGATGCTTTCCCGGCGCTTTGCCCGCTATCAGGAGGAAAAGGAATCGGGCGAAGGGTTTGGCCGCCTGCCGGACCTGATCCTTTTAGACGGTGGCAAAGGCCATGTGGCGGCCATTCAGCCGCTTTTAGAGGAGATGGGAATCCAGGTCCCGGTATTCGGCATGGTCAAGGATGACCGGCACCGCACCCGTGCCATCGCAAAAGACGGTGGGGAAATTGCCATCAACGCCAGTAAAAACGCTTTTGGGTTGGTCACCCGCATACAGGATGAGGTCCACCGCTACACCATCGCCTTTTCTCGGAAAAGCCATCAGAAAAGCGGACTGGAACTGGCTATGACCTCGGTGGAGGGGATCGGTCCGGCCCGGGCAAAGGCCCTTTTCGCGGCGTTTAAAACCCAAAAGGCCATGCGCCAGGCCACGGCGGAGGAACTGGCGTCGGTCAAGGGGATGACGGCGGTCTGCGCCCAGCGCCTGTACGATTGGCTGCACGCGGATGAAGAGGAATAAACGGCCGGGATATTGACATCCGGCGTATTTTGCCCTATCATAAACCCGTGGGAAAAAGTCGAAAAGCGCCTTTCGTTAGGCAGGCGAAGCAGGATGGAGGAAACTATGAGGATCATTACCGGTTCGGCCCGGGGGAGAAAATTGTCGGCTCCCGACGGCACCGACGTGCGCCCGACAGCGGAGGTAACCAAAGAGGCGGTGTTTTCTGCGATCCATTTTGAGGTGGAAGGCGCGCGGATGCTGGATCTGTTTGCCGGTACCGGCCAGATGGGGCTGGAGGCGCTGAGCCGGGGAGCCCGGTCGGTGACCTTTGTGGAAAACGGCCGTCCTTCCTTGCAGGCGCTGCGGGATAACATCGCCGCCTGCGGATTTGAAGATCAATGCAAGGTAGCTGCCATGGACGCCCTGCGTTTTTTGGAAATCGGCGGTCAGGAATACGATATCGTTTTTCTGGACCCGCCCTATAATCAGGGACTAGCCCAGGCCGCCGTATTGCTGGCGGCCCGGCAGACGGCGCCGGGAGGGGTTATCCTCTGCGAAACCGACCGGCGCGAGCAGATGCCGGAGGCGGCCGGGGATTTTCGGCTGATCAAAACGCGCCGGTACGGCAAGGCCATGATCCATACCTATCGAAAACCAGAAGAGGAGTAACCCATGAGAATTGCAGTTTGTCCCGGCAGTTTTGACCCGGTGACCAAGGGCCATTTGGACATTATCACCCGGGCTTCCAAATTATTTGACCGGGTGATTGTGCTGGTGGTGATCAACGCCGCCAAAACCCCCAGCTTTACGCCGGAGGAACGGGTCCGGATGATCCGGGAGGTGATCGGTGACAGTCTGTCCAATGTGGAGGTGGATACCTTTTCGGGGCTTTTGGCCGATTATGTCCGGGACGCGGGGGCAGTGGCGATCGTCAAGGGCCTGCGGGCGGTATCGGACTTTGAGTACGAGTTTCAGATGGCGCTGGCCAACAAAAAGCTGAATCCTTTGGCGGATACGGTGTTTTTGACCACCGCTTCCCAAAATATGTATTTAAGTTCCAGCCTGGTCAAGCAAATCGCCCAATTCGGCGGGGACATATCGGATTTTTTGCCGCCGCAGATTGTGGACCGGGTGGCTGGCCGCCTGTGCGGTCAAAAATAAATTTACCCGTTGGGCCGGAAATAGGCCGGCTTTTTGATAGATGAATGATACAAGGGAGGGATTATTATCACGATTGACGATATTTTGGATGCAATGGATGAGATGCTGGACCGCGCCTGGAATCTGCCGCTGACCGGCGGCCGGTGCGTGGTGGACGCGGAAAAGGTCCGGGACCTGATCGACGATATCCGGCTGAATATGCCGGCGGAAATCAAGCAGGCCAAGCAGATTGTGGCGGATCGGGCTGACATTATTAGCGTGGCGAAAACCGAGGCGGAAAACATCGTCCGCAAGGCGGAGGATCGGGCCAAGGCGCTGGTGGAGCAGGAGGAGATTACCAAGCAGGCCCAGACTCGGGCGGTGGAGGTTTTGACCCAGGCGCAGATGAAATCCAGAGAGATGCGCCAGGCCTCCCAGGAGTTTGCGGAAACGATGCTCAAAAGCACCGAGGAGACGCTGACCAAGGCGCTGAGCGATGTGCGTTCTACCCGGCAGGCGCTGAAAACCTCCGGCAGAAACCAGCAAAAACAGTGAAAAAGCAGAGAAAAAGGACGGGATTTTACCAGAAATCCCGTCCTTTTATTTGTTCTTTTTTGGTGTGCCAGCGACAAATTTCGTCCTTCCCCCGGCTGCCCGCAAAGGCTTTACCGGTAGGCGGTGACCTTGTCAAGGGTCAGATCTTTTACATAGTAGCTGTCCTTGACCGGTTCCTCTTTGGTGTAATCGGTGGAGAGGTACTTTTTGTTGTCGTCGGAGAAAACGGTGACGATCACCGGCTCGCCGCCCAGACGCTCCGCCGCCATTAAGGAACCGATCAGGTTCGCGCCGGAGGAAATTCCCACCCCGATTCCCAGTTGCCGGGACAGCATCTGCGAGGCCAGGATCGCGTCGCCGTCGTCTACCGAAACGACCCCGTCAAGCCGGGAAAGATCCAAAAGATCCGGGATAAAATCGTCGGAAATGCCCTGGATGCGGTGCCGCCCCACCTTATAGCCGGTGGAAAGGGTGGGGGAATTCAGCGGTTCCAGCGCGAAGGCGCGGCAGGCGGGATTTCCTTCTTTAAGGCGTTGGGCAATGCCCATAATCGTGCCACCGGTTCCGACCCCGGCTACGACGCCGTCGGGCCGCAGGCCCAACCGATCCAGCTGGGCGAGGATCTCCGCGCCGGTGGTGGCATAATGGGCGGCGCTGTTGTTGGGGTTGGAAAACTGGCGGGGCAGGAATACGCCGCCCTTTTTGGCCAGCTCCTCGGTCATGGCGATGGACCCCAGAAAGCCGCCCTCCTCTTTGGACACCAGCCGCACCTGCGCGCCGTAGCCCTCCATCATGGCGATGCGCTCCCGGCTCATCCAATCGGGCATGTAAATGATTACCGGATGCCCCAGGGCGGCGCCCAACGCCGCGAAGGAGATACCGGTGTTGCCGCTGGTCGCCTCGACAATGGTCATGCCCGCTTTCAGTTCGCCGGTTTCATAGGCCTTTTTCAGGATATAATAGGCAACCCGATCCTTGATGCTGCCGGTCAGGTTGTAGGATTCCATTTTTGCAAAGACGCGCAGATATCGGCCACGCCAGGTGCAGGAAATTTCCAGAAGAGGGGTATTGCCGATGGACGGCGCAAGACGGCGGAAGGTTTCTTCTACGGACTGGTTCAAAATACAATTCCTCCTTTGTGTTCTGTCTGCTGGTGACATTTTATGCTGAAACCGGGAAAATGTCAAGAAAACCGCTGTCCGGTGCGATTTTACGGCTGATCTTTTTCGTTTTGCCGCCGCGGCGCAGAAAATAAAGGAAGAATAAATCGAAAAAAAATCCCGGTTTTTTTCTTTGCGGCGTTGCATTTTTCAAAAGAAGTGGTTATAATGGAAACACAGTGGAGTAAAGTGGTGTAAAGTGGTTAAAAGAAAACAGAAAGAGAGGAAGGTGGGAAAATGCTCATCGGCGAGTATGCGCATACGCTGGACCAAAAGGGCCGCGTCAATTTTCCCGCCAAGCTTTTAACCGATTTGGGGGACCGCTTTATCCTGTCGAAGGGCCTGGATGGGTGTCTGTTTGTATATTCCGCGGAGGAATGGGGAAATCTAGAGAAAAAAATAAAAGAACTTCCCCTTTCCAAATCCCGAACGTTGCAGCGGTATTTTTTCGCCGGCGCTGCGGAGGTGGAGGTCGACAAACAAGGACGGATCGTCATCCCCGCAAAACTGCGGGAACATGCGGGCCTGGAAAAAGAAATCATGATCATCGGCGCGTCCAGCCGGGCGGAAATCTGGAATAAAGAAAGATGGGACCAGAACTGCCAGGAGTTGACCGACGAAACGATCGAGCAAGCTATGGAAGAATTGGGGTTTTAGCCACCAGGATACCGAAAGGAGCGGCAAAATGGAATTTTCCCATTATTCCGTGATGCTGGACGAATGCATTGCGGGACTTGCCATACGGCCGGACGGTATCTATGTGGACGGGACAGCAGGAGGGGCTGGACATTCCTGCCAGATTGCAAAACGGCTGACCACCGGAAAGCTGTTTGCGCTGGACAAGGACCCGGACGCAGTGAGCATTGCAGAAAAAAGACTGGCGCCTTATGAGCAGGCTGCGGTAATACAGGCGGATTTTAAAGATCTGGGCTGTACGCTAAGGGAGCGGGGGATTACCGGAGCAGACGGCATTTTGTTGGACCTTGGGGTTTCTTCCCATCAGCTGGACACAGCCCAGCGGGGATTTTCCTACCATCAGGATGGACCGCTGGATATGCGCATGAGCCAGCAGGGACCCAGCGCCCAGGATTTGGTCAACACCTATTCGGTGGCCGACTTAACCCGGATTATCCGGGAGTTCGGCGAAGAAAAATACGCTTTCAGCATCGCCAAAAACATAGAAAAAGCGCGAGCGAAGGCGCCGGTTACGACCACCGGGCAGCTGGCACAGATCATCAAAGAGTCGATGCCTTATTCGGCCAGAAGAGAAAAAAATCCCGCGAAGAAGACCTTTCAGGCGATCCGCATTGCGGTGAACGGAGAATTGGAGGCACTTTCGCAGGTGCTGGACCAGGCGTTTGACTTTTTAAATCCAGGCGGGAGGTTTGCCATTATCACCTTCCATTCGCTGGAGGATCGGATGGTCAAACAGAAATTTGCAGATTTTGCACGAGGGTGCATCTGCCCGCCGGATTTTCCGGTGTGCGTTTGCGGACGAAGTCCGAGAGGGACACTTGTGAGCCGTAAGCCGATTCTGCCTACAGAAAAAGAACTGGCGGAAAATCGCAGAAGCCGCAGCGCTAAGCTGCGGGTGATTGAAAAAAACAGGGAATAAAAAACAGGGGATCAAAAAAGGAGTGAGGGAGATGGCCTCAGGAAGTCAGGCTTATGATTTGTCACGTTATGAGCCGAGGGAAGAGCAGCCGAAGGTGCGTTTGGTAAAACGGGCGCAGCCTGTCAAATCCATATATGGCCTGCGGCCGATCACTCTGGTGATGGCTGCGGTGATCGTCGTCTCGATCACCTGTTTGCTTTTGTACAACAACGCGATGATTTCGGAGATCAGCGCCGAGGTTACAAAGGCCACCGATCAACTGGAGCAGTTGCAAAATGAAAACATGCGGCTGAACCGGGAATTGGACGCAAAAATGTCCAACGAAACGGTTGCGCAAATAGCGGTGAACGAGTTTGGACTCAATAAATTAGAAAATTATCAGATCGCTTATGTGAACCTCTCTTCACAGGATGTAGTCACCGCCAAAAACAGCGGCGGGACGAGCGTCTTTTCGATGATTGGGCAGGTTATCACGAAGATTCAGGAATATCTGAAATTTTAACGCAATACCATATATATTGAGGGAGACAGTAGAGGGGATACGCGCTGTTCCGGCATGGCTTGTGCCGGAACGCACCATCGGCTTCTAGTGTGACAGCAGGGAGTTGAGAAGAAATTTCTTAACTCCTTTTATTCTTAAAATGCAGAGAAGGACCGGAGGCGTCCGGTGGGAACGGAGGATCGCAATGGCTTTTGGAAGTACGACGGTACAGATGAAAAAAAGAATCCTCGCTTTGATTCTGGCAATATCGGTGTTGGGCTCCTCTGTGATCATCGGAAGACTTTTTCAGCTTCAGGTCGTACAGGCGGAGGACCTGCAAAAACGCGCCGCCCGCCAGCAGATGCGGGTGACCAGCCTCAGTGCCCAGCGAGGAACGATCTACGACCGAAACGGCGAGATTTTGGCTATGAGCGGGACCGTTTGGACGGTGTATCTATCCCCTGTGGACATCGATTCGGAGGAAGAACGAAATCTCATCGCCAAGGGGCTTTCGGAGATTCTGGATGTTTCTGAGGATTTTGTGCTGGAAAAATCCCACCGGAATACATATTACGAAATCATCAAAAAGAAGATTGAGCGACCGCTGGCCGACGAGGTTACCCAATTTGTCACCGACAACAAGATCACCTGTGTGGGGCTGGAGGAGGACTACAAGCGGTATTACCCTTATGGGTCGCTGGCTTCCACCGTTTTGGGCTTTACGGGAAGCGAAAATCAGGGCGCCTACGGAATCGAGGCGTATTACGACAGCGCTTTAAGCGGAACCAACGGGCAGATTGTTTCGGCAAAAAACGCCTGGGGAACCGACATGCCCTTTAAATATGAAAAAATGTACGAGGCCCAAAACGGCAACGATCTGGTTTTGACCATCGACGTCAACATCCAGCGCTTTGTGGATAAGCATCTGGAACAGGCGGTGATTGAGCACGAGGTGCAGAACAAGGCTTGTGCGATTGTTATGGATGTACAGACCGGCGAGATTCTGGCTATGAGCACCAAGCCGGATTTTGACCCCAACACCCCCAATGTGATCTACGACAAAAACGTGCAGGCGCAGCTGGACGAGATCACCGACGAAAAAGAAAAGCAGGAGGCGCTGTTGGAGGCGCAATACGCCCAATGGCGCAATAAAGCGATTTGCGACCCGTACGAGCCGGGATCGGTATTTAAAATCATCACCTCTTCGGCGGTGCTGGAGGAGAAGGTCATCAGCTTAAACAATACCTTTACCTGTACGGGGGAATATGAGTCCGGAGGGATTAAATACCACTGCTGGAAGCTGGCGGGGCATGGCACCCAGAATTTTGCACAGTCGCTGCAAAATTCCTGCAACCCGGCCTTTATCTCCTATGGCCAGGCGCTGGGCAAGGAAAAATTTCGGGAGTACTTTCAGGCGTTCGGCCTGACAAAGCCCACCGGCGTCGATCTGCCCGGCGAGGCGGGAAGCATCTATCATTCTGAGGAGGGTTTTGGAATAACCGAGCTTTCCTCCAGTTCCTTCGGCCAGACCTTCAAGGTCACGGCGCTGCAGCTGATTACGGCGGTTTCCGCGGCGGTAAACGGCGGCGAATTGATGCAGCCTTACGTTGTTCAAAAGATTGTGGATGAGGAAAAAAACATCGTATCCCAGACAAAGCCGGTGATCAAGCGGCAGGTGATTTCCAACGAGACCAGCGCGACTATGGCGCTGTTGTGCGAAGGGGTGGTTTCGGAGGGATCCGGCCGAAAGGCGCAGCTGCCCGGCTTTCGCATCGGCGGCAAAACCGGTACCTCGGAAAAGCTGGGCAAAGGCGACAGCGATTGGAAGATTTTGTCCTTTGTGGGGTTTGCTCCGGCGGACGACCCACAGATCGCAGTACTGGTCATGCTGGATGAACCGAAGCTGGATGATCCATATGGCTCGACCATCGCGGCGCCGATTGTAAAAAATATGCTGGCGGACATTTTGCCCTATATCGGCATGGAACCGCAGCTGACAGTGGACCAGAACACCAACGTTCCGGTACCGGATTTAAGCGGCGTAATGCTGGAAGAGGCACAGGCGCAGTTGATTGATCTGGGGTTAAAGGCACGCATTGTCGGAGAGGGAGACGCCGTGCTTAAGCAGGTGCCGGAGAAAGAGTACGAAATCCCGTATGGCGGCACAGTGATTCTTTACACCGATGAAACGGAACTGGCCCAAACCGTCGAGGTGCCCAATGTGTTGGGTAAAACGGGAAAGCAGGCCAATGCGGCCATCTTAAACGCAGGGCTCAATATCAAAATTGAAGGGGATTTTGCGGACAACGTACAGACCCAGGTGGTGAGCCAGTCGCCGCAGCCGGGGGAAATGGTCCAGCCGGGAACGGTGGTGACGGTGACGGTGCAGCAGGCGGGGACGGATCCTTCCACCCCAAGCCCTTAAAATCCGACCGGCTCCGGCAGGTTTTGCATTTTTTGTGTGCTAAACTCTAAAGGTGGTTTTGATGCAAAAGAAAGAAAGACGCATTGTTTACCGCGGCAAGGGGGTAAAACAGCTTGAAGCTTTTTGACTTGATGAGGGATATCCCGTTTTCGGGGAATTTGGAAAATCTGGAGATTGGCCAGGTGACCAGCGATTCCAGGCAGATCACGCCCGGCTGCCTGTTTGTATGCATTGCCGGCGCCCGGTTTGACGGGCATACGGCAGCGCGGCAGGCACTGAAGGAAGGGGCCGCCGCGGTTGTATGTCAAAAGGATCTGGGACTGGAGCGCCAGCTTTTGGTCGAAGACAGCCGGGAGGCCTATGGGATCCTTTGCAGCCACTTTTATGGCGACCCGTCCCAGAAACTTAAGCTAATCGGCGTGACCGGTACCAACGGCAAGACCACCTGTACCTATTTGATGAAGCATATTTTAGAGGCGGCGGGCAAAAAAGTCGGGCTGATCGGCACCATCCACAATGAGATCGGCGAGATGGAACTGCCGGCCAAAAACACCACGCCGGACCCGGGAGAGTTGCATGTGCTGTTTATGCGGATGGTTCAGGCGGGGTGCGAATATGTGGTGATGGAAACCTCTTCCCACGCGCTGGACCAAAAGCGGCTGGCAGGGTGCCGGTTCGCGGTGGGCATTTTCACCAATCTGACCCAGGACCATCTGGACTACCACGGCACGATGGAAAATTATTACCAGGCAAAGAAAAAGCTGTTTGATCTTTCGGACACGGCGGTGGTTAATATCGACGACGAGTACGGCCGCCGGCTGGTGCAGGAACTTTCCTGCCCGGTGAAGACCTTTTCCGTTCATACCGACCAGGCGGACTATACAGCCAAGGACATTCGGCCGGCGGTGGACCACAACCGCTTTACCATGGTGGGAAACGCCCGGATTGAGCGGGTCAATTTTCCCATGCCGGGCGAATTTTCGGTTGCCAACGCCATGGCGGCAGGGGTAGCGGCACTGGCGCTGGGGTTGGATATGCAGACGGTCTGCCGGAATCTTTCCAGCTGTCCGGGTATTCCCGGGCGGACCGAGGTTCTTCCCACCGGCACCGATTTTACGGTGATCCGAGATTACGCCCACACGCCCGACGGCCTGGAAAAGGTGCTGCCGGCGCTGAAGTTCTTTGTTCAAAAGCGGCTGATGGTGCTGTTTGGCTGCGCTGGGGAGCGGGATCCCTCCAAGCGGATCCATATGGCCCAGGCGGTGGTCAAGTACGCCGATTACATCATTCTGACCTCCGACAATCCCAGGCGGGAGGACCCGGTGAAGATCATCGAGGACGCGCTGCCCGGCCTTGAGGGAAAATCGGTCCCCTATGAGGTGATTCCGGATCGTTACACGGCCATTGAGTGGGCGCTGGCCCACGCCGAAGCCGGTGATCTTCTGCTTTTGGCGGGAAAAGGTCACGAGGATTACCAGGTATTGGATTACGGTACCATCCATTTTGACGAGCGGGAGGTTGTGATGCGGCTTTTGGCACAGCAGAGAAAAAACGGGAAATGAGGGAGTTTTTTGGAAGGCTATTCCTTAAGCGAGATCAGCGAATGGATCTGCGCGGATAAAAAATTGTTCGGCACGATAGAGGAAATCGTGACCGATTCGCGGAAAATCACCCCCAACTGCCTGTTTATCGCGTTGGAAGGGGAATTTTTCGACGGGCACCGGTTTATTTCCGAAGCGCTGGAAAAGGGCGCTGCGGCGGCGGTGGCCCACAAAAAAGGAGAGGAACCGCAGGAGAAGACCCTGTATGTGGGCAATACCGAGCGGGCGCTGCGGGCGCTGGCCCGGATGCGCCGGATCAAAATAGATCCGGTGACAGTGGGCATTACCGGCAGTGTGGGAAAGACCACCACTCGGGAGATGATCGCCGCGGTGGTGCGGCAGAAATACCGAACTCTGACGACCAAAGAGAATCTTAACAACAACGTGGGAATGCCCCAGACTCTTTTACAGCTGACGCCGGAGCATCAGGCGGCGGTGATCGAGATGGGAATGACCGCGCAGGGGGAAATTGAGGAGTTGACCACCACGCTGCTGCCGCGGGTGGGGGTGATCACCAACATTGGTGTTTCCCACATAGAGCGGCTGGGCAGCCGGGAAAACATCCGTCAGGCCAAGCTGGAAATCGTCCAGGGACTGCGGGAAGGGTCGCCGCTTTTTTTAAACGGAGACGACCCGATGCTGTGGGGCTATCATAATCCTCATTTGCAGGTGATTTTTTACGGAATCGACAACAAGGACTGCCAGATCACCGCAAAGGACCTGGTCGTTTCCACCGGGAGCACGACTTTTACCATCTGCTTTCAGGGAGAAAAGTACCCCGCTCGGATTCCCTGCATGGGCCCGCACAATGTGTGCAACGCATTGGCGGCCTTTGGTGTCGGTGTATACCTGGGGATGGAGCCAAAAGAAGCGGCAGCCGCTCTGAATCAATATCAGGTAACCGGCTGGCGGCAGAAGATTACACAATTTCGCGGCTTTACAGTGGTGGAGGACTGCTACAACGCAGGTCCCGAGTCAATGGCGGCGGCGCTGACCACCCTGGGCGGAATGCCCTGCGCCGGGCGGCGTATCGCGGTGCTGGCCGACATGCTGGAGTTGGGGCACCTGTCCGACCAGGCGCACCGGACCGCCGGCGCGAGGGCGGGGCTTCTGGGTTTAGACGCGGTTTACGCTTACGGGGAAAAGGCAAAGCTTTTGGTAGAAGAAGCCCAAAAGTCCGGCGTGCCGGATACGGCCTGGTTCCCGGATAAAAAGGCGCTGACCGAGCATGTCATCGCCTCGGTAAAAAAGGGGGATATCCTCTGGGTAAAGGGCAGTCATGGCATGGCGCTGGAGACGCTTATCGAAGCGGTTTACCAAAAAGCGTAAATAGATCCCGCAGTCAATGACAACAGGCTGTGGCGGGGCGGCGGATAAGGAGCGAGCGTATGAGGACGTTTATTATTTTAATGACCGCGCTGCTGGCGTTTGGCATTACCGCTCTTATGGGGTTATGGCTGATCCCCTTATTGCGGAAGGTCAAATACGGGCAGACAATTTTGGATATCGGACCGGTGTGGCACAAAAATAAACAGGGAACCCCCACCATGGGCGGCTTTTTGTTTATCGCAGGAGTATTGGCGTCGGTTACGGTGGGATATCTGGTGTACATGAGCGCCGGCGGCGGGGAAAACGAGGTGTCGCCGATTTTCGGCACGCGGCTTTTCGCCGGGATGGTCGTGGCGATGGCCTTTGCTTTTTTGGGATTTGTAGACGACTATGTAAAGGTGGTAAAAAAGCGCAATTTAGGGCTGACCGCCGGGCAGAAAATGATCATGCAGATTCTGATTGCCGCTTTGTATCTGATTATTTTGTATCTGGCGGGGGATACTTCCACTGTACTGAGAATCCCGCTGATCGGCAGCTGGGATCTGGGGCTGTTTTACTATCCGGTGGCGCTGTTTATTCTCATTGTGGGTACCGTGAACGCGGTGAATCTGACCGACGGTGTCGACGGTCTGGCGGGATCGGTGACCTTTGTGGCGTCGATTGGGTTTATGGTCATTGCCGCGATGCTTTCCATCTACGAAATGCAGCTGCTGGCGGTGGCGGTGGCAGGCGCGATGCTGGGCTTTTTGGTCTGGAACTTCCACCCGGCCAAGGTGTTTATGGGCGACACCGGCTCGATGTTCTTAGGCGGTCTGGTGGTCGCCATGGGGTTTGGACTGGGATTGCCGTTTTTAATTGCCATCATCGGAATCATTTATCTGACAGAGACCCTTTCGGTCATGATGCAGGTCGTTTCGTTTAAGCTGACCGGCAAGCGGATTTTTAAAATGAGCCCGATCCATCATCATTTTGAAATGAGCGGCTGGAGCGAAGTGAAAATTGTAGGGGTATTTTCTTTGATAACCGCCGCCGGCTGTGCGCTGGCAATTTGGTGGGTTTCATCCTTATAGGGCGGAAACTTTTATCCGGAAAGAGGGAACTTGGATGGGGAAAAAACAGAATATGCAGGGCAGAAAAACACGTCCGGCAGGCAGAGGAAACCTGGACGTCACCTTTCTGGTGCTGGTTCTTTTGCTGCTGACTTTTGGCCTGATCATGCTTTTTTCCGCCAGCTATGCGTACGCATATTACCATGATAACGACAGCTTTTTTTACATTAAAAAACAGATGATTTTTGCCATTGCCGGGATTATCGCCATGGTGGTCGCCTCGAATTTCGACTACCGTTACTGGAAGAAGCTGGCCCTGCCGGTAATGGGGGTCGCGATTGTGCTGCTAATTGTGGTACTGTTCATGCCGAAGATCGCAGGGGTTCACCGCTGGATTCCCATCGGCAACCTGACCACCTTTCAGCCGTCGGAAATCGCCAAATTCGCGGTGGTGATTTTGTTTTCCAAGATGATCGACATATATGGGCCGAAGATGAAAAGCTTCCGGTACGGCATTGCCCCGTTTTTGATCGTTTTGGGCGTCATTGCCGGTTTGATGGTGCTGGAGCCGCACCTGTCCGGTACGATTTTGATTGTAACCATTGGTATTGTGATGATGTTTGTGGGCGGCGTTGACCTTAAGTGGTTTGCCTTGGGCGTCGGTGCGCTGGCCGCAGGTATTGCGCTGGTGGTCATGATTCCAGGCGTCATCCAATATGCTCAGTCCCGGCTGGAATACTGGCTGGACCCGTTTGCCGATCCCCAGGGGCTGGGATTTCAGACCATCCAGTCGCTTTTGGCCATCGGGTCCGGCGGCGTAATGGGGCTGGGGCTGGGCAACTCCCGCCAGAAATATCTGTACATCCCGGAGCCGCAGAACGACTTTGTTTTTTCCATCGTCTGCGAGGAACTGGGACTGGTAGGCGCTTCGATCATCGTGATTTTGTTTGCCCTTTTGGTTTGGCGCGGCTATGTCATTGCCATCCGCGCCCAGGACCGGTTCGGCACGATGATTGCGGTAGGTCTGACGACCCAGGTGGGACTGCAGGCGCTTTTAAATATCGCCGTTGTGACCAATACAATCCCCAATACTGGCATCAGCCTGCCGTTTTTTTCCTACGGCGGCACCGCGCTGATGATGCTGCTGGCGCAGATGGGGGTTATTTTATCCGTTTCGCGGCGTGCCGCGTTGGAAAAACAATAGAAAGGTTGATTTGATGCGGGTTTTATTTGTCTGCGGCGGCACCGGCGGACACATCAATCCGGCGCTGGCGGTGGCGGGGTATCTAAAAAAGCAGCAGCTGGACGCCGAAATCCTGTTCGCGGGAAATCCTTCTGGGATGGAAGCGAGTTTGGTGCCAAAGGCGGGATTTGCGTTCACTCCGATCAAGGTCAAGGGGTTCCAGCGGCAGCTTAGCTGGCATAATCTCAAAAACAACCTGATGGCGGTGGCCTATCTTACCGCTTCGGGCAGACGTTCCCGGCGGATTTTGCGAGATTTCTGCCCGGACGTGGTCATGGGTACCGGCGGCTATGTCAGCGGTCCCTTGGTACGGCAGGCGGCAAAGCTGGGAATCCCGACCCTGACCCATGAGCAGAACGCTTTTCCCGGCGTGACCACCAAGCTGCTGAGCCGCCATGTCGACGAGGTGATGTTGGCGGTGCCGGAGGCGAAAAAGTATCTGCCCTCCGACACGCGGTTTGTTATCACCGGCAACCCGGTACGGGAAGCCTTTTTCACCGCAGACCGGCAGAAGGTGCGGGAAAAAATGGGGCTGGAGGGAAAAATCTGTGTGCTGTCCTTCGGCGGCAGCCTGGGAGCGCGGCGGGTCAACGAGGCAATGGCTCAGTTAATCGCCCATAACAAAGACCGTCCGGAGATTTTTCATATCCACGCCACCGGCGCTTACGGGGTGGAACTTTTTCCCAAGCTTTTAGCCGAAAAAGGAATTACAAACAGTAAAGAAAATAAAAATTTAGACATACGAGAATATATATACGACATGCCGGAATGTTTTGCGGCGGCGGATTTAGTGATCGGTCGTTCCGGTGCCAGCACTTTAAGCGAGTTGGAGGCGGCGGGGAAGGCCTCGATTTTAATTCCCTCCCCCAACGTTGCGGAAAACCATCAGTATCACAACGCCATGGCGCTGGCCAACCGGGACGCGGCGGTGGTCATAGAGGAAAAAGAGTTGAGCGGCCAAAGGCTGTGCGAAGAATTCGATCGGCTATGCGCGGATCCCGGACGGCTTAAAAAGCTGGGGGAAAACGCCGCCGCTCTTTCGATCCACGACGCAAACGACCGGATTTACCGGCAGATCATGAAGCTGTATTCCAAAAAATAGACGGCTTTTTACGCTGTTTTCACCGAAAATGCCTGGATGCATATGATGAAATGAACCGTTTTGGCGGGATTTTTCATCAGAGAGGAAAGGCGTTTATGGATAGATATGAGATTGTGGGCGGCCGACGCCTGGAAGGGGAGTTGCAAATTCAGGGCGCCAAAAACAGCGTTTTGCCCATCCTGGCGGCAACGGTGCTTGTTGAGGGGCGCTGTACGATACATAATTGCCCTGCGCTTTCCGATACGGCGCTGACCGTTCAGATTCTGCAAACGTTAGGGTGCCGGGCCGGCGGGGAGCGGGGGAGCATCACAGTGGATACGACAGATCTATCCTGTCAGGAACTTTCTGAGGCGCTGACCGGAAAGATGCGGTCCTCCATTGTTTTTTTGGGGCCGCTGCTGGCCCGGTGCGGACAGGTGAAAATCGCCTATCCCGGCGGATGCCGGTTAGGACCCCGGCCCATTGACCTGCATTTGCAGGGGCTGCGGCAGATGGGCGCCATTGTACAGGAACGGCAGCAGGATCTTTTGTGCTGTGCGCCCAAAAAGCTGCGGGGGGCAAAGATTTCCCTGCCTTTTCCCAGTGTAGGCGCCACCGAAAACCTGATGATGGCGGCGGTGCTCGCCAAGGGGAAAACAACGCTGTGTCAGGCGGCCAGAGAGCCGGAAATCGTAGATTTGGCAGGATTTCTCAACCGATGCGGCGCAAAAATCCGAGGCGCGGGAAGCGGCGTTATCGAGGTAGAGGGTGTTCGCAAGCTGCAAGGCTGTGAATATACGGTTATGGGCGATCGAATCGCCGCCGCGACCTATTTGGCGGCTGCCGTTATAACGGGAGGAGAAACGTCGATTTGGGGTGCGGACCCGCGAAATCTTTTGCGTATGCTGACACTGCTGCAAAAAAGCGGCAGCCAAATCCGCTGGGAAAAGAATTGGATTTTTCTGAAATCAAACGGCCAGATCCGGGCTTTTCCACCGATTGAGACAGCGCCTTACCCGGGATTTCCCACCGACGGGTTGCCGCTTTTTCTGTCGTTAGCGGCTACGGCCCAGGGGGAAAGCCGATTTGTGGAAAATATTTTTGAAAACCGGTACAGCAGTATGGCCGGTCTGCAAAAAATGGGCGCACAGATCCGCCGTGAAGGACGGGTCGCGTTGGTAGAAGGTGTAAAGCAGCTGCATGGCGCGAAGGTTTGCGCAGAGGACTTACGCGGCGGCGCGGGGTTGGTATTGGCGGCGCTGGCCGCCGAAGGACCCAGCCAAGTAGAGGGGATCCAGTGGATTGAACGGGGGTATGAGCATTTTTCCCGGAATCTGGCGGCGCTGGGAGCGAAAATCAGCAAACAATAAAAGGCAGGAGAAAAAGAATGGGCAGAAAGGAAAAAAAGCGCGTAAAGGGGCGGACCGCCGCCTATCCCGGTTCGTATGACGGGATGGGCGCGGATACGGCGCGCCCGCCGCGAAAAAAACGCCGGCGCCGCCGGGGAAACAACACGCTTTGGTATCTGCTGATTCTGGTTTTTATGGTGACCACCACCATTGTGCTGACCACCACCGTTTTTTTTAAGATCAAGACCATTACGGTTACAGGCTGTGACCGGTACGACGACCGGTCGCTGATTCTGTCCTCCGGAATTTTGCTGGAAGAAAACATGTTCAGGCTTAAGGACGCGCAGATCCGCGAAAAAATGGTGAAGGAATACAGCTACATCGCCGACGTGAAGATCCGCCGGAAGCTGCCGGACACCATCGTGCTGGAAATCACGCAGGAGGTTCCCTTTGGCGCCATTGACGCCGGTGCCGGCTACACGCTGATCAGCGAAAGAGGGCGGGTGCTGGAGTGTAACACGCCGGTTTTGCCGGAGGAAATGCCGATTGTCATGGGCTTTTCCGAGGAATCGCCGGAGCAGGGCAGCTATCTGGAGGAAAGCGACTCGGAGAATGTGAAACGAATGCGGCTGGTCATGGAGGCCATCCGCAAGATGGATTTTCCCTATTATAATATCATCGACCTTTCCGATCCATACAACCTGAAACTTTACTATCAAGACCAGCTGGAGATCATTCTGGGGACGGACTCTAGTTTGGAATACAAGCTGGAGTTGATCTTAAAGGTGATGGAAACGCAGGATCTGCTAAATGGCTTTCACGGGACGATTGACGCCTCGTATGACGGGGAGGTTTGGACACGGCCGTCCGGGCAGGTGAAGGTGCCGTCCATAAACAGCCAGCCCCAGGACGGACAGGCTACAGATTCCAATCCGCCGGAGGGACAAAATTCGAACAGCGGCTCTGAGAATCCGCCGGACGCGGGGGATTCCTCCGCCGCTTCGGGGGATGTCTCGTCAAGCCAGGGAGGCGATTCCGGCTAAAACAAGCAGATTCGTGGACAAACCTTGTAAAAAAAGCGAAAAACCAGTGAAAACAAACGATTCGCTATTGAATTCAAGAAGAAAAAATGATACATTAAAATGAGGAGACTAAGACGAATTTTTTGATTGACAACAGGACGTGAAGTTCAATTGCTGGGAACTTCTGTTTGGAATAAAGAAAGCTTAGGAGGAAATCAAACATGCTCATGAATTTTGAAATCGACAACTATGTGGATAAAGGCGTCGCGATTAAAGTGGTCGGCGTCGGTGGCGGCGGTGGCAATGCGGTCAACCGGATGATCTCTTCCGGTATGCAAAGCGTAGAATTTATTTCGTTAAATACGGACAGTCAGGTTCTTTCCTCCTCGAATGCAACCCAGAAGATCCAGATCGGCATGAAATCGACCCGGGGCAAGGGCGCCGGCGGTCATCCGGAAATCGGCCAAAAGGCAGCCGAGGAAAGCCGGGAGGAGATTTCGGCGGCCTTAAAGGGAACGGACATGCTGTTTGTGGCGGCCGGAATGGGCGGTGGCACCGGTACCGGCGCGGCGCCCATCGTGGCGGAGATCGCCAAAGACATGGGCATTTTGACAGTGGGGATTGTAACCAAACCGTTTGCCTTTGAAGGGCGCCGGCGGATGGAGCAGGCGGAAATGGGGATTTTGTCTCTGCGGGAGCATGTGGACGCGCTGGTGGTGGTCCCCAATGAAAAACTCAAATACTTATCGGAGACGAAAATTACGCTGGTCAACGCCTTTGAGGTGGCCGACGATGTGTTGCGCCACGGTGTGCAGAGCATTTCCGATCTGATCAACATTCCGGGGCTTATTAACCTGGACTTTGCGGACGTTACTGCCGTTATGAAAAATGCCGGACAGGCCCATATGGGCGTTGGGCGCGCATCGGGTAAGGACAAGGCGACCGACGCTGCTGCTGCCGCGATCTCCAGTCCGCTTTTAGAAACCTCCATCAACGGCGCCAAGGGCGTGATTATCAATATTATCGCGTCGCCGGACATTAGTCTGGAGGATGTGGACCTGGCTTCGAGCATGGTGCGGGATGTGGCCCATCCCGACGCCAACATCATTTGGGGCGCGGCGCTGGACCCCTCGTTTAGCGACGAGATGCAGGTGACGGTAATCGCCACCAATTTCGAGACGGAAGAGCCCTTTCAGGAGGAAGAAAAGGCGCAGGAAGATAAGACGGAGGAGAAGGATCCGGCCTCTGCCATTTTGGAGAGTTTGGGGCTCAGCGAAGAGGAAGAAAAGCAAGAGATCGATGAATTTGAAGTGATCCGGAAGATTTTTGACCGCTGATTACTGACGGCTATTTTCCGCGGAACAAGCGGTGTTCCGCGGATTTTTCTTTGACAGCGTCCGCAAGGCAGAGGACTTTAAGCCTTTTGCCAGTCGGAGAGAAAGGGACGGGAGGATTTTGCAGGATGGGTAAAAAATGGATGCGGGCTATCATGGCCGTTTTGGTCTGTCTGGAGTTGGCAGGCTGCGCCGGAGAGCCGCAGAGCAGTATGGCGCAGGAAGAACGAGGCCCCTACACAGACGGGACTTATACGGTGCGGATGCCGGAATATGACCAGGATGGATGGCGGGAATACGGAACGGTGACGGTGACAAACGGGTATATTGCCGAGGTGGACTACGACGCTTTGAACGAAACCGGCGGCAAAAAAAGCCAGGACTCCTCTTACCGGGACGAAATGGCGGTGGGAAATGCGGTAAACGACCTGCCTGCCGCTTATCCGGAGCAGGCGTATGCGGATTTGATCACCGCTTTTCAGATCGCCCAGTATAACCCGGAGCGGGTCGACACGGTTGCGGGCGCCACTGTGTCCTCGCAGAATTTTAAAAGGGTCATGGCGGCCTTGATGGAGCAGGTGAAAAAGGGATCGCCGGGGGAAACGGCGCTGCCTCTTTACCAAGACGGCGTGTACGAGGTCCAAATGCCGGATTACGACAGCGGCTGGCAGGATTTTGTCCAGGTGACGATCGCCGGCGGGGAGGTTGAGAAGGTTGAATACGACGGACGGGATGAAGAAGGGGCGCTGAAATCGGCCGATGAAAAGTACCAAAAGGATATGATCGCCGGGAACGCGGCAAATGGATTGCCCGAGACCCATCCGGCAGATTACGCCCAGAAGCTGATCGATTCCTTTCTGGCGTCCGGTCGTACCGAGGAGATAGACGGCGTGGCCGGCGCGACCATTTCCACTAACCGCTTTAAAAAACTCATGAAACACGCGCTGGCCAACGCCCGTCTGGGCGAGAGGGAGACGGCAACTGCCCCGCTTTTCGAGGATGGCCAATACCGCGCGCAAATGAGCGAGCCGGCGGACGGGTGGACAGAGTTTGTTCTTTTGACCATCCAGGACAATGCGATTTCGCAGATTGTTTTTGACGCGCAGGATGAGCAGGGAAACTATCGCTCAAAAAGTTTGCTGCTGGCAGATGCGGAGCCGGACCCGTCGGCAATTTATCCGGCGATCATCGAGGAGTTTATCCAAAAGCAGTATCTGCCGGAGGAGATGGAGACGGTCGCGGGGGCCAGCCGGTCCACCAGCCATTTTAAAAAGCTGGTGACGGCGGCCTTGGAAAACGCTTTGTACGGCTCGCAGGAAACAGCAACAGTAGACGAATAGAAAAAGAGAAAACTTATTGCGGTATGGACAAATAAAAAAGGAACCCCTTCTCATGCACACCGGCCATGAGAAGGGGTTTTTCTATTCCATTTAGTCATCTCTGTTTGTCTTTGGATCATGTTATCCGGCCAACCTCCGCTTGCATAGCAGCATTCAGTCTTCATGCCGTCGCTGTCTCTTACTTTGCATCCGCGCGTTTTCCGGCGACTTTTTCGTTTACTGCCTTACAGATCCTTTTCAACCCTTCCTCGGCAATCGCCCTTGGGCAGGCCAGATTCAAGCGGATAAAGCAATCGGAGTTTTGCACAAACATATTGCCGCCCTCCAGCAGCACCCCGGCTTCATAGGCAAAAAAGGTGGGCAGATGCTCATCCGGCTGAAAATAGGCGCTCAGATCCACCCAAGCGAGATAGGTTGCCTCAGAGATCCGCATTTTCGCTCTGGGTAGGTGCTCTGCCAGATACTCCTGCGTAAAAGCGAAGTTTTTGTCCAGGTAGGCCCGCAACTCCTCCAGCCACGGCCCGCCTTTCTCATATGCTGCCTGGGCGGCGGCGATGCTAAGAGGGTTATCAAAGTTATAGTGCCGGCTGAGCCAGTGTTCCCGCAACTCCTCATTCCGGATTATCACATTGGAAATCATCAATCCCGCCAGATTAAAGGTCTTACTGGGGGCCATACAGGTGATCAAGCGGTTATAGTCCGGCATCACTTTGCCAAGAGGAATGTGAACTTGATTGCAGCGGAGCAAGTCACAATGGATTTCGTCAGAGATGACCCAAAGGTTATGCTTCTTGATTATTTCTCCCAGCTTCTTTAACTCCTCCTCCCGCCAGACGCGCCCGGAGGGGTTGTGGGGGTTACACAGGATGAAAAGCGTGGTCTTGGCATCGGCGGCCTTGCGCTCGAAATCCTCAAAATCAATGGTGTAATACCCGTCCGTGTTTATCAGATCGCTGCACACGCATTCCCGCTGGTTGAAGTCGGCGGCATATTTGAAGTAGGCGTAGGACGGGGTGAGGAACAGGAGTTTCTCATCCGGCTTTGTAATATGCTCCACCAGTTCGTAAAGGGCAGGGATAATGCCGTTGGACATCACCAGTTCTTCCTGGGGAAAGGACCAGCCGTAGCGGGTCATACACCATCTGGAAAAGGCATTGTAGTAGTCCTGGCCAAAAACTCTGGTGTAGCCGAAGATACGCCGATCTAACCGCTGCCGGATACCATCGATAACCACATCTGGGGTAGCAAATTCCATGTCGGCCACCCACATCCGGACAAATTCTTCATCTTTATAGGGAAAGGTCATGTGTTCGTCCGCATGAAAATATAACTGCGAAATCCGTCCGTGCTCATTGCGTTGGTATGCTTCCGGTCGATGATTTCATCAAAATTATACTTGCTTAATTTCTTTTCACTCACTGCATTTTCCTCCCTTTCCGGCACAGCCATGCTTGTCTTCACCACAGTGCCCGTGTTCGTGCTGTCCGTGGTGTTCATGACCATGATGGTCGCAATGAACATCCGCGTTGTAATTGAGACTGCCGGCAAACAGCGCCTTTACCGCTTCGTCGGCGTTGCCGGTCACACCGCCATAGAGTTTGATCCCGGCCTGTGCCAATGCCTCCTGTGCGCCTGTGCCGATACCGCCGCAGATCAGCGCATCCACCTTCAAGCCGGACAGAAATCCTGCCAGAGCACCATGACCGCTGCCGTTGGTGTCCATAACCTGCTCAGCGGTGACCTGTCCATTGTCCACATCATAGATTTTCATTTGCTTTGTGTGTCCAAAATGCTGGAACACAAGCCCACTCTCGTAAGTAACTGCAATTCTCATAACGGTTTCTCCTTTTTGACTTATTAATTGTTCTGCCGCGCTTGCCCAACGGCAACTGCGTCCGCAACCGTGTTCCGGATCGCCCCGGCAGATGCGATAGTGCCCTCCGGAAATGGACAATACTTTTCCGTTCACAAGGCTATCGGAAATTTTGAACCGCGCACGCTCATATATTTCCGTTACCGTTGTCCGGGAAATTTCCATTTGAACAGCACACTGCTTATGGGTTTGTCCTTCATAATCGATTAACCGAATTGCTTCGTATTCATCCACGGTCAAAACGATTTCTCCGGCGCTTTCCTCCGATTGCGGGACAAAGCCACGGCAGTCCGGCTCTGCGCAGACCCGTCTGCACCGGCTTGGTCTGGCCATCTTACCACCTCTGTTTTCGCATTGTTACCGACATATAACGATTAAAGGATATAACAACAGGCTATAAAAATCAAGTCACTATGCAATTTATAAGCGGCTGTTTTAATCGGGGTTATAGTCGCATTTTTGGCAATGTACCATTGTCTGGCTGTAATCCTCCTTGTGGTAAAGCCCTGCCCATTTGCAAATGCTTTGAAGAATCGGGACTACAGAGTTGCCCTTTTCCGTCAGAGAGTATTCCACGCGCGGGGGGATCTCATCATAAGACTTCCTTGTCACGATATCGTCGGCAATCAATTCCTTCAGGGCCGCTGCCAATACTGCGTCTGTAATATTGCCCATCTCCTTGCGAAGTTCACTATACCGAAGGACCTCCATTGCGGCCAATACACAAATAATTCGGGATTTCCATTTGCCGCCAAACACTTCCAGTCCATATTCCAAAGGGCAACGAATATCTTTGTCCAGCTTTGGCTTATACATATTTATCACCTCTGTAAAAAGTATATATCTGCTGTTTCTGAAGTTCAAGTCACTATGAAATCAAATAGTAGCTTATAAATTTGCTTATATCTTTACGCCCGCAATTTGTACAGCTACAATGGAGATACAGTTTGACGACGGGAAATCCCGTATTTTTGAATGGAGGCTATACAGATGAACATGACCGAAAATGTGAAAACGATTCTCAAGGAACAGATGTGGTATCTGGCTACCTATGATCAGGAGCCGAATGCCGTGCCCGTGGCATTCAAGGATGTGACCGATGACGGCAAGCTGTTGGTAGGCGATGTGTTCCTGGAGACCACGCTGAACAACATTAAAAAGAACGGCAAGATTGCCGTATCTGCCAGCAATGGTACGACTTTGGAAGGATATCAGATCAAAGGGACCGCCGAATATGTTACAGAAGGGCCTATTGTGGATACTTTCAAGAAGATGGTGGAAGATATGTTCAAGGGCGCCGCTACCGCTAAGGGCGCACTGATCATCACGCCGGAAAAAGTCATTGTCACGACTCCCGGCGCTGATAATAAAAAAGAACTTTAATTTTCACACATGTCATATTGCTTTGGACAACAACTTCTATGACTGGCTATCCGCCTTTAAAGGAAAGATGCGGATATTCGGATCGGAAAAGGTGGTAGAACCATTTCGAGCTACTCGGGACAACTTTTCATGATAGCGAATAAGGGAGCATGGAAAACCACGCTCCCTTATTCGCTATCATTGTGCTGTATGTATAATAACAAAGATTTTAAAAGCAAGCCAAATGATTTCAAGCAGTATCTAAACCCATGAAAATGGCAAAGCCCCTGCAAGGGAACATTGGTCTGCAATAATAAGCTTTGCACCGAATTTTAAGAAAAAATGATCTCTACCCTATTGACAGTGACGATAATCCGTGCTATTATTCCTAATAAAGTTAGCAATTAAGGGAGGCGATAGCGTTCTATGGATTACACCCAACTGGCGATACAGCTCATCGATATGCGTGCCTCTGCACCGCAGATCAAGATGGAACGGGCCATGTCCCAAATTGCAAGGGGCGAGGTCTTGGCGCTGAACTATCTGGCGGCCAACGGAAATCGGGCATACCCCAAGGACATGAGCCGGGCGCTGATGCTGACTACGGCGAGGGTCGCGGCCATGCTGAAATCTCTGGAAGGCCAGGGCCTGGTGACCCGCACCCCCGACCCCGCGGACAGCCGGCAGGTCATTGTCAGCTTGACAGAAAAGGGCGTCACCCTGGTGCAAGAGCGCAGGACCGGAATGATTCACGCGGTGTCAAAAATGCTGGAGGCGCTGGGCGAGGAGGACGCGAAAGCCTATGTCCGTATCCAGGCGAAGCTGATTGAACTGGGCGATATTTGGCGGTGATGTTCTGAAAAGACAACCGAATAACCAAGGCGCTATAGATTTCTATAGAGATAAGTCCTATGCGGGTTCGCTCGCATAGGACTTCATTTTTTAGTAGGAGGCAGTAACATGAACCCAATCATACAAGTGGAGCATTTCTCGAAAAGGTACGGGGACTTTACGGCGGTGGACGACATTTCCTTCACCGTGGACGAGGGCAGCATCTTCGCATTCCTCGGCCCCAACGGCGCGGGAAAAAGCACGACCATCAACACCCTGTGTACCATCCTGGATAAAACGGAGGGCACGCTGACCATCAACGGCCATGATGTTTCCAGGGATCGCAGTCTGGTGCGGAAGGATATTGGCATCGTCTTTCAGGATTCCACTCTGGACGCCCAGATGACTGTGGAAGAAAACCTGAAATATCATTGCGCCTTCTACAAGGTGCCGAAAAACGAGGTGCAGGAGCGCATCACTTTTGCCCTTGACCTGGTGGAGCTGACCCAGTGGCGGCGGGCGGCGTTGGGCAGTCTGTCCGGCGGCATGAAGCGGCGGGCGGAGATCGCCAGAGGGCTGGTCCATGACCCCAAGGTGCTGTTCCTGGACGAACCCACCAGCGGCCTGGACCCCCAGACCAGGGCCAATGTGTGGGAGTACATCCAGCGGCTCCAGAAGCAGAAGAACATGACCATTTTCCTGACTACCCACTATATGGATGAGGCGGAGGTCTGTTCCAGGGTCGTCATTATGGACCACGGCAAAATTGTCGCCCACGACACGCCGGAGAATTTGAAGCATCAATATACCGGCACAGAGGTGGACGTTGTCTGCATCCAGACTGAACCGTTGGAATCTGCGTTGCAGGAGCGGGATATTCCCTATCGGAAAGCCGAAAACAAGCTGATGTTCCACACGAAAAAAGCGTCTGCCGCGTTGGATATCTTATCGGCGCACAGGGGCGAGATTATGGATTTTGAAGTGAAAAACGGGACGCTGAACGAGGTGTTCCTGGCGATAACCGGAAAGGAGATTAGACAATGAACCCGATTACAGCGATTGTGCAGAGAAATCTGCTGAATTATATCCGAAGCAAGGGGCGGGTATTCGGTGCCCTGTTTATGTCCATGTTCATGCTGGTGATGTTTTCATTTCTGATGAAATCCGCCATGAGCGGACTTGACGCCCCCATGCCGTATCTGATCTCCGGCGTGATTATCATGAGCGTGTTCCAGGTCAGCGTCAACAATTCCTCTGATATTCTGACCGACATTTCCAGCGGCTACATGAAAGAGGTCCTGGTGGCCCCCATCCCACGGACGCAAATTTCCATGGGGCATATTCTGTCTGGCGCGGTCATTGCCACGCTGCAAGGAATTGTTACCATGATTTGCGGCATTGTGCTCGGCTTGCGGGTGGGTGTCCTGCAAATCCTGCTGCTGGCGGCGGTGATGCTGGTTTCCGCTATGACATTCAGCGCCGTCGGCCTGTTTCTGGCCACGGTTTCCCGCAACTCCCCCGCCTTTCAGACCATCAGCTCCATGATTATGATGCCCCTGACCTTCGTTTCCGGCGCGTATATCCCTACCACTATGATCCCCGGTTTTCTCCTGCCAATCGTCTACCTGAACCCGCTGACCTATACCACCTCCATTTTCCGCTATATCGCTTTAGGGGCGCACACGCTGGGCACGAAGGAACTGATAGAACAGGGTATGGCGTTCTTAATCGGCGGATTTGTCATCACGCCGCTGATGGGGCTGGCTATCACTCTTTTGATCGGAGCCTTTTTCTTTGTGCTGTGCGTCCGCAAATTTGACCGGGCGGACTTCTCCACCATCAAGGTCGCCACAGGGATGCGGGGCGGCGGCGCTGCCGCCAGAAGGTAATCTGTAAAGATCCCAGTTAAGGAATGCTTTAATAGTCTTGGCATTTATAACCACTACGGCGGCAATATCTTTGCTACAAGTGAAAATTTTATATTTTCTCATACAGTATAAAAAGTCCTCGTTTTTTGAGGATTTTCCCCTGCCGTGCCTTTTACTCTGTATAGTGATAAGACGAAAAGGCAAAAATAAAAAAAAGGAAAACGTGTGCCGTTTCGTTTACGGGCTCAGACCGTACAAAGGCACGCGGCCAATGGGCAGGAGGGGAAAGCGATGAAAATCCTGATAATTGATTACGACGCGGGGACCGCGCTCTTTGGCGGGGATACCCACGCTTTTGATTTGGCGGTGGAATGGAAAAAAAGCGGGATAAAGCCATTGATTGTCGCGGCGGATTATTCCTATTTACGCAAAAGAAATCCGGAAAAACCGCAGCTGGGGCAGATTCAGGAGCAGGAGGGCATCCCGTTTTTATGGATTAAGACGCCGTCTGCCGCTGACCGGGAGAAAAAGATTTTGCGGGGGACAAGGCCGTTTGAAAAGGGGATCCGCCGGAGTATGCCGGTTATTGCCGACTGGAAGCCGGATGCGGTGATGCTTTCTTCCCGTCATCTTTTAGGCGGGCGGATCGCGGCAAAAATCGCCGGGCAGCTGGGCGCTTTGCTTCTCTTCGATGTGCGAAGGGTCTATCCGGAGCATTTGCAGGAGGTGCTGGAATATGCGCCGGGCCACTACCTGATCCGGCGGTTTTACCGGATGCAGAAAAAGCTTTATAAAAAAAGCGATCAGGTTTTGTCGGTCTATTCCCGTTTGGCAGAGCATATGGCGGCACTGGGGGCGGATCCAAAGAAGTTTTTCCCGGTTCCCCAGGCGATCCCCGACCGCTTTTTGGGAGAACACCGTCCGCCGCAGCGCCATATGGATTTTGTGGACCGGTACCGGGAAAAAGGGTATTTTGTCTGCCTAGCGGGCGGAGATATCGACAAGGATCAGGGCCTGGAGGCTTTCATAGAATCAGCGGCGCTGGCCCCCCGGGAGGTGCTGTTTGTGCTGGCTGGCAACGGGGTGTTCAAGTCTCAGCTAAAAAGGCTGGTCAAAGAGAAGGGGCTGGCAAACGTGCTGTTTTTAGACGGTGTTTTGCCGGATCAGCTGGTGGATCTATATGGTCGGGCGGACTGCATTTACGTGGGCCTGCGGCCTTATCGGTGGCATCGCTACGGCGCCGACGTCTCCCGGATTTTGCTGGCGATGGCCGGCGGCGTTCCGGTGGTTTGTCAGGCGGATATCCCCAAAAATCCGGTGGAGACGGCAGGTTGCGGCGCCGTCGTCCCTTCCAAAAACGTCCAGGATCTTGCCAAGGCTTTGACCAGAATCGCCATTTTACCCAAAGAAAAGCGGATGGAAATGGGACAAAAAGGGAAAAGCTACGTGCTGGAACACGCGGGAATCGCCGGTCAGGCAGCGGAGTATTGGCGCGCGCTGCAAAAGACGGCGGAAGAAAAGAAAACAGGCGGACAATAGAAATCGCAAGGCAGAAAAATCCGGCGGTTCTTCTTGTGGAAGGACTGCCGGATTTTGGGCGTTTTAGTAGGTTTCGTAATGGACTTTTTCCGGGACGAAACGGTCGACAAAGTGATTTTCCTGCAAGCCGTAGCCGATGGAAATGATGGCGAAGGGAAGGACCTGCTTTGGCAGGCCAAGGGTATCATGTAGCGCCTGGGTGCGCGCTTCGTCGGGGTAGATACCCATCCAGCAGCTGCCCAAGCCCTCTTCGGTTGCCTGAAGCAGGATGTTCTGCACGCTGGCCGACAGGTCCTGTACCCAGAAACGGTTATTTTCCCCGGCGTCCTGGAGATTGACCAGCGGCACCAGCACCATCGGCGCCCGGGCGGCCGGCTTTCCATAAGGGGTCAGCGCCGCGATCTTCTGGATTTGATCCGGCTGGGTTACGACCATAAATTCCCAAGGCTGGCGGTTCATGGCGGATGGCGCCTGCATACCGGCGCGAAGGATCCTTTCCAGCTTTTCCGATTCAACGGGCCGGGTATCATATTCGCGGATAGAGCGGCGAGTGAAAATACTGTTCATGAAAAAAGATCTCCTTTCAAGCGGTAAGGTCAAAAAACAAAAAAGAATTCCCTTTTAGAATAACACATCGTTTCCAATAAAAAAAGCCCCTACCCAACCGGGTACAGGGCTTTTTTGTTATTGATGGTCCCGATGGCGGATTTGTGCCCGCTTGATTTTACCGCCCAGAGTTTTGGGCAACTCGTCCACATACTCGATGATGCGGGGGTATTTATAAGGGGCCGTGACCTTTTTGACGTAATTTTGCAGTTCCTTGGTCAACTCCGGCGAAGGGGTATAGCCCTTGGCCAGAACGACGGTGGCCTTGACCACCTGCCCGCGGATGGGGTCCGGCGCAGCGGTGACGGCGCATTCCACTACTGAAGGGTGCTCGGTCAGGGCGCTTTCCACCTCGAACGGGCCGATACGATAGCCGGAACACTTGATCACGTCGTCGTTGCGGCCCACAAACCAGTAGTAGCCGCTACTGTCCCGCCAGGCCACGTCTTTGGTATTGTACCATTCGCCGCCCAGGTTTTCCCGGGTCATTTCCTCATCCAGGTAGTAGCCGGTGAAAAGACCGGTAGGCCAGTCGTGATTTTTTAAGCGGACGACAATTTCCCCCTCCTCGCCGTCCTCGCAGGACTGACCCTTATCATTGATCAGGTCGATATCGTATAAAGGGGAGGGCTTGCCGGTGGAGCCGGGCTTGGGGGTGATCCAGGGGGAGAAGTTGGCAATCAGTACTGACGATTCGCTCTGCCCAAAGCCCTCGTACAGCTTAAGACCGGTCAGCTTTTCCCACTGCTTAAATACCTCGGGATTCAAAGGCTCCCCGGCAATGCAGCAATGCTGGATGGAAGACAGGTCAAATTTGGTCACATCCTCCTGCAGCATAAAGCGAAACATGGTGGGCGGCGCGCAGAAGGTGGTCACCTTGTAATGCTCCAGCTTTTCCAAAAGCTTCAGCGGGACAAACTTGTCCATATCGTAGCAGAAGATTACGGCGCCGCAGATCCACTGGCCGTAGATCTTGCCCCAGCCGAACTTGGCCCAGCCCGAGTCGGTCACCGACATGTGCAGCTTGTCCTCCTGGACCTGCTGCCAATATTTGGCGGTGACGATATGCCCCAGCGGATGGGCAAAATTGTGCCGGACCATTTTGGGCATTCCGGTGGTGCCGGAGGTGAAATACACCAGCATGATGTCGTTGATGCTGTGGACCTCGTCCCCGGTAGGGCGGTCAAACACCGGCGGATATTTTGCCAGTTCGGCGGAAAAATCCAGCCAGCCCTCTTTGGTACCAGCTACCAGTGCCCGGGTGCGCAGCGTCGGGGTTTCGGCCATGGCCTCCTCTACCTGACGGATGACAAAATCGTCGTTGACGCAGACGATCATGTGAATTTTCGCGGCGTTGGCCCGATAGACCAGGTCCTTTTTGGTCAGCTGCAAAGAGCCGGGGATCAGGGTTGCGCCGATTTTATGCAGCGCGGTGGCGCAGATCCAGTACTCCCACCGGCGGCGCAGAATCAGCATGACCACCGTTCCTTTGCGAACGCCGTGGGCCTTAAAAAAGTTGGCAGCCTGATTGGACAGGCGGCTGATATCGGTAAAGGTAAAACGCTTTTCCTCCCCGTGATCGTTGCACCAGATCAGCGCCAGCTTGTCCGGCTCCCGGCGGGCCCATTCGTCCACAATATCAAAGCCGAAATTAAAGTCGGCGGGGACGTTGCAGCGGTAATTTTGTTTAAAATCCTCGTAGGAATCAAATTCAATTCTGGGCAGATATCGGTCTAAAAGCATGGGTATGCATCCTCCTTTTCTATACGCTGGGACGGTTATTCCGCAATGACGGTGACGAATACGGCGGGTTTATCGTCGGCGCATACCTGCCCATGAGGATGCAGGGGGTTAAAGTAGATCGAGTCACCCTCTTCGAGGATCAACTCCTTGTCCTCGAACAGCACTTTAACCCGGCCTTCCACGACCAGGTTAAACTCCTGACCGCTGTGGGTGATCAAAGCGGGCTTTTTATCGTACGGCATTAACCGGACCCGCAAAGGCTGCATGATTTTATGGGTGAAACGAAACGCCAAATCTTCAAAATCGTAGCCCGGGACCCGTTCTACAGAAAGGCCGGCGCCTTTTTTCACAACCTGGTAGGTATCTAACCGAGGATCGCTGCCGGTGAGAATTTCGGTGAAGTCCACGCCGCACAGATTGGCGATCTGGTAAATTACGCTAATGGGAATGTTGTAGCCGTTTTCCTCGTAGGCACGCAATACAGAAGCGTCGATCCCCAGCTTCTGTGCCAATTCATCCTGTGTAAAGCCGCAGGCTTCGCGCAGTTCGCGGATTCGGGCGGCAATTTCTGCGATTTGTTCCATTTCGTACATCCTTTCTGCTGTTTTCTTTTCACTATAAAAAGTTCTTTTCATTATAGAGGTTTTGCAAAAAAATTGCAAGGGACCGGCAGTGCTCCGTCAAAAAAGAAAAGAAAAACGGAAATCTTCATAATTTTTCCCCAAAAAAGAAAAAAGGATTCGGACAATTTGCAGTCCAAATCCTTTTGCGAAAAAATGCTCAGCTTTCCGAAACGCCGCCCAGGCTGGAATTTTTCATCCATTTCCCTTGCCTAAAGCGGAAGATGGTCAAAGCGCCTTTGGTCATATTGTCGATGATCATGGCAATCCAGTAGCCATGCAGACCCCAATGGAACACAAAGACAAACAAAAGCGCCAGCGGGACCCGCAGTCCCCACATGCCGAAAACGCCGATGAAAAAGGGACTTTTTACGTCGGCGGCGCCCCGCAGCGCGCCGGACAGAATGCTGTAGGAGGCGTTGAGCGGCTGGGCGATGGCCACAATCCGCAGCATGGCCGCCGCCAGCGGGATCACCGATTCGTCCCGGGTAAAAAGGCGAATCAGTGGTTCGGCCAGTAAAAACAACAGCGCGCCCACGAAAATCATGGCGCAGAAGCCCAGCCGGTTGGCGATTTTTCCAAAGTTCATGGCGTCGTCCTTTTTGTCGGCCCCAATGGACTGGCTGACTAGGGTGGTGGTGGCGACGCTGACCCCATAAGCCGGCATGTAGGACAAGGATTCGGCAGAAACCGCCAGGGTATTGGCGGCCACCGCCACCGTCCCCAGGGTGGAGACGATGCGGGTGGAGGCAACCTGGCCGGAGGTGGAGATAAACTGCTCCATCGCGGTGGGGATGCCGAGAAAAACCATATTTTTGAGAATTTCCCTGTCCGGCTTCAGCTGCTCTTTTTGCAAGGACAGATGAATTTCCCGGCGCTTGTCGCACAGGGAAAGCAGCAGCAGGATGGCGGAAACTGCCAGCGACAGCGCGGTCCCCCACGCGGCGCCGGCCACCCCCAGTCCCAAACCGAACATGGGGAATGTAAGGCCAAATACCGTTAGATTTCTTGAGGGGAAGATAAACAGGAAATTAAAAATAATGTTGAGGATGATAGCGGTAAAGTTGTACTTCAAAGGAGTGTGGGTATCCCCCATACAGCGAAGAAGCGAGGAAAAAACCGAAGAGAGCATATTGAACAGCAAAGAGAGGGAAATAACCTGCAAATAAGCCTGAGCGTGGGGGACCACGGCGGTCTCGGCGCCCAGCCAGAGGGGAAGCTGCCAATGCAGCCCGAAAAAGACGGCGGCCAGCAGAATGCCAACGGTCAGACTGGTCAAGAGCGACTGGCCGATGACCTTTTTGGCGCGGCCATAGTTGCCCGCGCCCACCGATTGGGCCAGCTGGATAGACAAACCGACGCTGACGGCGGAAATCACGCTGCCGCTGAGCCAGATGGAGGTGGAGGTGATCCCCACCGCCGCGGTGGCGACTGCGCCCAATGCGCCGACCATCGCGGTGTCGCTGAAATTGAGCACCGTAAACATCATTTGCTCGATGATGGTCGGCCAGGCAAGTTTTAAGATGGTGGTTAGGGGCGTTTTGCCCAAGGTTAAAACGTTGACAGATTGTTTTGCCATAGTCTCCTCCATTTTTTGTAAAATTTATTTAAGGCAAAAGAAATAAGCGGTTATCCCGCTTATCCAAAACATGTTTGTGGTGCGGCTTTTTTATTCGTAGTCTTCGTCTTCGGTGGGGATCAGCTGCCCAACCGTCTGCAGATCGCCGGTTAAAAGCGCGATAACCCCTTTGTAGGTCAAAAGCGGGTCGGAGAGAAAATGCTGGCGGACCTGCTGTGCCTCCTGCTCGGTAGGCATGAACAGCGATAAAGAAAGGAGATTAGAGCCGATGTCGCAGATGGTCATGTCCACCATATAGCCATCCTCGGTTTTGCGGATATCGGCGTGATTGGCCGATTCCAGCTTGCGCCGCAGCAGCTGGTGCCGGGCGGATTTGACCGCCTTTTCCCGAACGGATACCGGCAGCGTGCTGGAAAAGGTAGCGGAGGTCTGCCGGCCCAGATCGGTCAGATAATAGCGGGTATCCTCCTGATTGCCGGCGCAATCCTCCGCTGTCAGGTGGCCCGATTCCGCAAGGTCGCTCAGTGCGTTGGCCAACTCAAAATAGTTGACCAGGCCGCGGTGCAGCAAAGCATCGCTGATTTGGGTAAAGGTCATGCCGGCGCCGATTTGATCCAAAAGATAGCAGACTAAGATTTTGATTTCATAGCCGTGGGTGAGGCCACCAGGCTCTACACCGGCGGTAAAGGCATTGAGATCCAAAACCGGCACTCCTTTTTTATGTAGACTGTTTTTATCACTTCGCAATAAAACCGGATTGAATGGCCCCGCTCCTCGCTTTCTGCAAAGAAGCCGAAGCGGATACCCGAAAAAATAGCAAACAAAGCTGCTGCTTTTTTATTATACATGATAACAAAGAAAAAGGGAAGCAGGAAATCGCTTCCACCTTCTCTTTTTTCTAAAAAATCCGGGAGACTCGGTAAAAAGGACTATAGAACTATATCCAACGGGTAGTCATCTTCGATCAGCAGATACTCGCAGCCATATTTTTGGCACTGCTCCAGACTTTTTTGGTTATCCGCCAAAAGGGTTTCTTTTGTACAGCCGGCGTCGTCCAACCGGCTTTCGATGACGCTGGCAAAGGCTTGAATATCGTCGTAATGGCGATGAATATACGCCTCGGAAAAAATCAGGCACAGATAGCGGATGTCCTTTTGATAGGTTTCGTCAAAATCTTTTTTCCAGTCAAACGGGATATAGCACCCCTCGACGATCAGATTCTGCCGGTTTTCCACCGCTGTTTTGACCATCTCCCGGACCACCGGCCAGAGATAATCGGTCAACCGGTCGTCGTCTGCGGGGGTCAAATCCGTGTAGCCGCTGCGGATCAGTCCCATTTTCAGATGGTCGATGGACAGGTAGGGCCATTGGTGTTTTTCCAAAAGCCGTTGGGCCAGAGCGGTCTTCCCCGTGTGGGAGGCGCCGGCGATGAGCAGGACCAAGAAAACTCCCTCCTTTTTATTCGGCGGCAATGTCCAGCAATTCCTCCTGTTGGACAGAAAAATCTGTTTCGTTTCCGGCGGTGGAAACGCTCAGCCAGCCGGAGGAAAAATTCACGCTGTCGCCGCCCAGCACGGCAAAGGAACAGGAGGCGGAATCCGCTTCCAAGGAAATGGCCGTGACCACAGCGTAAGAGGCGAAGGTACAGTGGTCGGATAAGAGAATCTGTCCGGCTTCCAGCTTTTTCGCCTGGCTTTCGTTACTGTCGTAAACGACTGGTATAAAGCTTTCCTTACTATCCAATTGGTAAAAAGAGCCGATGAGCAGAACACCGTTGCTTTCCCAGCAGCCCAGATAAGCGCCCTGTTGGACAAAGGTCCTCTGCAAAACCGGGCTGGCAGGGTCGGAAATGTCGAAGAACTGCAATAAAGTCCCGTCGGCGTTTTCGCCGGCCAAAACCAGCGTTTGATCCTGGGCAAACAGCGCGTCGCCGCAATAGTCCACATCGGTTTGGGAAAGGAGGGTTCCGTCCTGGTCGTAGATATCCAGACGGGAGGTTTCTTCGGTGGCGCAGGTGAGGGAATACCGGTAGGCGTGCTCGGCGGCGGTGACAGAGAGGGAATCGAGCGATCGGTTGGAATTGTTAAAGGCGGAGGAGGAAAACTCCTGGACGGGCAGGGGGATTGTGCGCAGCGCCAGCCGAATCTGCTGGTAATCCTCCGCCGGATAATAAAGCCGGGATTTTTCGCTGGCCTCGGCGCCGTCGCCGGCAATGCCGGCCTCCTTTTGGGAGGGAGGAGAAGCGGCGGGAGCGGCATCCTCTACGCTGTCTGTGTTTTCTGCGTAAGTGACAGGCTCCTGCTCGGCGTTGTTCATCTGCGGCGCCACCCCCAACCCCGCGGAAGTATCGTTTCCAACGGTAAAGACCCATTGCTGGACCGAGGGCCACAGCGCGCAGCCAATCACTACCACCAGCAGAAGGGAGGCGGCGGACCAGATCCATTTTCTTGGCAGCCGGGATTTTTTCGGCGCGGCGGCGGACAAACGAGCCTGCAAGCCCTGGGCGGTGGCGGCAAAGGGAACGGGGATCTGCCGGTCCAGTTCCCGCAGCTTTTCTGCAACAGGGGAGAAATCCTCCTCAAAGTCTTGACGGTTCATTTGTGTCGCCTCCTTTCTCTTCCAGCCGAATTTTTAATTTTTTTAGGCTTCGGTGCAGCTTGGAACTGACGGTGCCATGGGGACTGCGCAGCATCTGGGAAATCTGTTTGGTCGTATATCCATACAGCACGGACAGGGTGAGGATGATCCGCTCCTGGGGGGAGAGAATTTCCAAAGCCGCAAGAAGATCCGTGCGGGCGATGACCGACGCGTCCATTCCATCGGTCTGCAAAGCGGGATCGGCGAGAAAATCCTCGATTTGCAGCTGGTTTTTCTCCTTGACATAACGGGAGATCCGGCGTTTTATTCGGATGGTGAGGATTTTAAAGATCCAGCCTTTAAAAGCGGTGGGCTCCCGCAGCTTGGAAATGCCGCGAAAAGCCTCGAGAAAGGTTTCCGCCACTGCATCCTCCGCGTCATGGGCGTTGCCCAAGGCGTATAAGGCGTACTTATACAAATCGTCCTGCACCAGTTCGTACAGCCTGGAGAAGCAATCGCTGTCGCCTTTTTTTGCTCCCTCCACCAGCTGGGCGTCGATGTTCATGTCGTCACCATCCTATGGATTCATAATAACAGTGCGGAAAAACCGCCTGATTTTTGCATACAATCATAAATTAGGGAAAAATCTTTCGCCGCCGTTACGGCAAAAGTCCCGCTGCCGCCATGCCCTGTTCCAGTTCGGCAGCGCAGACAAGACAAAGTCCCGCTCTGGCGCGGGTAAGACAAGGGTCCGGCGACCAGACGCGCCAGGTGTCGTAAAACTGGCAGAAAGCGCCGGCGGCTTCCTGCAAAACCGGCAGAAGGCTTTCTTCGCCGGCCAGGCGCAGACGAAAAAGAGCGAAGATCAACGCCCGTTCCCCGGGCCGGGAGAGGGACGCGGCATCGGTGGCCGAAGGTTTCAGCGGAATCTTTTCCGCCAGACAGTTGCGAAGAACCCCGCACAACCGGACAAAGGCTTTCTGCACACCGGCGGTAGCGGGGGAAGCGCCGGAAAAAAAGCCGAAATCTTCTTCGGTTTTGTCCCAGCCGCGAAAGGTGGCGGTTTGGGACAAAGCGCGCAGACATTCGGTATACCAGGCGTCGGAAGGAAGAAAGTTGAGATACCCGCCGGACGGATCCCAAAGGGAAAAAAGCCTGTCCTGTTTTGGCAGGCAGGCCGCCAGCTTTTTGGATGTTTCCGGCAGAGAAATCCCCGTCTGCCGAGCGCAGAGGAAGGGCAGAGAGGAGGAAAAAATCCCCCGCCGGTTCTGCCAGCCGGTTTTTAAGGGGATGCTTTCAATCTTACAGTGGGGAAAAGTCTGCTCCAGCGCCTGCTGCAAAAGCCGCCGGATGGGTTCAAATGCGGCGAGACTGCTTTCCGATTCTCTCATCGGCTAGGACCGGCGGTACTCTTCCACCTGGACTAGGAGCTCATTTTCGCTGGCCATGCTGGCGTTGATATCCAGCGTATAGCGCACCTGAAGATGGCCGCCACTGTCGTCCAGGCAGGAGACGATGTCATCGCCGGAAATCCCCAAAGTAATGCCGCCGTAGCCGGTATCGTAAAAGCACTGATGCCGCCGTCCCTTTTCGATGATCAGCTGAGAGCGCATATTTTCCCCAACCCGCCGCATGGTGACCCGCCGGTCTCCCTCGACCTTCAGGGTGGTTTTGGTCCCCTCAAAGCCGGTGGCCTCCGATTCATCATAGCAGATGTAGTATACCCCGTTTCGCCGAACGAGCGAACCAATGGTGGTAAGTTCTACCTGATCCTGGTCGTCGTCGGCGTACTGGGTGCCTTTTATGGTAATTCTAACGTCCTTTTTCAATGGTCTTCCTTTCTACCGGCACAGGTCATCTACGTCAACATGTTCTACCGCGCATTCCAGCGGGCGGCCCAGAAAACGGGCGGCGATCTCGTCGAAATCCTCGGTATCGGCCGAGACGAAATAGCGGGTCCGGCTTGTTTTCTCATCGGACTGAAGTTCGTGGGACAATAGATATTCTTTGACAGACTGGGCGGTTTCCCGGCCCGGGTCGATCAGCGTGACCCCTTCCCCCATAATCCGGCCCAAAAGCGGCGCGATCAGCGGATAGTGGGTGCAGCCTAAAATCAGGGTGTCCGGCTTTTGCTCTGCAAAGGCGCGAAGATAGTCCCGCGCTACCATTTCGGTCACCGGATTGTCCCGATCGATATAGCCGTTTTCCACCAGCGGGACAAAAAGCGGGCAGGCGCGGGCCACAACCTGCGCCTGGGGCAGCTTTTGTTTAATCAGCCGCGCGTAAGAACCGCTTCGGATGGTGGCGCTGGTGCCGATGACCCCGATCCGGCCGGATCGGGTGGCGCGGCAGGCAGCATCGGCCGCTGCTTTGACCACGCCGCTAAAGGGAACGGCCAGTCCCGCTGGCGGTTCACTGGACAGGATGGAGGAGATGGTTCCGCAGGCGGCGACGATCATCTTTACGTTATGGCTTTGCAAAAAACGAACGTCCTCCGCGGCGAAGCGGCGCAAAGTCTGAGGGCTTCGGGCGCCGTAAGGGACGCGGCCGGTGTCGCCAAAATAGATAAAATCCTCCTGGGGCATCAGCTGGCGCAGGGCCTTTAAGGCGGTCAACCCCCCCAGACCTGAATCGAAAATACCGATTGGACGGTTATCCATTCCGTATCCTCCTTTTATTTTTGAAAGGCCAGCTCGATTAAACCGCCGACCAGGTCATAGGCGCTCATGCCTCCCTCCATCATCAGCTTGGGATACATGCTGATACCAGTAAAGCCGGGCAGGGTGTTCACCTCGTTGAGGATAATCTCGTCGCCCTGGACGAAAAAGTCCACCCGGGCAAGGCCGGTGCAGCCCAGCGCCTCGAACGCGGCCACCGCCAGTTCCTGCACAATCTCGGCGGTCTCCGCCGGGATCCGGGCGGGGATATACAAATCGGTGCTGTCGTCCTCGTATTTGGCCTCGTAGTCGTAAAACTCTTTTTTCGGCGCGATTTCCCCTAGCAGGGACGCTTTGGCGTTTTGGTTGCCGAATACGGCGCACTCTACCTCCCGCCCCTTGATAAACTGTTCCACAATGGCCTTGCCGTCGTGCTGGAAAGCAAGCTTCAGCCCGCTCAGCAACTCTTTTTTGTCCATGGCCTTGCTCACTCCCACAGAGGAACCGGCGTTGGCGGGCTTGACGAACATGGGATACCCCAGACCGTCGGCCAGTTCTGCCTCTAACTGCTCAAAGCTGTCCAGATCCTGGGGGTATACATCCGCCCAGGCGGCGTTGGGAATGCCGGCCTGGTCCAAAACCGTGTGGGTGATGCCTTTGTCCATACAGATGGCGCTGGAGAGCACCCCGCAGCCGACAAAGGGCAGCCGCGCCATCTGGAACACCCCCTGGATGGTCCCGTCCTCGCCGTTTTTGCCGTGCAGCACCGGGAAGGCGACGTCCAGCGGGATGGTGCGAAAGCCCTCCTTTTCCAGAACCAGCAGTCCGCCAAAGGAAGGGTCAGGGGGAAGCACCGCCGGAGTCACGTATTCCGGCCGGTTCCAGCCGTCGCCGACGATGGCGCTTTCCGGGCCGGTGTAGAGAAGCCAGCGCCCCTCTTTGGTGATGCCGACCATCGTTACGTCATACTTTTCCCGGTCGATGCCGGAAAGGACAAAGGAAGCGGAGCGCAGCGAAACCTCGTATTCGCTGGAGGCGCCGCCGAAAAAAACCGCGACAGAACGTTTTGCCATAAAAATCACTCCTAAGATGTATAGATAGTCCAGTTTGGCACTTAAGGCCGGTTTGGAAAAAATCTGCGCATAGAACAATTCATTTTACCACAGCTGATGCGGTAAATCAACCGAATCTCACAAAATAAGCATCCGCAGAATAAAAGCCCCGGTGACGAGACAACGCCGGTTGAAGAGGATGGGAATCTGTGCTATAATCAGTGAACCGGTCAAGAAGAGAAAGCGAAAAAGGGGAGACATGCCATGCCGCAGATGCAAAAGGGCGGGAAATTTATTTTCGGCAGGTCGGTCATAAAAGAAGACGGCGCCGTCTGCCTTCCCCCGCAGGCGGTTTCGGAATATCAAATGGCGGCGGAGGGAAAGGTGTATCTGTTTACCGGCAGCAAAAGCACCGGCGGCTTTTGCGTCACCCGAAAAGGACTTTTGGCGCCGTCGAAGATTGGACGCATCCTGTGGGAAAACCCGGAGCTGCTGGAGTATACCCTGGACCGCGGCGCGTTTATCCCCTACAAAGGGCGCTTTTACTGCTGGACGGATATTTCGGTCGACGGGAGAATCCGTTTGTCAAAAGAGATGATGGACTTTCTAAAGCTGTCGCCGGGGGAGGCGCTTTTGTCCATCCGAAGCAGCGACATCGCCTTTACGATGGGGGCAAAGGGGCCGCTTTTGGATAGAGCGCGCGATTACGACGGGGAAATTCCGCTGTTCTGACGGCGGGAAAAAGACCTAAGGAGGCCAAAACCGGCCAAAGGGCAACAATATAATGTATCGTTTTGGCAGACGGTTTATGATTCCCGCGCCGGAGGCTGTAAATCTTTTGGAAGTTTTTTCGCCAAAACGGTTGACGTGGTCCGGTTTCTATGATAGACTGATACTACCTCTAAAAAGGGTTTATTTTTTTGTGTTCATTTTTAAACGTTTCCTTGCCCAAGAGGGAGGCAAACAATTCCGTTAATCAGGAGGTGCCGAAATGAGAGTAAAGATCACTTTAGCCTGCACGGAGTGCAAGCAGCGCAACTACAACACCATGAAAAACAAAAAGAACGATCCGGACAGACTTGAGATGAACAAGTATTGCAGATTCTGCCGGAAACACACGCTCCACAGAGAAGCGAAGTAACGACGGGAAAGGCGGGTTTTTGAACAATGGCCGAAAAAGCAAAAAATGAAAAAAAAGAAGGCTTTCTCAAACGCGTTGCCCACCGGTTCGTAAAAGGCTGCAAGGACATGAAAGGCGAGATCAAGAAGGTCGTATGGCCTTCGAAAAAGCAGATTATCAACAACACCGCTGTGGTGCTGGCCTGCTGTGTAATCGTCGGCGTGTTTATCTGGATTCTGGATGGCGCTTTGTCCAGCCTGGTGAATCTGCTTCTCAACAGCGCAGGTTAACAGCGTGAAACCTTGCGTGGAGGGATGAAGAATGGCTGAAGAGGCAAAATGGTATGTGGTCCACACCTATTCCGGATATGAGAACAAGGTGGCGACCAATATCGAAAAGGCCGCCGAGAACCGGGGAATGCAGGACCTGATTCAAGAGGTCAAGGTTCCCACCGAAACGGTGACCGAGATCAAAGAGAACAAAAAGCGCGAAGTAGAACGCAAAATATTTCCCGGCTATGTGCTGATCAAGATGATTATGACCGATGAATCCTGGTATATCGTCCGCAATACCCGCGGCTGCACCGGATTTGTGGGTCCCTCCTCTAAGCCGATTCCGCTGACCGAAAAGGAAGTGGCGGCGCTGGGGGTGGAGAAGCGTCAGATTGAGGTCAACTATGCTGTCGGCGATACCATTCGGATTACGGACGGGCCGATGGAGGGCTTTGCCGGGCTGGTCAAGGAGTTGGATGTGGAAAAGGACCGGGTAAAGGTGGTCGTTTCCATGTTTGGCCGCGAAACGCCAGTGGAGTTGGAGTTAAACCAGGTCCAGCTGGATGACTAATCTTTTTGAGGGAATCGGCAGCAATGCCGGTTTTGCGGCGGA
>CAJTQM010000007.1:72462-74265 GCA_910578255.1 uncultured Oscillospiraceae bacterium
GTGGGAGGGACGGGAATCCGACCGCCCCGCCATGAACCACACAAACTATGGAGGTGCAAATTATGGCTCAAAAGGTAGTCGGCTTTATCAAGCTGCAGATACCTGCCGGAAAAGCAACGCCGGCGCCGCCTGTTGGTCCGGCTCTCGGCCAGCATGGCGTGAACATCATGTCTTTTACGAAGGAATTTAACGAGCGTACCAAAAATGATATCGGGATGGTGATCCCGGTGGTTATTACGGTGTATGCGGACCGTTCTTTCTCGTTCGTAACCAAAACGCCGCCCGCCGCAATCCTGATTAAAAAGGCCTGCGGTATTGAAAGCGGTTCTGGCGTGCCGAATAAAACAAAGGTAGCCAAAATCACCAAAGAGCAGGTAAAAAAGATCGCGGAACAGAAAATGCCGGACTTAAACGCCGCCAACGTGGAATCTGCCATGAGCATGATTGCCGGTACGGCGCGCAGCATGGGCATTGAAGTTGTAGATTAGACTCCCGGGTGGGAGGAAAAATCCGTTTATTACCACTCATAAGGGAGGAGAACGAGTATGAAACACGGTAAAAAATATAACGACAGCTCCAAACTTGTTGACAGAAGCAAGCTGTATGACGTAGAGGAAGCAATGGATCTTTGCGTCAAAACTGCTACCGCGAAGTTTGATGAGACTGTAGAAGTACATGTAAGACTGGGCGTAGACTCCCGCCATGCGGACCAGCAGGTCCGTGGCGCGGTTGTGTTGCCCAACGGAACCGGCAAGTCGGTCCGGGTTCTGGTGTTCTGCAAGGGCGACAACGTGCAGCTGGCCAAAGACGCCGGCGCCGAGTATGTTGGCGCGGAGGATATGATGCAGAAAATCCAGAGCGAGGGCTGGATGGATTTCGACGTTGTCATCGCCACCCCGGATATGATGGGCGTTGTGGGCCGCTTGGGTAAGATCCTGGGCCCCCGTGGCTTGATGCCGAACCCCAAGGCCGGTACGGTCACCCCGGACGTGGCCAAAGCGGTCACCGAGGCGAAGGCCGGTAAAATCGAGTATCGTCTGGACAAGACCAACATCATCCACTGCCCGATCGGCAAGGCCTCTTTCGGTGTGAAGAAGCTGCAGGAAAACTTCGACACGCTGATGGACGCGATCGTCAAGGCCAAGCCCGCCGCGGCAAAAGGTCAGTATGTCCGTTCCTGCGTTGTTACGCCGACCATGGGACCTGGCATCCGGATTAATCCCGGCAGATTTGTTCCGACGGTATAAGGTGCAAAAAATACGAGCCTTGCTGTTTTTGGCAGGGCTTTTATTTTTAGAAAAGAGCCGGAAATTCCCTTGACAAGCGGGGAAAAATACGATATACTATAAAAGCTGTCATATTCCAAAGACAGCAGGTGTTTTTGCATAAAAGGGTTTTCCCTGCCTGCCGAGGAAATAGAGCCATAGCGAGATTTTATGCGGGCTTTTTCCAAGGTGATTGGAAAAAGCCCTTTTTTGTATCAGGGAAATACTTTCAGGAGGTGAATAGACTTGCCTAGCGAGAAAACTTTGCAAGCGAAGCAGGAGGTTGTTGCCCAGCTGAAAACCAAGCTGGATGGCGCTGTAGCCGGTGTGCTGGTAGATTATCGCGGTATTACGGTTGCGGACGATACCAAGCTTCGCCGCGAACTCAGAGAAGCGGGAATCGACTACTCTGTGGTGAAAAATACGCTGCTGCGCCGCGCCCTGGAGGGGACGGACTACAGCGAAATGGCTTCTGTTTTAGAGAATACCACCGCTTTTGCGGTAAGCCATGAGGATCCGGTAGCCGCCGCTAAGATTT
>CAJTQM010000007.1:74275-75093 GCA_910578255.1 uncultured Oscillospiraceae bacterium
GTCTAAATTTGCGGAGGATTCAAAAGGCTCCTTTGCAATCAAGGCGGGCTTTGTGGAAGGAAAGGTTCTGGACGTTGCCGGTGTCACCGCACTGGCCAAGCTGCCTTCCAAGGAACAGCTGCTGGTTCAGCTGCTCAGCGTGCTCAACGGCAATATCAGAGGCTTGGCTGTTGCGCTTAACGCCATTGCCGAGAAGGAAAACGAAAAGGAAAGCGCCTAAGAGCGGTTTCTGCTTGTATGCAATCAATCAAATTATAGGAGGTAGCTATCATGGCTTCTGAGAAAATTGTAAAATTTGTAGAAGAAATCAAAACCCTTACCGTCCTGGAACTGGCGGATCTGGTAAAAGCGATTGAGGAAGAGTTCGGCGTTTCTGCCGCTGCTCCCGTTATGGTTGCTGGTCCTGCTGCCGGCGCCGCTCCCGCTGCGGAGGAGAAAACCGAGTTTGACGTTGTGCTGACCGAGGCCGGCGCTTCTAAGATGGGCGTTATCAAGCTGGTGAAAGAGATCACCGGTCTGGGCCTGAAAGAAGCAAAAGAGGTTGTGGACGGCGCTCCCAAGACCCTGAAAGAGGGCGTTTCCAAGGCTGAGGCTGAAGAAATCAAAACCAAGCTGGAGGAAGCCGGCGCGAAGGTCGAACTCAAATAAGCTTTCCTGCAAAAACGAGAAAACCCCCGCAGGCTTTTCCTGCGGGGGTTTTTGGCGATCGGTGCTTTTTATAAAGACGAAAAAAAGCCGCTGTGAAAACAGCGGCTTTTTCGGTTTGGAAAAGGCAACCACCGGCTGTGCCGGTGGATAAAAAGCTTAAGCTATGCACA
>CAJTQM010000008.1 GCA_910578255.1 uncultured Oscillospiraceae bacterium
TCGTGAGACAGTTCGGTCCCTATCTGTCGTGGGCGCAGGATATTTGAGAGGAGCTGTCCCTAGTACGAGAGGACCGGGATGGACGCACCTCTGGTGCACCAGTTGTCACGCCAGTGGCACAGCTGGGTAGCTACGTGCGGATCGGATAAACGCTGAAGGCATCTAAGCGTGAAACCGGCCACAAGATAAGATATCCCACTGAGTAATCAGGTAAGACCCCTTGAAGACTAGCAGGTAGATAGGCTCAAGGTGTAAGCGTCGTGAGGCGTTAAGCCAGCGAGTACTAATCGGTCGAGGGCTTGACCTCGTGAGGGTCCTTGCGAAAGTGCAAGAGGGAAGCGTAGTTTAAGTAAGCGATACATTGTTTAATTTTGAAGGTACCTGGAAAGAGTTTGCACCATTAGCTCAGTTGGTAGAGCAGCTGACTCTTAATCAGCGGGTCCCGGGTTCGAGTCCCTGATGGCGCACCAAGAAGCGCCTTCTGAAGGGAAGGCGCTTGGAAATGGCCCGTTGGTCAAGCGGTCAAGACACCGGCCTCTCACGCCGGTAACGCGGGTTCGATTCCCGCACGGGTCACCAAGGCTGGACGCTGGCTTTACAAGGTCAGGTTCACATATATTGTACGGTTTATGGCCGTGCGTTTTAACCGGTGCTTATTACGGTGAGGTCCCACCTGTTCCCATTCCGAACACAGTAGTTAAGCTCATTCGTGCCGAAGATACTTGGCGGGTGACTGCCTGGAAAAATAGGTCGGTGCCGGTACAGACAATATGGATGGTTCTTTTCAGAATCATCCATATATCTATTCCTCAATAGCTCAGCTGGCAGAGCATGCGGCTGTTAACCGCAGGGTCGTAGGTTCGAGCCCTACTTGGGGAGCCATTTCCTGAAAAAGGAGCAGGTGCAATTTTATCACCTGCTCCTTTTTCTTTGATTATGGATTTTGGGAAAAAAGGACCGCCCTGCCTTACCAGGACGGTCCTTTTATAGTTGCTCTACGGCTTTCAACAAGGAAAACTCAGCAAAAATATGCTACTTTGCTGTGGGGGTTCAATGGGAAATCCGTCAGCCTCTGCCGTGATGATGGCCATGATGGCGGGAAGATGAAGCATCGCTAGAGCCATTATAGGACCTGTTTTCACGATGATAGCCGCAATAGGTATTGTCATCGTCGTGGAGATGGCGGCCAGAGACCGTGCAGTCCTCGTAAGGGCAAACAGCGACCGAACAGGAGCCGTCGCAAAAGCCTTTTTCGTGGGTATGCCCGCAGTAGGTAACGTCATAATGAAGGTGATGACCTGTGGCAGTGCAGTCCTCGTAAGGGCAAACAGCGACCGAACAGGAACCGTCGCAAAGCCCGTTTTCGTGGTCGTAGCCGCAGTAGATCCAGCCGCTGTGGAAATGACGGCTAGGGAGCGTGCAGTCCGCTTCCGCGCAGACGGTGACGCTGGTTTGTACACGCTGGACAGAGCCGTTATGCTGTCCGTGGCCATGGGCGAAGACAGGTACGGTCAGCGCCGTAGTCAGGATGGCACAGATCAGCCCGGCAGCCAGGACATTTCCCCTTTTTTTCATAGGAAAAACACTCCTTTGAACGCCCCAAAGGGCAGAATTCTATTTTTTATTATACCATTTTATCCGATTGGCCGCAAGTGAGAACAGCGATTCCTTGGCTGGCATTTTGTAGGAAGGATTTTATAAAATCTTTTTTCGGCAAAGATTTCTTTGGAAGAAAGGTTGACAACCTTCGTTTCATCTGATAAAATTATATGCGTTGCAAAAAGGCAAATGAGTTTGATTATGGGCCATTAGCTCAGTTGGTTAGAGCAACCGGCTCATAACCGGTCGGTCCCGGGTTCGAGTCCCTGATGGCCCACCATTTTTACATAGGGGTATAGCTCAGTTGGTAGAGCAGCGGTCTCCAAAACCGCGTGCCGAGGGTTCAAGTCCTTCTGCCCCTGCCACCAGGCAAGGCCTGGAGCCATTTCGCGCTCCGGGCCTTTTCCTATACCCAAAACAACTGCCCGCATCCGGGGCAGTTCCAAAGTGTTCATACGTGCCAAAAATGCACCTGCTGTTTACAGCGGGTGCATTTATTGTTTAAGGAAAAAGTTTTTGATCATTTAGGCACGCGGCGCGTGTCGAGGGGTGCGGGTCTTTGGTGGAGACCTCTCGAGCAAAGCGAGAGAAGCACCGACCGAGCCGACAGGCGAGAACAAGTCCTTCTGCCCCTTCGATTGATAACACATTTTACAACATCTGATTTCCGGTCCTGGAGAAAACAAATTGCAGATTACCAAAATGTAAGAATCACAGGGAAAATGTAAGCCAAGTCGATGGATGAAATTAGCCGCCTTTCTTATAATGGATTTAGAATCCAAAAGAAAAGAGGTTTTAGACAAATGAAAGCGAAAAGTTTTGTTGCCATCGGTTTGATTTTTTGTTTTATCTGCGGCGCAATAGGTCTTTTATACCGCTTGCAGGATTACGACGCGTATTATTACACGCAGATAGACAACAGCAAGGTGAAAAAACTGCCGGCAAACAGCGATATGCCCTACGAATATTCCCTGGATTGCTACGGCAAAAACGGCAAAAGAAAAAAGCTGACCTTTAAAACCTACCGGATCCTTCGGGAGGACGCATATCTTCTTTTGGAGGTCAGGGCCTTTGGGGTGTACCGGTGGGAGGAGGTCCAGCCCGGCGATCTGCCGCCAAAGGTGCGGGATCAATATCGGGCCGCCGGTTAAGATCCGGCAGAAATTTTGGCGATATGGGTTGACAAAAAATCCATTCGCGGTATAATGCGTATAGAATTTCATCGTTTCAAGTGCCCGCAAGGTTGTATGGACCCTGGGGGAGAATAGTGAACCGGGTGCGAATCCCGGGCGGTACCGCCACTGTATGCGCAGGGACCGAAACTCGTTGACGAAAGTCAGTCACTGGGAAACCGGGAAGGCAGAGTTTGGGTCGAGAAGAGGAAAGTTCTTTCTTCTGCGTAAGCCAGGAGACCTGCTTGAAATCGTTTGACTCCTGTCCACGGGATTACTTGGAAGGGAGTTTGTTCTTTTGTTGCGGGAAACCGGCCGCGGCAGCGAAAAGCTGCTGCGGCCGGTTTTTGTTTATACCCAAAGAAGGGGGGAAGACAGATGGACACAAAAAAAGCCACGAAAAGCAGAAGCTGCGGCAAAAAAATGCTGGCGATCCTGTTTTTGGCCGCCGCCTGCGCCGTTTCAACCCTGGTGAGCCTTTGTGTGGGAACGGTTTCGTATTCTTTTGGCGAGTCACTGCGGGCGCTGGTCGACCCCGATTCTGCGGCGCGGCTGATTGTCTGGAATGTGCGGTTGCCGCGGATTTTGTGCGGCGGTATGGTGGGTGTCTGCCTGTCGCTGGCCGGATGCATCCTTCAAGGGGTGATGCGCAACCATCTGGCCTCTCCTTCGACAATCGGCGTGACCAGCGGCGCCAGCTTTATGGGTTATTTAACGCTGGTCGCCTTTCCCCAGTATGCCCGGCTTTTGCCGGCGGCGGCCATTTTCGGCTCTTTCGCGACGACTTTGCTCATCTATTTTCTGGCGTACGAAAAAGGCGTCAGCCCAGTGAAAATGATCCTTTCCGGTATGGCGGTATCCGCCGTGTTCGGCGCCTGCAACGACCTGATCCGGACCTTTTTCTCCGACCATCTGGCCAACGCCGCAAGCTTTTTGGTCGGCACCTTAAATGGCTGTGTATGGAGCAATTTTTCCATGATCCTCCCCTATATGGCGGCGGGGATTTTCGTCTGCTTTTTCCTGCCTGCCAAAATGAACCTTTTGATGCTGGGGGACGAGATGGCAAATTCTCTGGGGCTTCGAACCGAACGGTTTCGGCTGTTTTTAATCGCCGCGGCGTCCTTGCTGTCCGGCGCTTCGGTGGCGGTGGCGGGCCTTATCAGCTTTGTGGGGCTGATCGTTCCCCATATTGCCCGGCTGATCGTCGGATCCGACTACCGTTTTTTATTCCCCGCTTCGATTTTTTTGGGATACGCGCTGGTCGTTCTTTGCGATACGGTGGGGCGGGTGATTCTTCCGGTGGGGAATCTTTCGGTCAGCATTGTGCTTTCCTTTATCGGCGCGCCCTTCTTTTTGTATCTGCTTCGCAAAAAAGACGCGGCCTGAGAGAAAGGGGGACCCGGTATGTATTTTGGATTTCAGGACATTTCCATTGCCTACGGCGGCCGAACAGTTTTAGAGCGGGTCAATCTCCCTTTTGAAAAGGGGAAGATCACCGCCATCATCGGACCCAACGGGTGCGGAAAAAGCAGCCTTTTGAAAACGGTATCCAGGGTGGTTTCGCCGGTGTCGGGGCAGGTGATTTTTGAGGACAGGCCCATCGAGGACTATCCGCCCAGGGAGTTGGCAAAAAAAATTGCCTATCTGCCCCAGGTCCACACCTCGCCTGCGGATATCGATATCCGCACCCTGGTCTCTTACGGGCGCTACCCCTATAAGCGGTTCGGCGCCGGTCTGACGGCGGAGGATCGGCAGATTGTGGATGAGGCGCTGGAATTGACCGGCTTGGGGCAGATGGGCGGCCGCCTTTTAAACAACCTCTCCGGCGGCGAAAAACAAAGGGCCTGGATTGCCATGACCATCTGCCAGCAGCCGAAGATCCTTTTGCTGGACGAGCCGATCACCTATCTGGATGTGGGCTATCAGGTGGAGGTGCTGGAATTGATCCGAAAGCTGGGGGAGCAGCTGAAAATCACCATTGGAATGGTGCTGCACGACATGAATTTTACCGCCCGTTACGCCCACCGGATTTATGTGTTGAAAGACCGCAGGGTCTGCGGCTGTGGAAAGCCCGATGAAATCATCCGACAGGAAGTTATGGAGCGGGTTTTCGGCATAGGCGCACAAATTCATACCGACGAAAAAAATGGGTGCCCCTTTCTGATTCCGGAAAAGCTTTGCAAAGCGTCAAAAGGGGAATCATCCCATTCTTTTTTATAAAAGCTTTTAGAAATGAGGTAGATCCATCGTGAAAAAGATTTTGACATTCTTTTTGACATTGTCTATGTTGCTGGCCCTTGCCGCCTGCGGCGGCACATCTCCTTCTGGCCAGAAGAGCGTCTCCAGTCTGCCGGAGGCTTCCTCTCAGGCGCCTGAATCTTCCGGCGCTGCGGCCGATTCTAAACAGAAGGTCGACAACGAAACCGCAGAGTACTATCTGCAAAAGGCCGACGAGGTGGTCGTGACCGATACGCAGGTGACCTTTACCGACGATACCGGCAGAGGAGAACTTTCGGTCGACAAAAATCCTAAGAAGGTGGCGGTTTTGTACGGGAGTTTGGCCTGCCTTTGGTATGAGGCGGGCGGCCAGGTACAGTCGGCCATTGGCGGAAAAAGCGCCGTCACCCTGTACAAAGAGCAGATCGGCCGCGACATCACCCAGGACGAAGGGGTGGCCGTTGTTTCGGAAAGTTCCTCCGGTACCAACTGGGATGTGGAAACCATTCTGGCCCAAGAGCCGGATTTGATTATCTGCTCTGTGGGCATGAAGGGCTTTGAAACCATCAGCGGACCCGCCGAGGCGGCCAATATTCCGGTTATCGGCATCGACTACGACGCGGTGCAGGACTATTTAAAGTGGTTTAAGGTTTTTTGTAACCTCAACGGCCAGCCGCAGCTGTGGGACGCTGTAGCGGATAAGACGGCGCAGGGGGTCATCGACGTCGTTTCCCGTGTTCCCGAAGAGGGGCAAGCGCCTCGGGCAATCATCCTGGTCCTGTCCTCCGACGTGTTGAAAGCCTATACCGGTGCTTCTCAGCCCGGTGTGATTCTCAAGGAACTGGGCGGCGTGAACCTGGCAGATCCGGACAATACCCAAACCGCCGCCAGCGTTGAAATCAGCATGGAGGATCTTTATGCGCTGGCTCCGGACCTGATTTTCCTCTCCGAGTTTGGAGACACCAATCTGGATACGCTCAAGGAACTTTACGGAGAGGATCCGGTTTGGAACAGTCTGGACGCGGTGAAGGAAAACAAGCTGTTCTCGCTGGAAAAAGCGCTGTTCCACAACAAGGCGAATCAGAAATACGACCAATCCTACCGGACCATGGCGCAGCTTTTGTATCCCGATACGGATTTTGCAGGGTGAGACGGATGAGCGAGCAAATTCCCCGCGTTTTGCTGGCGGGGTCCAACAGCGGCTGCGGCAAGACCACCGTCACCTGCGCGGTCCTGGGGGGACTTGCCGGACGCGGCTTGCGGGTGGGGGCGTTCAAATGCGGCCCGGATTACATCGACACCATGTTTCACAGCCGGATCACCGGCCTGCCCAGCACCAATCTGGACCGCTTTTTCTTTGATGAAAACACCGTGAATTTTCTTCTGGCCCGCAGCGGGTCCGGATGTGATCTTTCGGTGATCGAAGGGGTCATGGGCTATTACGATGGCCTTGGTCCGGGAAAAACGGCGGCCAGCACCTATGAGGTGGCCAGATCGACCCGGACCCCGGTGATTTTGGTGGTAAACGCCAAAGGCGCCTCTTTATCGGCGTTGGCCGTGCTCCACGGTTTTTCCTCCTTCTGCCCGGACAGCGGCATCCGGGGGGTGCTTTTTAATCAATGCGCCGACGCTGCCTACCCGGCTCTGGCTCAGGCGGTCTTAGAGCGGTTCGAGGGCAGAATCCGCCCGCTGGGGTATCTGCCCCGGATGAAGGACTGCGCGTTGGAAAGCCGCCGTCTGGGGCTGGTGACGGCGGATCAGGTGAAGGGGCTGGAGGAAAAGCTGGAGGCGTTGGCAAAACAGGCCCAGAGCACTGTCGATCTGGACGGACTTATTTCCCTGGCGGCGCAGGCCCCACCGGTGCAGTATGCGCCGATTCATCTGCCCCAATATCCGCCGGTGCGAATCGCCGTGGCCAAGGATGCGGCCTTTTGCTTTTACTATGAGGACAATCTGCGGGCGCTTCGGGAAATGGGTGCGCAGCTGATCTTGTTCAGTCCCCTTTCGGACACGGATTTGCCGCCGAATATCCAGGGCCTTTACCTGGGCGGCGGCTATCCGGAACTTTACGCCCGGCCATTAAGCGAAAACAGCCGGATGCGAAGCGCGGTCCGCGCCGCCTTAGAAAAAGGGCTGCCCTGCATTGCCGAATGCGGCGGATTTATGTATCTGACCGAACGCATCGGCGGCTTTCCCATGGTGGGGGCCCTGCCCGGCGGCTGTTTTGACACGGGAAAGCTGGTGCGCTTTGGTTATGTGAGCCTAAAGGCCAAGGTGAATAACCTTTTGTGCCGGGCGGGGGAGGAGATTCGGGGCCATGAGTTTCATTACTGGGACGCCGAAGAGCCGGGCGGCGATTTTACCGCCGTCAAGCCGTCGGGCAAAAGCTGGGACTGTGTCACAGCCACCCAAACGCTTTACGCGGGGTATCCCCACCTTCCTTTTTACGCGAACCCATCTTTTGCCCAAAACTTTTACAAAGCCTGCTTAAAGGAGGGCGCAAAACATGTCTGATTTTTTGCAGCCGCAGCAGATCGAAGAGCAAAGCTTTGCGATCATCACCGAACTTTTGGGGGATCGCGTTTTCCCGCCGGATGAAGAGCCGGTGATCAAGCGGGTAATTCACACCACTGCCGACTTTGACTACGCAGAAAATCTCACCTTTTCACCGGACGCGGTGGAAAAAGGGGTCGAGGCGCTGAGAAGCGGCTGCCATATCGTCACCGATACGAGCATGGCGATGGCCGGCATCAACAAAACGGCCCTGGGCCGGCTGGGCGGCCGGGTCCATTGCTTTATCGCCGACCCGGATGTGGCGGCCGAGGCCAGGACCCGGGGGATGACCCGTTCGGCGGTGAGCATGGAAAAGGCGGCGGCGCTGGATTGTCCCTGCATTTTTGCCATCGGCAACGCGCCCACCGCCTTAATGGCGCTGGACAGGCTGATTAAGGCGGGACGGGTAAAGCCCGCCTTGGTCATCGGCGTTCCGGTGGGGTTTGTCAACGTTGTGGAAAGCAAAGAGCGCATAATAAAAAGCGGCGTTCCCCATATTGTGGCCCGGGGACGAAAAGGCGGCAGCAATGTGGCCGCCGCTATCTGCAACGCGCTTATTTATGAAATCGGCCGCTGACAGGATGGAAAAATGGAACTTTATGTGGAAAAGGCAGGCCGCCGCCTCCGCTTGGGATATACCACCGGCTCTTGTGCCGCGGCGGCGGCCAAAGCGGCGGCCTGGATGCTTTTAAGCGGCCGGCGCAAAGAAACGGTATCCCTTTTAACCCCCAAGGGAATTGTGTTAAAGTTGGCGGTGCGGGAAATCGCCATTGAAGAGGACGCGGTTTCCTGCGCGGTTGTAAAAGACGGCGGAGACGACCCGGACGTGACCGACGGGGCGCTGATCTTCGCCGCCGTGTCCAAAACCGGCGAAAGCGGCATTTTAATCGACGGCGGAACCGGCATCGGCCGGGTGACCAAACCCGGATTGGACCAGCCGCCGGGCGCCGCCGCCATCAATTCGGTCCCCCGGCAGATGATTCGGGAAAATGTCCGGGAGGTCTGCCGTCTGTTCGACTATACCGGCGGACTGTCGGTGATCATCTCTGCACCCGAAGGGCAAACTCTGGCGGCCAAAACCTTTAATCCCCGGCTGGGGATTAAAGGGGGAATTTCCATTCTGGGAACCACCGGAATTGTGGAGCCCATGAGCGAACAGGCGCTGGTAGATACGCTGCGGGTGGAACTGAGGCAGCGGCGGGCGGCAGGCGCGTCCTACGCCTTACTGACCCCGGGCAATTATGGGGAAGCTTTTATCGAAGAAACCCTCGGTCTTTGCCCAAAAACAGCGGTGATGACCTCCAACTTCATCGGCGACGCGCTGGATATCTGCCGTCAGCTGGGATTTGCAGGGGTTTTGCTGGTGGGTCATATCGGCAAGCTGGTAAAACTTGCCGGCGGGATGTTTAACACCCATTCAAAATACGGCGACTGCCGCATGGACATTCTGGCCGCTCAGGCCGCCGCCTGCGGTCTTTGGCCCGAAGGCGCCGCCCGGGTGCTGGAATGCGCGACCTGCGACGACGCTCTGCGCATTTTAAAAGAAGAGAACGTCTATGAAGAAACGCTGCGGCGCTTAATACGGCGAATCGGCCGCCTGATGGTCCTTAAGGCGGACGGGATGCAGACAGGCGTGGTGCTGTTTTCCAAGGTCTGGGGGACTTTGGGGGAAACGGATAATGCCCGGGCGCTGCTGCAAAAAATCAAGGAGGGATAGAAAATGGTGCATTTTGTCGGCGCGGGATGCGGCGCGGCGGACTTAATTACCTTAAGAGGCGCGCGGCTTTTAGGCGAAGCCCAGGTGGTCATCTACGCTGGATCGCTTGTCAATCCTGCGGTTTTGCAGTACACACAGCCGGACTGTCAGCTTTATGACAGCGCGAAAATGACGCTGGAGCAGGTGCTTTCGGTGATCAGAGAGGCAGAGGCGGCGGGCAAAACGACCGTTCGGCTGCACAGCGGCGATTCTAGCGTTTACGGCGCGGTTCGCGAGCAGTTTGACCAGCTGGACCGGTTGGGGATCGACTATGACGTCTGCCCCGGCGTAAGCGCTTTCTGCGGCGCGGCCGCGTCTTTAAAGGCGGAGTACACCCTGCCGGACGTGAGCCAGACGGTGATTATCACCCGCACCTCCGGCCGGACCGGCGTGCCGGAGCGAGAGTCCATCCAATCGCTGGCAGCCCACCGGGCCACGATGGTTTTGTTTCTCAGCACCGGCCTGACCCAGAAGCTTCAGGCCCAACTGCTGGAGGGGGGATACCCGGGAAAAACGCCGGCGGCGGTGGTGTACAAGGCCAGCTGGCCGGACGAAAGGATTTTTCGCTGTACGGTGGAGACATTGCATAAAACCGTCAGCGAAAACGGCCTGACCCGAACGGCGCTGATCATTGTCGGCGATTGCATGGGAGAAGGCTACCAACGTTCCCGCCTGTACGATCCGGGGTATTCCACCCTGTTTCGGGAGGCACAGCGATGAACGCCGCCGTTTTTGCCTACAGCCGTCAGGGCTGCCGCACCGCCCGAAAGGTTCTGGCGTTTTTTGCGGGGGAAGAGGTGCGGGCCTATACGATGGAACGGTTTGGCGAAAAGGGGTTCCTGCCCCTTCCCCGGCCGGGCCGGCCCCTTTACGGTGAGAGTTTTTGCTGGGCGGACGCGATGGTTTTCGTAGGCTCTGCCGGCATTGCCGTGCGGGAAATCGCACCGTTTGTAAAGGATAAGCGCACCGACCCGGCGGTCCTTTGCGTCGACGAGTTGGGGACCTATGTGATCCCGCTGCTTTCCGGACACATCGGCGGCGCCAACGCTTTGGCGATCCGGTTGGCCCGCGCTCTGGACGCGCAGCCGGTGATCACCACCGCCACCGATATAAACGACAAATTTTCGGTGGATGCCTGGGCCGCCCGCCAGGGCCTATGGATCGACAGCCTTGGTGCCGCCAAAGCGGTATCCGCGGCAATTTTGGAGCAGAATATCCCCCTGACCAGCGATTTTCCCATTGTGGGCGCGCTTCCCAACGGGGTGATCCAAGAAGACAGCGGCGAAATTGGCATCTGTGTCGGCTATCGGGCACGGCGGCCCTTTGACCGCACGCTGCTTTTGGTGCCGCCGGTTCTCCATCTGGGCATCGGGTGCCGCCGGGGAACAGACGAGCAGACAATCGCCGCCGCGGTGGACCGAGTGCTGGAGGAACATGCCCTTCATCCCAAAGCGGTGAAGATGGTATCTTCCATTGATTTAAAGGCAGATGAGGCAGGGCTTTTGACCTTCTGCAAAAAAAGAGAACTGCCCCTTTCTTTTTACACGGCGGCGGCGCTTGGGTCTCTTCCCGGCGAGTTTACCGCTTCTTTGCGGGTTTTGCAGACGGCGGGGGTGGACAATGTGTGCGAGCGGGCGGCCATGATGGGGGCGCAAAAGCTGCTGGTCCAAAAGACTGTCCAAAACGGCGTGACCGTTGCGGTCGCGGCAGAAAAATGGGAGGTACGCTTTGAATAAGCTGTATATTGTGGGCATCGGTCCCGGAAGCTATGAGGATATGACCATCCGCGCCGACCAGGCGCTGCGCGAGTGTGAAGTCATCGTCGGCTACACCGTTTATGTAAATTTAATCCGCGAGCGGTATCCGGACAAAGAGTATGCCACCACCCCTATGACCCGGGAAGCCGAACGGTGCCGCATGGCCCTGAAAGCCGCCAGGGCCGGCCGGCGCGCGGCCATTGTCTGCTCCGGCGACAGCGGAATTTACGGGATGGCGGCGCTTGTGTACGAGTTGCGGGGGGACCGGGAGGACCCGGCTCTGGAGATTATTCCGGGGGTGACGGCCGCCTGCAGCGGCGCCGCGCTTTTAGGCTCCCCGCTGACCCAGGATTTTGCCGTGATCAGCTTAAGCGACCGCCTGACCGGCTGGGATAAAATTGAGCGAAAGCTGGAGGCAGCGGCCCAGGCGGGGTTGGCCATTGTGCTGTATAATCCGGTGAGCAAAAGCCGCCCGGAACATCTGCGCCGCGCCTGCCGGATCCTTCTGCGAACGCTTGCGCCGGATGTGATCTGCGGCGTTGCCCAAAATGTCGGGCGGGAAGGGGAGCAGGTGCGCGTTATGCGCTTAGAACAGCTGTGCGAGGATAAACAGGCCGATATGTTCAGCACGGTGTTTATCGGGACCCGGCAGACGAAAATCCTCGCCGGAAAAATGGTGACGCCCAGGGGGTATGCGGATGTGTAAAATCTGTGTGTTCGCCGGCACCGCCGAGGGACGGGAACTGATCGGGTTTCTGCTGGGTCAGCGGCAGGCGCAGGTGACGGCCTGTGTTGCCACCGAATACGGAAAAACGCTTTTGCCCGCCGCGCCGGGCCTTAGCGTATCCTGCCAGAGACTGGACCGGGAGGAGATGGCGGCCATGCTGGCACAGTCCCGGTTTGACCTGGTCATCGACGCGACCCACCCCTACGCTGTCGAGGCGACGGAGAATATCGTAGCCGCCTGCCGCGACACCGGAACCGATTATCTGCGCCTTTGCCGTGACACCGGGTACGTTCCGGAGGGCGCGGCGGTTGTGCCAAACGCCGCGGCGGCGGTCCAATTTCTGGAGGGGACCCGGGGAAACATTCTGCTGACCACCGGCAGTAAGGATCTGGCAGTCTACGCGGGCCTTTCAGATTTTGGGGAGCGGGTGTATGTGCGGGTACTGCCGGTGGAGGACTCCCTGCGCCTTTGCCGGGAAGCGGGACTGCCCGCCTCTCACATTTTGGCCATGCAGGGCCCGTTTTCCCAGGAAATGAATCTGGCCTCCCTTCGCTTTGCCAACGCCCGGTATCTGGTCACCAAGGCGGCGGGAAGCGCCGGCGGCTTTGAGGAAAAGCTGGAGGCGGCGGCAAAGGCCGGCGCCGTTTTGGTGGTGATCGGCCCGCCGCCGCAGCAAAAGGGCCTCTCGCTGCCGGAGATGATCGAATTTCTCAGCCGCCGGTACGCATTTTCCCAAAAGCAGCAGGTGCAGCTGGTCGGCATCGGTCCGGGCGATCCCGGGATGATGACCCGGCAGGCTTTGCAAAGTGTGGAGCAGGCAGACTGTGTCATTGGCGCGGCCCGGATGGTGCAGGCGGTATCCCGGCCGGGCCAGGCGACGTTTTGCGCCATCCGCCCGGAAGAAATTCGGGATGATCTGTTGACCCATCCCCAGTATCGCCGCTTTGCGGTGGTATTTTCCGGCGACATCGGATTTTTCAGCGGCGCCAAAAAGCTTCTTCCCCTTTTGGAGGACTTTGAGGTACGGCTGATCCCGGGGATCAGTTCCCTTTCCTATCTCTGCGCCCGGCTGGGCGTTTCTTATGAGGATGTGGTCCCGGTGAGCCTTCACGGCCGGACGCGCGATATTGTGCCGGACGTTCTGGCCCATCCCCGGGTGTTTGTTCTGGTGGGCGGGGAGGACGGCATCTCCCGCCTTTGTCAGGCGCTGGTGGAAGGCGGCTTGGAGGATGTGCGGGTCAGTGTGGGGGAGCGCCTTGGCTATCCTGACGAAAAAATCACCGACGGTACGGCCGCTCAGCTGGCCGGCCGGCGTTTTGACCGGCTGAGCGTGGCTTTGATTGAAAACAGCGGCGCTCAGGTCGTGGTCACCCACGGAATACCGGACGAGGCGTTTTTGCGCGGCGGGGAAAAAACGCCGGTGCCCATGACCAAAAGCGAGGTCCGCTCGGTCAGCCTTTCCAAGCTGCGGCTGACGGCGGACGCCGTTTGCTGGGACGTAGGAGCGGGAACCGGCTCGGTGGCCGTGGAGATGGCGCTGCAGGCCCGGCGCGGGCAGGTTTTTGCCATCGAGCAAAAAGAGGAGGCGGTGCTTCTTTTAAAAGAAAACCGCCGCCGTTTCGGCGTTCGAAACCTGGAGGTGGTTGAAGGCCGCGCGCCGCAGATCTGCCGGGACCTGCCGGCGCCCACCCATGCGTTTATCGGCGGAAGTTCCGGCAATATGCGGCAGATTTTTGCGCTACTCATTGAAAAAAATCCCCGGGTGCGGATTGTGGCAACGGCCGTCACGCTGGAATCGGCGGCGGAACTGACCCGGTGTATGACCGACTTTGGCTTTGAGAAGACGGAGGTCGTATCGCTGAGCGTTGCCCGGGCCCGTCCGGCGGGAAACTACCATCTGATGACCGGGCAAAACCCCGTATACATTTTTACCATGCAGGGGGGAAGGCGCGTATGAAGCAGTCGATGCTGGCGATTTTCATCGGCTTTGGCATTGACCTGCTGGCGGGGGATCCCCACGGGTTTCCCCATCCGGTCATCGCCATCGGCAAGATGATCAGATGGCTGGAAAAGATTCTGCGGAGAATTTTCCCCAAAACCCGCCGGGGCGAGATTGCCGGCGGCGGCCTTTTGTGGCTGATTACGGCGGTCTGCGCCGGGGCGGTCCCGTTTTTTCTGCTGTGGCTGTGCGGGCAAATCCATCCCTGGCTGCGGCTGGCGGCGGAAAGCGTCATGTGCTGGCAGATTCTCGCCGTAAAATCCCTGCGGGACGAAAGCATGAAGGTCTACAATGCGCTGGAGTCGGGGGATTTGGAGAAATCCCGCTATGCCGTTTCCATGATTGTGGGGCGGGATACCCAGCGGCTGGACGAGGCGGGTATCATTCGCGCCGCGGTGGAAACGGTGGCAGAAAACGCCTCGGACGGGGTGGCGGCGCCGCTTTTTTTCCTGGTGTTGGGCGGCGCGCCCCTGGGCTTTTTTTACAAAGCGGTCAATACCATGGATTCCATGCTGGGCTACACCGATCCGCCCTATCAAAATATCGGCCGGATTCCCGCCCGGCTGGACGATTTGTTCAACTGGATTCCCGCCCGGCTGTGCGCTCTTTTGATGCTGGCGGCGGGGGCGCTTTCGGGTATGGACGCAAAAAACGGCTGGCGGATTTTTCGGCGGGACCGGTATTGCCACGCCAGTCCCAATTCCGCCCAGACAGAGTCGGTCTGCGCCGGTCTGATGGGCATTCAGCTGGCGGGGGATGCTTGGTACCACGGAATTCTGCACAGAAAAAAGAAAATCGGCGACCCGATTAGGCCGGTAAAGCGTCAGGATATCCCCGATGTCTGCCGGCTGATGTATAAAACGGCGGTGATGGCGTTGGTGATTTTTTGCGGTGTAAAGGCGCTGTTTTTCTTTTAAGGAGGGCAAAAGCAATGCTTTATCAAACGGCGAATCCCCACGGCGGGGATACCTATTCCCATCCGGCGGCGCTGGATTTTTCGGCCAATCTCAATCCCCTGGGAACTCCCGATGGAGTGCGAAGGGCCGCCGAAGCCTCTTTGTCCGGGCTGAACCGCTATCCCGACCCATATTGCCGGGAGTTGGTGCGGGCCATCGCCCAATTTGAAGGAGTGAAAGAGACCGCCGTTTTATGCGGCGGCGGTGCGGCGGAACTGATTTATTCCTACTGCGCGGCCATAAGACCCAAGCGGGCGCTGGAACTGTCGCCAACCTTTTGCGAGTACGCTACGGCGCTGAAAGCGGCGGGATGCGAAGTCGAGCGCTGGCCGCTTAAAAAAGAGAGGGACTTTTCTTTAGAAGAATCGTTTTGCACTTATCTTTGCCAGGGCGGCTGGGACGCGGTTTTTCTGTGCAATCCCAATAACCCCACCGGGCAGCTGATTGAGCCGGCGCTGCTTGGACAAATCGCAGAAATTTGCCGTGACAAAAAGATCCGGCTTTTTGTGGACGAATGCTTTTTGGATTTTACCGACGTTTGGAAAGAGCAAAGTCTCAAGCCGCTACTCGCCGGGCATCCGGAACTTTTTATTCTCAAGGCGTTTACCAAAAGCTACGGGATGGCCGGCCTGCGGCTGGGCTACGGCCTTTGCGGCGACCGGGAACTTTTAGGCGCCATGAGCCGGCTGGTCCAGCCCTGGAACGTATCGGTTCCAGCGCAGGCCGCCGGCGTTGCGGCGCTGAAAGAAACCGCCTTTTTGCAAAGGACGAGGCGGCTGGTCCAGCAGCAGCGGCTTTGGCTGGAAGAGAAGCTGGCGCCTTTTGCAATCGAGGTCTATCCTTCCAGCGCCAACTACCTGCTTTTATATAGCCGCGTCCCCCTGTGGGAAAGGCTGATGGAACAGGGGATCATCGTGCGAAACTGCGCCAATTATCCCGGGCTAGGAGAAGGATGGGTGCGCATCGCGGTAAAAGGTCCAAAAGAGAATCAAAGGCTGGTTGCCGCTTTGCAGAAAATTGAGGGGGCAGTGTAAAATGGCCAAATGCATTATGATTCAGGGGACCATGTCCGGCGCGGGAAAAAGCCTGCTGGTCGCCGGCCTGTGCCGTATTTTCCGGCGGGAGGGATTTCGCGTGGCGCCCTTTAAAAGCCAGAATATGTCTTTAAACTCCTTTATTACGGCGGACAACAAAGAGATGGGCCGCGCCCAGGTGGTCCAGGCCGAGGCGGCGGGAATCGCGCCCGACGTGCGGATGAACCCGATTTTATTAAAGCCCACCACCGACGTAGGCAGCCAGGTAATTGTAAACGGCATCGTCCAGGGCAATATGAAGGCGATGGAATACTACCGCCGCAAAAAGGAGTTTATCCCCGCGGTTTTAGAAGCTTATCAAAGCCTTGCCGAAGAATACGACATTCTCGTGATCGAAGGCGCCGGAAGTCCGGCGGAGATCAATTTGAAGCAAGAAGACATTGTCAATATGGGCCTTGCCCGGCTGGTGGACGCCCCCGTCCTGCTGGTGGGGGACATTGACCGGGGTGGCGTATTCGCCCAGTTATACGGCACCGTCGCCCTGCTGGAGCCGGGGGAGAGGGCAAGGGTCAAGGGGACAATCGTCAACAAGTTTCGGGGGGACCGGTCGATTTTAGAGCCGGGTTTAAAAAGTCTGGAGGCGCTTTGCGGCGTACCGGTGGCGGGGGTTGTGCCCTATGTCCGCCTGGATATTGACGACGAGGACAGCCTGACCGGCCGATTTAGCCAAAATACGGCGCAAAAGACCTTAGATATCGCGGTGATTCGCTTGCCGCGCATCGCAAACTTTACGGATTTCAGCCCCTTTGAGCGGTATCAGAACGTTTCGCTGCGCTATGTTCAGCGCCTGGCGGAATTGGGCTGGCCGGACATCATTTTTTTGCCGGGGACTAAAAGCACCATCGCCGATCTTCTGTGGCTGCGGCAAAGCGGACTGGAGGCGGCAATCCAGAAGGCGGCGGCCAGAGGAACGATGGTAATCGGAATCTGCGGCGGCTACCAGATGCTGGGCCGCACCGTCGCCGACCCCGAGGGGACCGAAGCGGCGGGGGTTACCCAAATAGACGGCATGGGCCTATTGGATATGGAAACGGTGTTTTACGAAGAAAAGATCCAAACCCAGGTCAAAGGGGTGTTCTCCTCGGTACCAGGACCGCTGTGCGCCCTCAACGGTCTTGCCTACGAAGGCTACGAGATTCACATGGGCCGTAGCCGGGAACCCCGGCCCCCTTTGGAAGGATCCGGCCCGGTTTACGGCAGCTACATCCATGGAATTTTCGACGCGCCCGGCGTAAGCGACGCGGTTTTGCGGCCGGTATGCCAAAAAAAAGGCCTGGATCCCGGCAGCTTACAAAGCTTTGATCTCAGAGAACACAAAGAGCGCCAGTATGATCTTTTGGCGGACACGGTCCGGGGCGGCCTGGACATGGATTATGTCTGGCGGGTCGTGAACCGGGAGGTTTAGCCATGGAAAAAAGGACGCAGGGTCTGATCCACCTGTACTGCGGCGATGGAAAAGGAAAGACCACCGCCGCCGCAGGTCTGGCAGCGCGGATGGCGGGGGCGGGCGGCCGGGTCATTTTCGCCCAGTTTTATAAAGACGGCACCTCCTGCGAGGTAAAGGCGCTGGCCGGCTTAGGGGTTGCGGCCATGAACTGCAAAACGGTTCCCGGCCGCTTCAGCCGGATGGACGAGGCCGCCCGCTGCCGGGCAAAGGAGGACTACGGCCGCTTTTTGCTTTCGGTATTTGCGCTGTCCGGGCAGGCGGATCTTTTGGTGTTGGACGAGATCGTATCTGCCTGCAATCACGGCACCGTTGAGGAAGGGAGGCTTCTTCGTTTTTTGCAGCAAAAGCCGGCGGGACTGGAGGTTGTGCTGACCGGGCGCGACCCCTCTGACCGGCTGATGGCATTGGCGGATTATGTGACGCGGATGGAAAAGGTCAGGCATCCCTTTGACCGGGGTGTCGCCGCCCGCCGGGGAATCGAGTTTTAAAAGGAGCGGAGAAAAAGAATGGAATTGCAAAAAATCATCGAACAGATTCGGCCGGCGGACCAGGCGGCGTATCGGGCCTGCGCCGCCCGCTTTGACCGGACGGCGAAGCCCATCGGCAGTCTGGGAAGACTGGAGGAACTGTTAAAGCGCATCGCCGCCATAGACGGCGACCCCGGCATCGACCTGGACCGCAGGTGCGTGCTGGTTTTTTGCGCGGATAACGGCGTATTGGCCCAGGGGGTGGCCCAAAGCACCAGCGACGTTACGGCGGCCATCGGCCGGTCGCTGGCCGCGGGGACCGCCAGCGTCAGCGTTATGGCCCGCGCCGCCGGCGCCCAGGTGTATCCTGTGGACATGGGAATGGCCCAGATCGTCCCGGGTCTGCTGGACCGGCGGCTGGGTCCGGGGACGGCGGATTTTTCCCAAATGCCCGCCATGGACTATAAAACGGCGCAGAAAGGCATTCTCACCGGAATCGAATTGGTATGCAAAAAAAAGGAGGAGGGTTACCGCATCATCGCCACCGGCGAGGCGGGCATCGGCAATACAACCACCTCCAGCGCCATGGCCAGTGTATTTTTGCGCTGTCCGCCGGAACAGGTCACCGGCCGCGGCTCCGGTTTAACCGATGAGGGACTTCTCAGAAAGCTGCGGGCCATCCGGCGGGGAATCGAGGTCAACCGGCCTGACCCGGCCGACCCGGTGGACGTTCTTTCCAAGGTGGGCGGCTTTGATCTGGCCGGGATGACGGGGGCCTTTATCGGCGGCGCTTTTTGCCGCGTCCCGGTGGTCATCGACGGATTTATCTCCGCCATGGCGGCCTTATGCGCCGTAAGGCTGTGCCCCGCTGTGAAAGATTATATTCTGCCTTCTCATATGACGGCGGAGCCGGCGGGCCGCCTTTTGATGGCCGAATTGGGGCTATCGCCGGTGATTCACGGGGAAATGCGCTTAGGCGAGGGGACCGGCGCGGTGGCGCTGCTCCCCTTATTGGATCTGGCCGCGGCGGTCTACCATGACGCCGCGACCTTCGACGATATTCAGGTGGAGGCGTACCGGCCATGGGAGAAATAATCCTGGTTTCGGGACCCAGCGGCAGCGGAAAAAGCCGGTTCGCGGAAGAATTGATCAGGCAAACGCATGGAGCGCGTTACTACATTGCCACCATGATCCCTCAGACCGAGGAAAACCGCCGCCGCATTGAAAAACACCGGCGGCAGCGAAAGGATCTGGGCTTTACCACCTGGGAAATTCCCTGCGATGTTCAAAAGGCGGCGGTCCCGGCGGACGCGACGGTCCTTTTAGAGGATGTTTCCAACCTGCTGGCCAACCTGATTTTTCGCCGCGGTGAAGACGAACAGCAGGCGTACCGCCGGATCTGCGATCTGGCGGACCGGTGCCGGCTACTGATCACGGTGACCATTTCCGGCCTGTGTCCCGATTCTTACGAGGGCGAAACCGCCGGGTATATCCGCTCTCTGAACCGGTTAAACCAGCTGCTGTTTTGGCACGCCGACGCGGCGGTACAGCTGCAAAACGGCGCGGCAAGCTGGCAGAAAGGAGATTTTTATGCGCTGGATTCAATCGTTTCTGGTGGCGGTGTCCACCTATAGCGCGCTGCCCATGCCCCAATTCGGGTGGAACCGGCAGAACATGAAATACGCAATCTGCTTTTTCCCGGCGGTGGGCATTCTTTTGGGCGGCGCGCTGTGGGGCTGGTACCGGCTCGGTCTCGCCGCGGACATGGGAGGCGTTTTGTTCGCCGCCGTTTCGGTGGGACTGCCGGTTTTTCTCACCGGCGGCATCCATATGGACGGGTTTATGGATACGGTGGACGCGCTGGCCTCCCATCAGCCCAGAGAGAAAAAGCTGGAAATTTTAAAGGATCCCCACTGCGGCGCGTTTGCCGTTTTGTATTGCGGCGTGTATCTGCTTTTAGATTTTGGACTGTTTTACGCGCTTTTTGCCGCCGCAGAGGTGGCTGCGTGCTGCCCGGTCTTTGTCCTTTCCAGAGGGCTGTCGGCCCTGTGCGCTCTGACCATGCCAAGCGCGAGAAAGGCGGGGATGCTCGGCGCCTTTACCCAAGACGCGCCCCAAAAAGGCGCGGCGGCCGCGATGGCGCTCCTTTCCCTGGCAGCGGCGCTGGGGATGCTTTGGTTGTCGCCGGTCCCGGGGGGCTGCGGCGTAGTTTTTGCGCTTTTTGCCATGCTGGCTTACCGGTCCATGGCAAAACGGCAGTTCGGCGGCGCCACCGGGGACACGGCGGGTTTTTTTCTGCAAACCTGCGAACTGGCTGCGCTGGCCGGCATCTGGATAGGGGGAAAGCTGGGATGAGGCGCGTTTTATTGATCCGCCACGGCGCTACGGCAGGCAATCTGGAAAAGCGCTACATCGGCCGGACCGACGAGCCGCTGTGTGAACAGGGAATTTTTCAGATCCGGCAGCTGAAGGCTTTGGGGCTTTTGGCGGACCGGGTTTTTGTCAGTCCCGCCCAGAGAACCCGCCAAACCGCCGGACTGCTGTTCCCCCAAATTCCTCCGGTGATCCTGGAGGACCTGCGGGAGACGGATTTTGGCGCTTTTGAAGGAAAAAACGCTTCGGAAATGGAAAACGATCCGGATTATCGCGCCTGGGTCGAGGCCGGATGTCAAACGCCGCCGCCGGGCGGAGAGTGCATCGAGGATTTTAAGGCCCGCTGCTGCCGGACGTTTTGCGCCGCGATGGCGCAGACGCAAAAGGGGGAAAAGGCGGCCTTTGTCCTGCACGGCGGAAGCATCATGGCGATTTTAGAGGCGTTTGCCCGGCCGCGCCGGGACTTTTATGCGTATCATCTGGAAAACGGCGGCTTTTTTGCCTGCCGGTACCGGCAGGGCATTCTGCGGATTCTTTGACACCGGGCGTTCGGGCGGCAGGACCGCCCTTTTTTGTGTCCAAAAGGCTTTCATTATCTGCTGATTTATGACATAATGTTAGAAAAAGGAGGCGGATGGCATGAAAGAAAAATCCGGCGGTAGATTGGCGATAAGCCAAAAGCATAGAGGCAGAATTCTCCGGCTGGCGGCAGCGGCCCTGCTTATTTTATCCGGCTGTCAGGCGGCGCCGGTTTTGGACTGGTCAGAATCGTCCTCCCCAAGCCAGACGGTTTCGGTCCCGGCCTCGGACCCGGTTTCCCTGCCCGAGGTGCTGGAGGTAACGGTGGCCGGCCAGACGCTATCGCTGCTGCCGGGCGAGGAGTCTGCCTGCACCGTCACCTTGCCGCAGGCGCTGCCGGTTCTTGGGGATGATGCGGTCCCGGTGCAGATTTTTTTCGAGGATACCCAGGTATTTTCCGGCAGCGCCGGGGAACTGGCGGGCTTTTTGCCGGCGAAAAACGGCCTTTACCGCTATGTGTTTGACACGAAGGAGGGCGCCTGCTCGCTGGATGTGCAGACGGATTTTGCCCCGCAGCTTGTCTGGAAAGAGGGACAGATCGCTCTGGGCGAGGTGCTGCCCCTGTCGGTGCGCTACACAGACGCCGAAGCGGTGACCGCCGAGACCGGCCTTTCCTTCCAGCCGGTGTTTTACCGGTCGGAAAACGGATGGGAGGCCCTGCTTCCCATCCACTGGAACACGAAGCCGGGGGATTATCCCTTGGTGGTCCAGGCAGGGTCGGCCCAATTCCAGCTGACCGTTACCGTGGCGGACCGCGCCTTCGAAATCCAAAATCTGACGGTGGACGAGACCACCACCTCCCAAACGGTGGAAAACGACGACGCCAACGCCGAGTGGAACCGGTTGATTGAACCGCTAAAAGCCATATCCGACGACGAACAGTATTGGTCCGGAAATTTTATACAGCCGGTTGAAGGAGAGATCACCACCCAGTATGGGATGATCCGTTATGTCAACGGCAGCGCCATCTCGACCCGACACAGCGGCGTGGATCTGGCGGCGGACCGGGGCACGCCGGTGCAGGCGGCGGGAAGCGGCCGGGTATTGTTCGCCGGCTATTTGCAGCTGACCGGCAACACGGTGTTAATTGAGCACGGATACGGGTTAAAAACCTGGTATTATCACATGGATTCGCTGAACGTCTCTTCGAATGAAATGGTCGAGGGGGGCAAGATCATCGGGGAGGTGGGCTCCACCGGCTTTTCCACCGGTCCCCATCTGCATTTTGCCATGTCGGTCAACCGGGTGTTTGTCAACCCCTGGACGGCGGTGGAGGAAGGCATTGGCTGGGAGGGGGAAAATCAGTGACAAAAGCGATGATTTTTGACGCGGACGGAACGCTTTTGGATTCCATGGGCCTATGGCGGCAGATCGACCAAGATTTTCTTCTGGCCCACCGTTACCCCTATTTGCCTCAGATCAGCCGGCAGGTGGAGACTATGAGTCTGCGGCAGTCGGCGGCCTACTTCCAGCGTCTGCTGGCCGGCCGGGAAGAGTTGAGCGTCCCGCAGATTATGGCAGAACTGGAGGGCATGTGCGCCGGCGCCTACGAAAACCAGGTGCAGGCCATGCCGTTTGTCCCGGAATTTTTAGAGGCGGCCCGCCGGGCGGGGTACCGGATGTGCGTGGCCACCGCATCCCAAAAAGGGCAGATTGAAAAGGCCCTTGGGCGGCTGGGCCTTCTTTCCTACTTTTCGTTTATTATGGACGCGGACGAGGCGGGCGCGTCTAAAACCGATCCGGCCATTTTTTTGGCCTGCGCCGCGCGGCTGGGCAGCGTGCCTGCGGATACCTGGGTGTTTGAGGACGCGCCTCACGCGGCCAAAACGGCGGCGGACGCGGGATTTTTAGTTGTCGGCGTGCATACGCCCGAATCGGACGGGCAAAGAGAGCGGATGCTTGGCTGCTGCAGGCGATGGGTTTCCTCCTTTTCCCAGCTTTTAGACCCAGAAAAAAACATCATTTTGTCTTGAAAAATATTGGATCTTGTGTTATCTTGTTCTAGGATGTCCTAATATGATTAAGGGTGGATGCATATGCGGGAAAAAAAGGCGGTTTCGGCCGAAACGTTTATCTGTATTCTAGCGGTGGTTTTGCTGTTTACCTACATCGGTTCGGTTATGGGCGTCAGCCAGATGTTCAACACGCTGATGAATACCGCCCATGGCCTTTTGCTGGACACGGTCTTTTTTATCATGGCGATTTCGGTGATCACCGGCTCTTTTTCCGCTTTGCTGGCGGAGTTTGGCGTTATCGCCTTATTAAACCGGCTGATTTCCCCCTTAATGCGCTGGCTGTACGGTCTGCCGGGCGCCGCCTCTTTGGGAATAGTCACCACCTTCGTTTCGGATAATCCGGCGATTCTGACCCTGACCAAGAACAAAAAATTCATCCAATATTTTAAAGAGTACCAGATCCCGGCGCTGTGCAATCTGGGAACGGCCTTTGGCATGGGCCTGATCCTGATCACCTTTATGATCGGCCAGGGCGGCAAGGGGATTGTCTCCGCCACGGTCTGCGGCTTTTTCGGCGCGGTGACCGGCAGTATTGTAAGCGTGCGGCTGATGCTGCACCAGACCAGCCGGTATTACCATGTGGACAGAGCGCAGCTGAAGGCGGATCGTTCGGTCAAGGGAAAAACCCACGACGAGCCCCGGCAGGTTTACGGCAAAGGGGTAGAGCGGGTTTTTAACGCGCTGCTGGAGGGGGGCCAGTCCGGCGTGAGTATGGGCCTGGGGATCATCCCCGGTGTGCTGGTCATCTGTACGCTGGTCATGCTTTTAACCTTTGGTCCGGGCACCGACGCTTCCGGCGCGGCGGTTTATACCGGCGCCGCTTACGAGGGGGTGGCGCTGCTGCCCAAGATAGGCCAGCTGATCTCCCCGGTGACCCGGTTTCTCTTTGGCTTTCAGGATCCGTCCAACATCGCGTTTCCCATCACCTCTATGGGCGCCACCGGCGCGGCCATGGCCCTGGTTCCGCCCATGCTCAAAAGCGGCGCGGCGGGCTTAAACGAGGTGGCGGTTTTCACCGCCATCGGCATGTGCTGGAGCGGCTATTTAAGCACCCATGTCTCTATGATGGACGCGCTGGACAAACGGGTGTTTATCAAAGCGGCGATTTTTTCCCACACCATCGGCGGACTCTGCGCCGGCGTGGCCGCCCACTATCTGTACGTTTTATGGAATTTGGCCGTGGGCTTTCTGGGGTAAAGAGCCGAACGCGTTTTTCTCGAAAATCCGCCGGGGCCCTGTAAATTTCGCCGAGACTTGCATTGAAGGCGAAAATATGTCATAATAATTGAAATGGATTGAAATACAAAGGCCTATTGGAGGCGGTTGGATGTTTGAATTGGATCAGACCAGTATTGTACCACTGTATAAACAGCTGAAGGACCGGATTAAAGAGGCGATTTTAGACGGTTCTTTAAAACCGAACCAGAAAATTCCTTCGGAACTGGAACTGAGCCAAACCTATCAGATCAGCCGGATTACGGTGCGCAACGCCATCTCGGAACTGGTGGACGAGGAGTTGCTGGAAAAAAAGCAGGGGAAAGGGACTTTTGTCTGTACGCCGAAAATCGACGTGCGCAGCCCCAACTTTACCATTATGTGTACCACCAACCACAAGATTCCCAGCAGCAAAATTATCAAGGTGCAAAAGCAGCCGGCTTCTGAGCGGGATATTCGGGAATTGAACCTTGTCCCGGGCGGAGAGGTGATCTATCTTTTGCGGCTTTTATTCGCGGACGGCGAGCCGGTGATGGTGGAACACAATTTTTTCCCGGATTGTTTTTCCAAATTGCTGGAAACAGATTTGGCGGATACCTCTTTGTATGCTTTTTTGCGGGATCAGTATGGCGTTCATTTTGACGGGGCGTCGAAATCGATTCAGATTGCGGAGCCGACAGAACTGGAGGCGGAACTTTTGGGAATCCCTCTTTCTACCCCGATGATGATGATTCGGGAGATTGTGTACAGCAACACGGGGGAGCCCCTGCATCGGACCAAGCAGTATCTGTTGGGGGATCGGTTTAAGTATGTGATTCCGAAAAAATAACGTCTAAAAAGGTCTGCCAAAAAAGGCGGACTTTTTCTTTTTGGGGAAAATGGGGGTGGGGTTGTATCCGAAAAAATGATCCCGCCCGAGGAAGGATGGGATTTATGGGCGACTTTGTACCTCTTTACCGGCAGGTATCGCAGCGGATTTTTCGAAAAATCGAGCAGGGCGTTTATAAATTCGGCGACCGGATCCCGTCGGAACAGGATCTGGCCGATCACTATGGTGTGAACCGGCTGACCGTCCGCCGGGCCATTGGGCTTTTGGCGGAACGGGGCGTTTTAAAAAGCAAGCAGGGAAAAGGCGTTTTTGTCACCAATACGTTTTACCAGACCCGCCTTGGGCCGGATGGCGTACTGTTTGACGAATCCTTTTTTCAGGATCCAAGGCTGAGCCAAAACAACCTTTTTTTGCAAAAAACAACGGCGGGAAAGACATTGGGGGACATGTTCCGGCTTCCGGCGGACGCGTGTCTTTGGATGGCAGGTCGGCAGTGGATGGCCGGGGACATGGCGGTGGCATTGGAGTACAGCTATTTCCCCTACGACTGGGTTCCGGATTTTTCGGTGGGTCTATATAAAACCCCGTGGGAAACGCTGTTTTGCCAGCGGCGCCTGCTGCCGGACCGGATGGAGGAGACCATCCGGGGGGTGCGCCTTTGGGGGGAGGAGGCAAAGCTTTTGCAGATGCAGGACGGCTCGGCTGCGTTTGCGGTCCGCCAGCTTGTGTGGATGCAGGACCAGCGGCTTTTGCGCTTTACCAAGCTTTTGGCGCAGCCCCAAAAAATCATCCATTATTTAAAAGAGCCCGTGCTAAAATAGCCAATCGGGCCGCCGGGTCCCGGACTAAAAGGAGGACACGTCGGCCGGACTTTATGGATGCGCTTAGAAAAAGAGCCTTCTCGGGACAGGAGAAGGCTCTTTTTGTATAAAACTGCCGGCCGCGCCGGGTCAGATTTTTCGGTGGCCTTTTAACGCGCACTGATCCGCGTCGGCCCGGATGACAAAGGAACAGATCGGCCGCTTTTCAAAATAGATTCGGCCGATAAAACGCAGAATGTTGCTGCCCGGCGGTAGATGAAGGTATTTTTGATCCTTTTCGTAGCTGGGCATCATCGAAAAATACTGGCTTTGCACCAACTCCTGAGAACCGGGCGGAAGATTATTTTGTATTACGCTCATCACCGAGGATTTTTGAAATTCCGCCTTGGGTACTTTTTTTAAAAGGGGATAGAGCACATCGTATTCCTCGTAGGCAAAGGGAATGTCGTCCCTGGAATACAGGCGCAGAATGCGGGTGATCGTTTCTTTTGGGGGGATCGACAGAATTTCCGCCGTGTAAGCGTCCGCCTCTGCCGGTCCGGCAAAGAGCAGGTCCACCCGATGGCTGCCGGTGTATTCAATCATCTGGCCAAAGCTGCGAAATTCCCGATAATGCAGATACAAAGGCCGGGGAGGAACTGAATAGGCGCCATTTGGCTCTTTTTTTAAAATTTTCGACTGACAAAGCCGCTCCATCGAATGGGTAAGCGCGTGGAAGGAAAACCCCGTCTCCCAAAGAAGATCTTCCCAGGAGGGGAACCGCCCGCCGGAAAACGCGCCCAACTGGGTTAGCGCGTCATACAAAATCTGGTCGTTTTGCAAAAGCAAGGGAACGAAAGACACAGGAAAACTCCTTTCGCTTTGCCTCTTCGCCGCTGGGGAAAAACAAAGGACTATACAACCCACTCGGCGTAGGAGGCGGGCATCCAACGCTGAATTTTTTCAATGACCTCCTTGGCGCTGACCGACTGCAAAACCTCCTCGGACAGCTGGCTGCATTTGTCGATTGAGCAAAGGGAAATCAGCCGGCGGGTCCGCAGCAGCGCCCCGGGGCTGACGCTGAAAGAACGAAGTCCCAGGCCCAAAAGCAGCGGGACAGCCAGCGGGTCGGCGGCCATTTCGCCGCAGATGCCGCATTCCTTTTGGTGGCGCGCCGCCGATTGCAGGGTATACTGGATCAGCCGCACAACGGCGGGGTCAAAGTGGTTGTACAAATAGGAGACAACGGTGTTCAGCCGGTCTACCGCCAGCGTATACTGAGTCAGATCGTTGGTACCGATGCTGAGAAAATCCGCATGGCGGGCCAGAATATCCGCGTTTACGGCGGCGGCAGGCACCTCGATCATGGTGCCGATGGGAATCTGGGGATCATAGGCAATGCCCTGCTCGTCCAGTTCTCGTTGGATGCAGAGAATGCGGCTTTTAGCGCTTAAAAACTCCTCTAAGTTGGAAATCATAGGGAACATGACCCGCACCTTTCCAAAGGCGGAGGCCCGCAAAATCGCCCGGATCTGGGGGGTGAACACGTCCTCCCGATCCAGATACATGCGGATGGCCCGATATCCCATAAAGGGGTTGGCCTCTTCGACCGACGGAAAGCAGGGGAGAATTTTGTCCCCGCCCATATCCAGTGTGCGAAAGACCACCGGTTTGCCCTGCATGGCCGTCACAATGGATTTATATAAGAAAAACTGCTCCTCCTCCGAAGGGAGCGCCTGTCTGCCCAAAAACAGAAATTCGGTTCTAAACAGACCGATTCCGTCGCAGCCAAAGCGGTTGATTTCCTCACAGGAGGAAACATCCTGCCCGTTGGCGCAAAGGCGGACCGGCATTGGGTCGGCGGTTTGGGTCGGCTTTCCGGCAAGGCGGTCCAAAAGCTGCATGTGCCGGTCGTTGCGCTGGACCAGGCGGGTAAATTCCTCAATCTGCTCCGCCTCAAGACCCCAGTGCAGTTCCCCGGCGTGACCGTCTAAAAAAACCTGTTCGCCGTCGGTCACCTGACTTTGGACCCCTTGACAGCCGGTGATAACCGGCACGCCGAGACTGGCGGCGATAATCGCGCTGTGGGAGGTCTGCCCTCCGGCGGTGAGAACCACCCCGGCCACCTTTCGCGGGTGCAGGCCGGTCATAACCGACGGGGGAATATCCGCGGCGATCAGGATCACCGGCAGATCGCCCAGATGGATTTCGGGAAACTCCCGGCCAAGGATGGTGCAGATCAGCCGGGCGGCCACATCCTCTAAATCGGCGATTCGCTGGCCGAAATATTCGTTGCCGATTTCGGAAAGGGTAGCGGCGTACTTGCGAAACGCCCGCAGAACCGCCGACTCCAGCGCGTAATTGTCCTGGATCTGCCGGATGATCTCCTCCTGCAGGGGCGGGTCGTGCAAAATGGCGTTGTGGGTCAGGATAATGTCCCCCCGATCCTTGTCGCCGATGGCGTAAAAGCCGTTGGCCCGCTCGGTGTAAAAGGCGCCCAGACGGGATACGGCGTTTTGCACCGAAGCGATCTGGCGGGCCTTGGGGATGTGAAATTCCCGCCGCTTATCGGAGAAAACCGGCCAGGGCGGAATAATGCGGGCAGGCGCCAAGGCCATGCCGCGGCTAACAGGGATTCCGGTCACTTTCATAAGGTCACCTTCTTTGGCAGGAAAAATCATCCTATTATTCTTATTGTATCACCAGAAAGCCGGCGTGACAATGGGTTTGACGCGAAAACAGCCGCCAAAAAACCGGCCCCGCTTTTGGCAGGGCCGGCAGAGGAAAAATCCCAATCGTTTAAATAGACAGATGCTGTTTTTTCAGCGCCGCCGCAATAGAAGAGTAGATCAGATTGGCCACCACCACGGCAATAAGTCCGTTGACCAGCGAAATATACCCCTTGCCCGCAACCGTCGCCCAAATGGCCGCGCTTCGGTCCACTGCCTCGCCGATGTTGGATTCCAGATACAGGGTAATGTAGGATTTGGTCATATACAGCGCCACGTAGGTCAGACATCCTGCCACCGAGGCCACCACCCGCCGCCAGATCAGCTGAAACTGCGGCAGTTCCCCGGCCCGGGTTAAAAGCTTCAAAAGTCCACCGCAGACAAAGGCCATCAGAAATTTGTTTACAAAGGTGATGACGCATTCGGCGCCGTAGCCTGCAAAAACATCGTAGAAAAACGCGCCGATGCCCGCGGCGAACCCGCCGCCCACCGGCCCTAGCATAAAGGCGGACAGAATGCAGAATACGTTGCCCAGGTGAATGCGGCTTTTGTCAATGCCGATGGGAATCGGGATGGAAAAATAGTTGCTGACCAGACATAAAGCCGCCATCAGGCCGATGACGACCAGTTGGCGCACCATGATTTTTTTAAGCGTTACTCCCATAGAATATACCTCCCCAAATCTTTGATTCTGCCTTTAGTATAGCGCGGAAGAAAAAAAGAGCAAAATCCGAGGAAAGGGTGGGCAGGAAGACATGGGTTTATGCAGAATTTCCAAAAACGCGTGGGAATAAGATGATGCATCCGTCAAAAAGCCCAAAAGCTTTTTGGCCGACGAAGCCGCGCAAAAAAACTGGCGAAAAAGAGTGACGGTTTTTGGCCGGAAAATACGGCGTGTCTTTGTGCAAAAGGGAAAAAAGAGCGGGGCCCAAAGTCCCGCTCATTCGTTTAAGGGCCAGACGGCCCGGTATACGGCGCAGTGGCGCGGCGGGATCTGCTTATCCAGATGATAACAGCCAAAAAACCAGCGGCGAAACTGCAATTTTTCTTCGATTTCGGTCAAAAATTGATTGAGGCTGTTCCCCTGCTGGACAGAGGAAAGAAAGATCTTCATGGTTTCCGAGCATTCGTGGGTCAAAACATAGTCCACCGACCAGCGAAACCGCTCCAGATTTTCCCGGGCCTCTTCCATTTGCTGGGGGTCGGGCAACTCCTGGGGAAACCACTTCTGCTGGCGGGAACGCAGTTCCTTTTCGTCGCTTTCGCCGCCGCCCATGACGAAGATCCGCTTGCCCTCGATCACATAAACCTGCCCTCGGGTCAGGTACAAAAGGTTCCCCTCAATACGGCGGACCTGGCCGCCGCCCCAATCTTCCAGTGGATACTGTTCCAACAGGTCAAAATTTTCGTGGGCGCCGTCTAAAAACAGAATCTGGTATTTTTTCTTTCCCAGCTTTTTCAGAAATTTTTTCTCTTTTGGCGTATCCTGCCAAAGAAACCCAAAATCGCCCAGAACGATGAGCGTGTCCCCCTTTTTTAGCTGCCGGATTTCCTTAGAATTAAAGCGATCCGCATCGCCGTGCAGATCGGCGGTAACATAGACCATGTTGTTTTTTGTCCCCCTTCCCCTTTGCGGAAATTGTGAATTTTTCTTTCCCGCCTTTCTCTTTTGGCGCGGGTCTGTTATAATAGAAAAAAATAATGAGTTTTATTAAAGCAAGGAAATTGCTTTTTTCTATCATATCATATTTGGAGAGAATGTCTATGAAAAAGTTGTCAATTTTTATGGCGGCGCTGTTTGTTTTTTTGCTGTTCGCGGGAGTCCGGCCGGCCTGGGCGGCCCCCTATACCCCCGATTTTGAGGAGACGGCCGAGGCTGTTTATATGATCAATCTGGACACGGACACGGTTGTTTTTGAAAAAAATGCCGATGAAAGACGTTCTCCGGCTTCGATTACAAAAATCATGACGATGGTGCTGGCGCTGGAAATGTGCGACGACCCGGAAAACACGCTGGTCACCGCGCCGGCCTACATCTGGAACGAATTCGAGGGGATCTCCATTTCCCACTGCGACATCAAGCGGGGGGAGACGCTGACCTTGCAGGATCTTTTATACGGCATGGCGCTGCAGTCGGCCAACGAGGCGGCCAACATTGTGGCGGATTATCTGGGCGGCGGAAGCATCTCGGATTTTGTGGAGTTGATGAACCAGAAGGCCAAGGAAATCGGCGCGGTCAACACCCATTTTACCAATCCCCACGGGCTGTACGGGCCGGACCACTATACCACCGCGTATGATATTTACTTAATCGCAAAATACGCGCTGGAGGTGCCGGGCTTTAAGGAATTGGTATCCACCCCCGTATACACCGCCATCCACGCGGATAAACACAGCGAGCCGCTGAACTTTTTTACCACCAATCGGATGATGGTGAAAAACAACGATTCTTATTACGAGGGCCTTTCCGGAATCAAAACCGGTACGCTGCCGGAGTCGGGCCGATGCTTTGTCTCCACCGCTACACGAAACGGATTCACCTATCTTTTAGTGGTGCTGGGCTGCCCCGCCTACGACCAGGACGGGAACCAGCTGGCGACCAATTACGCTTTTGCCGATACAAAAAAGTTTTACGACTGGGCCTTTTCCACCTTTCGGGTCAAGACGCTGGTGGAGGAGGGGAAAATCGTCGGCCAGACCAAGCTGGAGTTGACCTGGGGAAAGGACTATCTGCTGGTGATGACCAACGGGCGCTTTACCGCGCTGCTGCCCGAGGAAATTCAGGTTTCCAGCGTGGTGACCGAGGCGGTATTCGACGCGGAGTCGGTGCGGGCCCCGGTGAAAAAAGGCGATAAGGTCGGCTTTTTAAAACTCATCCTGGCGGGAGAAGAGGTAGGCCGGGTCGACCTGGTGGCCGCCGAGTCGGCCCAGCTAAATGAATGGATGTTTTGCCTAGACTACGTTAAGAAAATCAGCGAAACCTTTTGGTTTAAATTCGCGGTGATTTTTGTGGCGATGCTGGTAATCGTATATGTGGTGCTGGCGATTCTGCGAAACCGCCATCGAAAGCGATACCAGAACGTCCGGCGCCGCCGCAGGCTGTAAGCGGCAAAATCCGGATGCCGGCCGGTTATTTTCCCGCGGGAGACGGGGAAAATCCCTTTTCTCGCGGTGCGGATAAAAAAGATTGAGAGGAGTTTTTTACCATGGATATGCAGGCGTTTTTTAAGCTTTCCTACGGGCTGTATGTCATCAGTGCCCGGTGGGAGGAAAAGGATTACGGATGCGTTGTCAACACCCTACAGCAGGTGACGGCCGAGCCGCCGATGCTTTCGGTGGCAGTCAACAAAAACAGCGTGACGGCCAAGGCGATTTTGTCCTCCGGGCATTTTTGCGGGGTGGCGCTGACCGAGAAGGCGGACCTGGCACTCATCGGCCCGTTTGGCTTTCAAAACAGCGAAGCGGTGGACAAATTCGCGCCCTTTTCCACCGCTCGGGACAAAAACGGCGTGCGGTATTTAACCGAAAAGGCCGCCGCCCGCTACAGCTGCGCGGTCACCGGCACGCTGGATCTGGACACCCATATTCTAATCGTCGGCCGGGTGGAAGAGGCGGAAATTTTAAGCGCCGATCCGGTGATGACCTACGACTACTACCATCGGGTGGTAAAGGGCGGGACGCCGCCGACAGCGCCCTCTTACAAGGGAGAGACGAAAGCAGAGGAAAAATCGGCCGCAGGCGCTCGCTGGCGCTGCAAAATCTGCGGCTATATCTACGAGGGCGACCCGCTGCCGGCGGATTTTATCTGCCCGATCTGCAAAAAGCCGGCGGATCAATTCGAAAAAATCTGACGGGCCATTTTAGAAAGGGTGAAACGGGATGAAACAGCTTCAGGTGGCGCTTTTGCAGCTTTTGTCCGGCACCTCGCTGGAAGAAAACCTGCAAAAGGGGTTAGAAGGCTGCCGCCGGGCAAAGGCCGCCGGGGCGGATATCGCCCTGTTCCCCGAGATGTGGAGCACAGGTTACGATATGCCAACAGATCCCCAAGGGCTGCGGGAAAAGGCGATCCCGGCGGACGGGGACTTTATACAGGCGTTTGGGCGGCTGGCCGCCCAGCTGGAAATGGCCATCGCCGTGACCTTATTAGAAAGCTGGGAGCCCTCCCCCCGCAACACGATGGTTTTATTTGACCGGCACGGAAACCGGGTACTGACCTACGCGAAGGTCCACACCTGCGATTTTGATGTAGAAGGGCTGCTGACCCCGGGGGAGGACTTCCCGGTAGTGCAGCTGGATACGGCCGCCGGTCCGGTGCGGGTAGGCGCCATGATCTGCTATGACCGGGAATTTCCCGAAAGCGCCCGGATCCTGATGCTCAAGGGGGCGGAACTGATCCTGGTTCCCAACGCCTGCCCCATGGAAATAAACCGTCTGTCTCAGCTGCGGGGCCGGGCGTTCGAAAATATGCTGGGGATCGCCACCTGCAATTACCCTGACGGGCAGCCGGACTGCAACGGCCATTCCTCCGCCTTTGACGGGGTGGCCTATCTGCCGGGCCAGCACGGCTCCCGGGACACCTGCGTTTTAGAGACCGGCGGCGAGGAGGGGATTTACCAGGCGGTCTTTGACCTGGAAGTCCTGCGGCAATACCGGGAAAACGAGGTACACGGCAACGCGTACCGCCATCCGGACAAATACCGGCTGCTGATCGAAGAAAGGATCCAGCCTCCCTTTTGCCGAGACGATTACCGTCCGTAGAAACTTCCCAAAAAACAACAGGCGGCGCACTCAATCGGGTGCGCCGCCTGTTTTCGGTAAGGCTTCTGCGGATTTATTGGATTTTGTCCAGCGCCTGCTGGATATCCGCCAGAATGTCGTCCACATGCTCCAGCCCCACCGACAGGCGGATCATGCCGGGGGTGATGCCCGCCGCCACCAGCTGCTCGTCGGTCAGCTGCCGGTGGGTTGCGCTGGCCGGATGCAGCACGCAGGTGCGGATATCCGCCACATGCACCACGTTGGAGGCGAGTTTCAGACTGTCCATAAACCGGATGGCGCTTTCTCGCCCGCCCTTTAAGGAGAAGGACATGACGCCGCTGCACCCGTCCGGCAGGTATTTTTTCGCCAGCGAATGGTACGGGTCGCCGGAAAGGCCCGGATAGTTGACCGATTCCACCCGCGGGTCCGCCGCCAGAAATTCCGCCACAATCTGGGCGTTTTTGCAGTACCGCTCCATCCGGACCGGCAGCGTCTCCAGCCCCAGATTGAGCAAAAAGGCGTTGATCGCCGTGGGGTAAGCGCCGAAATCCCGCATCAGCTGGACCCGGGCCTTGGTGATATAGGCGGCCTTGCCGAAATCGTGGGTATAGCGCACCCCGTGGTAGGATTCGTCCGGCTCCACCAGTTCTGGGAATTTGCCGTTTTCCCAGTCAAAATTGCCGCTGTCCACAATCACGCCGCCCACCTGAACCGCGTGGCCGTCCATGTATTTTGTGGTGGAATGGATGACGATATCTGCGCCAAACTCGAAGGGGCGGCAAAGCACCGGCGTTGCGAAGGTGTTGTCCACCACCAGTGGGATGTGATGGGAATGGGCGACCTGGGCGAATTTTTCGATATCGAAGACGGTCAGGGCCGGGTTGGCCAGCGTCTCGCCGAAGATCAGCCGGGTATTGGGCCGGATCTGGGCGGCAATCTCTTCGGGGGAAGCGTTGGTGTCGATAAAGGTGCATTCGATTTCCAGCCGCTTGAGGGTGACGCCAAACAGGTTGATGGTGCCGCCGTAGATGGTGGAGGCCGCCAGAAAATGGTCCCCGGCGCTGCAGATATTTAAAATGCCAATCAGCGACGCCGCCTGTCCGGAGGTGGTGCACAAGGCGCCGACGCCGCCCTCTAGCGCGGCGATTTTTTTCTCCACCATCTCTACGGTGGGGTTGGAGATTCGAGAGTACATATGCCCCTCCACCGCCAGATCGAACAGCTGGCCGATGTGCTCGGTGGACTGGTAGCGGTAGGTGGTGCTTTGGTAGATGGGCATGGCCTGGGGCGCTCCGTTTTCCGGATCGTAGCCCTCGTGCAGGCATTTGGTTTCTATTCTCATGGGATTCATCCTTTCCGATGTATTCGCATAAGGGTAGTATACTGCAAATGGAAAAAAAGCGCAATCGGGAAAAATTTTTGCCAGGGTCCGCCGGATATGCTATAATCTACTTTGCCGGCAGTTTTCTCACCGGCCGGGACCCGCCGTTTCCCTAAAATCGCGCAATGCCGCCTTTTTGGAAGAAATTTGCCCTTTTCGGTGAGGCCACTGTTTGATAAAATGACCATAAAGGCCGGGACCGGCGATCCCGACTTCTTTTCATTCGGATAAAATGTCCCTATTTTCTTGCAAAGGCGGAAAGTTCCTGATGAAGAAACGAAAACTCTATGTCATTGTCACCCGGACCAACACTCTCCCCTCCCGCGTGATTCGGGTCTGTACCCACTCGCCCTATAACCATGTTTCGTTAAGCTTTGCCAAGGAATTGCGGGACATGGTCAGCTTTGGACGGCTGTACCCGTCTTTTCCGGTACCCGGCGGCTTTGTACACGAGGGCAGGGACAAGGGTTTTTTCCAGCGCTTTCAGGACACACAGTGCAGGATTTACCAAAAGGAAGTGGGCGAGGGGGAATACCAGGCCTTTTTGCGGCTGCTGGGGCGGTTTCATCAAAAACGGTTTAAATTTAACCATCTGGGCCTGCTCACCCTGATGGCCGGCATCCCTCTGGAGCGGGACAACGCCTATTTCTGCTCGCAGTTTTGCGGAAGGATGCTGGCCGAAAGCGGGATTCATGCGTTTGAAAAGCCCTTTGGCCTGCTGCGCCCGGCGGATTTTTGCGATCTTGCGGGCTTTACCCTTTTGTACGAAGGCGCTTTGCAGGGCTTTGCGACGGAAAAGGCCCTGTGTCCCGCATGAAAAAGGGGGAGCGGAAAACCGCCGCGCGTCCCATACAAAAAACCAAAAAAGCAGGGCAGGACCGCCGCGGTCCTGTCCTGCTTTTTTATTCGGGTATTATATTGTAGTGCGTTTTGTGCCTTCCGCGGCAGGCGGATCATGGGACAAGTAAAGGAAATGTAAAAGAGAAAGACCCTGGTGGTAGAAGGATTCTCTACCAAAAGTGGAATTTAGATAGGAATTCAACGAATCGGTTATTTATGGCTTTGATGTACTGTGTCATAATAAGAATATATTCTTTTGAAAGGAATGATGGCTGTGAATCGAATCGGGAAAAATATTTATTCTCTGAGAAAAAAGCAGGGTCTTACACAGGAAGAACTGGCCCAATTAATAAATGTTTCGTTTCAGGCTATTTCTAAATGGGAAAATGGCAACTCAACTCCGGATATCTCTACATTGCCTCTTCTTGCCAATATTTTTCACTGCAATATTGATGCGCTCCTTGGATATCCTGCGGAGCAGCAGAAAATCATGGATTACGAGGAACGTTATAAATCGGCTGGGTATTATTGGGGAAAACAGCCTTCTAATATGTGCTATGAGGTTATGAAAATTTGTCCGCCCCAAAAACCGTTGCGCTTACTTGACGTAGCTTGCGGCGAAGGGAAAAATGCTGTCTTCTTTGCACGAAACGGATATACTGTCACAGCATTCGATGCAGTGGCTTTAGGATTGGATAAGGCACGAAGACTTGCAGACCAGGTAGGTGTTGAAATCAATTTTTTTCAGGCGAATATGCTGGATTTTCGCATTGACAATGAATTTGACATTATTTTTTGTTCCGGGGCTTTACACTATATCCCGCAAAATCTGAGAAAGGAACTTTTGGAAAATTATCAAAAACATACCGCTGTTGGAGGGCTTCATGCACTGAATGTTTTTGTAAGAAAGCCATTTGTAAAAAATCTGTCCGATTGGAAAGAAGGCCGGTATAAATGGGCATCGGGAGAACTTTTTACCCATTATGCCGACTGGCTTATACTCTCTTGCGGTGAGCATATTTTCGATTGTATGAGCGGAGGAACACCTCACAAACATTGTATGGACACAATTTATGCACTAAAACAGGCGGGAGAAAATCAATGATGAAAAAAATTCTTTCGGGCAAGGTTCGAGACGTTTATGAAATAAACAGCGAGGAACTCGTTATTGTTACCACTGACAGAATCTCTGCGTTTGATGTAATCTTACGTTCAACGATAGAAAAGAAAGGCATTGCATTGAATTTGCTCTCCTTATATTGGTTCCATTACACAAATTCTATTATTCCAAATCACATTCTATCTTCGGATTTTCGTGATATGCCTGCATGCTTTTCTGAAAACCCCAAGCTGTATGATAAACGCACGGTTCTTGTAAAAAAGTTGAAGATGTTGCCATATGAATTTATTGTACGGGGGTATATGTTCGGCAGCATGTGGGATGCATATAAAAACGCAAGGTGTTTTTGTGGACAGAAAATAGAAAACCAATATGAACTTGCGCAAAAGCTTGAAAGGCCAATCGTAACGCCTTCCATAAAAAATAATATGGGCCATGATGAATACATTTCCCTTGAAAGATTAAGGAAAGAAATAGGGAAAAAAGAAGCGGACAGAATTTGCAGCATCTGCTTAAATCTTTATGAGACGTGCTATGCGCACGCTTTAAAAAAAGGAATGATTATTGCCGATGCAAAATTGGAATTCGGATATGATACATATGGCAGGCTTATTTTAGGAGATGAAATTTTCACTCCGGATTCCAGCAGATATTGGGCTTTGTCTGACTGGACAATGGGCGTATCGCCGAAATCATATGATAAACAGTTTGTCCGGGACTGGTTGATTGAACATAAGCTAAACGGCGTAACACCGGCTCCTGCACTTCCGGAAGATATTGTAAGGAAAACGGCTGCTCTTTATCAAGACTGCTATAGAAAAATAACAAAATAAAGGAATACTAACTCTATCCCCTCCTTATTGCTGCAAGAGATAAAAAAGCAGGGCAAGACCGCCGCGGTCCTGCCCTGCTTTTTTATCTTGGCATATTGTTTTTATTTGCGATTCGGAGCGAAAAAACCGCGATTTGCTAAGGAATCTTATGGAAAATCACCGTTTGTTCTTTTCTGGATATTTTCCCCACCACGTAGCCGTATTCCGTCAGTTCTTTTTTGTAGGTTAGAAAAGAATGGTCGATGGGGATCCCCACAATCGCCTGGATTTCCTCAAAGGTAAGCCGGCAGGTCTTGCTGCCGCCGCGCTGCACATATTCCCACAAAGGCTGATATTTACTCATGGTATCCTCCCAAAATTCCGGCGGGATCGACGCCCGTTTTGCCGCCCGGATGACATTTCAGGCGGCCTTTTCAAAGATCACCTGGATCTGGCTGTTTCCCTCCAGCACAAAGGCTAAAGAGGCGCGCTCCCGGGCCGACGCGACGGTTTTCCCGCCGCTGATCACCAAAATCTCGCCCACCCGATAGCCCGGCTCCGGAAAGGCCAGAACCTGCAGACCGGTTCCGTTGGCGATGGCACGGCTTCCCTGGGAAAAGCCGGAACCGTCTCTTCGCACCCAATACCGGCCGTTTTTGGAAAAAAGGCAGGATACGCGGCTGAAGCCGGTTTCGACTTCGGGGATGATGGCCGGGCGGCGCTCCGGCTGGGGATTTTTTGCGGCGGGCGCATCTTCCCTGGCGGCAAAGGCCTCTGCCGCGCCGCCTAAAATCTGCGGAACCGCGTTTCCGTCGTCCTCGCCGGGGATGTAATCGCTCCAGGACAGGGGCGGATAGGAAAAGCCGGTGGAGAAGCCCTCCAGCAATCCGCCGCTTTCCAGATGGTCGCTCACCGACCCCGCGCCCTTTAAAAAGTAATTGTAGCCGCTTTCGCCGGGAGAGTCGTCAAAGGTGGCGTCCACCAGATAATAGCTGCCGCCCAGCTGCACATAGTTCCACATGTGCGGCTCTCCCTCCACCGTTCCGCCGATGATTTCACAGGGGATGCCGGACCGGTCGCACAAAAGCTTAAAGGCCTTGGCGTACCCTTCGCAGATGGCGCTGCCCGTCACCAAAGCGCCGTAGGCCTCGCAGGAGACCGGGTCGTAGGAGGAAACCGCGTCGGTATTATAGGTGCAGCGGGCCAAAATTTCGTCGTGGAAATAGCGCACCTTGTCATAGTCGGTACCGGAGGCGTTTTGCAAAATCGCGCTGACCGCCCGTTCCAAAGCGTATTGCTGCGACTGGTAGGAGGAGGTGGTCAGGGCGGCGCGCAGGGAAAATCCCACTACCTGGACGGTGCTCCCTTCCATATAATACTGGGTGGAAAAGGAAAAGCCGTACTTGTCCAGCCAGACCACCTCCGGATGGTCGCGGTAAAAGGCTTCGTATGCCCGGGCCACCAGCCGCTGCATGTCGCTATTGGCCTCTTCAGTAGAGGAATAGGTCAAAGTCCGAGAAAGTTCATAGCTGAAGGAGTCGTACCCCTGGGACAGCTTGGAGGTCAAGACGTCGTAAATTTCCCCCTCCATGCCGTCAAGCTGGCCGCGATAGGATGAGGCGGCCTCTGCCGTTACCGGTACATGGATCAGAATCACAAGGGCGAGCAGTAGGGCGGTCAGGCTTTTTTTCATCAGGATAATCCTTTCATACAAATCTTCCGGTGGATTTTACCGAATCCGCTAACTTCTATTATACGGAAAAAAGAAGTGCAGCGCCAGCCAATCATGTGAAAATTCGGTAAAAAAGTTATCCTGATCGTGTTAAAAATACCTGAATTTGCAAAATGTATAAAATGAGATGGGATCCAGAGGCCTTAGCGGCCTTTACGCGGCTTGGCCATGCGAAACGCCTTTCGGCCCAGCAGCAGGATTGCCGCTGCCGCCACGGCCAGCACTGTGCCCTCCAGCCGGAAAGCAGGACCGGTACCCAGCGCTTCGCACAGAAAACTCAGGGCGGGGGTGGCGGCGATCATACAGACGCTGAACAGCAACGAGCCCACCGAAATGAGGGTGGCCCGCTGGTCGGAGGGAAGGTCCCGGTTGACCTCGCCGCTGGTGGCGGTTTCCAGCACCAGGGTGGAAAACCGCAGCAGAAATCCGCCGGACACCGAGAGAGCCGACAGGGCGGATCCGGTGAGCAGCAGGGCGAGGAAGCTTAGCACAACGCAGCCCTTGGCCAGACGGCCGAAGGGGAGCCGGGCCGCCAGCCAGGGGGCGCATTTGGTCCCGGCCATGCCGCCGGCCTCTACCGCCAGCAAAAAGACGCCGATCCACCCGAAGGGGACGCCATTGGCGGAAAAGTGCTGCTGCAAAAAGAAGATGGTCAGGGTCGCGCCGCAGCCGCACAGCGCGTCCAGCGCCATTTTGGCGGCAATCTCCCTGTGCTGCCAAAGAAACCGGGCGCTGACCGCAATTTGTTCCAGGATCCCCCGGCCCAAGGCGGACAGGGAGAAACGGGGACGGTTTTTCTGCGCCTCGGTCACCGCCGGCTCTTGCATGTTCCAGGCGATGAGCACGCTGGTGCCGGAAAAGGCCATGTTGCAAAGGTAGGAGAAGACATAGCCGATGCGCCCGGCGATACCGGCGGTCAGCTTGGAGAGACTGACGGCGACGCTGCACAAAAACCGCTGGTTCGAGTTGACCGACAGGTACCGTTCCTCCTGGCCGCAGGCCTTTAGGCTGTCGTAGGTCAAAGCGTCCCGGGTGCCGGAATCCAGATTGTAGCCTAATGTAGTGAGCACCATGGCCAGGCACAGGCTGGGCAGGTTCCAGGCGATCAGCGTGAGAAAGGCGGACAGGGTCATACAGATATAGCTGGCCGCGATGGTCTTTTTGCGGCCGAACAGGTCGGCGATGGCGCCAGAGGGGATTTCGAACAGAAAGCTCGCGATGTGGAAAACCGTTTCGGCGATGCCCACCTCCATGAGCGAAAAGCCCCGCTGCAGTAAAAACAGGACCCAGACCCCGTCGGTCAAGGAGAAGGTACCGAAGATTTCCAAAAGATAAAACAGACGGATCTGCCGTTTGAGTTTCATAAAAATACATCCTTTCACAAAAATGGGATCGGGAAAGGATAGATGCAAAAAAGCGCATGGCCACAGGCCATGCGCTTTTGGTTCGGCTAAAGCTTACCGCCCGAAGAGCATGCTGTCACCATCGAAAAATGGGCGCACCTATCCCCTGGACGGAAAACTTGTTTCCATTGGAAATGTATACCATTCGCATTTTCCAGCCCATGGTCGGGTCTCCTTTCGACGGTTTTGGAGTTTTTACAGCGGTTTACAGCGCCTGAACACCCACCTGCCGCAGCCAGGTCTGCAAATTCTTGGCGGGAAAGCCGGTGAGGGGATACTCCTCGCCGGACTGGCTGTGGATGGTCACCTGGGTGATAAACAGGGTCTTGCTCACCGAAAAGCCCTTGATTTGGGCAAGCGGAAGGTCCATCAGGGCGCTCCCGGATAAATCCATGTAAAAGCACACCCGCTGATTGGTCACATAAATCTTACCCTGGAAGGGTTTTTTTGTCAACCCCGACTTTTGAAAAAGCGACATGGGGCCGCTGCCCGCCAGCGCCTCGCCGGGGGCCGGCTGAAATTTTGCCATAGGTCAAAACCTCCTTGGATGTTAAGCGGCGCAGGCTTTTACAGCATCTGGTCCAGCTCTAAAAGCGCCCGGACATACACCCGCAGGTTTAACAAGAGGTTGGGGATGTCGCAGTACTCGTCGGCCTGGTGGGCGCCGCCCTTGGCAAAGCCGAACAGCCGCACCCGGCCCGGCACCGTTGCGCCGTAGGGGATGGCGTTGGGCAGACGGCGGGCATAGGTGCCGCCGTCCTTTAACGGCTCGATGTCCGGCTGCTCCAGCGCGTCCCGGGCCACCTCGATCAGCTTTTGGGCCACGGGGTTTTCCAGCGAGATGTAAAACGGGTCCAGGTTGCTGAAGGATTCCAACTCCATGGGGGAAGCCGCCCAGGCCGCTTTGATGCCGGAGAGAATCTTGTCCTTGTCTGCCAGCGAGGGGTAGCGGATATCCGGGTAGAAGCAGATGCGCCCTTCCTCCATGCGGATCATGTTAAACGAGCAGCGCAGCGGGCCGTTGGGCTCGTCGTTGCAGGCGATGCCGATTTTTTCGCCCCGGTAGTCGTCGGAAACGCCGGCCATCCAGTCCAGGACCTCCTGGCCGTTGCCGGTGAGCAGACCGCTGCCGGCCAGCACCTTACAAAGCCGCGCCGTGGCGGTCCAGGTGCCGATGGGGTCGCGGACTACTTTGTTTTCGTCCTTCTCCACGGTGATCTTTACACCGCCTTCGACCTTTTCCACGGTGGTCTTTTCGAATTTCTCCAGCGCCTTTTTCGCCTGGTCCGGCGAAACGCCCTCCAGCACCGCCCAGGCGATAGGGGAACCGGCATTGACCGCCAGTCCGGACCACATATCCGTAAGGTTGCCGGTCATTTTCGGGGATTTGAGCACCGATTTGGTGATCCCCTTTTCCGCGTAGGTGATGGGGTATTTGGCATCCGGCACCAGGGAGAATTTGGGGCATTTTTCCCTTGCCAAAAACTCGGGAATATCATTCATGCCGATTTCCTCGTTCATGCCAAAGACCAGCATCACGTTGTTTTTGAGTTTGATGTCGTGTTCTTTTAAGTAGCGCATGGCGTACAGCGCCATGATGCCGCAGGACTTATTGTCCGCGGTGCCCCGGGCAAACAGATATTTTCCGTCCTCGGACAGAATCGGGTCAAAGGGGTCATGGGTCCAGCCCTCCCCCTCGGGAACGATATCCATATGGGAGAAAATGCCGATGGAATCGTTATCCGGGTTGTTGCCGTAAACCGCGCTGCCGCAGAAATTGTCGTAGTTGCGGGTCTCGAAGCCGTAGCGGCCGGACATCTCCAGCGCCTTGTCCAGCATCTGGCGGCAGGCGGCGCCAAAAGGCTTTTCCGGGTCCTCTTTATTCATGATGCTGACGCTGCGAATGCGGCAGACCTCCGAAATATCCTTGACAAATTCTTCCCGATGGGCTTCGGCCCACTGGTCCACCTCGCTGTAAAGCTTTTTCCAATCCATGTTGCTCCTCCTTTGGCTATTTCGAATACATCTCGTCCAACTCGATTAAAGCCCGGACATAAATCTGCATGTTGATCAGCAGATTGGGGATGTCGCAGTATTCGTCGGCCTGATGGGCGCCGCCTTTGACCATGCCGAACAGCCGCACCCGATCCGGCACCGTTGCGCCGTAGGGGATGGCGTTGGGCAGGCTCTGGGCATAGGTGCCACCCTCGGTCAGGTAGGGGATATCCTCCCGGCCCAGCACATCCTTGGCCACCCGGGCCAGCTTTTCCACCCGCGGGTCCTTGGGGTCGATATAGAAGCCGTCCAGCCGGCGGTGGCGGCAAATCTCCATGGGAGAGGCAGCCAGGGTTTCCTCCAGCCGGGTGTTGATCTTCTCCTTATCCGCCAGAGGAGGCCAGAGGACAGAGGTATACAGGACGATTTTTTTGTCCGCCATCCGCAGGTAGTTAAACCGGACGGACAAAGGCGCGCTGGGGCCGTCGTCGCAGGCGATGCCCATATGGGCGCCGGTGGTATCGGAGGTGTACCAATTAAGCCAGTTAATAACCTCCATGGTTTTGGGATCCTTTACCAGGCCGCATTTGGCCAGCACCTGGCACAGCCGGGCGGTAGCGGTGGTCTTCTCGTCCTTTTCCACGATGATTTTGACGTTGCCGTCCTCCGTCGTCTCGACTCTTGTGTGATCGTAGAACCGGGTCGCCTGCCGGGCCACCGCAAGGCTTACGCCGGAGAGCACCGCCCACGCCTCGTTGGAAGGCACACTGACGGTGGGATCGCACCAGTCGTCGTTGCTGATACCGGACCAAAGGTCCACAAGATTGCTGCCGTCCAGCCGGGCGGATTCCAATCCGTAGCGGGTATTGCCCGATTCGGAGATACACACCGGATACTTAGCGTCCGGCACCAGGAAGATTTTAGAGGGCTTTTCCCGTTTTAAAAATTCCGGCATATCCCGCATGCCGATTTCCTCGTTCATGCCGAAGACCAGCATCACGTTGTTTTTAAGCTTGATGTCGTGCTCCTTTAAATAGCGCATGGCGTACAGGGCCATGATGCCGCAGGACTTATTGTCCGCAGTGCCCCGGGCAAACAGGTACTTGCCGTCCTCGGACAGGACCGGGTCAAAGGGAGGGTGGGTCCAGCCGCCGGCATTGCTGGCCAATTTGCACATATCCTCCGTCACCACGTCCATATGGGCCACGATGCCGATGGAGTCGTTATCCGGGTTATTGCCGTACACGGCGCTGCCGCAAAAGTTATCGTAGTTGCGGGTCTCAAAGCCGTAGGCGGCGGACATCTCCAGCGCCTTATCCAGCATCTGGCGGCAGGCCGGGCCAAAGGGGGCGTTGATCACGTCCGGCGTATTGCGGCTGATGCTGGGGATGCGGCAAACCGCCGAAACATCCTCGATAAATTCCTCGCGATGGGCTTCGGCCCACTGGGCCACGTCGGCGCAGAGTGCTTTCCAATCCATGTACATTCATCCTTTCCATAACGGATCCCTTGCCCGCCCTGTGCGGGAAAGGGATGTCCTATGTCGTTATATACAGAATACCATATTCCCCTTTCCCCGTCAATGCTTTTAGGCGGAACTGCAAAATATTGGTATACGGCGCAAAGAAAAGAAGGTCCCGCCGAAAAAGACGGGGCCTTCCCACAAAATCTTAGTAGGACAGCTGACGGTAGTATCTTCTGATGGCCAGCGGGTGCTTGCCGTACTCCTCCTGATACGCCTCAATCCGGCTGGTAAAGCAGTGCATGACCAGCGGGGAGAACAGGCCGCGGAATTTGGGATCCACATTGGGCAGCGGCAGGGAGGCGGTGTCGAACTTATAGACGTTATTGCAGATGGTCTTGAGGAATTTCTCCACCCGCTCCATCTGGGGACGGGTTTCATCCTCGCCGAAGAACAGCAGAACCGTATCGTCCCGCTCAATGACCTCCAAGGTGCCGTGGAAGAAATCGCCGGCGGTGACGGATTTGGTGCGCATCCACTGCATCTCTTCCATGATGCACATAGCGTAGGAGTAGGTGGGGCCCCACAGGTTGCCGGAGCCGATCAGGTACTGGATTTTGTCGTCCCGATGGTTGCGGACATAAGCCTCGCAGTACTCGTCCGCCTGTTTTTCCGCGTAGGGCAGAACCTCTACCAGATTCTCCAGGTTTTTGATCATCTCGTCGTATTCCGGATAATCGCCTTTATTGTAGGCAAAGCGCAGAAGCATCATGTAAAAGATCAAATCGCCGTAGCCCTCGATGGAATAGTCAGCCAGCTCCACCAGCGGGGTTTTGGGCGCGCCGACCACCGAGATCACCCGGGCGCCGACTTCTTTGGCCTTGTTAACCGTTTCCACAACCTCTTTGGTGTTGCCGGTGGCGGAGGTCACGATCAGAACCGAATCCTTGCCGAACTTTTTGTTGCCCTCGGTGTTGAAGTCGGCAGCGTGCTCGACATAAAAGGGGAAGGAGGCGATGGGCTTTAAGGTGGCCTCATAGCTCCAGGCCTGGGTCAGGGTACCGCCCACGCCCACAAAGAAGAGGTTGGAAAAGCCCTCCTTGCAGATTTTGTCCACCACGGCAATGACATCGTCTTTTTTCGCCATAGCCTTTTTGCCGTATTCCAGGGTTTTTTCCGGCTCGTATTTTAACAGGGTAGGCATTTGTAAAATCCTCCTTACTATAATTATGTGGTTCCAAAAAAGCGCCGGGAAATCCGCAGCGCTTTCTTGGAAAAAAAGGTGTTTATCGAAAACGGATTAATAATCCAGTTTTCTATAGTATCTTCTGATGGGCATCGGGTGCTTGCCGTATTCCTCCAGATATACGCCGATTCTGCCGGTGATTCCGCCCAGAACGATGGGGGAGAACAGGCCGCGGAATTTCTTGTCAATGCCGGGCAGCTCGTATTTAGCAGTGTCGAACACGGTTACATTTTTGCAGATGGTGTGCAGGAATTTCTCCGCCCGCTCCATCTGGGGACGGGTGGCGTCCTCGCCGTAGAACAGGATAACGCTGTCATCCCGGCCGATGACCTCTAAGGTGCCGTGGAAGAAGTCGCCAGCGGTTACGGATTTGGTGCGCATCCACTGCATCTCTTCCATGATGCACATGGCATAAGAGTAGGTGGGGCCCCACATGTTGCCGGAACCGATCAGGTACTGAATCGCGTCGTCGCGATGGATTCTGGCAAACTCTTCCGCGTCTTTCTCCGCAGCTTCTGCAACGGTAGGCATCAACTCAGGCAGTTTTTCCAGGTTCGCGTACATCTCGTCGAACTCGGGGTACTCGCCGTTGTTATGTACCAGACGCAGGAAGAAGGTGTAGTAACGGTAGTAGCTGCCGCCGGGGATGTAGTAATCCGCTTTTTCGGCAAGAGGAGTTCCGGGGGTGTCTACAAAACCAACAACGCGGGCGCCGACTTCTTTGGCCTTGTTAACCGCTTCCACAACCTCTTTGGTATCGCCGGTGGAAGAACTTACAACAACCAGAGAATCTTTGGTGAATTTCTTATTGCCCAGGGTGTTGAAATCAGCAGCATGCTCCGCATGATACTCCAGGGTGGTCAAGGGCTTTAAGGTCTCGCCGATGGACCAGGCATAGGTAATGGTGCCGCCAACGCCGATAAAGAAGATGTTGGAAAAACCTTCCTGGCTCAGTTTGTCGGCAATCTCGATGATTTCTTTTTTGTTGGCGAGGCAGGATTTAAAGCGCTCTACCATTTTCGCAGGATCGTACTTCAGCATGATAATCCTCCTAAAATAAAATGAAATGATGGGCGGCCGGTAAAAAATCCGGTGTGGTTCGCCCTCGAACAACTTCATTTTAACGGATGAAACAGTGGTTGTCAACCATAACTTGTATTATAATGTGTTATAACAGCATCTTTGTATGAATAGACAGAACAATCGAAAATTTCCTGGAGATAAATAGTTACTTCTCACAATTACATTGGAATAAAAAGGGAGAAAAGGCCGACGGGATGGGGTATTGGTTTTGCAGCTGCCGCGGCAGGGCCCATTGAAACGGGCAACCGGGCAAAACCTCCCCGACATCCCATTTCCAGCCGGTCATATGCCACTGAAGATGGGTAAAAATGTGGACGGCCGGTTCCAGCCGGTCCGGCGGCCCGGCCAAACGCACCCAGTCCGCCAGCAGGGCGGCGGATTGGGCCGCGTCCAAGGTTCCGTCGGCGTGGGGAAACTCCCAAAGCCCGGCCAGCAGTCCGGTGTCCGGCCGCCGGATAAGTGCGAATTGGCCCTGATAGGAGAGCAAAAAGACGGTAATCGGCTGAATTTTTCGCGGCTTTTTGGGGCTTTTTAAAGGGAAAAGGGCCTGATTTTGGTCCGAAAAGGCGCGGCAATGGCCCGACAGGGGACAGCTGCCGCACAAAGGCGTTTTGCCCGGCAGACAGACGGTGGCCCCCAACTCCATCAGCGCCTGATTAAATTCCCCGGGGCGGTCGGCGGGGAGGATGGCGGCGGCCAGGCGGGTCATCTCTCGTTTGACAGCCGGCGCGCCGATATCCTCCTCCAGGGCCAAGAGCCGGGCGAAGACCCGCAACACGTTGCCATCCACCGCCGGGACCGGCAGGCCCAGGGCGATGGAGCAGACCGCGCCGGCGGTATAGGGGCCCACGCCGGGCAGAGAAAGCCATCCTTCATAGGTTTCGGGAAAGCGGCCGCCCAAGCGCTGGCAGATCTGCTGGGCGGCCTTTTGCAGGTTGCGGGCGCGGGAGTAGTAGCCCAGGCCCTCCCAGGCCTTGAGCAGCCGGTCCTGGGGCGCTTCGGCCAGCGCCCCCACATCCGGAAACAGAGACAAAAACCGCTCATAATAGGGGATTACCGCCTGGACGCGGGTTTGCTGGAGCATGATCTCCGACACCCAGACCCGATAGGGGGTGGGCGCCTCCCGCCAGGGAAGCTGCCGGTGAGCGGCGGCGTACCAATCCAGCAGCGGCCGGCAGATGGGGAAAAGGGCGGCGGCGTGCGCTTCGACAAAATCCATAAAACCCTCCTTAAAAAGGTACGTACAAACCCAAAGGAAAATCCGGCGCAGGCCCTTTTTTGCCGCGCCGGAAAAACGAAGATTAAAAGCTTTGGATGATCTCTTGGTTTAAGCGATTGAGAATCTCCACAGCCAGCTTGACGCTGTTTTCAAAGTCGCAGAAAGAAGCGTAGCAGTGATGGGTATGGATATACCGCACCGGCAGTCCGATGACGATGACCGGAACCCCTAGATTCGACAGGTGGATGGGCGCGCCGTTGGTGGAGCCGCCGGTGCGGACCGCCTCCTGCACCGGGATGCCCAGCTTTTCGCCCAGGTCCAAAGCGTAGCGGATAAATCGGGGGTTGGTGATCATCCGCGCGTCGATATGCCGCAGCATGGGCCCGCGGCCCAGGGCGGTCTGGATCAGGTAATCGGGGGTAAAGGTGTCGTCGGCGGGGGAGCCTTCGAACACGATGGCGATATCCGGCTTCACCGTTTGGGCGGCCACCTGGGCGCCGCGGGTGCCCACCTCCTCCTGAGTGCTGAACTGGCCGACCACGTCCACGGCGAGATTTTGCCCCTTAAGCTGCTTTAAGGTTTCCAGCACGCAGGCGCAGCCCAGCCGGCAGTCGAAGGCCTTGCCCAGCATGACGCCGTTTTGGGGGTTATACTCCATGGTTACGTCCGGCACCACCGGCGCACCTACCCGGATGCCGAATTTCTCGGTCACCTCCTGGGCGCTTACGGCCCCCACGTCGATGACCATTGCAGAGATAGGCAGAGGCTTGCCCTTTTCCTCGGCGGTCATAAAGTGGGGAGGCTTGCTGGCCACCACGCCGGAAATATACTCGCCTTTGGCGTTGCGGACCTTGACCTTATGGGCGGGGATATTGTTTTCCACCCAGCCGCCCAAGGGGATAAACTGCAGCGTCCCGTTGGGCTTGATGGCCTGGACCATGAAGCCCACCTCGTCGCTGTGTCCGTCCAACAGGACCACCGGCTTATCGCCGGTATTTTCGTTCCGGTAAAAAAACAGGTCGCGGATACAGTTTTCCTCGATCCGGGCAAGGTCCTTGCCGTATTTGCGGCCCACCAGCAGCACGTCGTCCTCAAAGCCGGAGACGCCGTAGGCGTTGGAAAGTTCCTCGATCATAGAAAGCGCCGTTTGTTTTTCCATGGAATATCCCGCCTTTTTAAAAAAATTCTTTTTTCATTTTAGCACATTCTGCCAAAAAGACAAGGGGGAGGCTCCGGGTCCCGGGGTGACCGTTCCAAAGAATCCGGCATAGAATGAACTAGACTTTTAAAAGTCGAATTTTCAAAGAAGAGAGGAGAAAGAGAATTGGAAAGATGTGCAATGACAAATTCTTCCGGCAGCTGTGCAGACAAATACGCCGGATTCATGTCAAACGGCTGCTTCGAAGAGCCATCCTATACCGTTCGAAACACCTGTGCCGGTACCTGCACAAGCGCTGTGGAAAGAAATGCCGATAATGGCTATTGCCCGTGCCGGGAATGCGATTTATCCCACGCGGACCAGCTGCCGCTGACCATGGCGTATGTGCCCATGCAGGAATGGTGCAACACCTACGATACCCAGACCGCCTTATGCAGGGGGTCTTTATTTCCTGAACTATGCAAGCCCTTTGCAGGAAGCCGAGGTGAGCGTTATGTCCGGTAATGAGAGAAGATCGGTGTTAAACCGTGTACAGCGGGCGGGCTTTGCGGTGGACGAGGCGGTTTTGTATCTGGACACCCATCCCTGTGACCCTGCCGCGCTGGCGTTTTACCAAAATGCCAGAGACGAGCAGAAACGGGCGGCCTGTGAATACAACGCCAAAATCGGTCCGCTGACCAACGATCGGGTAGAGCCGGCCAACCGCTGGTCCTGGACCGACTGTCCGTGGCCTTGGGAGAAGGAGGCGAATTACTAAATGTGGAACTATGAAAAGAGACTGCAGTTCCCGGTAAAAATCGACTGTACCAGCCCTGCGGCCGCCAAGGTAATCATCAGCCAGCTGGGCGGACCGGACGGAGAGACTGCCGCTGCCATGCGGTATCTCAACCAGCGTTACTCCATGCCGAACCGCCATGTGGCCGGGCTTTTGACCGACATCGGCACCGAGGAATTAGGGCATATGGAGATGATCGCCGCGATCATCCGGCAGCTGACCCGCGACATGACGATTGACGATGTGAAGCAGGCGGGCTTTGACACCTACTTTGTGGACCACACCGGCGGCGTTTGGCCGCAGGCGGCCTCTGGCGCGCCGTTTTCCGCCACCGTCTTCCAGTCCAAGGGGGACGCGATCACCGATTTATTTGAGGATTTGGCGGCGGAGCAGAAAGCGCGCACGACCTACGACAACATTCTGCGGCTGGTTGACATCCCGGATGTGCGGGAGCCGATTAAGTTTCTGCGCCAGCGGGAGGTCACCCATTTCCAGCGGTTCGGCGAGGCGCTGCGGATGATCCAGGATGATCTTGACTGTAGGAATTTCTATGCGATCAATCCGGAGTTTGACCGGACGAGATAACAAAACGGGCTGTAAAAGCCTGTAGGATTTTACGGTGCTAAAGATCAGAAACGCATCGGCCGGCTGATGGCCTTGATTCTCGAAGGCTCCCCTTGATTTTCCCGGAAAATCAAGGGGAGCCGCTGCTTTATAAGCGCCATCCGCGCCAAAGGCCCCCAAAAAAACACCCGGAAGGTAAACGGGTAGGATCAAGCGCGAAATCTATGGCAGAAAGAAAAACAAACAAACGAAAAAGCTATATTTCAAACAAATCTGCAATCTATTAAACGGCAATTCTGCTAAAATATTTATACGGTTTATAAGAACCGGAAAGTAAATATTCTGAGAGGAGGAGTTTCCATTATGAGCCAAATCAAAGCAGTACCTCCTGGCAACCGCTATATTCCTTACGCAGAGCGCACCGGCGATGAGAGCATCGTCTATTTCACTCGAGACTTGTCCCCAGCGGGCATCTTGAAGGTCTATGCCAAGATCAAGGAGCGTATCGGCGGCAAAGTGGCGATCAAACTCCATACTGGCGAACCCCACGGGCCGAATATCATTCCGCCGGAGTGGGTCAAAGTATTTATGGAGCAGCAGCTTCCCGAAGCAACGATTGTTGAGACCAACACGTTTTACGATGGCGACCGCTATACGACAAAACAGCACCGCAAGACGCTGGAGGTAAACGGCTGGACGAAGTTCGCCACAGTGGATATTACCGATGAACACGGCACGGCGAGGCTGCCGGTAACGGGCGGCAAATGGTTTACGGAAATGTCCGTGGGCAAATCGCTGTTGGATTATGATTCGATGGTTGTCCTCACCCATTTTAAGGGACACGCCATGGGCGGCTTCGGCGGGTCAAACAAAAACATAGGAATTGGCTGCGCGGACGGACGCATTGGCAAGGGGATGATCCATGCCAAGGACGGAAATGACTGGGGTGTGGTGGAAGAAGAACTGATGGAGAAGATCACCGAATCCACCAAGGCCGTCATCGACCGGTTTGGCCAGAATATTGTTTATATCAATGTCCTGCGGAATATGTCCGTCTCCTGCGACTGTGAGGGCGTGAAGGCTGCGCCGGTCACAACTCCCAATGTGGGGATTCTTGCCAGCGTGGACATTCTTGCCGCAGATCAAGCCAGTGTAGACATGATTGCCGCCATGAAAGAGGAGCATCATCACGACCTCATTGAACGCATCGAGTCCCGCCATGGCTACCGGCAGCTTTCCTACATGAAAGAACTGGGCATGGGCCATGACCGGTATGTCCTCATGGATGTGGACAATGGCGACAGGCGGATCGATGCTGCCGGCGCCGTAGAAGGTGTTGTTCCTTTTGTCGGGTAGGGTCTGGAAAGGAAAGGATTTTGACGATGAAATACCGCAAAAATCAACGGACCGGCGATAAAATCAGCGAAATTGGCATCGGGTCCGCATACCTGCCGGAAAGCGAACATAGTACAGCCGTAGAAGGCGTTCGCTTCGCGTTTGAAAACGGGGTCAATTATTTTGATCTGGCGGCGGGCGATGGGAAGGCTTTTCCGATTTTCAAGGACGCTTTGGCCGATGTGCGCAGTCAGGTGCTGTATCAGATTCACTTTGGCGCGGATTATTCCAAGGGGACCTATGGTTGGACGCTGGATCTGGACCGGGTTAAGCGCTCGGTAGAATGGCAGTTGGAACAGCTGGGCACCGATTACATAGACTATGGCTTCATCCATTGCCAGGACGAGCAATCCGACTGGGATACCTACCAGAAAAATGGGATACTCCAATATTTGCAGGAACTGCGCAGCGCCGGGGTTGTCAAACACATCGGCATGTCCTCCCACACGCCTGCGGTGATACAGACCATCCTCGACACCGGGATTGTGGATATGCTCATGTTTTCGGTCAACCCGTCCTATGACTGCCAGATGGGGGGCGAGTTTGCCAAAGGATCGGTGGACGAGCGCGCCGCCGTTTACCGCCGCTGCGAAACAGAAGGAGTGGGCATCTCGGTTATGAAGCCTTTCTGCGGCGGTCAGCTGCTGGACGCGAAAACCTCTGCCTTCGGCAGTGCGCTGACCATCTACCAGTGTATGAAGTACGCTTTAGATCGGCCGGGCGTTCTAACGGTTCTGCCGGGTATCCGCGACAAGGCGGATGTGGAAAAGCTTCTGGCATACTACGACAGGTCCGAGGAGGAATTGGACTACTCGGTCATCGGCACGTTTGCCCCTGCCGACGCCAACGGCAAGTGTGTTTACTGCAACCACTGCAAGCCGTGTCCCGCCGGGCTGGACGTGGGGCTTATCAACAAGTATTATGATCTGGCAAAGGCCGGCGATGGACTGGCGGTGCAGCATTACAAAGCGCTGGAAAAAAACGCTTCGGATTGCATCGCGTGCGGCCACTGCGACCGCCGCTGTCCGTTTCACGTAAACCAAAGCGAACGCATGAAGGAAATCGCGGCGTATTTTGGATAATCTTTTACACGATTTGCGGGGAGGAGAAAATTCTTCCCGCATTTTTATTGTCCGGTTTTTTGTCCGGCGCGAAAAAACCGATTTCTGAAGCTTTTGGGCGTATACCCTGTCTGAGACCGAAACACGCGGATAAAGTGGCTTTGGGAACTAAAGGCGAGAATGGCGGCAATCTCGGCGTAGGAATACTCAGAGAAACGCAGCATGTTTTGGGCGGCCTCCATCCGCTTTGAGAGGATATAGGCGGAAACAGACTGCCCCGTTTCCTTTTTAAACAGGGTGGAGAAGTAGCTTCGATTTAATCCCACCTGGGCTGCCAGATCCTGCGTGCGAATGGTTTCGTGCAGATGATTGTAGATATAATCGATGCACAAAATGACCGGTTTGGAGTAGACGGCTGCTTTGTCCAGTGCGGCCATTTCCTTTGTATAAAAGGCAAACATCTCGGCGTGCAGCGCCTTCACCTCGTCGACGCTTTGCAAAGTGTCCATTTTCAGAATGTACAAATCGCTGATATTATACGCCCGCTCCGCATCCATCCCGCCGGCGATGGCGCTTCGGCTTGCCAGAGTGATGCAGGCGACAAAGAGGTATTTGTAATTGCGCAGCGGGTCGTCCGATATATGCCCGGGAAGGTTAGAGGAAAACATCCTGACACCTTCCTCAACCGCTTTCGGGTCGCCCATGCGCAGAAGGTCATACTGGTACATCTCCTCTGTGTGGGTGTGATGCCGGTCTGCGGTTTCCCGGTGGAGATATTCCATGTACTGAAGCTTTTTTTCATTGACGGTTTTGTCCATAGCGAATTCGCCTCTTTTCACAACTATTCTATTATACTTCCAACAAATATGCAATAAATGCGGCAAAAAAACCGCTATGATATCCGTGACAGGATGACAGACAATCGTAATGATAAAGGAGGTTGCCACTGTGAACGGCATACAAAAAAAGAAGGCCATGCGCGTCATGGATATGACGCAGGGCAGTCCGATCAAGCTGATGCTGGCTTTTGCTATCCCGCTTTTCATCGGCAATATTTTTCAGCAGGTCTACAGCATGGTGGACACAATGGTCGCCGGCTACAATCTTGGCGACGACGCCATAGCCGCCATCGGCGCCACATCCTCGTTATACGGTTTGATTATCGACTTTGCTTCCGGCTTAAACAGCGGATGCGCCATTGTTATCACCCAGCGCTTCGGCGCCCACGACGAAAAGAAACTGAAAGAATCCATTGCGGGAATGATCTGGATTGACGCGGCTGTAACGGCCATTCTGACCGTGCTGTCTTTGGCGTTTCTCCGGCCGCTCATGCGCTTTATGAACACGCCGGATGCCATCCTGGCCCAGGCCTACAGCTATATTGCCGTGATCTGCGCGGGCATGGCGGCCACCATCGCCTACAACCTGTTTGCCGGTATTTTGCGGGCTTTTGGAAACAGCCGGACGTCCCTTTATTTTCTCATTGTCTCCTCTTTGCTGAATATCGGGCTGGATCTTTTATTTGTCGCGGTGTTTTCTATGGGGGTGGCGGGGGCCGCGCTGGCGACCGTTATCGCCCAGACCGTTTCGGCGGTTTTCTGCGGTGTTTATGTGTTTTGGCACTATCGACAGCTGCTTCCCGGAAAAGGGGACTTTGGGGTTTCTTTCGAACTGATTGGGGAACTGTTTTCAAACGGCATTGCCATGGCGCTGATGTATTGTGTGGTGGATTTGGGATCGGTCATTTTCCAAAGGGCCAACAACGCTTTGGCCGAAACGATCATCTCGGCACACACCGCCTCCCGCCGTATCATTGGGATCATGATGCAGCCGCTGGCAACGATCTCCACGGCGTCCTCCACCTTTGTGGGACAGAACTGGGGCGCAAAAAAGCCGGAGCGGATACGCATGGCGCTTAGGCAGGTAATGGGCATGGAGATCGTGTGGTCCCTTTTTGGATGCGCGATGATTTTCGCTTTTGGCAGCGCGCTGGTGCGCTTTACCACCGGCACCTCGGACAGCGCGATCATCGACAACGCGGTGATGAGCCTGCGGTGGCATCTCGCGTTTTTCCCAGCGTTGGGGTGCCTTTTGGTGCTTCGGACGGCGATGCAGGCGATGGGAAGAAAAACGGCGCCGATTCTGTCCAGCTGCATTGAACTTGGCATGAAGTTACTGTCCGCCGCGTTTTTGATCCCGCGTCTGGGCTTTTTCGGCACGAGTATCACCGAGCCGGTTACATGGACGCTGATGCTGCTGTTTTTGGCGGCTGCCTTTTTTGCCCAGCGCAAAAAACTCTTTTTACAGGCGGAATCGGAATAAGAGGTCCGGATGAGCGGGGATTTCGGCCGGATTGACGGCTGTTGATAAAAGGAAAAGGCGCGCCTTACAGGTAAGGCGCGCCTTTGGCGTTTTGAAAGGGCCTGCCGGAGGTTTTTGCGTCAGCGCAGGAGTTCGGCGGAGGCCTCTTTCTCAAACTGTTTGGTATACAAAGAGTAATAATGACCCCGTTTTTGCAGCAGTTCCTGATGGGTGCCGCTTTCGATGATTTTTCCGTCCTGCACCACCAAAATCATATCCGCGTGGCGGATGGTGGACAGGCGATGGGCGATCAAAAAGGAGGTACGGCCCTCCAACAGATGGGCGATGGCGTTTTGGATCAGCTGCTCGGTCTGGGTGTCGATAGAGGAGGTGGCCTCGTCCAGCACAAAGATGGCCGGGTCTGCCAGTACCGCCCGGGCAAAGGAGATCAGCTGCTTTTCGCCGGTGGACAGGCGGTCGCCCCCCTCGCCGACGTCGGAATCGTAGCCTTGTTCCAGCTTTTGGACCACCGTATCGGCGGAGACGGCTTTGGCCGCCGCCTCGATCTCGGCGTCGGTGGCATCCAGCCGCCCATAGCGGATATTCTCCTTGATGCTGCCGGAAAAAAGGTGGGGGTTTTGCAGCACATAGCCGATATTGCTGTGAAGCCACAGCTGAGAGCGCTCCCGGTAGTCCCGCCCGTCGATGAGAATTGACCCCTCGGTGGGTTCGAAAAACCGGCAGGCCAGGTTGACCAGGGTGGATTTGCCCGCGCCGGTTTCCCCTACGATGGCCACGGTGGACCCGGCGGGGACCTTTAGGTTAAAATGCTCCAGGATGTTTTCCTTGCCGTCGGGATAGCGAAAGGTCACGTCCCGAAACTCGATGTCCCCTTTGATCGGCTCCCAATTCTCGATTTTGCCCACAAAATTGTCGCCATATTTTTCCACCACCTCCGGCGTATCCTGGATGGCGGGGACCTCCTCGAGCAATCCGGTGACCCGCTCGATATTGGCCTGGGCGGAGATGATATCCGCCAGGATGCGGGCAATCTGCTGGATCGGCTCGAAAATGCCCACCGCGTAGGAGGTAAACGCCGACAGGGTACCGATTTCCATCAGACCCTGCATGGACAGATAGCCCCCTCGGGTCAGCACCAGGGCGGTGGCCACCGAACTTAGAAACATGATGGAGGGAATGTAGACGGCACTGAGCAGCTGGGTTTTCACCGAGGATTTCTGCATATCGCCGGTTAAAACCTGAAAATCCTCCATATTATGCTGCTCGATAACCAGCGTTTTGGAAGTCCGGGCACCGGAAATGCCCTCGTTAAAGGCGCCGGTGATCTGGGAATTGATCCGGCGGGTTTTCCGGTTCCAATGCAGGATCTTATTTTGAAAGTAGACGGTCAGAATCGCGATGGCCGGCACGATGAGCATGACCAGCAGCGCCAGCTTCCAGTTTAAAAACAGCATGGCGATGAAAACGCCCAGCACGTAGACCGCGCTCCACATTACGTCCATCAGCCCCCAGGCCAGCATTCCGGAAATGCGGCTGACATCGCTCATGACCCGGGCGATTAAATAACCTACGGGGGTGACATTGTAAAAGGAAAAAGAGAGGGTTTGCAGATGGACAAACGTCTCGTGCTTCATATCCCGGTTGGTTTTCATCTCGATGAACATGGACTGGCGGGTAGAGACGATGACGATTATTGTTTGAAACACGATGGCAAAAGCGTAAAGCAATGTAAACCAGCCGATCCCCCGGGTGGTTCCGCCGCCGATATAATGGTCGATGGTATAGCGCTGAAACAGCGGCATGGAAATATCCACCAGCGCCATAACGATATTTAAAACAATGACAGCGCACAGGTTTACGGCATACGGGCGAAGGAAGGGGAAAATCTTTTTCCAGACCTTTAGGTCAAAGGGCCGGTTGTATTCCTGTTCCTGAAAAACGGCCATAGGTTACACCTCCTGCTCCAGCAGCTCCCGGTCCTTTTGGGCTGTCTGGATTTCGTAGATATCCCGGTAGATGCCGGGCTGGGAAACAAGTTCCTGATGGGTGCCCATCTGGGCGATTTGGCCGCCGGACAGGACCAGGATACAGTCGGCCTTCATCAGGGTAGTGATGCGATGGGAAATCAAAATAACGGTGGAGCCGCCGAGATTTTTGTCCAGGGCTTGGCGGATTTTGGCGTCGGTTTCGGCGTCCACCGCGGAAAGAGAGTCGTCGAAGATCATAATCGGGGCATTCTGCATGAGCATTCGGGCGATGGCCACCCGCTGCTTCTGCCCGCCGGACAGGGTGACCCCCCGTTCGCCCACGACGGTATCATACCCGCCGGCAAAGCCCATAATGGCCTCGTCCACGCTGGCGATACGGCAGGCGCGGCGGACCTCCTCCATATCCGCTTTGGGGCGGGCGGCGCTGATATTCTCCCGGATGGTGCGGGAGAACAAAAACGGCTCTTGTAGCACCATGCCGATATTTTCCCGCAGGTGGCTTAGGCGGATGTCGCGGATATCGGTTTTGCCCACCGAGATGGCGCCGCAGCCCTCCGGCAGATCGTACAGCCGGTCTAAAAGGTGCATCAGGGTGGATTTGCCCGAGCCGGTGCCGCCTAAAATGGCGAAGGTGGTCCCGGCGGGGATGGTAAAGCTTATGTTTTGCAAAATCGGCGCAGCGCCCTCGTAAGCAAAGCTTACGTGGTCAAACACAATGTCGCCGCGAAGGTCGGGAGTCAGCCCGGCAGGATCGTCCTGCTCCTCCTCTTCCTCCAGAATATAGTTGATACGGTCGATGGATACGCCGGCCTTGCTCATTTCCGACAGAACGCGGCCCAGGCTTCGAATGGGCCAGACCAGGGTGGCGTTATAGGAGATAAACGCCATAAAGGTGCCGACGGAAATATTTCCGCTTACGGTTTCGATGGTGCCCAATACCAGGATGGTCATGATCTGCAGGCCGGTAAACAGGTCGCCGAAGCCCCAATACATGCCCATGACGTAGCTTAAATTGATCCACATATCGGCCCATTTATTATTTTTTTGGTCGAACCGGTCGATTTCGTAGGACTCGCGGCCAAAGGCGCGGATGACCCGGACACCGGTGAGGTTTTCCTGCACGGCGGCGGACAGCTGGCCCTCGGCCTCGTCCGCTTGGAGGAACCGCTCGGAGATCTTTCCGTAAAAAATAAAGGAATAGATGACGACGATGGGAACAAAGGCCAACGCCACCCAGGTGAGCTTGGCGTTCATGGAAAACATTAAGCACATGGCGAAGATGATTAAAAACACGATGCGGACAATCTCCAGAAGCTGGCCGGACACAAAGTTGCGCATGACCTCTACGTCGGAGGTGCAGCGCTGGATGATATCGCCGGTCTGGTTTTTTACGTGCCAGTTATACGGCAGCTTTTGGATATGAGAAAACAGCTTTTCCCGGATGCGCAGGGTAAAGCCTTCAGCCCCCTTAGCGGTAAAGGTGCGGCTTAAGAAGGTGCAAAGTCCGGCGCAAAGGGCGATTAAAAGGATCGCCGCAACCACCAGCCACAGATGTTCGCGGATATACGCCCGTCCACCGGCGCTTTCGATGAGTCCCATAAGCGCCCCGGGTAATTCGAAAGGCTCTTCGCCGATCACCGAGTCCACCATGGCGCGGATGACCTGGGGGGTCAGGGAATTGAACACCGTATACAGCATGGAAAAAACGATTGCCAGGATAAAATATAGATAGGAACCTTTGAGAAAACGGAGGATCATCCGTTTTCGGTCGGTCTTTTTTTGTTTCATGAAAGAATCCCTCCTTTGGGAAAAATAACGTTGGATCGGTGGGAAGAGCACCGAAAAAGCCCATCTGCGCCGGGCTGTGGGGCAGATGGGCTGGCCGCCAAGCCATCATCCAGTATAAAGGATAGAGTGGCTCCAAGGTCAAGTGATTTTTGAAAAAAATGTAAGGCACACGCGGAAAAGAGGTCGTTTTATTTGGCGTGAATATTGATATATTCGGCCCGCAGCTTGGAATAGACGATCTTCTGGCTGCTGTACAGGCCATAGTAGCCTGAAAGCATGAAGCTGACCCCGCAGGCGATGGTAAACAGCAAAAGTCCCTGGGCGCCAAACAGTTCGATACTCAAAAGCATGGAGGCGATGGGACTGTTGACCACGCCGCAGAACAGGGCGATGAGCCCCACGGCGGCGCCGAAGCCCGGGTCCAGACCCAAAAGGGATCCGGCAACGCAGCCGAAGGTGGATCCGATAAAAAAGGTGGGGACGATTTCGCCGCCTTTAAAGCCGGCGCCGATGGTCACGGCGGTGAAGAGAATCTTTAAGGCAAAGGCCTCGGGCCGGGCAGAGCCGGAGATGGCGGCGGCGATCGAATCCATTCCCGCGCCGTTATAGGCGGTGGTGCCGACTAAGAGAGTCAAAAGAAGGATGGCGCAGCCGCCCAAAAAAGCCCGCAGAAAGCCGTTGGGGATCCATTTTTGCAGCAGATGGCCGGTTTTGTGCATCGAAAGGCAAAAGAGGATGGAGAGGGCGGCGCACAGGGCTGACAGGGCGATGACCTGCAAAATGGTCAGGATCGAAGGGTCGGGCACCTGGGTCAGAGAAAAGCGCACCGGTTCGGCGCCGAAAAGAAGCGACACCCCGTAGGCGGTGAGGGAGGAAATGATGCAGGGGACCAATCCCGCGTAGTAGATTACGCCGATACTGATGACCTCCATGGCGAAAAAGGTGGCGGTGAGCGGAGTGCCGAACAAGGCGGCGAACACGGCGCTCATGCCGCACATAATGAGGATGTGCCGGTCCTTTTCGTCCAGGTGAAAAAGGCCGCCCAGCTGCGAGCCGATGGAGCCGCCCAGCTGCAATGCCGCGCCCTCCCGGCCGGCGGAGCCGCCGCACAGGTGGGTAATGACGGTGCTTAAAAAGATCAGCGGGGCCAGCGCCAGCGGGACCTTGCTTTCGCCGCGGATCGCGTCCAGAATCTGGTTGGTGCCAAAGCCCTCCGGGGTGCCCAAAAGGTGGTACAGGCCGACAATGAGAAGGCCGCCCAGCGGCAGCAGGTACAAAATCCAGCTGTGGGCCAGGCGAACACCGGTGGCGTATTCCACCGCTTTATGAAACAGGGTACCCACTCCGCCGCCGACAAGGCCGGTGAGGGCGGCTAAGAGTCCCCAGCGGACAAAGGCCAGAATATACCGGCTGGCGGAGCGAAGCTTTTCTAAAATGACAGTCTTTTGCATAAATCACGCTTCCTTGACGATGATTTTGACGCAGTAAAAAAACCAGGGGGCTTTTTTGCCAATAGATAGTATAGCACCAGACAAGGGGAAAGATCAAACCGGCGTTTTGCCCAAAGCTTTCCCCAAAAAGGGCCGGGGCTTAGGCGAAAAAGGAAAAGGACCGCCGGCAGGCGGTCCAAAAACGGGGTTACATATGCTCCACCGGTTCGATGCCCAAAAGATCCAAAAGCTGACACAGCACCTGGCGCACCAAGGCGATGAGCGACAGCCAATTTTGCTTTTTCTCGGGGTCCGGCTCGTCGATGATCCGGTTATCGTGATAAAACTTGGAGAAAGCGATGGCCAGCTGATAAGCGTGCTCACACAGATAGTTGGGGGCTTTTTCCTCCAGGGCTTTTTGGAAGACGTCGCCGCCCATCGCCAGTTTCAAAAGAAGATCCCGCTCGGAATCGGTATAGACATGGGAAATGGGGGCGGTTTGTTCCCGGGGGGCACCGGCTTTTTTCAAAATGGAGTTGATGCGGGTGACGGTGTACAGAAGATAGGTGCCGGTTTTTCCCTCAAAGGAGAAGAATTTGTTTAGATCGAAGATATAATCCTTTGCCCGCTGGTTGATGAGGTCGCCAAACTTGATGGCGGCGACCCCCACCCGCCGGGCCATCTCGTCGTAGTCGGACTCGTTTACAAAGCTGGAGGCCTCCAGCTTTTCCTGGGCGCCTTTGGTGACGGTGGCGATCATATCCTCCAGCTTCATGATGCCGCCGTCGCGGGTTTTATAGGGTTTTCCGTCGGCGCCGTTCATGGTGCCGAAGCCCAAAAAGGCAAACTCGGTTTCGGGCGGGATCAATCCCGCTTTTTTGGCGCAGCGAAATACCTGGGTAAAATGCAGTTCCTGACGGTTATCCACCACGTACCAGATTTTGTCCGGGTGAAAATCCTTTTCCCGCTGGATGATGGTTGCAAGATCGGTGGTGGCGTAGATGCTGGAATGGTCGGACTTGCGGACGATGACCGGCGGCATGGGCGCTTTATCCTGGGGTTCGGCCACGTCGACGACCAGGGCGCCGTCGCTTTCAATCAGCAGGTTCTTTTCGCTCAGGATCTCCATCAGCTGGGGGACGTAGCGGTCGGCGTCGCTTTCGCCATACCACAGATCGAAGGTCACGCCCAACTTTTCGTAGTTGCTTTTCATATCCGCTACCGAGGCGCGCAGAATTTCCCGCCACAAGGCCAGGTAGCCGGGCCGGCCGTTTTGCAGTTCGTAGGTGGCCTGGTGGGCTTTTTGGGCGTAGTCCGGGTCGGTTTTGCTTTTCTTGCTGGCCAGCGGATACACCTCGTTGAGCTCGGCGGCCTCCAGCGGCTGGACCGATTCGGTATCCGGGTCAAAGTCCGGCGAGAAACAGCGCCAATGAGGGTAACGCTCCTGCAATTCGGTGATGACCAGGCCGATTTGCAGGCCCCAGTCCCCCAAATGAATATCGCCGATGACTGTATGGCCGGCGGCACGCAGAATCCGCTTGAGAGATTCGCCGATGATAGCCGAGCGCAGGTGGCCGATATGCAATGGCTTTGCGATGTTGGGTCCGCCGTAGTCCAGGATGATTTTGGCGGGATTTTGCGTCTGGGGGATGCCCAGATGGGGGTCCCGGGCGATGGCGGCGGTTTGCTCCAGCAGGTAGCGGTCGTCCAGAGTCAGGTTTATAAAGCCGGGCTTGGCCACCTCGACTTTGGAAAAGGCGCGGACTTCCCGCAGAATCTGGGCGACCTCTTCCGCCACGACAAAGGGCGCTTTATGGTACAGCTTGGCGGCGGAGAATGCTCCGTTGCACTGGAACTGGCACAGGTCCAGCCGATCGGAAGCGGTGACAGCGCCGAGGCTGGAGTCGTAGCCGGCGGTTGCAAAAGCCTGGGAAACGATTTCGCTTAAGGTTTGGGTAATCGCTTTCATAGATCCGATATCCTTCCTTTTTTATAAATAGGTTGATCCAAGGGGCGCTTTTAGACGCCTCCCTTTTTTTGGTGTTTTTCCTTGACAAACTGGGCAAAATCCAGAACTTCCTGGAGCATGCCTTCGGTGATCTGGCCGCTTTCCTCAAAGAGGGCGAATTTCAACTCGTCTCGGCTGACGGGGGAAGAGGCGGCAGAGTCCGCGTCAAACAGATCGTTGGCCGTGATGGACAAAATATCGCAAAGGCGGCGTATGGTTTGGGTATCCGGCTCGTTTTGGCCGGTTTCCCAATTGCTCACGGAGTTATGCTTCGCGCCGATGAGATCCGCCAGCTGACGTTGGGTCAGGCCGCGGCGCTTTCGGGCTTTCTTTAGGTTGGCACCGAAAAATGACATGAAAATCACCTCACCAAGAGAATAACAGATAAAGGAAAGATTGTAAAGACAAGTTTCGGAAAAATTGAAAAAACTATTGATTTTTCTAAATTTGCGGAATATAATAGAAGGCAGAAAGAGAACATTTGTTCTAATCCGAAAGGAGACGTGGAATGGGGCAAAGGAAAAATCGCCGGTCCGGCTTTGAAGGATGGAACGGCCGGCTTTTGGCAGAAAGTGCCGGGAAAGGAGGAGAACAAGTATGAAGCGCTGCAAAAGCTGCTATTACAGACGGGAACTGTTCGGGTTTCCTGATTTTCCCGCGTGCCATTACGCCATTGAGGAAGGGCAGCTGCGCGGGTGCGATCCGGACGGGTGTTTTCATTATCGGCCCCGAAAAAAGCGCGGGGCAAGAGGCGCCGCGGACCGGCCGGATACGCAGATTCTGCCGGGATAAAGAAAAGACTTTCAAGCGCCGGGAAATTCGGGTTTGGTTAAAAAAGGAGGAGTTATATTGCGCTACACGACAGAAAAAGAGAAGCAAGAGGTCCGGACGGTTCGGGAAAAGGCACAGGAGGAAAAAAGCTGCCAGCTTCGCCAACGCTTGCAGCTTTTATTGGAGCTGCCGCTGACCGATCCGCAGCAGAAGGAAGTTTTAAAGGAGGCGGGGCTGCCGGTGCGCTACCGGGACCGTTTACAGCTGATTGCGTGGAATTTGTATCAAAAGGCGCTGGAGGGGGACATGGGAGCGGTTCGAGAACTGCGAAGCATTATGGCGGAGCCAAAACCGGCCGCCGAAAAGGGGAAAGGGCGTTTACCGGGTCAGCAGAGTCAGCCACCGGTGGTGATTGTGGACGATGTTGGATGAGAAAAAAGAAGAATCCCAGCAGGATGTAAAACAGGAGGAAAAAGTCTCTCTGCGCGGGCTGATCGCCCCTTCTTTTTTCGCGCTGCACCAGAAGGTGCTTTCCCAGCATGGGGAGTATGTACTCAAGGGCGGGCGGGGATCGGGAAAATCCAGCTTTATTTCCATCGAATTATGGCTGGCGCTGCTGCGAAGCCCCAACATGCACGCGGTGGTGTTCCGCCGGGTGGGAAACACGCTGCGGCCCTCGGTATTTTCCCAGCTGCAATGGGCGGCTCGGGCGCTGGGGATTGGGGATTTGTGCCGGTTCACCCTGTCGACTTTAGAGGCGGTATATACGCCCACCGGACAGAAGATTCTGTTTTTTGGAATGGACGATCCGGGAAAACTCAAATCCTTAAAGTTTCCCTTTGGCTATCCGGGGGTGCTGTGGTTTGAGGAGTTGGACCAGTTTGAGGAGGAGAAGGTACGCAGCGCGGAGCAGTCGGTCCTGCGGGGGGAGGGGCCTTTCTACTGTTTTAAAAGTTTTAACCCGCCGCCGCTGGAGAGCCACTGGGTCAACCGGTGGGCCAGGCAGTCCCGCCCGGGGCGCTGGGTGCATCATTCGGACTACACCCAGCTGCCGCCCCATTGGCTGGGCGAGAAATTTTTAGACGACGCCCGCTTTTTGCAGCGGGAGAATCCCCGGGCGTACAAGCAGGAGTATCTGGGCATTCCCATGGGGATGGGGGACAATGTATTCGACAACATTGTGCTGGAGCCCATAGAAGACGGGGTGATCCGGCGGTTTGACCGGATTTTTTCCGGGGTGGACTGGGGATTTTATCCGGATCCGTGGGCGTTTAACCGGGTATACTACGACGCGGCCCGGCGGGATTTATACATCTTCTGTGAGTTGACCTGCTACAAACAGGTCAACCGGGAGACGGCCGGCCGCATCAAGGCGCTGGGGGTGGGGGCCGGAGAGCAGATCACCGCCGACAGCGCCGAGCCAAAAAGCGTGGAGGACTACCGGGAATACGGGCTTTTCTGCCGTGGGGCGACCAAGGGTCCGGGAAGCGTGGGCTATTCCTTTCGATGGCTGCAGGGATTGAGAAAGATCCGGATTGATCCGGCGCGGTGCCCGGACACGCTGAAGGAATTTTTGGAGTACCGGTATGACCGGGGAAAGGACGGGCGGGTCCTTTCGGGGTATCCGGACAGAAACAACCACCACATTGACGCGGTGCGCTACGCCACCGAGCCGGTTTGGGGAAGAAGGGGGAACGGATAAACGGGCAATGGAAAGAGAATGGATCGAGAAAATACAAGCGGCGGCGGACGAGGAAAAGCCGCCGGAGGCGGGCCGGATTCTGGGCGAGCGGGTTCGCTGGTCCGGCCGTATGCAAGAGGCGGTGCGGCTGTGGCAGCGGGTTTATGAAAACGATCCGCCCTGGCTGGAGGACGGGAGGGTGAAGGGGATGAACCTTTTGCCGGTGATCTGCGGCGAGGTGGCGCGGCTGGCTGTTCTGGAAATGGGTTGGCAGGTCAAAGGGTCCGGTCGGGCGGCGTTTTTAAGCCGCCAGATTGAACCGGTCCGCAGGCAGCTGCGCCGGTATTTAGAATACGCGGTGGGAAAGGGCGGACTGGTGCTTAAGCCCTACCTGGCCGGGGAACGAATCCAGGTGGAACTGGTGCAGCCCGACGGCTTCGTCCCGCTGGAGACCGGAGCGGACGGGCAGCTTTGCGGCGCGGTGTTTGTAGAGCGGCTGCGGCGGGGCCGGCGGTACTTTACCCGGCTGGAGGAGCACCGGATGACCGACCGGGGGGCGCTGGTGGTCAACCGGGCGTTTGTCTCGAGTCAGGCAGGGCAGCTGGGATGGGAAATCTCGCTGGAGGCGGTGCCCTCATGGGGAGAATTGGCGCCGATGACGCTTTTGCCCGGGCGGGCGAATCCGCTGTTTGTCTATCTGCGGATGCCGTTTGGCAATGCGGTGGAGCCGGAATGTCCGCTGGGGGTTTCCATCGGGGCCGGGGCCATGGCGCTTTTGGAGGAGGCGGACCGGCAGTACAGCAGGCTTTTGTGGGAGTTTGAGGGGGGCGAATTGGCCATCGACGCCGACTCCACCTATCTTTCCGGCGGCCGGATGCCCCAGACCACCCGGCGGCTGTTTCGAAGCCTCAACACCGGGGCGGATTTTTACCACGTGTACAATCCGGCTTTTCGGGACGAGAGTCTGCGGGCGGGTTTAAACGAACTTTTGCGGCGGGTTGAATTTGCCTGCGGGCTTTCCTACGGGGTTGTCAGCGATCCGGGGCAGCGGGAGTTAACCGCCACCGAGATCATCAGCGCCCGGCAGCGGCTTTTTTCCACCGTCAGGGAGGTACAGGAGGCGCTTGAGGCAGCGCTGGACCGGCTTTTAGAGGTGATGGACTATTGGGCGGACCTTCTGCCCGGGGTTCCGGCCGGGGGGTATCAAGCCCAGTACCGCTGGGATGACAGCATCCTGACCGACACGGCGGCGGAAAAAGATCAGTTTTTGCAGGAGATTGCCGCCGGGGTACGGCAGCCCTGGGAGTTTCGGGTCCGATTTTTGGGCGAGAGCGAGGAGCGGGCCAAGGCGGCCTGTCAGGGCGGCTCGGCCGACGAATAAAAAGGGGCGGACGCCGGGTCCCTGGAAAAAAGAGGGCGGACAGAGAAAATCAAGCGTTTTGCCAAAAAGGAGAGGAGTATGCAAACAGAAAAGCTGAGCGAATGGGGCTTAAATCCAAAACAGATCGCGCTGGTTCTGGAAGAAAACGACCGGGAGGTCGGCACGGTGAAAAAACAACTGGCGGGGTTTGACGAGATGCAAAGGCGTCTTAAACAGCTGGAGAAGACAAACGAGCAATCGGAACTGCTGCGCCAGCAGGTGGACCAATGGCGGCAAAAGTCCCAGCAGGTCGAAAACGAATGGAAGCAGAAATGGCAGCGGCGGGATTTTGAGGAGGCTTTAGGCCAGGCGCTGCGCCAGTCCGGCGCACGCAGCGAAAAGGCGGTACGGGCGCTTTTGGACGAAGAGGCGCTGCGGCCGGGAGAGGAAGGCGCTTTGGAAAGAATCCGGGAAGCGATTGACCGACTTCAGGTTCAGCACGGCTATCTGTTTTCCGCCAAGAAAGCGCCGCCCCAGATCCTGCGGCCGGGAAATCGGATGGAAGAGGATGCGGGGGAAGACCGGATCCGGGAAATTATGGGCCTGCCGGGCCTAAGACGGAGAAAGGATGATTTTTAATGGCAAACACACTGGCAAAATTCAAAAAATACACCGACAAATTGGACGAAGTCTACCAAAACGCGGCGGTTACCTCGATTTTGGACGGGGACGGCGCTTTGGTGCAGATGGGCGCCAACGCGGGGGAGATGATCATCCCCAAAATCAGCATGGACGGGCTGGCCGATTACTCGCGAAACGGCGGCTATGTGGCGGGAGACGTGACTTTATCCAGTGAGACGGTGAACTTTAACTACGATCGGGGCCGTGTTTTTACGGTGGACGCCATGGATGATGAGGAGACGGCGGGGGTCGCTTTTGGACGGCTGGCCGGCGAGTTTGTCCGTACAAGGGTGGCGCCGGAGATGGACGCGTTTCGGTTTGCGGCCTACGCCTCTCATGCTGGAATCGGTAAAAAGGCCGGGAAGCTTTCCGGCGGCGACGAGGTGCTGGCGGCGCTTTTAGAGGGGCAGAACACCATGGACGACGCGGAGGTACCGGAGGACCAGCGGTATTTGTTTATCAGTCCCGGCCTTTACAATCTGATTTTAAATGTGGACACCACCAAATCCAAGGCGGTGCTGGACAGCTTTCAGCAGGTGATCAAGGTGCCCAAATCCCGGTTTTACACCCAAATTACCCTGCACGATGGCTCCACCGAGGGTCAGACCGCCGGCGGATTTTCCAAAGGGGAGGCAGCCCAGGAGATCAACTTTATGATTGTGCACAAGCCGGCGCTTTTACAGTATCCCAAGCACACGGTTAACAAGATTATCGCGCCCCAGGACAACCAGACCTCGGACGGATGGAAGTTTTTCTACCGCGCCTACGGCTTGGCGGACGTATACGAAAACAAGGCGGCGGGCGTTTATCTGCACAGCGTGGCCTAAGGTCCGCCGGCGCTTTTGGAAAGGGGGGAGAGAAAAATGGCGGAGGAAAGCGATTTTACCTTTTATCAGCAGGCGTATGGCGGAAGTTTATCCCAGGAGGAATTTGCCCGTTATCTTAAGCGGGCCAGAGCGTTTTTGTCCTTTGCGACCAAGGGAAAAAGCGAAAAAGAGGCAAAGACGGAAAAGGTCAGGTTGGCTTTATGCGCGGTGGCCGACAGTTTGGCCCAGGAGCAGCAAACCGGAAAAATCCGCTCGGAGAAGGCGGGGCAATATTCGGTGACCTATCAAGAGAGAGCCAAGGAGCCGGATTCCTACCGGGCGGCGGCCGTTTATCTGGAGGACGGTATGCTGTTTCGGGGGTGGGGCGGATGCTGACCAACGGTTGCGCCACTTTGTACAACCGCTGGGAGGAGGCGGACGGGGAACGGTGCGTCCGCGCCGTTTTGCCCGCGGTATTCTGGGAAAACGCGTTGGAGGGCGGATTCGCCGGGCGGCGGTACAGCAAAAAGGGACAGGAACTTCTTTCGGCGGTGCGGATTCTGATTCCGGGTGCGGCGGCCCCGGTGGATAAGGACTACCTGCCGCCCAAGGCATGGCGGGAATTGGATTCGCGGGAAAGGGAGAAGTATTTTACCTTTCAAATCGGCGATCTGCTGGTTTTCGGGGACTGCCCGTACCGGTGGAATCCCCAGAAGCCGCTGCGGGAGTTAACCCGGCAATATGATGAGACGGCCAGCATCCGGCTGATTCGGCGGGTGATTACTCCGTCGGGATTTTCCCACTGGGAATTGGAAGGAGTTTAAAAGGCGATGGGGGAAGATTCGATTTTAAAAAGAGTACAGGCGGCGCTGGCCGCCTGTCCCTGCATTGGCGGGCCGGTGCTGGTGGATTATATCCGGGAGGCGGAACCCTGTATCGGTCTTTTTCCGGCGGGGGAAGAACGGCTATCCGCCGACTGGGCGGGAAACGAGCGCTGGCGGTATGATTTTTCCATCCAGAGGACCGGATACGGCCTGCAGGAGCGGGAGCGGGTGGAGAACGAGGCCTTTGCCGAACAGCTGAGCCGCTGGTCCGCCGGTTTAAAAGGGGACGCAATAGATTTGGGAAGTCTGGGGCGGTTTGAGAGCCTTTGGATTGGCAAGGGACGGCTTTTGTATCCGGCGCAGGACGGGCAGACTTTTATCTACGCGCTGGAGGGCAGGCTGTTTTATCAAAGAAGCCGGCCGGACGAAGAGATCCGGGCGCGGTGGTTTTTCGGGTTCGGACCGCCGCAGCAACGAATCTGGACCGAATGTGCCGCCGGGATTGGCAGGATACAAAACGAGCCGGCGCCGAGGCGGTGGTTTTACGATTTTGACGGACAGAAAAAGAAGGTGGAACCAGGGGCCGGCGCGATGCGGTTTTTCGGCCGATTTTGTCCGGAGGATCCTTTTCAGGAAAGGGCGTTGGGACAGCAGGCGGAAAAGGTCCTGTGGGTTTTGGCAGTGTGCGGGCGGACGGCCGAGGCCCTGCCGGCAAAAGGCGGAATTTGCGCGATTTCGGCGCAAAGGTCTATAGAAGCGGATCCCCAGGCCGGGCAGGACGTATCGTTTGAAGTGCGCTTTTTGACCGGTCAGGAGGGAGTTTTCTGGATGGATGAGAGGAAAAACGGGTCCTTTTTGCCCCAAAAGGCCCGGTGATCGGGGGGATAAGCATTGGAGAGGCAAAATCTGGCGGAAGAATGGAAAGAAACGGAAAAACTGTCTAATTGGGAATACAAGGAAAAACTGTCCAATTGGAAAAAAGCGGATGATGAAATGGATATGGTGAAAAGGCAAAGGGAAAACGAACGGCTGCTGTACCGAGCCGGATATGCGGGGAGGTAAACGATGGCGGAGTATACCGAGAAAATCTATGCCAGTGACAGCTGGGTGAAAAACTATACCTGGGATCAGCTGACCGGGACAACACGGGGGGGAAGTCTCACCAGTCAGTATCAATACAGCTTTACCTACGACGGAAACGACCACAACCTTATCCCCAACAGCAGTTCGGATATCTGTATGCAGTTCCTTCTTTCCGGCAAGTACAAGAAAAAGAAGCTTACAGAGGTTGCGCCGTATATTTATGTTACCGGCTCGTCCTCGTCGGCCTCGGGAAATGTGAGCAACGGGCGCTTTGTATTCAAATACGGAATTAACTTATATGGATATTGGCCGTACGGCTTTACGATGGATATGCCGGGAGAGGATTTATCCCATCTTACAAAAAACCAATACAATTTTTTCAGCGGAAGTCATTATTACAGGATAGACGACTGGGCGAAGGAGGGCCTAATCGAACTGTGGCCGGGTGTGGGGATGAACTGTACCGGCGTTATGTACAAAAACAGCGCATACAGCTTTCGGGCCAGTCTGACGATGCAGTCCCACACGGGGGCCAACAAGCCCTATGTCCTTCTTACCTACGAGGATATTATACCGCGCATTTATGACTGCGCGCCCAAGTCGGGGTTTATAAACGAGCAAGCGGACACGGTATTTCGCTGGCGCTTTTTTGCGGAAAAATCAGGCGTACAGCAGCCGGTGAAGCAGCAGGGATATCAGTTTCGCTGGCGGGTGACGGGACAGAGCGCCTATCAGGAAAGCACCGTTACCGGCGGCAGCGAAAGCCACACGGTGCCGGCGGGGACCTTTCCGGCTCAGGGATCCATAGACTGGTGTGTGAGGGTCCAGTCGGACGACGGGATTTGGAGCGAATGGTCCAGCTGGATGACCCTTACCACCGTCGACAGCAAGCCCACCGCCGCCGGACTGCGGCCGGATCTTGGGTATGTGGACGGAAATTTGCCGCAGGTTTTTTCCTGGCGGCATGTGATTGCCACCGGGACGGCCCAGCGCCGGTTCGAGGCCCAGTACCGGACGGCGGACGGCGATTGGGTGGCGCTGGCGGCAGAAGAGGGTCCGGTGCAGGCGTTTTCGCTTTTGCCGGGCGCGCTGCCCTCGGGCAAGGTGTTCTGGCGGGTCCGCACCGCCAACAGCGACGGTGTCTGGGGCGATTGGAGCGAGGAAGCGTCCATCGTTGTGCGGGCCTCGCCGCCGGAGCCGGTCATCGGGCAGCTGGACACGGCACCGCTTTCGCTGATTTGCTGGCAGGCCCAGGATCAGCGGGGGTATCAAGTCCAGATTGGGCCGGTGGATTCTAAAGAGCAATACGGCACCGAAAAGCAGTGGCGCTGCCCGGAATATCTGCCCGACGGGGTCTACACGGCAAAGGTGCGGGTGAAAAACGAGTTTGGCCTGTGGTCGCCCTGGGCTCAGGCGCCGCTGACGGTGCAGAACCGCGGGACGGGAAGAATTTCCCTGTCCGGCCGGGTTGTGGGCAGGGAAATTCTGCTTTCCTGGAGTTCTTCCGGAACTTTTTCCGGCTTTTTGGTCAAACGGGATGAAAAAATCATCGCCGCAACCGAAAAAACATCCTACATGGACCGCCGGTGCGCGGGTTTTCACCGCTATGAGGTGATCGGCCGGCAGGAAAACGGCCACTATGTTTCCAGCAAAATACTGACGCAAAGTTTTTGCATGGCCGGCGCGGCGGTTGCGGGATTGGACGGGGGAGAGTGGATTTCACTTTCGCTGCGGCGGGACGGACCGCCGGTCCACCGGCTGGAAAGTCAGGCGCAGGTGGGGTATCAGCATTATTACGGGTACAGTCTGCCGGTGGCCGAGATATCCCAAAGCCGGATACAGCGGCACCATTTTGCCTTTTCTTTGCCGGACAATGAGTCTCTCAGGGCTTTGCAGGCGCTGGTGGGCAAGGCGGTGATCTACAAGGATCAGTGGGAATGCTGCTTTACCGGCATACTGGAAAAGATGACGGTGGACTACAAAAACGGCGCGGACGTCTCTTTCGTCATAAATGAGACACAGGGGGAAGAAGTGATTGAATAGTCTGGCCAGGGAATTTTCCCTTCGATACGATCTTTTGCGCGGCGGGGTAAAATACGCCGAGGCAAAGGCCGCGGGACCGGCGGCGGTCTCGTTTGATCTGCGCAGGAAAATCAAGCGGATTTACAGCGGTGATCTGGTCCTGCCGCCGGGCTTGCGGCGGTTAAGCGACCGGCTGTGTCCGGTGCTGATTTTGGACAAAAAAGAATATCCGCTGGGGCATTTTATCCTTACCTCGGTACAGCAGGTGCGGGAGGGCGGAAGGCGGTTTGACCGCTGCGAAGGGTATGATCTTTGCTTTTTGGCTCAGCGGACCCGCATAGAGGAAAAACTCTTTATACCGGCGGGCGACCGATACATCGACTGGATTCAGGCACTGTTGCGGCGGTGCGGGGTGGATTCGGCCATCGTGGAGGATTCGCCGGAGGTTTTTTCCACCGATCGGGAAGACTGGGAAATCGGCACGCCGGTTCTGGAGATTTTAAACGAACTTTTGGACGAAATAAGTTACCGCTCCCTTTGGTTTGACGGGGAAGGCACCGCCCACATCGGCGCGGTATTGGAGCCGGCGGCAAAAAACCTTCGCCACCGGTATGGGCCGGGCAGGGAAGACGGCTACTCTTTGGTGAAGGAAAAATATACCCGCGAAGACGATTTGTTTGACGTGTGCAACGTATTCGTTGTTTTATGCGAAAATCCGGAACTGAAGACCATGATGCGGGCGGTTTCGGTCAACGATGACCCCGACTCGGCTTTATCCGTTTCCCGGCAGGGGCGGGTGATGGCCGCGCCGGTGAAGCTGGACAACATCGGCAGCCAGGCGGCTTTACAGCGTTACGCCGACCGGCTGCGGTGGCAGTCCATGACCGCTACCGAAACCACCGTCATTGAGACGGCGCTGAACCCGGTACACCAGTGCGGCGACATTCTGGCGCTGGAGGGAGACCTGGCCCCGGGAGTCTATGAGGAAATCGGTTGGGCGCTGGAGTTGGCGCCGGGGGGACGGATGGAACACACATTGAGAAGGGTACGTTATATATGATTTATCAAGAGAAACAGGAGATCCAGCAAAAACAGCCGGAAAACGCCAGCTTTGCGACCATCGCGCAGGTTTACGGCGACGGGGTGACGCTTTTGTTTGGCGGACAGGATGCGCCCAGCCAAAAACGGTACCGGGTAAACAGCTTTGCGGTTTTTCATCCGGGCGACCGGGTATTTTTGGCAAAGGACAGCGGCACCTATGTGGTGCTGTTTCCCATCGGCGCGCCAAAGGAGAGTTTTCGGGCGGATACGGCTTCGAAGGCGGATGCGGCGGTGTCGGCCAATTCGGCTGACTCAGCCGCCCATGCGTCCAGCGCCGACCAGGCGGCGAACGCGAATCACGCGGATACGGCGGACAAACTCAAAACCGGCCGGACCATCGGTCTTACAGGAGATGTGACAGCGTCGGGAAGCTTTAACGGTGCGGCCAATCTGTCTATGTCGGCTGTTGGGGTAAAGGCAAACGCGGTGAAGGATCAAAACAGTCCCAATAATCGGACGGTTCGGTTTCGGGTTGCCGATTATGGAAAGCTGCAGTTTACATCCAGCTATTACAACAACGGAACCTGGTACAACATGGACGGCACACGCGCCTAAAGGGGGGATTTTTAGATGGAACTTATGGCAAACGAGCGAAAAATCATCAACACGCAGCCGCTGGACTATCTGTTTACCCAGGGGGAATCGGGGGTGGACCGGATCCCGATTGTGCTGCCGCTAAAATACGGAGAGGTGGATTTGACGGCGCTTCGCTGGTCCATCCAGCTGGTCAGCGAGCAGGATACTTTTATCAGTAAGCCGCTTTTTGCCCAGGCTGATTCAAAAAAGCTGACCGTTTACTGGGAGGTGGACGGGGATTGCACCGCGGTACCGGGAAAAATCCGGCTGACGGTGGTGGGCATCAGCGAAAGCGGCAATGAAGTCATCAAGTTTGACGGGCGGGAGATCATGGTCAAGGCGGCGCTTTACGGCAGCTTTGTACCTGCGCCGGACACGCTGGCCGCATCTCTGGCCCAGGTGCAGAAATACGCCGAAGAGGCGGTTTTGTCCGCAGAGCAGGCCGGAGAGAGGGCGGACCAGGCGGGAATTTTTGCCCAGGCGGCGGAAAAGACACTGGAAAACGGTCCGCTGATTGGGGAAAACGGCCACTGGCTTTTCTACGACGCGGCCTTGGGAGAATACCGGGACAGCGGCGTTTCCTCCTATGGGCAGGAGGGAAAAAGCCCGTATATCGGCGAGGACGGGTATTGGTTTCAGTGGGATCAGGAGAAGGGCGCCTACCAAAAAACCGGCGTTTTGGCCCGCGGTCCCGCGGGAAGTGTTGTATCGGTGAACGGAGTATTGCCTGACGCTTTAGGCAACGTGCAAGTAGAAGCGGGGGTTGCGTCGGTCTTCGGGCGAAGCGGGGAGGTTGTGGCCCAGGTGGGGGACTACAACGCCGACCAGATTGCCGAAACGGAGGAGCGGGTGTTTGTCAGTCCGGGGCAGCGGCAAAAGTTGGGGAGGCTGTCCGGAGAAAACATCCTGGTCAACGGGTATCTGGCAAGCCCCATCAATCAGCGGGGACAAACCTCTTACCAGGATACGTCCGGAACCGGCGCCCTTTGTATCGACCATTGGTGGATCACCAATCACACCATTGCCTCTCCAGAAACCAGTCCAGAAAAAGGTGAACTGTATTTGAATTACCCGGCGGACACGGCGGGAATGTATATCTTTTTACAAAAGATCGAAAAATTTGCGGCCTTTCGGGGCAAGACCCTGACCTTTAGTATGCTGTTTAAGAATCTGACCGGATCGGTGAATTTGCAGGTGCAGTTTCAGCCGGATTACTCAGGTCAGGCCTATTCCGCCTCAATCACGGCCCCGGGCCTTGCTTCGGTAACCTTTACGGTGCCAGAAGACGCGCAGATGCTTTGGGTGTGTTTAGCGGCCACAGAAATTGTGCCATTCACCGCCAGACTGGTGGCGGCCAAGTTGGAATTGGGCGAGGAGCAGACCTTGGCACGGCAGGAGGGAGCATCCTGGACGCTTTTGGACCCGCCGCCGGACCCGGCACTGGAACTGGCAAAATGCCAGCGGTACTATCAGAAGAAAACGATCATGGGGATGTGGCAGCCCTCTTCGGCCACTGCTGGATCCGGGTACTATTTTTTCCCCGAAGAAAATAACGGAATGCGGGTGGCGCCGACAGTCCTGTCGCCGGTTAACGTGGCGGTATATGGGCCGGCCGGTTGGAACGGAACGGCGGCTA
>CAJTQM010000009.1 GCA_910578255.1 uncultured Oscillospiraceae bacterium
GTGCATAGCTTAAGCTTTTTATCCACCGGCACAGCCGGTGGTTGCCTTTTCCAACGCGAAGAACCTCCCCGGCGGTCTGCTGGGGAGGTTCTAAAAAAGGGCGCACTACCCCCTTGTATCTTGAGGGCTTAAAAGTGACCCGTTTGGGGCTTTCGTCAATCTATCTATACAACTGCCGGAAACTTTTACAGTTCCGACAACGGGAAAAAAGAGTGGTAAACGCAAAAAAGCGGGGCCTCCGGCCTGAAAAATCAGGCGGAAGCCCCGCATCTGCTCACAAAAAGTCTTGACATTTCTATTTTATGGAAAAGGCATCTATGGAAAATCATTTTGGATTTTGCGCTCTAAAAAGCCCGCAAACCAGCATGAATACTGACAAAAATGGGGTGGACATCTAAAGTGTCCACCCCAGATGGTGGGAGAAGATGGATTCGAACCATCGAAGCGAAACGCAACAGATTTACAGTCTGCCCCCTTTGGCCACTCGGGAATTCTCCCATATTCTGTTTTAAATGGAGCTGGTGGACGGACTCGAACCCCCGACCTGCTGATTACAAATCAGCTGCTCTACCAACTGAGCTACACCAGCAAATCCAGCAACAGCATTTATTTTAACAAACAAGCATGGGATTGTCAAGTATTTTCGCAAAATTCTTCCCCTTTCCGGCAAAAAATCCGTTGGAAAAACGGCATGCCATCGCCGTTTACCAATGCGATCTCCTGGCGAAAAATCAAAAGCCGGCAAATCCTTTCTTGAAATATTCGACAAATACTCTTATAATAACCATATTAACAAAGAAGGAGATAAAAATATGGGAGGACTCTTCGGCGTAGCGTCCCGCACCGATTGTGTATTCGATTTGTTTTTCGGTACGGACTATCACTCGCATTTGGGAACCCGCAGAGGCGGAATGGCCGTTTACGGGGAAAAAGGCTTTGATCGGGCCATTCACAACATTGAAAATTCGCCGTTCCGGACGAAATTTGAAAAAGAATCGGTGGATATGCACGGCCATTTAGGCATTGGCTGTATTTCGGATAACGAGCCGCAGCCCTTGATGGTCCGTTCCCATCTCGGCACCTTTGCCATCACCACTGTGGGCCGGATTAACAACAGCGCCGAATTGGTCGATGAGGCGTTTCAAAAAGGCGGCATTCATTTTTTAGAGATGAGCGGCGGCAGCATCAACCCCACCGAGTTGGTGGCGGCGCTGATTAACCAGCAGCCCAGCATCGTGGAAGGGATCCGCTATGCCCAGGAAAGAATCGACGGCTCCATGACCATGCTGGTGATGACCGCCCACGGCATCTACGCCGCCCGGGACCGGGTGGGCCGCACTCCTCTGGTGCTGGGGAAAAAGAAGGGGGCTATCTGCGCCTCCTTCGAAAGTTCCGCCTTTATTAACCTGGGTTACGAGCCCTACAAGGAATTGGGGCCGGCCGAAATCGCGCTGATGACGCCAGAGGGCGCCGAAACCCTCAGCCCGCCCTTGCCCAAAATGAAATTTTGTACCTTCATGTGGGTCTATTACGGCTATCCCACCTCCACCTACGAGGGGGTCAACGTAGAGGTTATGCGCTATCGCTGCGGGGAAAAGCTGGCGGCCCGGGACGATGTGCGCACCGATATGGTGGCCGGCGTTCCGGATTCCGGCACCGCCCACGCGGTGGGGTACGCCAACCAGTCCGGCATCCCCTTTGCCCGCCCGTTTATCAAGTACACCCCCACCTGGCCGCGCTCCTTCATGCCGCCCAACCAGACCCAGCGCAACCTGATCGCGCGGATGAAGCTGATTCCGGTCAATGCCCTGATCCAAAACAAAAGCATGGTGCTGATCGACGATTCCATCGTCCGGGGCACCCAGCTGCGGGAAAGCGCCGAACTTTTATACCAAAACGGCGCCAAAGAGGTCCACATCCGGCCCGCCTGTCCCCCGCTGCTGTTCGGCTGCAAATACCTGAATTTTTCCCGCTCCAACTCGGAGTTGGAACTCATCGGCCGGCGGGTCATCCAGCGCCGGGAGGGGATTACCAACTACGATACACTCTTGGATTACGCCAATCCCGACAGTACAAATTACAAGGAAATGGTCGACGAGATCGGCAAGGAGTTAAAGTTTACCTCCCTGCGGTATCACCGGCTGGACGACATGATCGACTCGGTGGAAATTGACCCCTGCCGCCTTTGTACCTACTGCTGGAGCGGCCGGGAATAACCGTCCACCTGCAAGGTACCATTTGCACTTTTAGAAAAACGCGGATTTTTCTTTTTTTCATGTTAAATTTTTCCTTGCCATACCTGCGGTTTTTCGGTGCATACTATTTGCGAAATCCAATTTCGATTTCACAATAACCATTCATGGAGGTCCTATCATGAAAGTGAAAAAAACACTTGCCTTGGCCTGTGCCATCGCGATGCTTCTGGCCTTGAGCGGCTGCACCTCCGGCGACAGTTCTTCTTCCAGCCGTTCCAGCAGTTCTTCGGCTTCTTCTAAGTCCAGTTCCTCCTCTTCGTCTTCCTCCGCCGCGTCTTCTGCCATTTCCAGCGAAACAAGCGACCTTTCCGGTGGATTGGAAAGCGGCGCGGACAGCAGCCTGGACGAGTCCATCTCCCCGACCATGAGCACCGATTTCTCCGAAATCGGTGCTTTGGACGCGCAGGCGCTGGGATGGGGTCCGGGCGGCCCGGTGGACAGTGAAAACCGGTCCCAGGGTGCCATTGCCTATCAGGAGAAATACGGAAAATACGATGCGTACTTTATCGCGCCTTCCTCCGAAAAAATCTATCTGACCTTCGACGAAGGATACGAAAACGGATACACCGCCGATATTCTGGATACCTTGAAGGAAAAGGGCGTCCACGCGGTGTTTTTTGTCACTATGCCTTATGTCAAAGAGCAGCCGGATCTGGTACAGCGGATGATCGACGAGGGACATATCGTCGGCAATCACAGCAATAAACACATCACCTACCCGTCCCTCTCTTTAGAAGAGGCGAAAGAGGATCTTATGAGCCTGCACCAGTATATGCTGGATACTTATCAGTACGAGATGTCCCTTTTCCGCTTTCCGGAAGGGAATTTTTCCGAGCAGGCGCTGGCCCTGGTCCAAAGCTGCGGCTATAAATCCCTTTTCTGGAGTTTTGCCTATAAAGACTGGATTACCGACAGTCAGCCCGACCCTGCAACCGCTCTGGACACCATGTTAAAAAAGGCCCATCCCGGCGCGATTTATCTGCTGCACGCCGTATCCTCCACCAACGCGCGGGTTCTGGGGGACTTTATCGACGGTATGCGGGAAAAGGGCTTTGTTTTCTCCGATTTTGCTTAATCGGGATTTTTTGCCTTGACAGGTGCATAGAATATGTAACAAACCCCGCATCTGCGGGGTTTGTTACATAGATGTGGAAATTCTTGATGAAGGAGTATTACATATGAATTGGATGAACTTTGCCTGGATTGCAGGCGGCCTTTTGGGCAGCCTGATCGTTGGACTGATCGTTGGTCGGGTGGTGGCCGGTATCAAGTACCCCAATCCGGATAAGCCCCATATTTTCACCCCTAAGCAATCGGCAATTCTGCTGGTGGCCGTTCTGGTGGCCATTGCGCTGGTCATCTTCTCCATCGTCTATCAGCCAAAGCCCAAAAACGACAGCGACTCGATGGCGGGGATGGATGGCATGATGGGTCCTGACGGCATGGTGGATTACCCCGGCGGCGATTTGCCTGTTGGTGATTTGAAGGAGGGCGATCCTGAGCCGGTTGATGTGCTTCCCGGCGGCGAGGGCGAGGAGTTGCCGGATGAGTCGGGCGAGGATTCCTCTGCTGAGGACGGCGAAACTTCGCAGCCGGAAGACGGCGCGGATCTGCCGGAGGATGACACGGTACAACCGGCCGAAAAGGAAAATCCTGTTACCTAATCTCTCCCATTCTTTTCTTATTTTTGGGGAAAATGCCTCTTGACTGGCGTATTTTTAATGCTATACTAGAGTAGGCATCGTTTAAAGGTGCTTATCTCCCTGTTGGGGTAAAATAAGAAAGGAAGGTAATCACAATGAAAAAGCAACTTTCTGTGCTGCTTGCCATCTCTTTACTTTTAGTAGCATTACTAAGCGGATGCGGCAGCAAACCCGTTGAAGTTTCCGCGCCTGAATGGGCCACCGCTTCCGGTTCCGCCAGCGGCTTCTCTTACGAAGTTCCCGCCGACTGGACCACCACCGAGGACACAACCGGCTCGGGCACCACGATCTATGTTCCCGGTGATGCGGATATCGCCAACGGAACCTCTAACGTCAACATCCTGGTACAGAACGCTTCCGGCCAGAAAGCCGTCAGCATGAAGGATATGAAGTCCACCCTCGAAAATGGACTGGAATCCCAGCTGCTGGCCAGCGGCTTTGAGAAGGTTGAAAACCTGAAGGTCGAGGAACTCAAAGCGCCTATCGGCAATGTGTGCGTCGTTTCCTATGATACCACGGTAGCCGGGCAGAAATTCACCCAGAAGCAGTACTATCCGCTGATCGACGATTATATTGTTGTCATCACCTCTACCAACATCGGCGATTCGGTTAGTCCTTCTCCCGAAGAGGTTGCGGAGTACATTGCTCTGACCCTGAAAAAAGCGTAACTTCCCCTTCTGTCATGAAAAAAGCTGTGCAAATTTGCACAGCTTTTTTGTTGTTTTCTGTAAAGTAGGATAACCCGGGGAATATCATCAAAAAAACAAGGAGCCCCTGATGAGGGCCCCTTGTTTTTTTAAAAGGTAAAGTATTCGTCCAGGACTTTTTGGACACTGTCATAATCATCACAGATGACCAAAATCGCGTAATCACCGGAGGTCAAGACCAGCGCGTTTTTCGTATGCTCGTCGTTTCCGTTCACCGGATAAAACTCAAATTCCGAAATCCGATTTTGCTTTCTCTGCTCCAGCGCAGCCTTTACATCCTCGACCTTTCCCTCTTTGGCCTGCACCACCAAAATATCAAAGGCCTGGATATTGACCAGAGAGGTTTCCCCTACATACGCTTCTACATCTTCCGGGTTGACCATATAAAGATCCTTGAGCATGGCGTCATCAATTTTTTCCGGCGACACCTCATAGTAGATCTCATTGACAGCGTCCAAAAACCCTTCCATGGTCTTGCCGTCCTTCATGCCGGTCCCAGTCGCTGCCGTCTGGGATTCCTCTTTAGAGGATTCCGGTTCTACGGTACTTTGGCTTTGCGCCGACTGGCTTTGAGAACTTCCCGGCTGAGAGGAAGAATTGGCGTTTCCGCATCCGGCCATTGCAGCGACGATGACCGCCGCAAGAACAAATACAAATATTTTTTTCATTTTTTCTCTCCTTCTTTTTTCTGGTCTGTTTTATAGGTGGCCATTGACCGGAAAATTTATGCAACGAGATGAAAAGTTAACAAATTATTCATCTTTGTCTTCCGTTTCCTCCGAATCTTTCTTGGAGACCACCGCTTTTTTCTTCCAGCGACCGCTATAGTAATACACAATCGCCATGGCTACGCCGATCAGCCAGCCGCCGCCGTAGCTGAAGAAAATATACTCCTTACCAAAGAAATGAGCCATCAGATAGGCCATCGGCAGACGGATCAGCCACAAAGACAAAAGGCTCGTGATCATGGGGAACACCATGTCTCCCGCTCCGCGCAGCACCGACAAAAAGGTATTCATCACCGCAAACAGCAAATAGCAGTACATCACCGGGCGCAGATAATCCATACCCGCCTGGACGACGGCGGCTTCCTGGCTAAACAGATGCATCATATTGGGTCCCCAGACCAGCACCAGAATCATCGCGCCGACGCCGCATAAAATGCTCATCACCATCGTGGCGCGCAGTCCCTCTTTGACCCGGTGCATTTTTCCCGCGCCAATATTCTGGCCCACATAGGTGGTCAGCGCCATACCAAAGCTTTGCGCCGGGAAAAACGCGAACATATCGATTTTATTCGCGCCGTTGAATCCGGCCATAAAATCTGACCCATAGCCGTTGACCAGGCTTTGCAGCGCCAGCGTTCCCACCGAAAAAAGCATCTGCTGCAATCCGTTGGGCAGACCCAGCCGGATAATTTTCTGGAACAACTCCTTATCAAAGGAAAATTTCAACAGGCTGATGTGGATATAAGTGTATTTACGGTTAATTAAGAAAATGCCGATAAACCACGCAATGGCCTGAGCCAGAATTGTCGCGACGGCAACGCCGGCAACTCCCCAATGAAAAAGGATCACAAATACCAAATCCAGTACCACATTGAGCCCGCAGGCAATGGTAAGCAAAAGCAGCGGCGTTTTACTATCCCCCAGCGACTGCATAACGGCGCTGTTGAGGTTATATCCCAGCGAGAAAATCGTTCCTGCAAAAATAATCATCATATAAAGCCGGGCGTCGGACAAGGTATTCTCCGGGGTATTGATCAGCCGCAGCAGCGGCCCGGAAAGAAGAATCCCGATCACCGATACCGGCACGGCGCCGAGCACCCCGGTGGTGTAAATCGTATTCACCGTATCCGAAACCTTTTTAAGGTTTCCGGCGCCGAAATACTGGGAAATGATCACCGACGCGCCGCCGCCGATTCCCACGAACAGCGCCACCATCATATAGATGATGGGAAAGCCTGTCCCTACCGCGGCCAGCGCCACCGTTCCCACATAGTTGCCGACCACAATGCTGTCCACCATATTGTACATCTGCTGCAGCACGTTTCCCAATAACAGCGGAATCGAAAAGGCCAGAATCAGCCTGAACGGACTGCCTGCGGTCATATCCCCCGCGAACCGCTTTTCCCCTATTTTTTTCGCTTCGCTCATAAAGTTCTCCTTTCCATAACGTCATAAGATGGATTAGTCCATTATATTCCTTTTTTCTCCCAAATGCAAGGCAAACGCCTGTATAAACTTTTTTATCCGGCCCAAACTAGGGGAAAAGGGAAAGGAGAATTTTCCATGAAATTAGAAGGAAGCAAAACAGAGGCAAACCTGATCGCCGCGCTGGCCGGAGAAAGCCAGGCGTCGGTCAAATATCAGCTGTACGCCCAAAAGGCCCGGCAGGACGGTTACGAAGAAATCGCGCAGGTTTTTGAAACCACCTCCCGCAACGAGCGGGCCCACGCCCAGCAGTGGTACGAGTACCTGCATGGCGGGCAGATGGCCGCCACCGAGGAGAATCTGCGTCTGGCCGCCGACGGCGAGCACTACGAATGGAGCGATATGTACCCTGCCTTTGCGAAAGAGGCGGAGGCGGAAGGCTTTGGGGAAATCGCGAAAAAAATGCAGCTGATCGCGTCCATCGAAAAGGATCACGAACAGCGCTACCAAATGCTGGAGAAAAATCTGCAGGAGGGAACCGTTTTTCGAAAAAGCAGCAGCGTATCCTGGATCTGCCGCAACTGTGGGTTTATTTATGAGGGAGAGGCAGCGCCCATGATCTGCCCGGTCTGCAAGCACAAGCAGGCCTTTTTCGAGGTAAAAAAGCCCGGCTGCTAGTCTTTGCGCGCACCCGTCCGGATAAAAATCCGGACGGGGCCTCTCGCCCCATTGCCCCCGGCTTTGGCACAATCTCAAATCAGAAAAAATGCCGCCCAGTCTCTTTTTGGGGAGTGGGCGGCATTTTTCTTTTTGTCGTTTGCTCTGAGAGAAAAGCACAAGATTTTCGTCCTATTTTCACAAAAACTGTGACAATCATGTAAAATAATTCCTCTTTTTCTACAGTTTTGTAGGCTGTTTTTGTTGTGATACCTCCTTTGGGGTGCTATACTTGTCTTGCAGAGATTTTTATCTTTGCAAATTTCACCATATGGAGGGAATCTCATGAGTTGGACCACCGAATTATTTAAAACTTCCAAGCCGATTATCGGGCTTTTACATCTGGACCCGCTGCCCGGAGACCCGTTTTACGAGGGTTCCATGGAACAGGTGGTGGAAAACGCGAAAAAGAATCTGGAGGCGCTGCAAAAAGGCGGCGTCGATGGAATTCTGGTCACCAACGAATTTAGCGGTCCTTTCTTTACCGACACGCCCAAACCGGTATTCGGCGCCATGTGCCGTGTATTCGGCGAAATTCACAGCCAGATTTCCGTCCCCTATGGGGTGGAGACCATTGCCGATGGCGAAGGCTGTGTGGAAATCTGCGCCGCCACCGGCGCTTCGTTTACCCGCTGTCTGTTCACCGGCGCCTGGGTCAGCGACACCGGATTGCAGCAGCGCAACATCGCGCGCACGCTGCGGCTGCGCCGGGAGCTGGACATGGACGATCTGAAGCTGTGCTACTTTATTAACGGCGAGGGCTCCACCCCCATGGATACCCGGCCGCTGGCGCAGAAGGCCAAATCCCTGTTAAGCGGCTGCCGGGCGGAATGCCTGGTGGTATCCGGCGCGGGCCCCGGCAGTCAGCCGGATGTGTCCCAGATCGTGGAGGTGCAGAAGGTTGCCGGCGACACCCCCGTTTTCTGCGGCACCGGCTGCAGCGAAAAAAATCTGGACGCGATCCTGCCTGTTTCGGACGGAGCGTTTGTAGGATCCGCCTTTAAAAAGGACGGGATTTTCACCGGTTTAATCGACGAGGAAAAGGTTGCCCGCTTTATGCAAAAGGCCCGGTCGCTTAGAAAGGACTGATCCTATGGACAGAGAAAACCGCCTGTTTATGGGCGTCGACGTGGGCACCTATGAAAGCAAAGGCGTATTGGTCGACAGCGACTGCCGGATTCTTTTAACCGCGTCCCAAAAGCACGACCTGGAAAATCCCCGGCCCGGCTGGTATGAGCAGGACGCCGAGGCCGTGTGGTGGGGGGACGTCTGTAAAATCTCCCAAAAGCTTTTGGCGGAATCGGGCGTTGACCCGGCGAGGGTCGAATGCGTGGGACTGTCCGCCTTAGGGTGCGACTGCGTGCCGGTGGACGAAGCCTGCCGGCCTTTGTGTAACGCCATCCTGTACGGCATTGATTCCCGGGCGCAGGAAGAAATCGAACAGATTAAGGACTATTACGGCGACCGGTATTCCCAGGTGTTTTCCCATCCGCTGGTTTCCTCCAGCATCGCGCCAAAAATTCTCTGGATCAAAAACCACCTGCCCCAGGTGTATGCCAAAACCTATAAATTTCTCACCGCCTCTTCCTACCTGACCGCGAAAATGACCGGCCGGTACTGTATCGACCAGTATTTAAGCGGCTCTTTTGCTCCGTTGTACAGGGAAGCTAGAATCAACGAAAAAGAGTGCGGCCTGTTCTGCCGTCCGGACCAGCTGGCCCAGATCACCCGCGCGCCGGATATTGTCGGCGCCGTAACGCCCGAGGCCGCCGCTGCCACCGGACTGCTGCCCGGCACCCGCGTGTTGACCGGGACCGGCGATTCGGGCGCCGAATCCTTTTCCTGCGGGGCCTTTACCCCCGGCACCCTTATGATCCAGCTGGGATCCACCTGCTTTTACATTTATAGCACCGACCGTCCTCTTTCCGACGGCCCCGTCCAGGCGGGCCCTTACCTGATCCCCGGGACCTATTGTGCCGCCGCCGGAACCAACAACGGCGGAACACTGACCCGATGGTATCGGGACCGGCTGTTTTCGGAACTGCTGGAAAAAGAGGAGGCCGGCGGCGAGAACGCCTACGCCGCCATGGCCAAAATCGCCGAGCCAGTCCCCGCCGGGAGCGAGGGGTTGTTTACCCTGCCCTATTTTGCCGGTGAACGGGCCCCCATCGACGATCCGCTGGCCAAGGGGATGATCTTCGGCCTTCAGTCCCACCACACCAAGGCCCATCTGTACCAATCCGCATTAGAGGGGATCGGCTATTCCATTGCCCAGTACCTTGATCTTTTGGAGGAGAACCGGCTGCCGGTGAAAAAAATCATCGCGGTGGGCGGCGGCACAAAAAATCCCCGCTGGCTGCAGATTATCGCCGATATGCTGGATCGAGAGGTCCTGGTACCCCAGGTGACCATCGGCGCCTGCTACGGCGACGCGCTTTTGTGCGCGCTGGCCTGCGGCGGCTACGGCTTGGCACAACTGGGGGAGAAAATCCAGATTGCTCGGACCGTTCGGCCCATCCCGGAAAACCACAGCGTTTACCAAAAGGGCAAGCCGGTGTTTCGCGCTTTATATACGTCCACCCGGGAACTGATGCACCAGACTTTTTAAGGAGGAAACACCCATGAAAATACAAAAGCGCCAGATTGCCGGCATGAATCTGGTCTATAAATTTTACTCCTTTGACTATTTTCTCGACGCAATGGAGCGTTCCGGCTATGAATCCATCGAGATTCTGCCCAACGCGCCGCATTTTTACCTGCCGGATCTGTCCTCTTCCGATCTGGCGGCGCTTCGCCAGAAAATCGCGGACCATCACCTGAAAACCATCTGCTATACCCCGGATCAGTGCAGCTATCCGGTGAACATCTCTTACCACAGTGAAATTGCCCGCCGCCGTTCCATCCAGGATTTGAGCCGGCAGATTGAAATCTGCGCGTATCTTGGCAGCGATCAGATGCTTTTAACCTCCGGCTACGGCTATTTCGACGAGCCGAAAGAAGACGCCTGGTCGCGGATGATCGACAGTCTGGGTCAGCTTTCCCGCAAGGCGGAAAAAGAAGGGGTCGTCCTGGTGCTGGAGCCCATCCGCACCGACGAAACCAATCTGGTCACCGATCTGCCCAGCCTTAAGCGGGCGATTGGGGAGGTAGGTTCCCCCAGCTTAAAGGGGATGCTGGACACCAGCCCCATGTATTACGCGAAGGAATCCATCGCCCAATACGCCCGGGAATTGGGCGATGATCTGTGGCATATTCATCTCATCGACGGGCGGCCCGCCGGCCATCTGGCCTGGGGGGATGGCATCTTCCCGCTGGACCAATATATCCGCGAAATTGAAGAGGCCGGGTACGAACGGTATATGACCATGGAACTGACCTCCGCGGAGTATTATAACGACCCCAACCCGGCTATGGAAAAATGTATGCGGGCTTTGCAGCCGTACTTTGGATAGGAAAAAGCGTCCTTTTGTTTTTGATTTTCCCCACAAAAAAGCTTCCGAAGAAAATTTTCTTCGGAAGCTTTTTTCTCCGTTTTTTCCGCGTCAGGCCCTTTTTTCCCGTAGGCGCAGGCCGCAAAGGTACATCGACGCCAAAAATTCTTCGGTCACGGCGGAACACAGCGCCCGGACCGCCGCCGGGGAAAAGCCGCCTTCCATCATGGCGTCCAGGCAGCGGCAGCAGTATAAAAGGATCCACCTGCGTTCCAGGCCCTTTAGGTGAGCAGCCAACTCTTTTGCCGACCGAGCCGCCAGAAGCAGCGGGATTTTTTCCGCTTCCTGCTCCAGCCGGGAAAAGCTGTCTAAAAGTGTTTCTTCCATTTCGTCCGCCGTATACTCCTTCAGCGGCGTGATTCCCAAAAGCTTTGCGGCAGCCTCGCAGCAGGCCAGCCCCATACTTTCACTGGTCAGGCGCCCCTCCGGCTGATCCAGTATCTGCCGGAGTTTTTTGCGGGCCTTGGCCTGCGCCGGATAGGTGTTCCCGGGGATCAGGTACATCCCGCTTTTGGCCAAAAGCAGTTCCGACTCCCTTTCGACCTGCCGGTACAGCCTCTCGGTCTCTCCCGGCAAAAACGTGTACAGATACCCTTCCCGCTTTCCAAAGGCCTTGAGCGTCTCCAAAAAGCCCAGCTGGATGTTGCGGGCGCTCACGTCACTGTCAAACAGCAAAAAAACGCCCAGATCCCACCGGCTTTTTAAGTACCGCAGCCGCACGGTGGGAAAATCCATCCGCCGGACAACGCCAATCGCCTCCAGATCCACCGCCACAATATCGTCGGCCCCCATCTCCACCGCCATTTTCACCGGCACATTGTCCGAATAGCCGCCGTCGATATAGGTTTTTTCGTCGATGGTTCTGGCCTTCATAGCGGGGAAACAAGCGGCGCTGGCCATCAAATAATCCACCAGCCGGCCGGCCGGGATCTGGGCCTTTGTAAAAATCTTCGGCTCCAGCTTGGGGTATTCCACCGTTACAAATCCAAAATCCACCGGGGAATTGCCGATTTTCTCTTCGTCGATATACTGTCTGAGCAGTTCCTCCAGCGGACGGGGATCCGCGCCGCCGTTTTTGATGATTTCGGTCAAAAAGGTTCCCGCCTTGCCGGTCAGATCTTTTGGCCCCTCGACCTTATCGGTAACGTCTATGTCCATCACATCCTGGGTCTTCAGCTTCTGCCACATGGCTTCGGCCAGTTCATAGTCCTTCTGCACCATCAGCGCGCCGTTAAGCGCCCCCACTGAGGTGCCGGTGACAATTTCGTAATCAAAGCCCAACTCACGCAAAGCCTTCCATACGCCGATCTGGTAAGAGCCGCGGGAACCTCCTCCGCCCAGAACCACCGCTTTTTTGCCCATAAAACGCCTCCTTTTTCTGTTTCGTCCAACAAAGACTCGATTTTACAGAAAGATTTTTCTTCCAGCTGTTGACAGAATCCCTCTATTTTTGTTATACTGGTTCAATTACATAATACATTTTAATACCTTTTTTAGGCGCAAAAATCCGCAGAAATGTCAAAACAATTTTATCACAAAGAAAGGGGTCCGTATGTCGAAACGCAATATAAAAAGCTTTTTTGGCGACAAGCTTTTTTACAAAGAGGTCACCGGAATCGCGCTGCCCATTATGGCGCAGCAGTTTGTCACCTCTTTTGTCAACCTGATTGACAATGTCATGGTCGGCGGCGTTGGCCAAACCGCCCTGACCACCGTTACGGTTGCCAACCGTTTTTACATGATCGCCTCTTCCATCATGTTTGGCCTTTGCGGCGCCGCCGGCATTTATATCGCCCAAAACTATGGCGCCGGCAAAAACGAGCGCTGCCAGAAAATCCTCGATATCAACCTGACCGTCGGCTTTCTTATTATGGCTTTGTTTACCGGGGTTTTGTTTGTGGCGCCGGCCTGGACCATCCACCTGTTTTCCCGCACGCCGGAGATTGTGGACCTGGGGCTGGAATACATCTCATTTGCCAAATACACCTATATCCCCTACGGTATCTCCATCTCCTGTATGATGGCGATGCGGGCCATCGGCCTTAACAAGATCCAGCTGAAGGTCGGTATTGTCACCGTGCTGACCAATACCATTTTAAACTATATTCTGATTTACGGCAAGCTGGGCGCGCCCGCCATGGGGGTAAAGGGGGCGGCGCTGGCCACCATGATCGCCCGGCTGCTGGAAATGGCCATCTACATCACCCTGTTAATCCGGCAGAAGCATTTTTACCGGCTGGATCTCAAAGGGCTTATTTTTCTGGATTGGTCCTTGATGAAAAGCATGCTGGCCAAGGCAGTCCCTCTGACGGCCAACGAGTTGTTTTTCTCCATCGGGACTTCGCTGGTCTTTAAGTCCTACATGCGCACCGACGAACTTTTGGTGGCGGCGATTTCGGTAGTCGACACGGTGATGAACCTGGCCTTTATTGTCTTTGGCGGTTTGTCCTCCGCCATCGCGATCTTTATCGGCGGCAAGCTAGGCGCGGGCAAGCTGGACGAGGCCAAATCCGACGCCAAAAAAATCATCGTCTTCGGCGTGATGGTCTCGATGGTATTGGGCGGGATTCTTTTCTGTGTGGCGCCGTATATCCATCATTTATACGTCCTCAGCGAGGATGCCATCCACGCCCTGGAGGTGTTAATCCGCATCAAAAGCTGCCTGATGCCGATTTATGTCGTCAACGTCTGCACCTTCTTTGTCCTGCGGGCAGGCGGCGACGCTTTCTCCACCATGCTGATCGACTCCGGCTTTCTCTGGGTGGGACCGGTGGCCGTTTCTACCCTTCTGTCCCTTTTCACCCCCATCGGCGTCGTCCCTTTGTACATCATCATCGAACTTTTGGACCTGGTGAAGATGTTCATCGCCTTCTGGTTTTTAAAGCGGGGGCGCTGGGTCCGCAATCTGGCCGCCGATTAACAACGAGAAAAGGAGGATTGTATGACGCTTGACGCCCGTTTGTCCGCTTTGTTCGAAGCGTACGTAGAAAATATTCTGGATACCTATTCCGCCTGCGGCATCGCCGTTGCCATCGTGGACCAAAACGGTCCGGCTGCGGAAAAATTCTTTGGCTTTCGCGACCGGGAACAAAAGCTTCTCATGGACCGCGACACCATCTTCGGTCTGGCATCGGTTACCAAATCCTTCACCTGTCTGGCGATCCTCCGGCTGGCCGAACAGGGTAAGGTGGATTTAGACGCGCCGGTCAGCCGCTATATTCCGGCTTTCCAAAACGCCCACCGGACAAAGCCTGTGCTAGTCCGGCACCTGATGAGCCATACCGGCAGCTTTTGGCCGGTAAAGCGCAAAACCGTAGAACCGCTGGCCCGGCGGATGGGCCTTTGGGGCAAGAACATCGACCTTGCCTACAGCGTCCCCTTTTCCGAAGAGGCGGTCCGGGAGGTCTGCGCCGGGCTGGACGCGCAGGAGACCCCATTAGGTAATCCGGGGGAGTATTTCAGCTATTCCAACGACAGCTTTGGACTTTTGTCCGACATCATCCGGACCCAGGGCGGCGAGGAGACCTACGCCGACTATCTGAAAAAGGAGATCCTGCTGCCGCTGGGCATGACCCGCAGCGGATGCGGGTTTCTCCCGCCCGCCGCCGACCCCAACGGGGCGGTCCTCTACGAGGAGCGGGACGGCAGGCAGCTGGTCACCCGGGATTATCACGACAGCGCCTTTGTCATGATGGGCGGCGGCGCGATGAAATCCACCCTTGGGGATATGGAGCGATATCTTCGGCTGTTTTTGCAGGAGGGTGCGCCGCTGATTGGCTCCGATTTTTTCCGGCGCATGACCAATTCCTACACCTCCTACCGGCCCGCTGTCGGGTATGGGTATGGCCTGGCGGCGGGAACGCTGGCGGGACATACGGTTTTCGGTCACGGCGGCAGCCTCACCGGCGTTTCCTCCGCCATCGGCCTTTGCCCGGATACGGGCGCCGGTGTGTGCGTTTTATCCAACACCACCGGCGTTCCCGCCTCCTCCATCGCCGAGGCGGCCTTGCGCCTGTGTCTGGGAGAGGAGCCGCGCCCCTGGGAGCCGCCTTGCCAGGAGCCCTGGCCGACGAAACTTCAGCAAAAATCCGCGGGCCGGTATGTCTCTTTGGAGGGAAGCGACATAGAGATCCAAACGGGGGAAACGGGGATGCGGGTCCTTTCCTCCGGTCAAGAGAAGGAATACCGCTTCGGCGCACCGGGTGTATTGTACCTGAAATCCAAAATGACCTGGTCGGATCTGACTCTATTTCCCGACAGCGAAGAGGAAATCTTTGCGCTTCGTTATGGTGGCCGGATGCTGGCGCGCCAAAAATAACCGGCGCTGGCATTTTGGGACATTCCCCATGTTCTGATACAAAAAGAGGAAGACAAAAGTCTTCCTCTTTTTTCATCTCCTGACGTTTATTTATAATAATCTACCGCGCCTTTAAAAATCAAATCCTGCAGCGCCTTATCCGGCACGTTTTTGTACAGATCCTTTCCGTAACGCTCTGAATGGCCCATCTTGCCGAAGACCCGCCCGTCCGGGGAGGTAATGCCCTCGATGGCCTGTACCGAGTGGTTGGGATTAAAGCGGGTATTGGCGGTGGGATTGCCATCCAGATCCACATACTGGGTGGCGATCTGGCCGTTTTGGGCCAGCTTCTGCACCAGCACCTCTTCCGCCACAAACCGGCCTTCCCCGTGGGAAATGGCCACGGTGTGGATATCCCCCACCTTGCTGTGCATCAGCCAGGGGGACTTATTCGAGGCCACTCGGGTCCGCACCAACATGGACTGATGGCGCCCGATGGTGTTAAAGGTCAGCGTCGGGCACCGGTCGTCGGTGTCGATGATCTGGCCAAAGGGGACCAGCCCCAGCTTAATCAGCGCCTGAAACCCGTTGCAGATACCGCACATCAGGCCGTCGCGCTGGTTTAACAGTTCGTGGACCTGATCCTTAATCCGTGGATTGCGAAAGAAAGCGGTGATGAATTTGCCAGAGCCCTCCGGCTCGTCGCCGCCGGAAAATCCACCGGGGATGGCGATGATCTGGCTGGCGGCAATGGCCTTTTCGAAAGCCACCGCCGATTCCTCAATATCCTGCGGCGTCAGGTTGCGGATGACAAAAATCTCAGGATCTGCGCCGGCATTGGCAAAGGCCCGCGCCGTGTCGTATTCGCAGTTGGTCCCCGGGAACACCGGAATCAGAACTCGGGGCTTGGCCGCCTTAACCGAGGACCTGGCCGGTCCCTCGGCGGCGTAGGAGAAGGTCTTCACCGGTTTTATATCCTCTTTTTCCAGATAGGGGAACACCGGCTGAAGCTTGTCTTCGTATTTTTTTTGCACCCGGTTCATATCAACGGTAACCGCATCGGTCCGCAGAGAATAGCCCTTGGCCGTGCGGCCTACAAGGATGGCGGAGCCGGGCAGTTCCACCGGTTCTGCCATTTCGAAAAGAAATGCGCCATAGCACGGGTCAAACAGCTGATCTTCGCCAAAGTCTTTTGACACCTCAAAGCCGATATGGTTGCCCATCATCATCTTCATAAGGCCTTCCGCTGTGCCGCCGGCGCCCAGCGTCCAGCAGGAGAGCACCCGGCCCTTGGAGATGAGGCCCTCCATCTGCTCAAACGCCGCTTTTACGCTGCCAAAATCCGGCAGGCCGTTGGGATAGTAAAAGGGCTTCATCAGGTAAACCGGATGGTCCTCGCCTTTAAATTCAGTGGAGACAACCCGCTCTGATTTTGCGGTGGACACGGCAAAAGATACCAGCGTCGGCGGTACATCCAGGTCCTCAAAGCTGCCGGACATGGAATCCTTGCCGCCGATGGCCCCGATTTCCAATTCCAGCTGGGCCTTTAGGGCGCCCAACAGCGCCGCGAAGGGTTTTCCCCAGCGGGCGGGATCGCCCTGGGTCCGCTCAAAATATTCCTGGAAGGTCAACCAGCAGTTTTTCGCGCTGCCGCCGGCCGCCACCACCTTGGCCACCGACTGGATCACCGCCATCATGGCCCCGTGGTACGGGCTGCGGCTGGACAGATATGGGTCAAACCCCCAGCCCATTAACGAGCAGGTACTGGTTTCGCCGCCCAGCACCGGGATTTTCGCCGCCATCGCCTGGGAGGGGGTCAGCTGCCACTTCCCACCAAAGGGCATCAGCACGGTTCCCGCGCCGATGGTGGAGTCAAACCGCTCCACCAATCCCTTCTGGGAACAGATATTGAGATCCTCCGCCAGCTGCTCCAGCCGGGTCCCCAGGTCCAGAAGTTCCAGGGTTCTGCATTCGGCCTCCGGCTCGGGGACCGATACAGCGGTAAACTTCTTGGCGCCGTTGGAATTTAAAAATTCCCGGGACAAATCCACAATGGTGCGGCCGTCCAGCTCCATGACCAGACGAGGCTGCTCGGTCACCTGCGCCACCACCGTCGATTCAAGATTCTCCGCCGCGGCCAGCGCGCGAAAACGGTCCGCGTCCTCCTTGGCTACCACCACCGCCATCCGCTCCTGGGATTCGCTGATGGCCAGTTCGGTGCCGTCCAGGCCCTCGTATTTTTTTGGTACCCTGCTCAAATCAATGTGCAGGCCGTCGGCCAATTCGCCGATTGCCACCGACACGCCGCCTGCGCCAAAATCGTTACAGCGTTTAATCAGCCGGGTCGCTTCCGGATTGCGGAACAGCCGCTGCAGCTTGCGTTCCTCCGGCGCGTTGCCCTTTTGCACCTCTGCGCCGCAGCTTTCCAGCGATGTCAGGGTATGGGACTTGGAAGAGCCGGTGGCGCCGCCGCAGCCGTCGCGGCCGGTGCGCCCGCCCAGCAAAATCACCACGTCCGAGGGCTGGGGCCGCTCCCGGCGCACATTTTCCTGGGGCGCCGCGCCCAGCACCGCGCCGATTTCCATCCGCTTGGCCGCGTAGCCCGGATGGTAAATCTCGGTTACATGGCCGGTGGCCAGGCCGATCTGGTTGCCGTAGGAACTGTAGCCCGCCGCCGCGGTGGTGACGATTTTTCTCTGGGGCAGCTTGCCCTTCATGGTCTGGTCAACCGGTACAAGCGGATCCGCCGCGCCGGTAACCCGCATGGCCTGATACACATAGCTGCGGCCGGACAGCGGATCGCGGATCGCGCCGCCCAGACAGGTGGCCGCGCCGCCGAAAGGCTCGATCTCGGTCGGGTGATTGTGGGTCTCGTTTTTAAACATCAAAAGCCAATCCTGCTCTTCGCCGTCCACATCCACCTTGATTTTCACCGAGCAGGCGTTGATTTCCTCCGATTCGTCCAGATCGTGCATTTTCCCCGCGGCCTTCAGCGCCTTGGCGCCGATGGTCGCCAGATCCATCAGCGTTACCGGCTTATCCTTGCGGCCCGCGTACAGCGTTTCGCGCAGTTTTTGATAATCCTCATAGGTTTCCCGGACATAATCCGGCGCAATCTGGGCTTTTTCAATGATGGTGCCAAAGGTGGTATGGCGGCAGTGATCGGACCAATAGGTGTCGATCATGCGGACTTCCGTGATGGTCGGGCAGCGCTTTTCCTCTTCTTTAAAATATTGCTGGCAGAACCGGATATCGTCCAAATCCATCGCCAGACCGTATTGGCGGATAAAATCCCGAAGGCCCCCTTCGTCCAGGCTGTTAAAGCCCTCCAACACCGCCACCGGGGCAGGCTTTTCATAGGCCTGCCGAATGGTCGCGGGCTTTTCCATCGCCGCTTCCCTGGCCTCCACCGGGTTGATGAGGATCTCTTTGACCTTTGCCTTCTCCCCGTCGGAAAGACGGCCCTTGATATAATAGACCCGGGCGGTTTTCACCTCCGGCCGCTCCTTGCAGGTGGAAAGCTGGATGCACTGGGCGCAGGAATCGGCCCGCTGGTCAAACTGGCCGGGCAGGTATTCCACCGCCAGTATCCATTCATCCGCCGACGGCGCCGGCGCTTCTTCCTCATAGATTTGGTCCACCTGCGGCTCGGACAGAATGGTCCTTTGGGCCGTGCGGTAATCCGCCTCGTCGATATTTTCGATGTCGTAGCGGTTGAGAATCCGCACGCCGGTAATCGCCTCGGTGCGCAGGGCGGTCTTCAAGTCGCTCAGCACCCCTGCCGCTTCCACGGCAAAGGGCGTCTTTTTTTCTACAAAACAACGATAAACTGCCATTTTTTCTACTCCCCTATTTTTTGCCGATGTCCGTGCGGTAATGGGCTTTGGGGAAGCGGATCTTCTTCACCGCGTCATAGGCTTTTTCCAGTGCCTGGGGCAGATCCTTCCCCAACCCGGTAACGCCTAATACCCGGCCCCCCGCCGTAACAAACTGCCCATTCTGCCGTTTGGTGCCCGCGTGGTATACGATCACGCCGGGATATTGGCCCTCTTCGTCCAGACCCTCAATGGAAAAACCGGTCTCGTACTTTTTGGGATAGCCGCCGCTGGCCAGAATCACACAGGCCGCCGCCCCGTCGGACCACCGGATATCCAGCCGGTCCAGACGCTCTTCCCGAACCGCTTTGAAGATAGTGAACAGATCCGTTTTTAACAGCGGAAGCACCACCTGCGTCTCCGGGTCGCCAAACCGGCAGTTGTACTCGATGACCTTGGGGCCCTGCTCGGTCAAAATTAAGCCGAAATACAAACAGCCCTTAAAGGGACATCCCTCTTTTTTCATGGCCTCGATGGTGGGCAGGAAAATTTCTTCCATGCAACGCTTTGCTGCCTCGGCGGTATAGTAGGGGCTGGGCGCGATGGTGCCCATGCCGCCGGTATTGGGTCCCTGATCGTCGTCATAGGCCCGCTTGTGGTCCATGGAGGAAACCATCGGGACCACCGTGTGGGAATCGGTAAAGGCCAGGACCGACACCTCTTTGCCGGTCAAAAATTCCTCCACCACCACCTGACTGCCGCTCTGGCCAAAAATCCTGTCCTCCATAATAGAGCGGACCGCCTCTTTGGCCTCGTCCAGATTCTGGGCGATAACCACCCCTTTGCCCAGCGCCAGTCCGTCCGCCTTGATCACCGCCGGGAACCGGTTTTCCTGCTGGATATACGCGATTGCCTGGGCCGGGTCGTCAAATACCTCGTATTTGGCGGTGGGGATTCCATACTTTTTCATCAGATTTTTGGCGAAGACCTTGCTTCCCTCAATCTGGGCCGCCGCTTTGCTGGGTCCAAAAGCGGGGATCCCCGCCGCTTCCAGCGCGTCGGCCATGCCCAATACCAGCGGATCGTCCGGGGTGACCACCGCAAAGCCGATTCCCTCGGCTTTGGCAAAGTTCACCATCCCGTCGATATCCGTGGCCTTAATATCCACCGGCTGAGCCAGTACGCTGATGCCGCCGTTGCCCGGCGCGCAGAAGATTTTGTCGATTTCCTTGTTTTCCGCAAGCTTGCGGATCACCGCGTGTTCCCGGCCGCCGGAGCCGATTACCAAAACTTTCATGCTGCTTTCCTCCCGCCGGCTTAATGGTGGAACAGGCGAATGCCGGTAAACGCCATGGTAATGCCGTATTTGTCGCAGGTGTCGATTACATTGTCGTCGCGGATGGAACCGCCTGGCTGCGCGATATAGGCCACGCCACTTTTATGCGCCCGCTCGATATTGTCGCCAAAGGGGAAAAACGCGTCCGACCCCAATGCGACGCCGGTCATGGTGTCCAGCCAGGCCCGCTTTTCCTCCCGGCTCAAAGGCTCCGGCTTATGGGTGAAAAACTGCTCCCACATGCCGTCGGCCAGAACATCCATGTAATCATCCGAGATGTATACGTCGATGGTGTTGTCCCGGTCCGCCCGGCGGATTTTTTCCTTGAAGGGCAGTTCCAGCACCTTTTTGTGCTGCCTGAGATACCATACGTCCGCTTTGTTGCCCGCCAGCCGGGTGCAGTGAATCCGGGACTGCTGCCCCGCGCCGACGCCGATGACCTGGCCGCCCTTTGCGTAGCAAACCGAGTTGGACTGGGTATATTTGAGGGTGATCAGCGACAAAATCAGATCAATTTTCGCATCCTTGGGCAGATCTTTATTCTGGGTGACGATGTTTTCCAAAAGCTTTTCGTCGATTTTCAGGTCGTTTCGGCCCTGTTCAAAGATTACCCCGTAAACCTGCTTGCGCTCCACCGGGGCGGGGATATAGGCCGGGTCGATTTCGATGATATTATAGGTACCCTTGCGCTTGGACCGAAGGATTTCCAGCGCCTTTTCCGTGTAGCCGGGGGCGATGACCCCGTCCGAAACCTCTTTATGGATCAAGTTGGCCGTATCCTCGTCGCAGGTATCCGACAGGGCGATAAAGTCCCCGTAGGAGCTCATGCGGTCGGCGCCCCGGGCCCGGGCATAGGCGCAGGCCAAGGCCGACAGCGGCTGATCGCCGGTAAAATAAATTTTCCTGAGTACGTCGCTCAAAGGAAGGCCCACCGCGGCGCCGGCAGGGCTTACATGCTTAAAGGATGCCGCCGCCGGCAGGCCGGTGGCTTCTTTGAGCTCCTTGACCAGCTGCCAGCTGTTAAACGCATCCAAAAAATTGATATAGCCCGGCTTGCCGTTCAGCACCTGGATGGGAAGCTCTCCTTCTTCCATAAAGATGCGGGAGGGTTTTTGGTTGGGGTTGCAGCCATATTTTAATTCCAGTTCCTTGGCCATTTTTCTTCCTCCTATTTATTCTTATTATAGAGCTTTGTCTGTGTTTTTCCGCTGGTCAAGTCAATGGACCGGATAAACAAAGATACCTTGTTTTTCTCGTTTAAGGCGTTCCACAGCTTTTCGCCAAAGCTTTCGAAATCCTCGGTCATCTGCACCGGCACCGGCTCGCCCTCAAAGGAGGGGATGGGATTCCCGTTTTCCCGGTAGGTGTGGATCACATGGCCCTGGCCCGGCAACGCGTCGGTATAATCAAAGAAAAAGCGGTGAGCGGACGAAGGGTCCCCTTCGACGCTTTTTAAGATGGAAAGCCGGTAGCCTGCGCCGCAGACCACACCGGAAATACGGGGGGTAAAATTGGGCCCGTCCGGCTCAAAGGTCCGGGTGCGAAGGGCGTCTTCAAAGCTTTTGCCCGCGGCTAGAAAATCGTAGATGGTGTCGGTCTGGTCGCCGTTGGTCACAATCGTTGTTTTCCCCAGCACCCGCACCGGCGAGTAGATAATCAGCGACGGGTCGGAAAGCTTTGCCGGGTCAAACGCCTCGGTCCGAATGCCCTCTCCCTCCTCGACAAAAACCCGGTTGCGGCTGTTTTCGCTGCGGCCCATGATAAAATAGCCGATCAGCATTTTGCCGCCGTCCTGCGTCCGGCCCAGCACAATGCCCCGGCCGGGGTATTCGTTGCCGGAAAGATACTCGTACAGATTAACCGCTTTCATCCCACTTTTGCCCCTTTCAAAAAAATCATACTTTCGTTTCCTTTTCGTCCTGCGTCGAACCCATTTGGCGGCACAGCATGGCAACCGCCTGGGGAAGAATCTTCCACTCCGCTTCTTCCATCACCCGGCGCTGCAAAATCTCCGGCGTATCCCCGGGCTTTATCTCCACCGCCTTTTGCAGCAGAATCCGCCCGCCGTCGGGGATTTCGTTGACCAGATGCACCGTTGCGCCGGTGACCTTGACCCCGTAATCCAGCGCCGCCTGATGGACCCGCAGCCCATAAAACCCGGCGCCGCAGAAGGAGGGGATCAGCGAAGGGTGGATATTGAGAATCCGCTCCGGATAAGCGTCAATCACCGGTTTGCCCAGGATGCTTAAAAAGCCCGCCAGCACCACCAGGTCGATTCGATGGTCCCGCAGCGTTTTGACAATGGTCTGATCGTACTGGGCCGGATCCTCAAAGCTCTTCCGGCTGATCACCGCCGTTTCGATGCCGGCGCTTTTGGCCCGCTCCAGCGCGTACGCCTTCTGGTTCGAGGCCAGCACCAGCGTGATCTCCCCTTCGGGGAATGCGCCGGAACTCTGCGCGTCGATCAATGCCTGCAAATTGGTCCCGCCGCCGGAGACCAATACCGCGATTTTTATCATCCTTTTGCCTCCTTACCGAAAGCAGACGGTATGCTCGCCCTTTTGGATCTCGCCGATGATTTTGGCCTTTTCGCCGCATCCGCAGAGGATCTCCACCGCCTTTTGCGCCTCATTCTTCGCAACGACAACGCACATACCGATTCCCATATTAAAGGTGTTAAACATATCCCTCTCGGGGATGTTGCCCACCTCCTGAATCAGCCGGAAGATGGGCAGAACCTCCACCGCGTTTTGGTCGATCACCGCCTGATACCCCTGGGGCAGCGCCCGCGGGATATTTTCGTAAAATCCGCCGCCGGTGATGTGGGAGATGGATTTTACCTTTACCTCTTCCAAAAGCTTCAAAACCGGCTTGACATAGATCCTGGTCGGAGTCAGCAGCGTCTCTCCCAGCGGCTTGCCCAAACGGTCCGCATAGCGGCTCAGGTCCGTATGCTCCACGTCGAACACCTTGCGCACCAGGCTGAAGCCGTTGGAATGGACGCCGGAGGAAGCCAGCCCGATGATGGCGTCCCCTTCCTCCACCGTGTTCATATCCAAAATGCGGGATTTGTCCACCGCGCCCACCGAAAAGCCCGCCAAGTCGTACTCATCCTCCGGGTAAAAGCCGGGCATTTCGGCGGTTTCGCCACCGACCAGCGCACAGCCTGCCTGCACGCAGCCCTCCGCCACGCCGGAGACGATCTGGGCGACCTTTTCCGGATAGTTTTTGCCTACCGCCACATAGTCCAAAAAGACCAGCGGCTTTGCCCCGGCGCAGATGATATCGTTTACGCACATGGCCACGCAGTCGATGCCTACCGTGTCGTGTTTGTTCAAAAGAAAGGCCAGCTTCAGCTTGGTTCCCACCCCGTCGGTGCCGGAAACCAGGACCGGCTTTTCCATACCGGTCAGATCCAACTCAAACAAGCCGCCAAAGCCGCCGATGCCGGAGATGCAGCCGGCCGTCTGGGTCCGGGCCACGTGGGCTTTCATCAGTTCCACCGCTTTATAGCCGGCGGTAACGTCGACCCCCGCGGCTTTATAGCTGTCGCTAAAACTTTTTTCCATACGCGAGATTCTCCTTTCTTGATCTGCGCCGCCTTCTTTGCGGGCAGGCTGTCAAAATCCGGGCGGAGGATTTCCCCTTTTTGCCCATCTTTTATCCTTTTTTGATTTTCTGCTCGAATTTGGATTTTTCCATCTTTTGGGGCACCGGCGCCGGATATTCCCCGGTAAAGCAGCCGCAGCAGAATTGACAGTTTGCCCCTGCGGCGATACGCCGCACCCCGTCTACGCTTAAGTACCCCAAAGAATCGGCCCCGATCACCCGGCGGATTTCCTCTTCCCCCATCTGGCAGGCGATGAGGTTTTCCTTCGAGTCGATATCCGTGCCGTAATAGCAGGGGCTGATAAACGGCGGCGCGGACACCCGCACATGGACCTGCGTCGCGCCCGCCTCCCGCAAAAGAGTTACGATCCGGGCGCTGGTTGTCCCCCGGACGATGGAGTCGTCGACCATCACCACCCGCTTGCCTTTGACCACCGAGGCCAGCGCGTTGAGTTTAATCCGCACCGAATCCTCCCGCTGGCCCTGCTCCGGCTGAATGAAGGTCCGGGCAATATAGCGGTTTTTCACAAAGCCCATACCATAGGGGATGCCCGATTCCTCTGCATAGCCCAAAGCCGCGTCCAGTCCCGAATCCGGCACGCCGACCACCACGTCCGCTTCTACCGGATGCTCCTGCGCCAAAAATCGCCCGGCGCGCCGGCGCGCCTCGTGAACCGGCTGCCCCTCAATCACCGAGTCGGACCGGGCAAAATACACGAATTCGAACACGCAGACATGGGCCTTTTCCCGGCAGTGAGTCCGGATGCTACGGATGCCGTTTTCCCCCACGACCACAATCTCTCCAGCTTCTATATCCCGGACGAAGGCGGCGCCGATGCTGTCCAGCGCACAGGTTTCGGAGGCGAAGACGATTTGCTCTGAGCGCATACGGCCCATGCACAGCGGCCGAAAGCCCCAGGGGTCCCGGACGGCGATCAGCTTTTGGGGCGACATGACCACCAGACTGTAAGCGCCCTGCAGCTGGGGCATCGCCTGCTCGATGGCCTGCTCAATAGAAGGAGTATTCAGCCGCTCCCGGGTAATCATATAAGAAATGACCTCTGAATCGTTGGTGGTGTGAAAGATCGCGCCGGCCAACTCCAGCTGGCGGCGCAATTCCGCCGCATTGGTCAAATTGCCGTTATGCGCCAGCGCCATCTGCCCTTTAACGTGGCGGATCACCAGCGGCTGGGCGTTGGTCCGGCTCACCGCGCCGGTGGTGGAATACCGGGTGTGGCCCACCGCCATCTGACCGCTGCCCAAGGCGGCAAGATGCTCGCGGGTAAACACGTCCCGCACCAGCCCCAGGTCCTTGTGAACGGTGATAACGCCGCTGTCGTTTACCGCGATGCCGCAGCTTTCCTGCCCGCGGTGCTGCAGCGCGTACAGCGCGTAATAGGTGTTGGCCGCCACATCCGTACGCCCCTCTTTATCGTAGATGCCAAAAACGCCGCATTCCTCATGAATCTCGTTTTGCATACTTCTTTTCTCCCGAACCATGAGCAGGGCCGGGAAACGCCGGCCCTGCCAATCCTATTTTAACGCTTATTCGCCCAAAAGGCGCTTCATAATCTCGTGATACGCTCCCTCGACATTTCCCAGATCCCGGCGGAACCGGTCTTTATCCAGCTTTTCGCCGGTAACGCTGTCCCAGAAGCGGCAGGTATCCGGGGAAATCTCGTCCGCCAAAATGATGGTTCCGTCCGGCGTTTTGCCGAACTCGATTTTGTAGTCGATGAGTTCAATGTTCAAATCCTTCAGATAATCGGACAAAAGGCGGTTAATCTTAAACGCATAATCCGCAATCAGGTCCAACTCCTCTTTGGTGGCGGCGCCCAGCGCGTAGATGTGGTATTCGTTGACCAGCGGATCGCCCAGCGCGTCGTCTTTATAGCAATACTCCAGTACGGTATGCGAAAGCTTGGTCCCTTCCTCCATGCCCAAACGCTTTGCCAAAGAGCCCGCCGCGATATTGCGGACGATAACCTCCAGCGGGATGATGGTGACTTTTTTGACAATGGTCTCCCGCTCGGAGATTTCTTCCACAAGATGGGTGGGAATTCCGTTTTTCTCCAGCATTTTCATCAGGTGGTTAGACACCCGGTTATTGATGACCCCCTTGCCCTCGATGGTGCCTTTTTTTAAACCGTTAAAAGCGGTGGCATCGTCCTTGTAGTCCACAATATACAAATTGGGATCGTCTGTCTTAAACACCTTTTTTGCTTTTCCCTCATACAGCTGTTCCAGTTTTTTCATTTGTAAGCTCCTTTCCCTCTTGCAATCATAAAAACCGCCTTTCGGCTTTTTTCTTTTTTTACAGCGCCAAAATCTGCGCCTGGAGTTTTTCGTCCTTTTCCAGGACCTGCTGCGCCATTCGGCGCTTTTCCTCTTCCAGCCGGTTTGCCAACTCCGGTTCGGATACAGCCAGAATCTGCATGGCCAAAAGCGCCGCGTTATCCGCGCCGTCGATGGCGACGGTGGCCACCGGCACCCCTTTCGGCATCTGGACTGTGGCCAAAAGCGCGTCCATTCCGTCCAGCACCGAAGCTTTCATCGGCACCCCAATGACCGGCAGGGTCGTATGCCCAGCCAAAACGCCCGCCAGATGCGCCGCCTTTCCCGCTGCGGCAATGATCACGCCAAAACCGTTTTCCCGCGCGGACGCCGCAAATTCCCCCGCCTGCTTTGGCGTTCGGTGGGCGGAAAACACATGCGCCTCTACCGGGACGCCCTTTTCCTTCAGCGCCTGCACCGCGTTTTTCATCACCGGAAAATCGCTGTCGCTTCCCATAATAACCGCGACCTTTTTCATCCTAATCCACCCTTTCTGAAAAAAGAAAGCAGCCCGCGGACCGGCCACAGGCTGCACTTATTTTGTCTTAAATGATACAACTTCCCCCGACAAAAAATTCCCGAAGCGGCACTTTCCCCCAGGAACCTGGAAAAACGCAAAAATACAGCCGGAACGAGTCCGCTTTTTTCTCGCAGGAAATATCATGTTCTCTTTTTCCATACCTTGCGGCTCCTCCTTCGACTGAAATTTCCGCCGTGGGGAAAAGGCGGTTTTTGTCTTTTAGAATCTATTTTAATAGTATACGAAAAACCAAAAAAAGTAAAGCCCGTCCCAAAAAATCGTCGAAGAATGCAACTTTTCCAAACGGTTGCGGCGCCGGTTTGTATACTCTGTCCGCCGGCAAAAAAACAGGCGGCCGACCTTTCGCTTCAGGGCCTTTCCCCAACCCCCTAAAGCCGGGTTTCTCTTATCTTTATTCTACCTCTTTCCAATGGCTTGTCAACGCTTCAAAAAGATTTTTCGGCAAAAAGCCGTAATTTCGCAAAGCATATTCCAGACAGTGAAAGAAAATGCTATAATAATGAGTAATTGTTTTTTATATCCTCTATGAATCGAATTTCCTTTTCGGCAGGATGGCCGTGTATTTTCCGTCCCGCCCAAAGACTTGACCGGGAGAAAAACAAATATGTCAACAAATCAAAAAAACGACCTGCTGCGCCAGGGCAGTATTTTGGCCGTAGCCGGTATTCTGGTCCGGCTCATCGGTATTCTCTACCGGATTCCCATGTCCAACCTTTTAGGCGACGCGGGCAACGGCATTTACTCCGTTGCCTACGGAATCTACAGCGTCACCCTGACGCTGGCCTCCAGCAGCCTTCCGTTGGCGGTATCCAAGCTGATCGCCCAGCGCTCCATTCAAAAACAGCACAAAAACGCCTACCGGCTGTTTCGCGTCGCTTTGACCTTTTCCCTGGCAGTCGGCGCGGCGGCGGCCCTGTTCCTCTTTTTCGGCGCGGATTTTTTAGAGAGCCTTTACGCCAGACAAGGCTTGGCAAAGCCCCTGCGCATTGTGGCGCCCACCGTCCTGGTCATGTCGGCCCTGGGAATTTTGCGGGGTTTTTTCCAGGGAAAAAACACCATGCTCCCTACGGCGATTTCTCAGCTGTTAGAGCAGATTGTCAATGCGCTGGTCAGCATTGCCGCCATTTCCTGGATGATGAAAGCCTTTGCGGAATCGGACCAGCAATCCGCTTATGGCGCCGCCGGCGGGATTATGGGTACGCTGGCCGGTGCCTTGACCGCCCTTCTCTTTTTGATCTTTATTTTTTACGTCTGCCGCCCCCACCTTTTCCGGCAGATCCGGCATGACGTCCACGGTTCGACCGAGACCGTCCCGGACATTCTAAAGGCGCTGATGGTCACGGTGGTCCCGGTCATCCTCAGCCAGACGGTTTATCAAATCGGGTTTACGCTGGACGACCTGATTTTCGGCAACCTGATGGCTACCAAAGGGATCGATAATAATACAATCAGTTCATTGCAGGGCGTTTTTAATTCCCAGTATAATATTTTGATCAACGCCCCTGTAGCGGTGGCGACCGCCATGGCTTCCTCCACTATTCCCAGCATTGCCGCCTCCACTGCCGTCGGCAATCAAAATGAAATCCGCCGGAAGGTGCGGGGGGTCATCAAATTCAACATGGCCGTTGCGATTCCCGCCGCTGTTGGCCTGGCGGTGCTGGCCCGCCCGATTTTGACCCTTCTGTTCCCCTCGTTGACCCAATATCGGGATTTGGCGGCAAATCTCTTGATCTACGGCTCCTCGGCCGTTGTCTTTTTCGCTCTTTCCACCATTACCAGCGCCGTGCTGCAAAGCGTGAACCAAATGCGCCTGCCGGTGATTCACGGCGCGATTTCTTTGGTACTGCATGTGCTGATTCTCTATTCCCTTTTAAAATATACCGACCTGGGCATTTATGCGCTGATTGTGGGCAATGTCTCCTTCCCGATTGTTATCTGCGCATTAAACTGGCGATCGGTGGGTACGGCTCTTTCTTACCGGCAGGAGGTCCAGAAAACCTTTTTGATTCCGCTCATCTCCTCGGCGATTATGGGATTGGCTACCAAGGGAGTTTACAGTCTTCTTTTTTCCTGGACCGAAAAAAACACCCTCAGCGTAGCTATTGCGGTGCTGACGGCGATTTTGGTCTATGGCTTTTGCCTTCTTCGCTTTTATTGCTTTTCCCGTCAGGAATTGTACGACCTTCCCTTTGGCGGACGGATTGTCCGCTTGGCCCAGCGAATGCGCCTGCTGCCCTGATCTTTTGTTCGAACCCACAAAAACAGCCTTTGCGTTTGCAAAGGCTGTTTTTTCGTTCTAAAGCGAATTATACACGGTTACGATCCGGTTCCAGGTGATGCGGCCGATGATTCCGTCCGCATCCAGGCCAAACAGCCGCTGGAAGGTACGCACCGCGTTGGCGGTCGCGTTTCCGTAAATTCCATCCGCCACCAGCGTGGGAATGCCCGTATAGATCCTTCCAATAGAATTCAGGTAGTTTTGCATAATCCGAACATTTTCCCCGCGGGAGCCTACCCGCAACACGACTCCCGGATAGACCGGCGGACCACTTGCCCCGGCGTCGATTTCCCCTTCCAGATTACCATAAACGCTTTGCAGCTGCCTCCAGGTCATCGGGCCTACAATCCCGTCCGCAGTCAGATTAAAGGTTCTTTGAAACGCTTTTACAGCATTCTCCGTCGCTGTGCCGAAAATGCCGTCGACCGCGGAAATCACCGGGATGCTTTCATAAAATCGCCCGGCGGCCCGCAGCCAAACCTGCAGCTGCTCCACCGATTCTCCGGTAGATCCTACTCGCAGCGGATATCCCGGATACTCGCCTGCCTCCGGTGTGAGGATGCTTCCCTCGGAGGATAATTCCGCCAGCTTGGTCACCGCTACGTAGATATAGGAAATCTTATACCAGGTGGACTTTCCCACAATGCCATCCTGCGTGAGGTTAAAAATGCCCTGGAAAGTCCGGACCGCCCGTTCGGTGCTGCTGCCAAATTGCCCGTCTACCGTCAGTTGGGGGATGGCCGGATAGTTCTTTCGGATTCGGTTTAGCTGCTGCTGCATCATCCGCACCGCACTGCCTACCGAGCCAAAGCGCAGCGGGCTGCCCGGGTAGGACTGGGGCACGCCGGAGATCTGCGACGCCTGGACCAGGGAGATATTGTAGCCATAATAATACTGCAAAATGCCAAAGGGCGTATACCCCTGATTGGCCAGCGTCACCGTTCCCCACTGCTTGAGGCCCGGACAGGTGACCTGTCTTCCGTCGCAATACTCTGCGTAGAAAGGCTCTGTAAAATTACTTTTCTGAATGTATGTGTCAAAGATTTCATCCACAATTTTGCTGATGTTGGAAAAAATATCCCGGTTATTGACAAAAGCCTGATCGTAGGAGGTGGAGTTGGTTATGTCAAAATTGTAGCCGCGGCTTCGATACCATTCGGTAAAGACGCGGTTGAGCGTCAGGGAAATCTGGCAGTAGATATTGGCGCGCAGGGCGTTTTCCGGCCAGGTTGGGTAAATTTCGCTGGACGCCACGTTTTTGATGTAGTTTCGAAAGCTTACGGTTACGTTGGAGGCGGACGTGTTGGAGGGCCGCCCCAGATGTACGGTGATATACTGCGGGATGACCACCCGCGCTAAAATTCTGGCGGTAGAATAGTCGGTCAGGTTTGGCTGCGGCGGGCCGGCCAGATTATGAATCGGTATTTCGGAAATCGCCACCTCCGGCTGGCGGCCCTGAACCGGCGCTATCTCCACCTGTTGCAGCGCCTCGGTCCCTGCGAAAACCTGCACGCCTAAAATGAGTTGGGTCTGAAATCCGCTTTGCTGTACCAAAACATCGTAGGTGCTGTAGGGTATAATCCCGTCGTGCGGACTTTGGGACAACTCCGCGTCCGGCGCCTCCAGCGTAATTTCTTCGGTTCGGCCCGAACTGTCTGTTATCATACGGGCGATGGGCGTGCCCGTTTGCCATTCGTTTTCTCTGTAGACCTCTACCACCGCACCGGCAAGCGGCAGCGCTTCTCTGGCTACATAGACCTCTACACGCAATGTTCCTGTGCTCAAAATAAAATTCCCCCCGTTGGTTGAATTGCAAAGGCGCAGGGCCTTTGTTTATTCTATGCGCCGCCTTTTCCCTTTGCCACCGGGGAAGGCAAAAGAAAAAGGCGCTTTTTAAGCGCCTTTTAAAGGGGAAAGCAGTCGGTCTAATCCTGAATGGCCTGTTTCCATTTCCCCGTACGGTACCGAAGGAAAAACAAAATGCAGCGGACACACTGGTCGGCGCACATGGCAAGGCAAGCGGCCTCCAGACCGAATTGCAACAGCCGGATACCCACCACTGTGCCCAAAATCCGAACGCCCCACATGGAAACGGTGATGATGATAAAGGTCCACTTGGTATCCCCCGCGCCGCGCAGCGCGCCGGCCAGAACCTGCGCCAGCATCTGCGGAACCTGGATAAACGCGTCGTATTCCAGGCAGATCGTCCCCAGCGCGATGACCGCCAGGTCGGGGGTAAACAGCCGGAGAATCGGTCCTGCAAAAATATAAAGCGCGGCACCCATAAAAAACATCACAACGCCGGCGATTTTTGCCGTCATCTTTACGTATTTTTCCGCTAAGTCCGGCCGTTTGGCGCCCAGTGATTGTCCAACCAGCGTAGTAGCTGCGGTGGCAAAGGCAAAACCCGGCATAAAGCACATGGATTCTGCCGTCAGGTACAAGGAGTTGGCCGCCACCGCCACCGTGCCCAGCGTTGCGATGGTGCTGGTGGTGATGATTCCGGCAGAGGACATGGCGATTCGCTCGAAGGCCGCCGGAAGACTGATCCGGAAAACGGTTTTCAAAATCGCCCAGTCCGGCAGGTACCGGCCCTTTATACTCAGCTGCATCGGTCCTTTTTTGAGGAAAATAACCGTCAGCATCACCAGCGCGCCGATGGTCGCCGAGCCGGAGGTTGCGGCCCCCGCGCCGGCAACGCCCCATCCCGCGCCGGGCATGGTGAATTCCACTCCCAGCATAGACAGGGTACGGGTTGGGTAAATCAGCAGAAAATTTCCGATAACGTTGACGATATTGACCCCGATATTGACGAACATGGGGGTTTTGGTATCCCCGTAGCCGCGCATAATCGAGGTGATAATCATCGACATGGTCCGGAAGATCAGCGACGCGGCGATGATCCGGTTATAGACAGCTGCGTCCGGCAGAATGTCCGCCTGCGCGCCCATCCAAAGAGGAATTTTCTCCGCCAGCAGCAAAAGCACGCCCATCAGCGGCAGCCCCAGGGCCACTACTACTAAAAGCGCCTGCCGCATCAAATCTTTGGCCCGCTGCAAATCCTCCGCGCCGATGGCACGGGAGATCATGGCCGTAAAACCGACGCCGATGGCCATAATGGTACCGTTGACCAGCATATTGGGAGAATTGCTGATGCTGACCGCCGCCGTGGCGTTGGCCCCCATAGAGCCGACCATCGCCGTATCCACATAGCTGACCAGCGATACCAAAATCTGTTCAATAAATACCGGCCAAGCCAGCATGACAATGGTAAAGCTGGGCCTGCGGTTTTCATCCACCACACTGACCTTCTGTGTTTTCAAATCAATCCTTCTTTCAACCGCATAAAATTGCTTTTATTTTTTGACAGCTTTCGTTATTTTAACACAGTTTTTCCCCTTTGAACATGGCATGATTGGATAAAAATTCTCTTTACAACTGTTTATAATTCATAAAAAACCATAGAAAAACGTTTTCTTTTTCAAAGGGAAAATTTTTCTTCCTCCCATATTTTAAAGAATGCAGCGACGCAGATCTCTTTTCTTGCCATTTTTGCCGTTTGGGCCTATAATAGATAGAAAAAAGAGAAAGTCAGGTGCATCCTATGACATCGAAAGAAAAGGCCGTTGCAATTTTATCCTATTTTGGCCCGCTGTTTCTGCTGGCGATTTTGCTGGCGCCGGAATCTCATTTTGCCAAGTACCACGCGAACCAGGGGCTGGTCCTCTTTCTTGCCGAGGTTGTGGTCAGCATCCTTATTTATCTGGGCAGCTATATTCCCTTTATCGGATGGACGTTTCGTTTTCTAAATATCCTTTTGGTGATCCTTTTCTTCTTGGGCTTAAGCCACGCCATCCGCGAGACCGAGGAACCGCTCCCCTTTATCGGCGAAATCATGATTTTAAAATGATCCGGCCTTATTTTTCGCGCCATACCAAAAGGGCTTGGGCCTACGTGGCTCAAGCCCTTTTGTTTTTAGCGTCCAAAGCCTTTTATGCCTGCGGATGGCGCTTTATCTCCCGGCGGGTCATCATAAACATATAGATCCCCATACCGCAGATCAGCACATATCCCAAAATACTGTAACGGTCCGGCAGCTGGCCAAACAGGAAAAATCCCAGAAGCGCGGAAAAAATCACCTGTGTATAGTCGTAAACCGATATCTCCCTGGCCGGCGCGTAGGTATATGCCGCGGTGATGGCAAACTGCCCTCCGGCGCCGGCAACACCGGCCAGCAGCAAAAACAGAATCTGCTGCAGCTGCATCGGGTGATAGAAAAACACAAGGTACGGAAGGGTCACCAGGCAGGAAAAGCCGGAAAAAAACAGGACGATCAAAGGGCCCTTCTCCCCGTTTTCCCCCTTCATTCCCAGCTTTCGCACCATCGTATAGGCCACACCGGCGCCCAGTCCGCCAATGAGTCCAATAACGGACGGCACAAGATCCATGTTGGCGAAGGTAGGTTTAATAATAAATAAGCTTCCGACAAACGATCCGATCACCGCGACGATCTGATATAGCTTTAAATTCTCTTTGAGCAGCAGAAAAGAAAACAGGATCGCGAAAAACGGCGACATTTTGTTAAGCATGGTCGCGTCGGACAAAACCAGATGGTCCACCGCGTAAAAATTGCAGATCACCCCGATTGTCCCGGCGGCGGCGCGGGTAAACAGCAGCCAAAAATTCTCCTTTTTCCAGCGCACTGGCGTACCAGACCGCTTTAAAACCGCAAAGGCGCAGACCAGCGCCACGATATTGCGAAAAAACGCCTTCTGTACCGCCGGCAGGTCCCCGGCAGCATGGACGCAGGAATTCATAATGGCGAAAAAGAACGCCGCAGCTAAAACGCATAGTATTCCCTTGTACTGTTTGCTCATTTTCCCTCTCCACCTTGCGAAATTTTAACCGAACACTTTTACTCTATGCCTTTTTTGCAAAAATGTCAATTCCTGTTTTGAAAAACTCTTCCAATGCCAAAAGGACGATAAAAACGGATGCAGAAAATCTGCATCCGTTTTTTGCGGGGAAAAAGTTATACCAGTTCGATGATTGCCATTTCCGCCGCGTCGCCGCGCCGGGGGCCGATCTTAATGATGCGGGTATATCCGCCGTTTCTCTCTTTATATTTGGGAGAAATTTCGTCAAATACTTTTTTTGCCACCGCTTCTTTTGTGATAAAAGAATAGACCTGACGTTTCGCATGAAGGCTGTCGTTCTTGCCGATTGTAATCATCTTTTCGGCCATGGAACGAACTTCTTTTGCTCTTGTCACGGTGGTTTCGATCTTGCCGTTTTCCAGCAGATAGGTAACCATTGCTCTGAGCATTGCTTTTCTATGGTCAGTCGTTCTGCCGAGTTTTCTTGCACCTGGCATGGAAATTCACTCCTTTACCTGGAATAGTAAGAATTATTCATCCTCATGGGTGAGGTTAAAGCCCAAGGACTGAAGCTTGGAGATAACCTCCTCCAACGATTTTTTACCGAGGTTTCGAACCTTCATCATCTCTTCCTCGGACTTGCTGATTAGGTCTTCTACTGTATTAATGCCTGCGCGCTTGAGGCAATTAAAGGAACGCACAGACAGGTCAAGTTCTTCAATGGTCATCTCAAGGATCTTTTCTTTTCCGTTATCGTCCTTTTCCACCATAATCTCGGTGTGATAGGTTTCGTCGGAAAGATCAACAAACAGGTTGAGATGTTCGTTGAGGACCTTGGCGCCTAAAGAAACGGCTTCCTTTGCAGAAATCGTACCATCTGTCCACACTTCCAGCGTCAGCTTGTCATAGTCGGTAATCTGCTCGACGCGGGTGTTTTCCACAGTATAATTTACCTTCAGCACAGGGGTATAAATGCTGTCCACCGGAATCACTCCCAGGACAGATGGACCGGCCGCCGACTGTATCTGCTTGTTCCGCTCCGCCGGGATATATCCGCGGCCGCGGTCCAGGGTCAATTCCATATACAGTTTGGCTCCTGCGCCCAGGGTTGCAATGTGCATGCCGGGATTCAAAATCTCAACCTCTGAATCCGTTGTGATGGAATCTGCCGTTACTTCGCATTCACCGGCTGCGTCAATGACCACGGTTTTGGGTCCGTTGCAAAAAAGTTTGGCGGTCAGATTTTTGATGTTCAGAACGATCTCGGTCACATCTTCCTTCACACCGGGTACAGTGGAGAATTCATGCTGAACGCCGTCGATCTTAATCGACGTGACAGCAACGCCAGGGAGCGAGGAGAGAAGCACCCTGCGCAGGCCGTTGCCCAACGTGGTGCCGAAGCCGCGCTCGAGAGGTTCAACGACGAATTTGCCGTATGTGCCGTCCGGCTTCATTTCAGCCGTCTCAATTCTTGGCTTTTCAATTTCAATCAAAGTAAACCCTCCTTATAGGACAAACATCGGGTTTGTCATGTTGATCGCGTTCCCTTGCCGATTATCTAAAACACGCATTCCAAAACAAAAACGGGGTTTTGCCAAAATATTTTTGACATTGTAAAGCCCTTCTTATTTGGAGTACAACTCTACGATCAGATGCTCCTCAACCTCAAGGTCGATATCCTCGCGGTTGGGCAGACGAACAACCGACGCCGTCATCTGGTCGCTGTTTCTGTCGATCCACATGGGAACCGGACGGGCGCCGTTGATCTCAACAATCGCTTTCAGTTTTTCGCTGTTTTTAAAGGCATCAGCAACAGCAATCACATCACCCGCTTTGCAAAGATAAGAGGGAATGTTTACCTTTTTGCCGTTTACGGTAAAGTGACGATGCAAAACCAGCTGTCTTGCTTCTTTTCTAGAATTGGCGAAGCCGGCTCTGTAAACAATATTGTCCAGACGGCTCTCTAAAAAGCGCAGAAGATTTTCACCGGCCATACCGGGTCTTCTCTCCGCCATTTCATAGTAATGGTAGAACTGGTTTTCAGATACGCCGTAAAAACGCTTGGTTTTCTGTTTGGCGCGCAGCTGAATCCCATATTCAGAAACTTTCTTGCGGCCCTGACCATGTTGGCCGGGAACCGCGCCTTTACGGGTTACGATTGCACATTTATCCGAATAGCATCTCTCACCCTTCAGGAACAGCTTTTGGCCTTCTCTTCTGCACAGTCTGCAGGAAGCGCCAGTATATCTTGCCATATGGTTATACCTCCTTGATGGTTAGACGCGTCTTCTCTTAGGCGGGCGGCATCCGTTGTGGGGAATGGGGGTCACGTCTTTGATCATGCTGACCTCCAGACCAGCGGCCTGTAATGCGCGGATTGCAGCCTCGCGCCCGGAACCGGGGCCTTTTACATATACTTCAACGGTTTTCAGTCCATGCTCCATTGCAGCTTTGGCAGCAGTTTCCGCAGCGGTCTGCGCTGCATACGGCGTCGATTTTCTAGAGCCTCTAAAGCCCAATCCGCCGGCGCTTGCCCAGCTGAGTGCATTACCCTGTACATCGGTAATGGTTACAATGGTGTTATTAAAGGTGGACTGGATATGAGCCGCGCCGCGTTCGATGTTTTTCTTCTCGCGGCGTCTGCGGGTGGCTTTTTTGGTTACGGCTTTTGCCATCTCAGTTATCCCTCCCTAAATTTACTTCTTCTTGTTAGCGATTGTCTTCTTCGGGCCTTTGCGGGTACGCGCATTGGTTTTGGTGCGCTGTCCTCTAACGGGCAGTCCCCTTCTGTGGCGCAGACCGCGATAGCAGCCGATTTCGGTCAATCTCTTAATATCCAAGGCGACAGCACGCCGCAGGTCGCCTTCCACCTGCAAATGCTTGTCAATGTACTCACGCAGCTTGGAAACATCGTCTTCGGACATATCCTTTACTCTGATATCGGGATTTACGCCGGTTGCTTTGAGAATCTCGTTTGCAGTTCTGCGGCCGATACCAAAGATATAGGTCAGGCCGATTTCAATGCGTTTTTCTCTCGGCAAGTCAACACCAGCTATACGAGCCATACTTTTGTTGCACCTCCATTATATCGGTTGCCGCGCCGGGTCCGGCCAAAACGGTCCGGCAGCAGGGCACGGTCTTTTGCGCCGTTAGCCCTGGCGCTGTTTGTGCTTGGGATTCGTACAAATCACCATAATGCGGCCTTTACGCTTGATGATTTTACATTTTTCGCAGATGGGTTTTACGGAAGGTCTGACTTTCATTTTCCAATACCTCCTATACCTTTCCGAAACGAAACTATTTGGAACGCCACGTAATGCGCCCCTTGGTCAAATCGTAAGGGGACATTTCCACCGTGACCTTATCTCCCGGCAGGATACGGATAAAATTCATCCGCAGTTTACCGGAAATGTGCGCTAAAATAACATGTTTATTGGGCAATTCAACCTGGAATTGCGCGTTGGGCAAGGCTTCGAGGACTGTGCCTTCAATCTCAATAACGTCTTCCTTCGACAAGCAAATACCTCCCTTTGACGCACGCAATGCTCATACGTTTTCCCCCTGCTGCCCGTCTGGGTAGTTAAAGGGGTGCAGCAGCCGTCTCAATTGATTGTTTGTCGCAAAATCTTCTGCCCGGACCTGCAGGTTGGTTTTTTTCAGATGCTTGGGATTTTTTCGCTTTGGCTTTTCCAGCGGACGGACTTTTCCATCCGCAATCCAGGCAAAGCCATCCTCCACCTTCACTGTCAGATAAAAACGCTGGGCGTCTCTGCCGGAAACCGATTTTACGACACAGCCTTTTTTGATTTCCACCTCTCGACCCCCTTTAAGGCGTCGTTAAAATCACCGGTCCTTGTTCGGTGATCGCGATGGTATGCTCAAAGTGGGCTGACAAGCTTCCGCTTTTGGTAACGACCGTCCAGTCATTGTCCAGCACACGGACCCCTTCGCCTTTTTGGTTGACCATCGGCTCAATGGCGATGGTCATACCGGGAACCAGGCGAACCCCGTGTCCGGGCCGGCCGAAATTGGGGATCTCCGGCGCCTCGTGCAGGTCGCGGCCTACGCCGTGGCCCACATACTGGCGGACAACCGCAAAGCCGTTTTCTTCTACCAGCGATTGCACCGCCGCGCCAATATCGCCAACCCGGCTACCGGCCAAAGCCGCTTTAATTCCCAAATAAAGACTCTTTTGGGTTACGTCCAAAAGCTTCTGCGCCTCGGGGCTGATTTTACCCACCGGAAAGGTGAAAGCGTTATCTCCATGAAACCCGTCGATATATGCGCCCACATCCACGCTAACGATATCCCCTTCCCGCAAAACGCGGCCGGACGAAGGAATTCCGTGGATTACCTCGTCGTTTACCGAGATGCAGGCCGTTCCGGGAAAACCGTTATAGCCCAAAAAGGAGGGTTTTGCGCCTTGGCTGACGATAAAATGGTGGATGATCCGGTCCAGTTCCTGGGTCGTCATGCCCGCCCGGATGTTTTCGCCCGCCACCTGCAATGCCTGTGAAGAGATCTGACAGGCTTTTTTCATCCTCTCCAACTCGGATTTGTTTTTTAGCTGAATCATGCGCTTTACGCCTCCAGCGCTTTCAGCACCAGCGCACTGGTGTCGGCCACGTCCTCCTGGCCATTGATCACGACCAGCTTTCCGGCCTTTTTGTAGTAGTCACACAAAGGCTCGGTAGACGCATGATAAACTTTCAGCCGTTCTTGAATGGTTTCCGGCTGGTCGTCCTTGCGGATGATCAGCTTGCCACCACAACGGTCGCACACATTCTCTTTAGCGGAAGGTTTAAACGCCACATGATAGCTGGCTCCGCAGCTTTCGCAGACCCGCCGGCCGGACAGCCGTTTTTGAATTGTCTCGTCCGGTACCTCGATATCCAGGACCTTGTGGATGACAATTCCCATGGCGTCCAGCGCCTCGGCTTGGGGAACCGTTCTGGGGAACCCGTCCAGGATAAAGCCATTTTGGCAATCGTCCTGAGCCAGACGCTCTTTGATGATCGCGATGACCACCTCGTCCGGAACCAGAGCGCCGGCGTCCATATAGGATTTGGCCTTCTGACCCAGTTCGGTCCCGTTTTTCAGCGCCTCACGAATGATATTTCCGGTGCTGATGGCCGGAATTTTCAGCTTGTCGCAGATCACCTCGGCCTGTGTGCCTTTTCCCGCGCCAGGTGCGCCTAACAGGATTAAATTCATATTCGCCCCTCCATTATTCCAAGAAGCCCTTGTAATGACGCATCATCATTTCAGACTCCAGCTGACGGACTGTATCCAAGGCAACGCCGACGACGATCAGGATCGAAGTACCGCCTAGCGAAATGTTCATGCCGGTAATGGCGGTGAGCAAAATCGGCAGGGTGGCAACCAGGCCCAGGAAAAGAGCGCCCACCAGGGTGATTTTGGAAATGACCCGGGTGATAAACTCCGTAGTCGGCCGGCCAGGACGAATGCCGGGGATCGCGCCATTATTCTTTTGCAGATTATTGGCCATTTCCACCGGGTTATACTGAATCGCCACATAGAAGTAGTTAAACATGATGATCAGAATGATATAGATCATGGCATACCAGCCGGTATTGTAGTTGAAGATGCTTAAAAACTTATACAAAAGCCCTTCGGTATTCAGGGGAACGAACGCCTTAATTGTCCCGGGAATCGCCAGAATAGAACTGGCAAAGATAATCGGTAGAACGCCGGACATATTGACCTTAATGGGCATAAAGGTCGACTGGCCGCCATACATTTTTCTTCCGACCACCCGTTTTGCGTACTGCACCGGAATCCGCCGCTCCGCCGAGGTCATGACCACGATAAACACGATCATCACCAAAAACAGAATCAGAACCAGCGGCACATAGAAATAGTACTTGGTGGACTCGGCGCCCATCTGAAAGTAACGCCACATGGTCAGTACGGCGGAGCCGCCGCGGGACAAAATACCGGCAAACAGAATCATAGAAATGCCGTTGCCAATGCCCTTGGCGTCAATCTGATCGCCCAGAAAGACAATCAGCGCCGAGCCGGCGGTAAAGGTCATGATAATCACAACCGCCGAGAAAAATCCGGCAAAGCCCTTGGTGTAAACCAATGCACCCTGGTTTCTTAATAAGAACCAGTAGGCCAGCGCCTGGACAAAGCCCAGACCGATACCGGTGTACCGGGTAACCCGGTTGAGTTTCTTTCTGCCGTCCTCGCCCTCTTTGCTCATCCGCTCCAAAGCCGGAATCGCAACGGTTAAAAGCTGGATTACGATGGAGCCGGTGATGTAGGGGCTGATGGACATGGCAAAAATGGTTGCGTTGGAAAACGCGCCGCCGGTTAAAACGTCAATATAGCCCAGCAGGTTGCCGTCGCCCGCGTTGGACATCCAGGTCTGCATGACGCTGGCGTCGAGAAACGGGACGGGAATCGCGCTTCCGATGCGGAAGATCAAAAGGATTAAAGCGGTGAACAGAATCTTCTTTCTTAAGTCCGCGATTTTCCACGCGTTTCTAATGGTATCGAACATTCTTATTTCACCTCGGCTTTCCCGCCTGCCTCCTCAATTTTCTGCTTGGCAGACGCGGAGAAAGCTGCGGCATTCACAGTCAGTTTCTTGGTCAGTTCGCCTTTTCCAAGAATCTTTACGCCGTCCAGCGTTTTTTTCAGAAGACCGGCGGCAAGGATTGCGTTGGCGTCTACAACCGCGCCGTCCTCAAAACGGTTCAGATCCGATACGTTGATCGTAGCGTATTTTGTTGCGAAAATGTTGTTAAATCCTCTTTTGGGAACTCGTCTTGCCAGCGGCATCTGACCGCCTTCAAAGCCGGGTCTTACGCCGCCGCCGGAACGGGCGTTCTGACCCTTGTGGCCCTTGCCCGCCGTTTTACCGTTGCCGGAACCGTGACCTCTGCCTTTACGGAAGACGTCTTTGTTAGAACCAGGCGCCGGAGAAAGCTCGTGCAGTTTCATGGTGCTTGCACCTCCTTGTTTTACGCTTCGGTTACCTCAACGAGGTGAGAAATCTTGGCAATTTTGCCGCGGGTGGCCTCGTTATCAGGCTGTGTTGTCTCATTACCGATTTTTCTGAGCCCCAGAGCATATGCAGTGGCAATCTGGTCTTTTTTTCTGCCGTTCAGGCTTTTAACCAATTTGATTTTCATAGCCATGCTGCCTCCTTAACCCAAAATCTGCTCAACGGATTTGCCGCGGATGGCCGCGACCTCGTCAGCACTTTTCAAAGACGCCAGTCCAGCGATGGTGGCGTTTACAACGTTGCAGGGATTGTTGGAACGCAGGCATTTGGTACGAATGTCGCTGATGCCCGCAACCTCCATGACCGCACGGACCGGGCCGCCGGCGATAACGCCTGTACCGCGGGGAGCCGGCTTCATCAGCACGCGGCCTGCGCCGAACGCGCCGATTACCTCGTGGGGGATGGTGGTTCCTCGCAGGGAGATGTGGATCAGATTTTTCTTGGCGTCCTCAATTCCTTTGCGGATCGCGTCCGGAACCTCGGAGGACTTACCCAATCCAAAGCCGATGGTGCCGTTTCCGTCGCCTACAACGACCAACGCGGCAAACTTAAAGATACGGCCGCCCTTAACCGTTTTGGATACACGGTTAATGGCAACGACCTTCTCTTGCAGGTCCAAAGTAGAACCGTCAATTCGAGCCATGTGTTTTCCTCCTTCTTTAGAATTTCAGGCCGCCTTCGCGGGCGCCTTCTGCCAATTCCTTGACGCGACCGTGATAGATATAACCGCTTCTGTCAAAAACAATTTCGGAAATACCCTTTTCCTGTGCTTTCTGGGCGATGGCCATACCGACCTTTTTCGCCGCTTCCTTATTTCCGCCAAAGCCCTCGAACCCTTTTTCCATCGAGGATGCGCTAACCAGCGTTACGCCGGCCACATCGTCAATCAGTTGGGCATAGATGTGCTTTGTGGAGCGGAAAACATTCAGGCGGGGACGAGCCGCAGTGCCGCTGATTTTTTTGCGGACTCTGGCGTGTCTTTTCAGCCTGGCAGTATTTTTATCCGGCTTTTTCACCATTTGTGACTCACTCCTTTAACTACTTCTTGCCTTTACCAGCCTTACCCTCTTTGCGGATGATCACTTCATTCGCATACTTAATGCCCTTGCCCTTATAAGGCTCCGGCGGGCGTTTCTCGCGGATTTCGGCTGCAAACTGACCGACCTTCTGTTTGTCGGGTCCGTTGACGATAATCTTGTTGGGGGCGGGAACGTCAATGGTAATCCCCTCAATCTCCGGGACGATTACCTGATGGGAAAAGCCCAGTACCATAACCAGATTTTTACCCTGCTTCGAGGCACGGTAACCTACGCCGTTTACCTCCAGCTCTTTGCTGAAGCCATGGGCGCAACCTTCAACCATATTGGAAACCAGAGTACGGGTCAAACCGTGCAAGCTTCTGTGCGCTTTGTCATCGGTGGGGCGCTTTACTTCGATCACGCCGCCTTCCAGTGTGATTGCCATATCCTTGTTAAAGGTTTGGGTCAGGGTTCCCTTGGGGCCCTTCACCGTCACGGTGCTGCCGTCGATTTTTACGTCAACGCCGGCGGGAACCGTAATGGGTTTTCTACCAATTCGAGACATATCAGTGCACCTCCTCGCTTACCAAATATAGGCCAGTACTTCACCGCCAACATGCTCTTTGCGGGCCTGTTTATCGGTCATCACACCCTTTGAGGTGGATAAAATGGCGATGCCAAGGCCCTTCATAACCTTCGGCATATTCTCGGTGTCGGCATAGATCCGCAGACCGGGTTTGGAAATCCGGCGCAGACCGCTGATCACCTGGGATTTGTTCGGACCGTATTTTAAATTGATGTGAATGATACCCTGCTTGCCGTCTTCAACAATCTGGAACGATTTGATGAAGCCTTCGTCCAACAGAATTTGGGCGATTGCCTTTTTCATGTTGGAAGCGGGCACATCAACGGTATCGTGCTTTGCGGAATTCGCATTTCTGATACGAGTCAGCATATCAGCGATTGCATCGGTGATGTGCATGTAATCAACCTCCTTTGCTCGTGCTTACCAGCTAGCCTTTTTAACGCCCGGGATCTGGCCTTTGTAAGCCAGTTCTCTGAAACAAATACGGCAGATACCGAATTTGCGAAGATAGGCGTGGGGTCTGCCACAGATTTTGCATCTGTTATATGCTCGAGTGGAGAATTTGGGTGTCTGCTGCTGTTTGTTGATCATGGATTTTTTAGCCACCTACAAAACCTCCTTCTTACTTGGCAAACGGAGCGCCCATCAGAGCCAGCAGCTCGCGAGCCTCTTCGTCTGTATTGGCGGTTGTGACAAAACAGATGTCCATACCGCGCACTTTATCAATCTTATCATAGTCGATTTCCGGGAACAGCAGCTGCTCGCGCAGCCCCATGTTGTAGTTGCCCCTTCCATCGAAACCATTGGGGTTGATTCCTCTGAAGTCACGAACGCGGGGCAGGGCAATGTTGAAGAGTCTATCCAAAAACTCATACATGGTTTCGCCGCGAAGGGTTACCTTTGCACCGATGGTCATGCCCTCACGAAGCTTAAAGTTCGCAACGGATTTTTTTGCTTTACAGGGTACCGCCTTCTGGCCGGTAATTTTCCCCAAATCAGAAATAATAGCGTCGATCACCTTGGGATTATCGCGTGCTTCACCACAGCCTACGTTGACAACGATTTTCTCAAGTTTCGGAATCTGCATGACGCTTTTATAGCTGAATTTTTTCATCAGAGCCGGAGCTACGTCTTTCACGTAGTAATCTCTCATTCTGGCCATGTTTTTTCCTCCTTCTTAGAACGTTTCACCGCAGTGCTTGCACATACGCATTTTCGAATCGCCGTCCACTTTGTGGGCCAGGCGGGTGCCTTTGCCGCACTTGGGGCATACCAACATAACTTTGCAGGCGTACAGCGGGGCTTCTGCTTTTACAATGCCGCCGGGCTCACCCATTCTGCGAGGCTTCACATGCTTGGTTACCATATTGCAGCCTTCGATAATGACTTTCCGTTCGGCGGGACTTACTTCCAGCACCTTGCCCTTTTTGTTCTTGTCCTTGCCGGACAGGATGATGACTGTATCGCCTTTTTTGACGTGAACCTTATTCACTTACAGCGCACCTCCAATTACAGAACCTCTGGGGCGAGGCTTAAAATTTTGAGATAGTCTTTCTCACGCAGTTCTCTCGCAACCGGCCCAAAAATACGCGTACCCCTTGGGTTTTTATCTTCTCTAATAATAACTGCCGCATTCTCGTCGAAACGGATATAGGTTCCGTCGTCGCGGCGAATGCCTTTGGCAGAACGAACAATTACTGCTTTCACGACGTCGCCTTTTTTCACTACGCCACCGGGAGCCGCCTTTTTCACAGAGGCCACTACTACGTCGCCGATGTTGGCGTATCTTCTGCGGGAGCCGCCCAGCACACGGATGCACATCAATTCTTTGGCGCCGGTGTTGTCCGCTACCTTCATCAAGGTCTGCATCTGAATCACAGAATGTTCCTCCTTTCGATTATTGACATTGGTGTAGGCTTATTTCGCTTTTTCGATGATCTGAACAACGCGCCAGTTTTTATCCTTCGAAATCGGGCGGGTTTCCATGATCATGACTCTATCACCAATTCCGCATTCGTTCTTCTCGTCGTGAGCTTTGAACTTAACGGTTCTTTTGATAATCTTTTTATAAAGGGGGTGTTTTACATTGTCCTGGATCGATACGACGACGGTTTTATCCATCTTATCGCTGACAACCTTGCCGACCCTCGTTTTTCTGAGGTTTCTTTCCACAGCTTAAATCCTCCCTTCGTTTACTGCGCGCTCTTCATTTCCAACTGACGAAGAACCGTTTTAATGCGTGCGATGTCCTTTTTGACCTCTTTCATCCGCATGGGGTTCTCCAGCTGGTTGATGGCGTGCTGGAAGCGCAGGTTGAAAAGCTCGGCTTTGAGTGCGGTCAGCTTTTCATTTAACTCGGCGTTGCTCAACTCACGAATCTCCGAAGCCTTCATTACTCTTCACCCTCCTCTGCTTCCTGTTCTTTTACAACAAATTTTGTTTTGATCGGCAGCTTATGGCTGGCCAGACGGAATGCCTCGCGGGCCAACTCCTCGGAAACGCCGCCGATTTCAAACATCACTCTGCCGGGTTTTACAACGGCAACCCAGTATTCGGGAGAACCTTTACCGGAACCCATTCGGGTTTCAGCCGGTTTCTGTGTGATCGGTTTGTCCGGGAAAATCTTGATCCATACCTGACCGCCACGCTTAATGTAACGGGTCATGGCGATACGGGCCGCCTCAATCTGGCGGGAGGAGATCCAAGCGGGTTCCAGTGCCTGGAGGCCAAAATCGCCGTAGGTCACGGTATTGCCTCTTGTCGCTTTACCGGTCAGGCGCCCTCTGTGGACTCTGCGGTATTTTACTCTTTTCGGCAGAAGCATTAGTTTTTGCCTCCTTCCTTACGAGACTGCTGTTTCTTGCTGTCGGCCAGAACGTCGCCGGTATAAATCCAAACCTTTACGCCGATCTTGCCGTAGGTGGTGTCGGCCTCTGCAAAGCCGTAGTCAATATCGGCGCGCAGGGTCTGCAGCGGAATGGTTCCCTCGTGATAGTGCTCGCTGCGGGCGATTTCCGCGCCGCCCAAACGGCCGGACACGTTGACCTTGATGCCCTTGGCGCCCAGCTTCATGGCGCGACCGATGGCCTGCTTCATGGCGCGGCGGAAGGACACGCGGCGCTCCAGCTGGGTGGCGATGCTCTCGGCGACCAGCTGGGCGTTTTTGTCTGCCTGCTTTACCTCAACGATGTTGATGAGCACCGCAACCGGGGTCTCTTTGCCTTGGTTGATCATTTTCTCGCACTGCTGGCGCAGCTTTTCGATATCCGCGCCGCCGCGGCCGATGACCATTCCAGGGCGGGCGCAGTGGATGTGGATTCTGACCTTCGCAGCGTCCCGCTCGATTTCAATGCGGGGAACGCCGGCGCCATACAGGGTTTTCTTTAAGAATTTGCGAAGTTTGTAGTCCTCGACGAGGATATCGCCGAAAGCATCATCCTTAGCAAACCAGCGGGAATCCCAATCTTTGATAACGCCCACGCGAAGACCGTGGGGATTTACTTTCTGTCCCATAGTTTACCTCCTTCTTTCAGCTTGTTCCTTTTCCTTCAGGACCATGGTGACGTGAGAAGTTCTTTTCAGCACACGGAACGCGCGGCCCTGCGCTCTGGGTCTAATCCGTTTGAGGGTGGGACCGGGGCAGACGTAACACTCTGCAACATACAGATTATTTTTATCCATGTTGAAGTTGTTCTCGGCATTGGCAACGGCCGAATTCAGAAGCTTCTCTAAAGGCTCGCAGGCGGCCTTCGGGGTGTGCTTGAGTATTGCACGGGCCAGCTGCGCGTCTTTGCCACGGATCAAATCCAGGACAATCTGCACTTTTCTGGGTGCAATACGGGCATATTTCAAATAAGCCCTTGCTTCCATGTTAATCCTCCTTTCGGCCTACTTTCCGTTATTCGATTTCTTGGAACCGGCGTGGCCTTTATACGTTCTGGTAGGGGCAAACTCGCCGAGTTTGTGTCCGACCATATCCTCCGTTACATAAACCGGCACATGCTTGCGCCCGTCATGCACGGCAAATGTGTGGCCCACGAAATCCGGGAAAATGGTGGATGCGCGGCTCCAGGTTTTGAGAACCTTTTTCTCGCCTGTTTTGTTCATTTCCTCAACGCGCTTGAGAAGCACCGGCAAAACGTAAGGTCCCTTTTTCAGACTTCTGCTCATGACTTTTTGCCTCCTTTACTTCGCGTTGCGGCGTTTTACGATAAACTTATCGGAACGGTTGTGATGCTTTCTGGTTTTGTAGCCCAGCGCCGGCTTGCCCCAAGGGGTTACAGGTCCGGGACGGCCTACCGGGGACTTGCCCTCACCACCGCCGTGCGGATGGTCGTTGGGGTTCATAACAGAACCGCGGACGGTAGGTCTCCAACCCATATGGCGTTTGCGGCCGGCCTTACCGTAGGATACGTTCTCGTGGTCGATGTTGCCCACCTGGCCGATGGTGGCCATGCAGTTGGCGGGCACGTTGCGCAGTTCGCCGGAAGGCAGACGGATCAGCGCGTAAGCGCCTTCCTTCGCCATCAGCTGCGCCTGGATGCCGGCGGCGCGGGCCAGCTGCGCGCCTTTTCCGGGATACAGCTCCACATTGTGGATAAAGGTACCAACCGGGATGTTGGTCAGCGGCAGCGCGTTGCCGGCGATGATATCCGCCTCGGGTCCGGAAACGACTTTGTCGCCGACCTTCAGGCCGTTGGGCGCGAGGATATAGCGTTTTTCGCCATCCTCATACTGCACCAGCGCGATGTGGGCGGAACGGTTGGGGTCATACTCCAGGGTCAACACCTGGGCGGGAACCCCTGCTTTTTCTCTCTTGAAGTCGATGATGCGGTATTTTCTTCTGTTGCCACCACCACGGTGACGGACAGTGATTCTACCATAACTGTTGCGGCCGGAGTTGGTCTTCAGAGACTCGACAAGGCTCTTCTCCGGAGCAACCTTAGACAACTGAGAGTAATCGGTAACGGTCATCTGACGACGAGCCGCTGTTGTCGGTTTATAGCTTTTAATCGCCATTCGGTTTCACTCTCCTTGTTCAATGAGCTTTGCGGGATGATCTTTTTTGCTATCCCAAAGCTTACATCATGCTCTCGAAGAATTCGATTCCCTTCGAGTCATCCTTAAGCGTTACGATAGCTTTTTTCCAATCCGGCTGATAGCCGCCATGCATTCCCTGGCGCCGGAACTGGCCGGGAACGTTCATGGTGTTCACCTTTTTGACCTTTACGCCAAACAGTTCTTCCACCGCTTTGGCGATCTCGATCTTGTTGGCGTCGTTTGCAACCTTGAAGGTATACTTCTTATCCGCAATACCGGACATGGAAGCCTCGGTAATAATCGGGCGAAGGATGATATCCTGTGCCTTTTTCATTATGCGTACACCTCCTCGAGTTTTTCCACAGCGCTCTTGACGATGATAAATTTATCGTGATTCAAGATATCGTACACATTGATGGTGTTGACCAGCGCCGTCTGCACGCCGGGGATATTGCTGGCGCTCTGGATCAGCTGATCGTTTAAGGAAGGCATTACGATCATGGCCTTTTTCTCCGCGCCCAGGGCTTTGAGCATCGCCACAACCGTTTTGGTTTTGTATCCGTCCATGCGGATGTCGTCCAAAACGATCATGTCGCCGTCCTTCACCTTGGAAGAGAGCGCGGACAGCATAGCCAGCCGTTTTACCTTTTTGTTTAAGGTGTATCTGTAATCACGGGGTTTCGGGCCCAAAGCAACGCCGCCGTGTCTCCACTGGGGAGCTCTGATGGAACCCTGTCTTGCATGGCCGGTGCCCTTTTGTCTCCAGGGCTTGCGGCCGCCGCCTCTGACTTCAGTTCTGGTCAGGGTGGACTGGGTGCCCTGGCGCTGGTTGGCCAGGTAGTTGACCACCGCCGCGTGCATCACCACGCCGTTGGGCTCGATTCCGAATACGGCATCGGAAAGGGCGATATCGCCGACCACTTTGCCGGACATATCATATACGTTTACATTTGGCATCGTGCTTCCTCCTTCCCTTATGCCTTTTTGACGCTGTCGGTCAGGTAGACGATTCCGCCCTTGGGGCCGGGAATCGCGCCCTTCAGCGCAATCAGGTTGTTTTCTGCATCCACCTTGACTACGGTCAGGTTCTGAACGGTAACCCGCTCAACGCCCATATGGCCAGGCAGCTTTTTGCCCTTCATAACTCTCGAAGGGTCGGAACAGGCGCCCATAGAGCCTGCATGTCTTGCAACAGGGCCGGAACCGTGGGTCTCTTTGAGTCTGGAAAAATTGTAGCGCTTGATGGTGCCGGCGTATCCTTTACCTTTGGAAGTGCCGCAAGCGTCCACTCTGTCCCCTGCCGCGAAGGTATCCGCTTTGATGATTTCGCCGACGTTCACGCCAGAGCAGTCGTCAAGTCTAAACTCTCTGAGCACGCGTTTGCAGGCGACGTCCGCTTTTGCGAAATGGCCCTGCAGCGGCTTGGAAACCTTCTTCTGTGCAATGTCGCCAAAGCCCACCTGAATGGACTCGTAGCCGTCGTTCTCGACGGTCTTTTTCTGGACGACAACGCAGGGGCCGGCTTCCACGACGGTGACGGGAATAAACTTGCCCGCTTCGTCAAAAATCTGGGTCATGCCGATTTTTTTGCCTACGATGCATTTTTGCATTCTTTTCTCCTCCTTTGGTTATTGGTTGACGGGGTTTTCCGCCAACTTGACCTGGCAGCGCATGAAACTGGGAAATTAGAGTTTAATTTCGATTTCTACGCCGGCCGGGAGCTCAAGACCCTGCAAAGCCTCAACCGTTTTATTGGAAGGCCGCAGAATGTCAATGAGTCTTTTGTGGGTTCTCATCTCAAACTGCTCGCGGCTGTCCTTGTACTTGTGGACCGCGCGCAAAATGGTCACAACCTCTTTTTCAGTGGGCAGCGGGATGGGGCCGGAAACCCGGGCGCCGGTGCGCTTTACGGTTTCAACGATCTTCTCCGCGGCGCTGTCCACCAACTGATGGTCATAACCTTTGAGTCTGATTCTGATTTTTTCTTTGACTGCCACTACCATCGCCTCCTTGGGACACTTGTTTTGTTGGGACGACGACTTTAGGTTGAACACTGTTCCGTGTGTTTCTCACATCCACATTGAAAAACCGGCCAAAGCCATGCTCTCTTAAAGAGCGCAGTTTGCCCGGGACCTGACATATGAAATGTCAAAACACGACAGGGAGAACGCGCTTTTTGAAAAAAGGCACGTCCGGCATGTCAACGGTATTCTTGTCGCCCGGTTTGAAATCGGACATACTCGGCAGAAATTCCCCGCCAAAAGGCGGCAACCTCCTGCTTCATCGCATATCTTTGTGCAGTCACGCTCAATTATAATAACATAGCCCCTGGGCAAAAGCAAGTTTTTTTTCTTCAAAATCCTGCGGTTTTGAGAAAAAATTCCCCATAATCCTGCTGTCCATCCTCCCGGGTGTTTCCCCGGCCCTTTTTCCGCATGGCAGCTTGCTTTCTCGCCGTTTTTGCGGACCCCTTTTCCCCGGGACAGGCCCGAACGCGGCGGATTACAAAATTCTGCGCTTTCTGCTCTGGTACAGGCAAAAAACAAAGGGGCGGTTTCGCCCCTTTGTTTTTTGCCAGCTGCTTTAGAGCCATTCGTCCGCCTCAACGCGGAAATAGCTGCGCTGCCGTTGATCGTCGATAAAAAAGCACAACAGATTCCCCTGCTCGTCGGCAAAGGTACGAAAGTATGCTTTTTCGTCCCCATCAAACCGAAGCAGGCGATAGTCCCCCTGGACGATATCAAAGGCCACAAAATCCGCCGTGTATTCTCCGTTCTCGTTCGTCGTTCCCGCAAACAGAATGTATCTGCCGCCGATTAGCCCGCTGCCGATCCGCCGGGAAAACCAAACGTCCGTGTCCAAGGGAACTTCCACATATCCGTCCGCTGTTTTTTTCAGCACAACCGGTTTCATCCTGTCTGCGGGGGTTACAGCGTCGGCGGTGTAATAGCTGACGAAGAGATACTCCCCCGCCGCGTCAATCCACTGGATATTTGTATTGGGCCGCCAGCGCTGGCTCAAGGCCGGGATTTCCTCTTCCGACAGGACTGCCCCATCGGCATTCAAGCAGGTCAAAAAGACCTTTACCTCTCCGTCGATCCGCTGCTCCTTGGCAAAATAAATCCGGTTGTCGCTGGCGCAGACCGACGTGATCTCCTGCCCGGTGGTCGGCGCGTCGTCCCAGACCCCTTCCGGGTGCTTGCTGACGATCCTGCATGTATCCTCTTTAAAATTGTAAACCCCTGTAAACTCGTATTTTCCCTCGTCCTCTATGCCGTTGTAGGAAAACAGAACCTCGCTGTCGTTAAGCGGGTACAAAAAATTGCGGTAGTTGGTCAGCGGCGCGGAATAAACCGTCTCTTTCCCCTTTAAAGCCAAACCGTAAACCGTCAGATTCATGTTCATGGACCCGTCCTCCTGGGCGACGCCGGTTAGGGAAAAATACCTGTCGCCTATGACCAGATCGGATGCGAAGCCCATGTCAAAATCATATTCGCCGATGGCCGCGCTCTCTTCGTAAAGCATCCGCACGCCCCGAAAATCCTTGGAGGTTACATAGACCTTCCCGCCGGAAAACGCCTGTACTTCCTCGCCCGGTTGGCCAAATCCCGGATGGGTCCCCTTTCCCTCCAGGGAAATTCGTTCCGGCTTTGGCGTGCGGCACCGCATCGGCTCCGGCCGCTTCTCCTCATTTTGGCTTTCATTGCCGCTGACGGCGCTGACGCCTGCGGATTCCTCTTGGCCGGACGCCGGGGAAAGACCGACGCTTTCCTCTTTATTTTTTGCGCCGCATCCAGCCAAAACCAGCGCCGCCAATCCAAAGGATAAAATTTTTATCCATCCGCTTTTCATTTTCTCTTCCTCCCCCCTTCGCAAAAAAGCAGGCAGCGCCTACCTTTTACAATAAGAACCGGACGCTGCCCGTTTTTGTTTCATTTGCAAAGAAGCACTCTCCCTCTCAAATGGCCTTTTGCAGAGGATTTGTGCATTTTAGCCCTTTGGTTAAGCTTAAAGCTTTACCTGTCTTCCGGCTCCTCTAAGGGAAAAAGCCTCTCTCGCTGCTCTTCATCCATCACCGAGTAATTGTACCTCTCCGGAAGCTTTTGCAGTTCGCCGCTGCGAGTGTCCAGCACATACCAAACATACTGCTGCGGCATTTTTTCGTCAACGCCGGTGGATTCCACCCTCTCCAAAGCTGCCTTAAATTCCTCCGACTCAAACCCGATCAGCGTGCGGTAGTTGGTCAAAAGCCAGAAGAAAAACGGCTGTTCCGACGAAAAAATCCGCTCGGTTTCACAATTCGGACTGTCCGGGTAGAACACCCGGTAAAGCCCGTTGTCCACCGTGTAATAGAAGACATAGTCGCCGGGCAGAAAGGCCGTGATCTCCCCCTGGATTTCCGCGGGGACCTCGTAGATCACCGTTTCTTTATACTGCGCCCCGCCCGACGGCGTTAAAACCAGCTGATCGGTGGGGAAACGAACCGCCCGGCCGAATCGGAAAAGAGACTGGTTCCAATCCACATACCGCTCCTGGCCAAAATACGTCTCCCGGCTCATTTCCAAGCCGCGCCCCGCAAAATCCGGCTGGGCTGGCGGCTGCGCTTCGGAAATTTTCGCGTCTTCCAAAGAGGACCGGGAAGTCTCCGGCGCGTTTTGGGCCGGCGCCGAAGCAGAGGGCGCGTCCTGCGCCGTCCGGCACCCGGAAAGAAAAAGCAGGGCGATGCAAAGGGCAAGACAAAAACCGCGTTTTGAACCCGGCATAGGCGTTTCTCCTTTTTTCAGGAATTTTTTGGAACGAGAATCTTTCTTTATTCTAATTATACCTTGAAAAGGACAAATTGTAAATGTTTATAATTCCCAAGAAAATCCATATAGCTTTGGCAGATCTGCCCCGGACTTTCAGATGACAAAAAACACCGAAAAGTCCTGTGGGCTCTCCGGCGTTTTTTGTATGTTTTATTTTTTCATGATGGTTTTCATCCGCTGGGCGTTGTCTAAAATCCGTTTGCGCAGCCGGATGTTTTTAGGGGTCACCTCTACCAGTTCGTCGTCGCCGATAAATTCCAGCGCGTCCTCTAAACTCATGCGCCGCGGCGGCGTAAGGCGCAGCGCGTCGTCGCTGCCGGAGGACCGGGTGTTGGTCAGGTGCTTTTTCTTGCAGACGTTCACCGCAATATCCCCGGCCTTGGGCGACTGACCTACGATCATCCCCTCATACACCTGCACCCCTGCGCCGATAAATAGGATTCCGCGCTCCTGGGCGTTGTACAGTCCATAGACCACTGCTTCGCCGGTTTCAAAGGCAATCAGCGATCCGGTAACCCGGCGGGGAATGTCCCCCTTATAGGGCTGGTATCCGTCAAATACCGAGGTCATGATCCCTTCGCCGCGGGTGGCGGTCATAAAGTCGCTGCGGTAGCCAAACAGTCCCCGGGAGGGAATGGAGAATTCCACCCGCATCCGGTTTCCCTGGGGCGCCATGTGGATCAGTTCCCCCTTACGCCGGCCCATTTCCTCCATAATCGAGCCCACCGATTCCTCCGGCACGTCCACCACCAGGTGTTCTACCGGCTCGTGCAGCTTGCCGCCGATTTCTTTAAACAGCACCCGCGGAGTACTGACCTGGAACTCGTAGCCCTCCCGCCGCATGGTTTCGATGAGAATGGACAGGTGCATTTCCCCACGGCCGGATACTTTGAACGCTTCGGTGGTGTCCGTGTCCTCCACCCGCAGGGACACATCCTTTAAAAGTTCCTTGTACAAACGGTCCCGCAGGTGCCGGGAGGTGACGAATTTTCCCTCCTTTCCCGCGAAGGGACTGTCGTTGACCGAAAAGGTCATCTCCACCGTCGGTTCAGAGATTCGCACAAAGGGCAGCGGCTCGGGGCAGTTTACGTCGGTAAGGGTGTGACCGATGGTGATGTCTTCAAGCCCCGAGATACTGATAATGTCCCCGACCTTTGCCGTTTCCACCGGCGATCTTTTCAGCCCGTCAAACTGGAACATGGTGGCGATTTTCCCCCGGACGGTTTTGTCCTTCTGGTAATAGTCGGTAATCGCCACCTCCTGTCCTACCCGGATGGAGCCGCGGTCAATCCGGCCGATGCAGATCCGGCCCACATATTCGTTATAGTCCAGCGAGGAAACCAGCATTTGCAGCGGCGCATCCTCTTCGCCCCGGGGCGCGGGGATGTATTCCAAGATGGTTTCAAAAAGCGGCTGCAAATCCTTGCCCTGCTGATAGGGCGACATGCTGGCCACCCCTTCTCTGCCGGAGCAGTACACCACCGGACTGTCCAGCTGCTCCTCCGACGCGTCTAAATCCAACAAAAGTTCCAGCACCTCGTCGGCGATTTCATCGGTGCGTGCGTCGGGCCGGTCGATCTTGTTGACCACCACAATGACCCGATGGCCCAGATCCAGCGCCTTTTGCAGCACAAACCGCGTTTGGGGCATCGGACCCTCAAACGCGTCGACCAAAAGCAGAACGCCGTCCACCATTTTGAGGACCCGCTCCACCTCGCCGCCAAAGTCCGCGTGGCCGGGGGTGTCGATAATATTGATCTTTACATCTTTATAATAAGCCGCTGTGTTTTTTGCCAGGATGGTAATGCCCCGCTCCCGCTCCAGGTCGTTGTTGTCCATCACCCGGTCGGCTACCTCCTGATTTTCCCGGAACACGCCGCCCTGCTTGAGCATTTCGTCCACCAGGGTGGTTTTGCCGTGGTCGACGTGGGCGATAATCGCAATATTTCTCAAATCATTTCTAATCAAAACCGGTTCCTCTTTCCTTTGCCAAAAAATTTCTTTTGGGGCCTTCGGCCCTGCTTTAGCCGTCTTTGATCCATAGACCGCTTTTCACACTGACAGTTTATTATAAAACTTTTTTCTCCCTTTTTCCACAAAAATGCGAAAAAAATTGTTTTTCCACTTTTTCTTTACATTTTAAAGGGACACCCTCTCCATTTCCATAAGAATTGCCCAACAAAAACAGCCATCCGCCTTTGGCTGAATGGCTGCTGGATTTTTCGTCGACTAAAAGCCAGGCGCTTTATTCATAAAAACGCAGGCAGGCGATAACCTTTCCCAAAATCGAGCAGGAATCCACGATGATCGGATCCATCGTATCGTTTTCCGGCTGTAAGCGGTAATGGCCGTTCTCCTTATAAAAGCGTTTGACCGTGGCCTCGTCCTCCACCAGCGCCACCACAATTTCCCCGTTGTCCGCTGCACTCTCCCGCCTGGCTACAATCACGTCACCGTCAAGGATTCCGGCGTTGATCATGCTTTCACCCCGCACATGCAGGGCGAACAGATCGCTTCCGTCCCCGTATTTTGTCTGAAACGGGATATACTCCTCAATTTCTTCCACCGCCAAAATGGGCATACCGGCCGTTACCGTCCCCAGCAAAGGCACCTTCACCGCGCCGCCCCCCGGCAGGCGGATTGCCCGGTTGAGATTTTCTTCCCGCACAATATACCCTTCCTCCTCCAACTCTTTCAGGTATTTATGAACGGTAGAGGTGGACTTAATCTGTAGCGCGGCGCAGATTTCCCGGACCGAGGGGGGAACACCGTCGCTGATTTCTCGGGTGATGTAGTCGAGGATTTTACGGGCCTTGTCATTTAGCTGGTTCATGAAAACGACTCCTTTCAAAAGGCAGAAAGCGGCGGTTTTTTTCATCATATCATATCTTTTGAAAAATTGCAAACATACGTTTAAACTCTGCCGGATTTTTTGCCTTTAACAAAAAATCCTTCGCCAAAAAGTGTGATATTCCCCCTTTTACACCATGTGGAAAACACGTCTAACAATCCTTGTCACGATTTCTTCACACGAATTGGCAAAATTGTTTATTTTTTGTTCACTCCAAAACAACACTTCCGCCTGTCAAATGGGTATAATAAGATTGTACCCGATAAACGCAGCCGCAGCGTTTGGGTACGAACTCTACCTTCCTCAAAAAACACACCTCAAAACGCAAAAAGGAGCAGGGAAACCTGCTCCTTTTTGCGTTTGCCTTCTTTTTCCCCCGCTCCAACCAAAAGCTTTTTAATCCGTTTCGTCCTTTAAATAAAGGTCAATCCATTGATCCACCTCTGCTATCAGCCGGCGCAGCGGGTCCTCCCAATCGCTGGTGGAGCCGATATACGCCCGGTTGGCACTGGTCAAAAACTGCAGCGCGCCCCGCAGGTGGCTGTAGCCTGCCTGGGGATCCTGCAAAACCGACCGGGCGTTTTGATAGCGGATATAAAGCATGGACAACAGTCCGTCCGCAGAAAGCTGCCCGCCGCCGTACTGTTCCTCTAAATATCCGATAGCCTCTTCGATTTTCTCCAGCATTTGATTTTTTATTTCTCTTTTTTCCATCCTGATTCCTTTCCTCTGATCCGGCTGTAAAAATTGACGGAACATTCCCTTCATCGTCATTCTACCATGAGATGCCGAAGCCTGACATGATAGAATAGGCCATGCCCATAGGGCGGCCATAGAAATCTTAGTATAATAACGGCTTTGACGTTATTATACCAGAAAATTTTTCTTTCTCCTATTTCTTTTTTATAAAATCGCAAACTATACATTTTGTCTAATTATTTTCGCTTATTTCTTTTGCTTTCTGTTGAAATCTATGATATAATGGCTGTAAATAGTTGCCCATAAAATAAACCGGCCTTTTTCGACTGTTTGCGTTCTGCCGACACATTTGGCTGGTTTACGGTATGTAAGAGAAAGGACTTTGAGCGTTATGAACGATTTCCTGCTGCAAAAAATTAAGGATGTGGTGGTGCCCGCCACAGGCTGCACCGAACCGGTGGCCATTGCCCTGAACGCGGCCACTGCTCGGGATCATCTGAAGGGAAAAATCAAATCGGTTCGGGTAAAGATGGATATCTGCCTTTTGAAAAACGCCATGGGCGTTGGCATTCCCGGCGTGCCGGAACGAGGCGTTGCCATGTGCGTTGCCGTCGGTCTCGCCGGAGGCGACGCGTCCCGGGGGATGGATGTGCTGGGCAGCATCACCGAGGCGCATCATCAGCAGGCGTTGGACCTGCTGCCGCTTATCGAGGTAAAGATGGACGATACCCGCACCAACTTGTATGTAGAAACGGTGCTGGAAAGCGAGGAGGATGCCGTCCGCGTCATTACCGACGGCAACCATGACCGAATCGTTTCCATTGATCATCCGCCTTTCGAACCGTATATCTCCCAGAATTTCGCAGACGACAGTTTAGAGGAATATACCCTTTCGGATTTCCGCCGTTTTGCCGACACCGTCCCGATAGAGCAGCTGCAATTTTTAAAAGAGGGGGTCGAAATGAATCTGGCCATCTCCAAGGCGGGCGAGACCCTTCCCTGGGGAAAATCCATGGAGACCCTCTCGGAAAAAGGATACATGGGAGACAGTCTTCTTTTAAACGTACAGCGGGTTACTTCCTGCGCCTCCTTTGCGCGGATGAGCGGTGTGCAGCTGCCGGTCATGACCACCACCGGCAGTGGCAATCAGGGAATCACTCTGATTTTAACCGTCGCCTCCACCGCCATGCAGCTGGGAATCCCGGAGGAAACCATGCTGCGAGCCATCGCTTTTGCCCAGGCCATTAACCTGTACGCGAAGCATTATCTCGGTACCCTGTCCTGCCTGTGCTCCTGCAGCGTCGCCTCAGGGCTCAGCGCCTCTGCCGGCATCGTTTATATGATGGGCGGCTCGGACCAGCAGGTGCTGGATACCATGCGCAACGTGCTCGGCAGTATTTCCGGTATGATCTGCGACGGCGCCAAGGAAGGGTGTGCCAGTAAGGTATGTCTGTCCACCGGCCTATCGGTTATGTCGGCAATGATGGCCCTCAACGGGATGAACACCAAGCCGGCCGACGGCATTCTGGCCGATAACCTAAAGGATCTGTTCACCAACCTGGGCAACATCGCCAATGTGGGCATGGCGCCGGCCAACGCGGCGATAGTGGACATCATGTTACATAAATAAAATCGACCGATAAAAAGTCCCTCAGTCTCAGGCGGATTGAGGGACTTTTTCTATGGCTTATTTGATCGCCCGGATCATGGCCGTATGGTCGTCGCCGGCGAGAAATCCGACCAATTCCGCTGTTTTGAACCCACCTGCCCGGATCGCCTGCATCTCATGTTCCAACGTCAGAGGCGTATCAAAATGGACAAATTTTTCCGGCGGAATCCCGTCCCGATCCCTTCTGCGGCGGCATTCGGCAAAGAGAAGGTCCTCAATTTCCTGGGTTGTGGCAATATAATCGCATTCCAAAAAGACGCCGCCGGGCCGCAGGCACCGGTATACTTTGGAAAAAAGCTGCCGCTTTCGGTCCGCAGTAAAGTGATGGAGGGTCTCGAAAGCCACAGCGCAGTCGAAGGCTTCCTCGGGGAAATCGTAGGTAAAATAGTCGGCACAAATCAGATTCAAAGAGCGCCCCGCATGTTTTTGCGAAAGCTTTGCCAGCATCTCATGGGACAAATCAATTCCGGTCACCGTAAGGGAAGGAAATCGGGCAAAAATTTGGTCCAACTCCAGGCCGGTTCCGCATCCAATGTCAAAAAGCGACTGAATCTCGGCGGGCAGCAGCCGGGCCATCCAGGAATAATGCGCCTTCCAGGGGGACATGTGTTCTTCGTAATCCTCGATACGGGCATCGAAAAAAGAATCCATTCTCTCTAAAGGAGTGTCTCTGGTCTCTTCCAGCCACGCTTTCAATTCCAAAAAATCTTCAGACATTCTATCACCTCAAAAAACTTTTTTTCAATATGAGAGTGGGATCTTTTTATTGCTCATACTCTGCATAATCCTTTTCAATGGCCAAAAGTCCCTGTCCAAGCAAAACCGGAAAATAGCGGGGACCTATTACACAACGATAAACTTTCCCGCTTTCTCCTTCAAATGCAATGAGATAGTCCCCATAGGCATCCGCCCACTCTATTTCCGTACACACTAGCCGCATTTCTGTGAAATGCTCCTTTACATAGCTTGTTCCATAGATTTTTGCAATCTGCTTTGGAACAACTCCGCCAAACCACAATGCGCAATTATACACACTGTCAAAGCACAAATCAGCCATTTTTTATTTTTCATATAGAGTGCCCCTCCTTTGTGCATTACAATTTTCCACAAGCCACAACTGGGAGGGGGCAGTTTTTGTCCATCAAGTAAACTCTCCAAACGATAATCAAAGAAAAAGGAGCAGGTGATAAACTTGCACCTGCTCCTTTTTCAGGAAATGGCTCCCCAAGTAGGGCTCGAACCTACGA
>CAJTQM010000010.1:0-43008 GCA_910578255.1 uncultured Oscillospiraceae bacterium
AAAAAGAGTTTGAACTGATCCGGATAACCAAGGATATTTTAAAAGCGGTGGAAGAGTCCGGGGTAAAAAACGGGGTGGTCTACGCGATCACGGCCCACACAACCACCGGAATTCTGGTCAACGAAAGCCTGGCTTGCCTGGAGGTGGACATCGAGCAGAAGTTGGAAGAGTTGGTGCCGACCTTTGCGTCTTATAACCACAACCACTTTCTGCCGTCGTATGGGGCCATCGGTTGCAACGCGCCGGGGCACCTAAAGTCGATGATCTGCGGCAACCACGCGGTATTCCCGATCGTAGACGGGCATGTGGTGTGCGGCAACGCGCAGGATGTGTACTTTGGGGAGTTTGACGGCATTCAGCGCCGCAAGGTTTACATCACCGTTATGGGCGAATAAAAAACGCGAAGAAAAAGGCTTTGGGATTTTCCCAAAGCCTTTTTTGCAGTTTTAAAGGGCAAAGCCCAAGCGGCAGCGCCTCCACCAAAGCGAACCGTTATTTTGTCTTTATTTTTGCCCGAAGAGTCTTTTGTCAAGGCCCTTTTGCTCCAAAACCCATACCAGCAAAACCCCCAGGATCAGACAGGGAATCACCTGCCCCAGCGTCACCGACACCGCGCAGGTCCAGAATACATCCCACTGAAAGCTGCCGGAAAGCCAGGTCAACTCCAGGCCGATGACCAGCCCATTGATGAAAATCGGCGGCAGCGCCGACGCAATCGCCAGTTTCTTAATCCGTATATCGCGCAAAAGCCAGGTCAGTATGGCGGCAATGAGGGTGGCAAGCGTGCCAAACAGGATATCCACCGGCATGGTAAGGCCCATAGCCGCGCCGACCAGGTTGGTTAACAGACAGCCGACGCTCACGCCGTAAATACCCAGAGGGGACAGCACCGGCAAAAGGGTTAGACATTCCGCCACACGAAGCTGCACCGCTCCAAAGGAGGCCAGCGACAAAGCCAGACTCACGGCGGTGTAGACAGCGGCGATCATCGCCGAGATGGCGATGGCTCTTCCGTTTAATGATTTCATTTTCATTTTCCTCCCGTAGTTTTTCTTTATAGTCAGGTTCTTGCGACTGACTGTCCCGGGTGGATTCCGCCGGTTTCACGCCGGACGGTCGGGGCGTTTTTTATTGTACCCGTTTTGCTCTTGGGACGCAAGAGGCGATAAGCCTTACGATCCCCGAAAAAAGATGGAAGCGTCCCGGTATTTGTGATAGAATCAAGGAAAGTTATACAAAGCAAAGAAAGTTTTTTTAAGGAGAGGATTTTATGGCGGTTATGGTGCATATTTATTACAGCGGAACCGGCGGCCGCGCCAGAAAATTCGCGGAAGAGATGATCTCCAGCGGGGTGGTCCGTCAGATTCGCGCAGAAGAGGGAAACCTGCGGTACGAATACTTTTTTCCCATGGATGACAAGGAGACGGTGCTTTTGATGGATGTCTGGCGGGACCAGCAGGCAATCGATGTCCACCACGCCTCGCCGATGATGGGGAAAATCGCCGCGCTGCGGGAAAAGTACGATCTGCATATGAAAGTTGAGCGGTATGTGCCGGACGAAACGGCAATCCCCGCCAAGGACAAGGCGTTTGTCAGGGAATAGCGATGCCGGAACAAAAGAAAAAAGCCGCTTTTTTTCATCCTGCCAAAGCTTTATAATAGCTGCCCCAGCGCCTCGACATCCTCCGGACGGGTGGCCCAGCTGGTGACAAAGCGGACAATCGTGTGGTTTTCGTCCTGCGGCGCCCAGACGCTGAAGGATACCTTTTGCGCCAGCTTTTCCATCTGACCGTTTTCCAGGATGACAAACTGCTGATTGGTGGGGGACTTCAGGTAGAAGAGGTACTGCTTTTGCTCAAAAACGCGGACCAGCTTTTGGGCTGCCTCCATCGCGCGCTCGCCGATGCGCCAGTAAAGCCGGTCGGTAAACAGCGTGTCGAACTGAAGGCCCAAAAGCCACCCTTTGGCCAGCAGCGCCCCATGCTGTTTGACATGGGTGAAAAAATGCGCCGGCGCTTTTTGGGGGAAAACCACCGCCTCGCCGAACAGCGCGCCGACCTTGGTGCCGCCGATGTAAAACGCGTCGCAGCATTGGGCGAGCACCGGCAATGTCACGTCGGTTTCCGGGCTGACCAGACCGTAGCCCAGCCGGGCTCCGTCCAGATACAGCCGAAGAGAATATTCCCGGCAGACGGAGGAAAGGTCCTCTAACTCCCCCTTGGTATAAAGGGTTCCGTATTCCGTCGGGTGGGACAGGTACACCATCCCGGGAATGACCATATGATCATAGGTTTCGTCCTGGTAAAAAGCCTTGAGATACGCCTTTAGCTGTTCGGCACTGATTTTGCCCTGGCGGTGGGGCAGCGTCAGCACCTTGTGGCCGGTGTGCTCGATAGCGCCGGCCTCATGGGCGGCGATGTGACCGGTATCCGCCGAAAGCACCCCTTCGTAAGGGTGCAGCAGGCTGTTGATAACGGTCGCGTTGGTCTGGGTGCCGCCAACCAGAAAAAAGACATCTGCCTGGGGAGACTGACAGGCCGCGCGGATTTTTTCCCTGGCACTTTCGCAGTACCGGTCGGACCCATAAGGCGCCTGCGGCTCCCGATTGATGTCCGACAGGCGTCTTAGAATCTCTTCATGGGCGCCCTGGGAGTAATCGTTTAGAAAACAAAGCATGACTTTTCCTCCTTCTCAGTCCTTTCGTTTCGCATCATAGACAATTATAAACCGAATACGAAAAAAGTAAAAGAATCTTTGCGTAAAAAGAACGGGGCTTTATTTTCGACGGCTAAACCGCCCCGCCTTCTTTCGATTGCGGCTGGATTTTAACAAAATCAATTACCCGATTATTTTAGATCCGCGAGATGGAAGCTTTCGGTTTTCAGATTACAATAATACCGTCCCTTTGTCGCCGTAAATTTCAATACACAATAGTCCGGATCGGTTACCCCCAGCTTATAATAGATGATATCCCCCGGATGCCAGAGTTCTTCCTTTATTTTTATGTCGTGCAGGATCTCCACTGTGCCGACGAGCATAAGACCCTCATACTTAAAGCGATCTCTGCGATAAAAATAGAGACTTGCCTTTGGTTTTTTTAAAAACTGTTGCGCCCGCAGAGAAGACGTATTGGTGGAAAAATAAAAAGAGTCCCCCTCGATTTTGCCTGGAGAAAACACGGCCTTTATGTTCGGAAAACCATCTTCGTCGACAGAACCGATAAAAGCCGTTTTTTGTTTTTTGATCCATTCGACCATATTTTCTTTTGTTTTCATAGAAAAAATCCTCCTCGTTAAAAATGTATTTCATAGATACTCTGACAAGGTTTTCAGTATCCGGGCAAGATACTGCTCAAATTCTTTTTGCTCTTTTTCGGAAAATCCCTGATAAAACAGCGCATTCATTTGCTGGGATACAGTCTCATATTTTGCCTGTAGGGATTTTGCGTACTGTGTAAGCGACACAATGGTCTGCCTGCGGTTTTGAGGATTGATCCTCCTTTCCACAATCCCTTTGCGGACCATGCCATCGATTACAACGGACACCGTATTTTTCGCCAGCGAGGTTTTTTGGCTGATTTCGCTGATGGTAAGGCGATCTGTTTTCCATAAAACAAACAGGATTCTTCCTTGCCCCCCGCTTATTTCAATGCCGTTTTTTAATAATAGCCTTTCAAAAATTCGCTCCTGAAGCTGTTTGATTTGTGTGATGTAAAATCCGCCTTTTGTTTCCAACTTGTCACATCCATCTAATTAGAATAATTCTATATAGAATAATTTTAGTCTACCAGGAACTTTTATAAAAAGCAAGCAGAAAATACAAATGCATTTTTGAAAGTTGCTTGCATTTCGGGTCCGTAGCGCTTGAAAAAAGCCGATCCTGCCTTCCCCTTTACCCGGCGCGGTGTTTTGTGTATAATAAAGCATATGGAAAAACGGAAAGGCGGTATCGAATATGGAATGGACCGAGGCTTCCATCTACACCTCCAGCGAGGGGGTGGAACTTTTGTGCGGAAAGCTGCTGGAGTTGGGGATCAGCGGTTTTGCGATAGAGGATCCCCGGGACTTTCGGGAATTTTTAGAAGAGACTACTCCTCACTGGGATTATGTGGACGACAGCCTGATGGCTTTAAAGGACGCGGAAACCCGTGTTATCGTCTATCTGCCCAAAAACATCCAGGGCGGCGAGATGCTGGCGGCGGTCCGCGCAATGGTCGCCCAGCAGAAGGCGGAGGACAGTGAAGGGCGGATGGGCCGGCTGGAAATTTCCTGCGGCAGCCTTTTGGAGGAGGACTGGGAGAACAACTGGAAGCAGTATTATAAGCCGATGCGGGTGGGCCGGCGGCTGGTGGTCGTCCCCTGCTGGGAGACCTATCAAAAGAAACCGGACGACGTCATCCTAAAGCTGGACCCGGGAATGGCTTTCGGCACCGGCGCCCACGCCACCACCCGGCTGTGCATGGAACTTTTAGAAGAGTCGGTAACCCCTGGCTGTGCCATGCTGGACGTAGGCTGCGGCAGCGGGATTCTGGCTGTCTGCTCGGTGCTTTTGGGCGCGAAAAGCGCCGTCGGGGTGGACATTGACGAACTGGCCGCCAAAATCGCCGGGGAGAACGCCGCTTTAAACGACGTGTCCGACCAGACCCGCTTTATCCAGGGGGACCTGACCGAAAAAATCAGCGGACAGTTTGATGTAGTCTGCGCCAATATTGTTGCGGATGTCATTATCCGCCTGTGCCCGTCCATTCCCGCCTTTTTAAAGCCTGACGGGGTGTTTTTGGCCTCCGGTATCATCGACGAGCGGTCGGTGGAGGTAGAAAAGGCCATACAGAAAAGCGGCCTTGTTGTCACCGACCGGCGGGAAGAGGGTGGCTGGGTGGCGCTGCGCTGCCGGTTGGGGGAATAGGAATGCCCAGATTTTATATCGCTCCCCCGTCCGGGGAGTTTGTAACTTTTTCGGGGGAGGACGCCCGCCACATCAGCCGTTCTTTGCGCATGGCGCCGGGAGAGACGTTGACTCTCTGCGACGGAACGGGCATGGATTATTCTGGTGTCTTGTGTCAGATCGACAGCCAGACCGTGACGGTGCGGATCCTGTCCCGCCAGCCCTGCAAAACAGAGCCGTCGGTCTTTGTGCGGCTGTATCAGGCGCTGCCCAAGGCCGATAAGATGGAATGGATTGTGCAGAAGGCGGTAGAGTTAGGAGTCGGGGAGATTGTTCCGGTGCTCACCGAACGGTGTATTTCCCGGCCGGACGAAAAAACAATGGAGAAAAAAAGAGACCGCTGGCAGAAAATCGCCGCCGAGGCCGCCAAGCAGTGCGGCCGCGGCCGGATTCCTGCGGTGCGCCCGCTATTGCGTTTTTCGGCCGCTGCCGAAGAACTGGGGCAGATGGAAAAGGGCCTGTTTTTGTACGAGAAGGGAGGTGTCCCTTTTCGGGAGGCGCTGGCCACACCCGCGCGGGAAATCGGTCTATTTGTAGGCGCCGAAGGGGGATTCTCCCCGCAGGAGGCGGCCGACGTCCAGCGGCTGGGGGCCTGCGCTGTCAGCTTAGGCCGCCGGATTCTTCGTTGTGAAACAGCGCCGTTGGCGGCGCTTTCGGTCTGCATGTACGAAACCGGCAATCTGTAAAATAGCAAAAGGAGAAAGGGGGAAGTCTTGTGCGTGTCAGAAAACTTGGAAAGAGATGGGCCCGCGTTTTTTTTCCGCCGGTACTGGCGCTGGCGATCATCTGGGGCGGCGGCGTCTGCGCCAACGCGCTTCTGACCAGTCAGGGCGGCCCCAAGGCCAAAGAGATGATTTTGCAAACCGGCCAGGAGATCCGCTCTGCCAATCAGCTGCTGTTTGAAAAAAGGACCTACCGGATTTTCTATGATTATTCCATCGCTTTTTTAGACAGCGCCATCGCCTTTGACTTTTTTCCCAATTACGACCCGGCGGGCTTATGGAAGCTGATTCAGCATCTGCCGCAGCAGGTACAGGTGGAGAAGATCCTGTTTTCCTATAACTCCGTCAGCTTTTTTATCGCCACCGATTCTCCCCAGCAGCTACTGGCGCTTTTAGAATATTTACAAAACTGTGAACAATATTCGGCTGTTTTTTTCTATCCGGATACACTTTCCTCCGCCCCTTTTTCCGGAGAATTCTGCTGTTATTTTTGATCGATTTTTCGCCGGACCGCAAAAATCCCGCCCTTTTTTGGAAGAAAAAGGACGGGATTTTACATTCCGTAATACTTTGATAAATCATTCTGAGTTTCCACATTTTTCACATTGTTTTCAACAATTCACAAAAACAGACCGGATGTTTTCCACGAAAAAGCCGGGAAAAATGCAAAAATAGGCTCTTTTCCCCACCAATCAGGGAAAAGAACGGTGGAAATCGCGGTGGAGAAAGTGGAAATTTGGGCAAAAAAAATCGCAGGCAACGGGCCTGCGGACAGATGAAAAAAGAAGAATTGATGATAAAGGAGGGGGGATTGACCGGAAACAGTACAATACAGTTTCCTGAGATTTATTATAGCATAACCAAGAAAATAATGGTGAACAAATTATGAACAACTTTCCTTTTCCGGGACAAAAATGCAAAAAGTCTTCCAAAATATACCACTGAATTGGCTGCGGTTTTTGGCACAGGCCAAAGGAACATCATCCCCGTTTTCTTTGCCGGGCAAAAAACGCGTCCAGCAAGGCCTTGCATTCTGCGGCCAGAACGCCGCCCTCATAGTCCGGGCGGCAGCCGTAAGGCAGATCGAACAGCCGCAGCATGCCGCAGACAGCGCCTTCCCTCGGATCGGGCGCACCGTAAAACACCCGGCTGATTCGGCTGTTGATGATGGCGCCGGCGCACATGGCGCAGGGCTCCAGCGTTACATATAAATCGCACCCGTCCAGCCGCCAGTCGCCGCAGCGCCGGCAGGCCGCCTCAATAGCCAAAATCTCCGCGTGGGCTGTGGCGCTGTGGCTGGCCTGGCGCAGATTATGCCCTTTCCCCAGCACCTCTCCCTGCCGGACGAGCACCGCGCCCACCGGGATTTCGCCTGATTGGGCCGCGGCCTTTGCCTCTTCCAGCGCAAGACGCATATACCTTTCGTGGATGGATTCCCGCTTCATGAAACCCTCACAAAGTTCTGGAGAAGGAAATAGAAAAGCAGCAGCATCCCGATGATCATCGGAACAGAGGAAAAGAATACGCCAAGTTTTTTCCCTAAGTGCATCCAGGTTTGGGCGGGGTACAGTCCCAAAGAACCGCGGTTTCGCAGAATCAAAAACAATAGCGACCCAACGCCGGTAAAAATCCAGAAAATCAGATAGACAAGCGAGATGACAATAAGGGCCTGTTCAGAGAAGGTGGCCGTAAGAATACTCATAACGCCGGCGGAAAAGTTAATGCAGGCGTGCAGCACCATAGAGATCCGAAGCGAACCGGTGCGCAGAACCAGATAGCCCAGCCAAAGACCCAGCAAAAACGCGTAGGGCGCTTGGATCATGTTCAGGTGGAAAAGGCCGAATAAAATGGAGGAAACCAGCAGGGCAAAACCGTCGCCGAACCGGCGCAGAGATTGCATAAGAATCCCCCGGAAGGCAATTTCCTCAAAAATCGGCGGCAGCACCGCTAGCATAATAAAATATAAAATCGTTCCCGGTACCGTCATCGGAACCGAAACGTCGCTGGATACCGGCTGATATCCGATCAGCGTAAAGAGAATCGACAAAATCGAGGTGAATATCGACCCAATAATCGAAATCGAAAAAGTAACAGGGATGCATAACAGCACCTTGCCGGCCGGTACCGGCCGGAAGGGAACCGCCGCCTTCCAGGGCATCCGCAAAAGCAGCATATAGGCGCCGTAAGCGATAGAAAAAGTCAGGATGTAGGCCAGAATGCTGGAAAGATAGTAGATGACTTCCGAGTTGCCGAAGGGGGGCCGATGAAAAAATTGGTAGGACAGCTGAATTAGAAAATTTAAAAGGTTTGAAATCACTACGCTGGCTGCAAAATACAGGATAGTGGCGATCCCAAAGAATAGGGAAGTCTGCCGTAAACGACGTTTTTCCTGCAAATAGGCCGGGTTGAAAACCGGCGGCACAGGGGGCGGGGAAGAATTCTGAGGCCCGGCAGAGGGCATTTGATAGGGAGTCATGGTCTTGTTTCCTCCTTCTATTTTGGCAGCCGCCGCAAAAGACGGCTTATAAAATGCGGCAGAATCGTGATGGAATCGGCCTTGCCTGTAAGGCGGCCATGAAGATCTAAGGATAATAGCGACTCTGTCGCTATTATACCATGAAGGCGAAACCCTGTCATGGTATTTTCGACAAAAAAGGAAAAAAGCCGGCCGGGATCCTTCGGCGGTGCAGGCAGGGATACATGAAAGCGGCGGTTCTTCATACAATACAAAAGAAAACGCCCGCCTTTTGGATGGAAAAATCCCGGCCTGCCGGCAGCTGTTTTTTCTTTCCATCCGGTTTAAAATATGCTATAATCTGTTTTGTATGCTGTATTTGTTGGATCTTGCTGCTTTCGCTTACAGCAGGCGGGATAAAAGCAAAAAAGGAGGTTCTCCTGTGAAGCGGGAAAAATCCTGCGGTGCGCTGGTCTACCGCATAATGCCAAACGGCCAGAAAGAGCTTTTGTTTATCAAGCACCGGCACGGCGCCCACTGGTCCTTCCCCAAAGGGCACATGGAAGAAGGGGAAAATGAGATACAGACCGCCCTTCGGGAGGTAAAGGAGGAAACCGGGCTGGACATTGATCTGGAGGGGGACTTTCGCCATAGCGTAGAATATTATCCCAAGCCCAATGTGAAAAAACAGGTGGTTTACTTTTTGGGCCATGCCAAAAGCGACCGGGTCGTCCGGCAGGAGGAGGAGATCGACGAAACCCGCTGGATTCCTCTGGAGCAGGCCCATTCCTGGGTCACTTTCCGCAACGACAAAAACCTGATCAGCAAGGCAAAAAAGATTTTACAGCCGAAGAAATAGACGCTTACAAAAAGAAAGGACGTCTTGGTGTATGCCAAAAAAGCAGTTTTCTTTGTCCACCAGCCCCGCGCGGGTGATTGCCGGCAGCTTTTTAGGGGTGATTCTGACCGGCACGCTTATTTTAATGCTGCCGGCCTGTGCCAAAAGCGGCAGAGTCACCCCTTTTTTCGACGCACTTTTTACCGCCACCTCCGCCACCTGTGTGACCGGGTTGGTGGTGGTGGATACCTATACCCACTGGACCTTTTTGGGCCAGGGGGTCATTCTGGCGCTGATCCAGATCGGCGGCCTGGGGTTGGTTACGCTGACCCTGTTTTTTAACCTGCTGATCCGTCGGCGGCTGGGCCTTCGGAACCTTCAGCTGGCCCAGGAATCCACCAGCGCCAGCAATTTTGAGGATACGCCCCGGCTGCTTCGGGGGATCGTGGGCATTTCCCTGGCGGTGGAGGGAATCGGTGCGCTCCTTTTTCTGCCCGCATTTGTCCCCAGGTATGGGCGGGAGGGGATTTTTATCTCGGTGTTCACCTCTATTTCCGCTTTCTGCAACGCGGGCTTTGACCTGCTGGGCCGGGAAGGGGCTTATTCCTCTTTGACCCACTATAACGGCAGCTATGTGCTTTTGGTGGCGGCGGCCCTGGTCATCATCGGCGGATTGGGTTTTATGGTGCTGTTTGACCTGCTGGGCTGGCGCAAAAAGAAAAAACTCAGCCTCCACAGCCGGGTGGTCCTTCTCTCCACCGCCTGTCTGCTGCTGGCCGGAACCGTTGGATTCGCCGCCCTGGAGTGGAACAATCCCGCCACTTTAGGCGGACTGCCCTTTTGGCAGAAGCTTAACGCCGCCTTTTTCCAATCGGTTTCCACCCGAACCGCCGGCTTTAACAGCGTCGATTTCGCCTCGATGGGTGAGGTCACCAAGTTTTTGTCCATCGGCCTGATGTTCATCGGCGCGGCGCCCGGCTCCACCGGCGGCGGCATCAAGGTGACCACCGTGGTGGTAGTGGCGATGACCGCCGTTTCGGTGGCCCGAGGCTACGAGGATACGGTGATTATGAAGCGCAAAATCAAGCGGCAGACGGTCAATCGGGCGCTGACAGTGGTGCTGACCGGCTTTCTGGTGATTTTGCTGGTCAGCGGGGTGATCGTCTACACCACCCACAGCGGCTCAACCGTTTCCGCCGTGGACGCTCTGTTTGAATCCACCTCCGCCTTTGCCACCGTGGGGCTTTCTGCGGGGATTACCGGCATCGCCAACCTGCCCTCCCGGCTTTTGTTGATCGTCACCATGTTCGTAGGCCGCATCGGTCCGGTGGCTTTTTTGATGTCGCTGGCAGCAGGCGCCAGAAAGGTCAACAAAAAACAGGTAATGCCCGAAGGGCAGATTAACGTCGGATAATTTGACAGATTAGGAGGTTTTCATCATGCAGATCAGGCACACCAGGCCGGAGGATATGGACGTTCTGCTGGCCCTTTACGAGGACGCCCGGCGGTTTATGGCCCAGAACGGCAACCCCAACCAGTGGGTGAAGGGCTATCCGGGCCGCCAGCAGTTGGAACAGGACATGGCCGCCGGCGGCAGCTATGTCTGCATCGATGAAGACCGGATCGTCGGCACCTTCTTTTTTACCGTCGGCGAGGAGCCGGCCTACCGCCGGATCGAAAACGGACAGTGGCTCAACGACCGGCCCTATGGGGTCGTACACCGGATCACCGCGGCCGCCGGAACCCGGGGAGTCGCCTCTTTTTGCCTGGCCTGGTGCTTTTCCCAGTGGAGGAATATCCGCATTGATACCCATCGGGACAATCTTCCCATGCAGAAGGCCCTGGCCAAAAACGGCTACCAGCGCTGCGGGATCATCCATCTGGCGGACGGCTCCGAGCGGATTGCCTTTCAAAAAGAACAATGATAGAATAGACAAGTCTAAAGGACGGGGATTTTTCCCCGTCCTTTTTTGTCGCAGCGGGCCTGTCGCCGACGTAAATTTACACAAAACCGCGCCGGTCACAAAGAGAAAAGCAATAAAAATTCACAAATCATCAGATGAATTGAATATTTTTGCAGGAAAACCTTGATTTTATACAGAATATATGTATAATTATAAAAAAAGAATCGACGGTTTGCTAAAAGAAAAACGAAAAGGAGAAATGGAAGATGACCCAATATAAAAAGATTGTGCTGGCGTATTCCGGGGGATTGGATACCTCGGTGATCATTCCATGGCTGAAAGAGCATTATGAGGGCTGCGAGGTAGTGGCCGTAGCGGCGGACGTGGGCCAGGGCGCGGAACTTTCGGGCCTGGAGGATAAGGCGGTGAAAACCGGCGCTTCCAAGCTGTATATTCTGGACATGAAAGAGGAGTTTGTAAACGACTATATTATTCCCACCATGCAGGCGGGCGCGATATACGAAAGCAAGTACCTTTTGGGAACCTCTTTTGCGCGGCCGATTATCGCCAAAAAAATTGTGGAAATCGCCAAAAAGGAAAAAGCCGACGCCATCGCCCACGGCTGCACCGGAAAGGGAAACGATCAGGTCCGGTTCGAGTTGGCCATCAAGGCCTTTGCGCCCAATATGCCCATTATCGCCCCCTGGCGGACCTGGGAGATGAAGAGCCGGGACGATGAAATCGACTACGCCAAGAAAAAGGGGATTCCTTTAAATGTCAGCCGCCAGACCAGCTATTCCAAGGATAAAAACCTCTGGCATCTGTCCCACGAGGGGCTGGATCTGGAGGATCCGGCCAACGAGCCGGACTACGACAAGATTCTGGAGATGGGTGTGTCCCCCGAAAAAGCGCCGGATCAGCCCGCTTATGTGACATTGACTTTCGAAAAAGGCGTTCCCACGGCGCTGAACGGCCAGAAAATGACCGCGCTTCAGATCATTACCGAGCTGAACAAAATCGGGGGAGCCAACGGCATCGGACTAATCGACATGGTGGAAAACCGTCTGGTAGGCATGAAGTCCAGGGGGGTGTACGAAACACCCGGCGGAACCATCCTCTATGCCGCCCACGACCTTTTGGAAACCCTTTGTCTGGACCGGGACACCCAGCATTATAAACAGCAGGTGGCGCTCAAGTTCGCCGAGTTGGTCTACTACGGCCAGTGGTTCACCCCCTTACGGGAGGCGCTCAGCGCTTTTGTTAGCACCACCCAGCAAACGGTCACCGGCCAGGTGAAGCTGAAACTTTACAAAGGCAACATCATCCCCGCCGGCATGACCAGCCCCTACTCGCTGTATTCCGAGCAGATCGCAACCTTCGGTGAAGACGACGTTTACGATCAGATGGATTCTCAAGGCTTTATCAACCTGTTCGGCCTGCCGATTAAGGTAAAGGCCATGTTGGATGAAACACTAGGCAAATCTCTGTGATTCGTGGTAGAATAGGAATGACAAGGCGCGCTTTGTCCCAAGCGCGCCTTGCCTATGTGCGAAAATGACCGTTTAGGAGGAATTTTACAATGGTGCTTTGGTCCGGAAGATTTTCCAAGGAGCTCGATAAGCAGGTCAACGATTTTAATTCGTCTATCTCTTTTGACAACCGGATGTATGCCCAGGATATCAAAGGCAGCATCGCCCACGCTGCGATGCTGGCCCGGCAGGGCATCCTCTCCCAGGAGGATCAAAAGGCGATTACGGCGGGCTTGAACGGGATTTTAGGGGACATCGAAAGCGGAAAGCTGGCCTTTGACCCCGCCGCCGAGGATATCCATATGTTTGTGGAGGCGGAGCTGACCGCCCGCATCGGCGACGCAGGCAAACGTCTGCACACCGCCCGCAGCCGCAACGACCAGGTAGCGCTGGACATGAAGCTGTATTTCCACGACGAAATCGGCCGGCTTCTCTCGCTGTGCCGGGAGTTGATCGAGACGCTTTTAGAAAAGGCGCAGGCCCACACCGAAACGGTGATGCCGGGCTACACCCATCTGCAAAGGGGGCAGCCCACTACCTTCGCCCACCACCTGATGGCCTATGTCCAGATGTTTTTGCGGGATATTCAGCGCATGCAGGACTGCGACAAGCGCCTGTTGGACACCATGCCTTTGGGTAGCGGCGCCGCTTTCGGCACGACCTATCCCATCGACCGGCAAATGACCGCTCAGCTTCTGGGCTTTACCGGCATTTCCCAAAACAGCATCGACGGCGTGTCCGACCGGGACTACGCCCTGGAATTGGCCAGCGCTCTTTCCATTTTCATGATGCACCTGTCCCGTTTTTCCGAGGAGGTCATCCTCTGGTGCAGCTGGGAATTTCGGTTTATGGAACTGGACGACGCCTTTTCCACCGGCTCTTCGATTATGCCGCAGAAAAAGAATCCGGACATCACAGAATTGATCCGGGGAAAAACCGGCCGGGTCTATGGCGATCTGACCACCCTTTTGACCATGATGAAGGGCCTGCCTCTGGCCTATAATAAGGACATGCAGGAGGATAAGGAAGCGCTGTTCGACGCGGTGGACACGGTAAAACTGTGTGTTTCCACCTTTATCCCCATGCTCAAGAGCGCCCGGGTGCTTACGGAAAATATGCGCCGTGCGGCGGCCCAGGGCTTTATCAACGCCACCGATCTGGCGGATTATCTGGTCAAAAAGGGCCTGCCCTTCCGCGACGCGCATCAGGTTTCCGGGCAGCTGGTGGCCTACTGCATCAAAGAGGGGATGGTTTTAGAGGATCTTTCGCTTGCAACGCTTAAAGAGCATTCCTCGTTGTTCGAAGAGGATGTTTACCAGGCCATCTCGCTGGATACCTGCGTAAAGGAGCGAAAATCCGCCGGCGGCCCCGCGCCGGAAGAGGTAAAAAGGCAGATTGCCCTGGCCAAAGAAACGCTGGCCGCGCTGCTGTAAAGGCGTGGGAAAAAACGGCAGAGGATAAAAGGGGTGGGACAATGCCAAAAATTCAATGGGAGGGCAACGGCGACTGGGAAAAAAGCTTTCCGGAACTCCCTTTGCCCAAAAACGCGAAGTTGCTACAGCGGCCGGCGGACCCGGTCCGGGGGTCGACGCCTTATATGATTTTGCCGGGGATTCTCTGTTTTGCCGCCGTGTTTGTAAAAGCGCGACTGGCCGGGACCTTCCTCTTCGATCCCTGGTATGCGCCGCTGGCATTTTTGGTCGGCTTTCTGGTCGCGATGCCGCTGCACGAATGGCTCCATGGAATTTGCTATCCACGGGAGGCGGTCGTGTATATCGGCTTGTGCTTAAAACGCCTAAGGGCCTACGCGGTCTGCTTTTATCCCATCAGCAAAAGAAGGTTTATCCTGATGAGTCTGGCCCCGGCCGTCCCCGGTATACTGGCGCTGGCGGTTTTTCTCCTTTGCCCCGCCGGACAAAAACCGCTGATGAGCGTGTATATCGTCTCGGCCTTTATGGGGCTTCTTTCTCCGGCGCCGGATTATATGGATGTTTTTCTCGTGGCAAAATCCGTGCCAAAGGGCGCGACGATTCAGGCTTCCAACCAGGGACTTTTCTGGTACCCATAGGATTTTTATCCACGAGAAGCCATCCTGCTTTGACGAAAGAAGCGCTTTTGCGCCCCTATTCCGCCGCGCATGTCATCAACTCCGAAGCAAAAACCGTCCGCATATCCGCGGGCGGTTTTTCATATGCTTTTGGTAGCCTGCTGTATAGAATCCGCCGGGCAGACCGAGCGAAGCTGCGAAAAGCAAAAGGGGGAGGGGTTTTTGGTGAGACGCACAGGGGATTTTCGCCGCCTGTTGGGATTGGCGGCGGCCTTTGCGGTTTTGGCGGGATCCCTGGCGGCTTTTCCGATTTTAAGCACCGCCCTGGGCAGCTTTCTGGGAAAAGCCGCTGCCGCGTCCGCCATGCTGCAGATGCCGGAAGGGGGGATCTCGTATCTGCGGGAGCGCTTTGCCGAACAGCTGGTGCAGGACGAGCCTGTTTCCCAACCGGAAGAGACGATCACTGTGCGGCCGGAAAACTCGGTCCCGGCAGAAGAGCCACCAAAACAGCAAAGCCAGGCCGAGTCCCGGCCGGAGGCGGACGCCGCCATCCCCCAAACGCCCGAATCCCCCTCCATAGAAACCATCGCGCCCCAGAACCGGGGGACCATCACCGAAAAAACGTTTACGGCGGACCAGGGTTCTTTGTATATTCCGCTGACCGCTGGGTATATTAAAAATTCGACCAGCCTTTCCAACCAGCAGGTGGCTGCGATTCTGGCCCAGCCGCTGGAACTGAAGCTGGAGTCCGGCGGCCAGCCCCAGGTACTGATTATGCATACCCACGCCACCGAAAGCTTCGAGCCCTTTGACCGGGATTTCTGCGATACCTCCTATACCTGGCGCAGCACCGACAACAGCAAAAATGTGGTGTATTTGGGGGATATTATCACCCGACAGCTGGAAGAGGCGGGAATCGGGGTGATTCACGACAGCACCCAGCACGATTACCCATCCTACAACGGCTCTTACGAGCGAAGCGCCGCCACCATCCGCAAATGGCTGGAAGAGTATCCTTCGATCAAGGTGGTCATCGACGTTCACCGGGACGCGGTGGAAAGCCCGGCCGGCAACCTGATTAAGCCGGTGGCGATGATCGAGGGGGAAAAGACCGCTCAGGTCATGATTATCTGCGGGTGTGACGACGGCACCATGAACATGCCCCAATGGGACCGCAACCTTCGGTGGGCCGCCGCGCTGCAAACAACGGCGGAGACCCTCTATCCCGGCCTGACCCGGCCGGTGTTCTTCTGCTACCGCAAATACAATATGGACCTGACCGGCGGCTCGCTGCTCATCGAATTCGGATCTCACGGCAATACGCTGGAGGAAACCGCCCGCGCCGCCCAATACATGGGCCGCGCTATGGCCCAAACGCTTTTGTCCACCGCCGGAGAATGAGAGGGCATCCGGGTACAGGATGCACAAAACCGCCTTTTGCCACGGGATGGAGGATGCTTTATCCGGGGCTGACGGACGAAAAAACAGGGCGGAAAAACCGCCGGATTTTAGGAGGAAGCCATGCAGAAAAAGGCGCAGAAACGGGTGTTTTGGATGAGTTTCTTTCTGGTTTTGCTGCTGTTTTCGGCGGCGGTATTTTTTCTGGTGGCGGAGTACAATACCACCCGTTCCGGATACACGCCGCAGCCGCCGTTGTACCGGCTGGCCCGGCAGATTATGGAGCCGGTCTCCCGGCAGCTGGAACCGGTTTTGCAGTGGCTGGGCCTTATTTAGGACAGGTCCCGGCGGCCTTCGACTGGTAGATCGCCGGATTTCTCTGGGTTTTGGCGCTTTTCAATTGGCCGGAAAAGACAAAAAACTGGCCTGCCGGGCCCCGATTATGCTATAATCAAAACGCAAGGATAAAAACACGTCCCGGTCGGTAGTCCGGGAGCGGGCCCGCCCCGCCAGTAACCTGCCTCCTTTGGTTGTCCGTTCCTTGCAGGCAATCACCCTAAAAAGGAGGAATTGGAATGGAGAGCGTTTTATCCAAATTCACCGTCCTGTTCGAGGAGCCTTTTTGGATTGGCCTGTACGAGCGGCAGGAGGGCCGGCGGTATGAGGTTTGCAAAGTCACCTTTGGCGCCCAGCCCCGAGATTATGAGGTACTGGCGTTTTTGCTGCAAAACTGGGGCCGGCTTCGGTTCAGTCCATCGGACGAGGCACCGCCGCCGCAGCGCCGGGCAAATCCAAAACGAATGCAGCGCACAATCCGGCAGCAGGTACAGCCGGTTGCCATCGGCACTAAGGCGCAGCAGGCGCTAAAGCGGCAGCGAGAGCAGGACAAGCAGGAAAAAGGGAACCATTCCCGCGCGCGGCGCTTCGATTTAAAGGAGCGAAAGTTTTCCAAAAGACAGGAAAAGCGCAGACAAAAGCACAGAGGGCATTGACCCCCTCTGTGCTTTTTTGTATCCGATTTATAAAAAAGCCGGTGCGGAAATTTTTGTTTGGATATGGTATAATGTCAACAAAGTGGCCATTATACAAGATTCAAAAGGCGTTCGCCTCACCGCCCATGGCGGCAACCGGCGAAATCGCCAATTATACCAAGATTTCTATGGCCGCCCTATGGGCATGGCCGGTGCGCCATACGGCCTGCATGGGAGAGATCCTGTTAAAAGGCGGCAAACCGAAAAAGGAGGAAAAGAAAGATGGAAGTAACGCTGCATCTCATGGGGATAGAGGAAAAAATATTGCTGGAGCGGCTGATGGAGTTGTATATGTACGAATTTTCCCAGTTTAGCCTTGAGGACATCAATGAATACGGCTGCTACGGCTACCGCCATATAGACGATTATTGGAACGAACAAGGACGGTTTCCCTATTTGATCCGGGTGGATGGGAAAATCACGGGTTTTGCCCTAATTTGCCCCCACTGCGATTATCGAAAGGAAGAGAACGCGCGGTGCGTCGGCGAATTTTTTATCCTTTTCAAGTATCGAAGAAAGGGCGTTGGCAAAAAAGCCGCTATACAACTGTTCGACCGGCATCGGGGCCTCTGGGAGGTTTGTCACTGGAAGAATAACCTTCCTGCCGGCCGATTTTGGCAAAGGGTGATTGAGGAATACACCGGCGGACGTTACCAGGTCTGTGGGACGAAGGACAGCCGCAATCAGGGCTTTACCTTCGAAAATGGGACAGTGGGTGAGATCCCCGGTCCATAAAAAGGCATGATAAAGAAACGAAGGGCAAGACAGGATCCTCCAAGGGCCTGTCTTGCTTTTTTACTCTATGGGCGGAGAAGCCGGTCATTTGGGGGCTATTTTTCTGTTTTTGACAGCTGTACCGCGGCCAGGCAGGCGACACCGATCCCCAACATGCCAATAGCCGCTTTGATTTCAACCTGATCCATCGCCGAAAGGACCGCAACGGCAACCCCCATGGCCAGGGCAACGGCTTTCAGCGCCAGGGGGACAATTTTAGAAAAATTCCCTTGAACCGCTTCCTTTGTTTCCGATTTTGCCTGTATCAGTTCGTCAATGGTCACATGAAAAATTTCGGCCAGCCTGGGAATGGATTGAATGTCCGGAAAGGACAAATCCCGTTCCCATTTGGATACGGCTTTATCTGTAACGCCCATCTTTTCGGCGAGTTCAAGCTGCGTCATGCCGTTTTCTTTGCGCAGCGCCGCGACCATATTGCCAAAGGTTTGTTTTTCCATTTTACGTTCTTTCCTTTCATCTGATTTAATGGACGACTGTATCATAGCACGCCCCGATTCCATAGGCAACCGACTGATTGTTTAGATGACTCGTCTTACAGTTTATCCTCTGTTTCATGCGCAAAAGATCGAGTTTTAGAAGTAAAATTTATGAGAAACATCGCTCCTTCGTCTGTTCTTTATAAAAAACACCCGCCCAAAAAAGCAGATGCTCTTTAGGCGGGTATTCATTTACGAGGGATGGCTTAATAGCCGTCCTGTTTTTTTAACCGAAAGGGGAATTATTTGAGCGCTTCTTCCACCGCAACGGCGCAGGCAACGGTGGCGCCGACCATCGGGTTATTGCCCATACCGATCAGGCCCATCATTTCCACATGAGCGGGAACGGAGGAGGAGCCGGCAAACTGCGCGTCACCGTGCATACGGCCCATAGAGTCGGTCAGGCCGTAAGAGGCGGGGCCGGCAGCCACATTGTCCGGATGCAGGGTACGGCCGGTGCCGCCGCCGGAAGCGACCGAGAAGTACTTCACGCCGTTTTCACCGGCCCATTTTTTGTAGGTACCGGCGACCAGATGCTGGAAGCGGGTGGGGTTGGTAGAGTTGCCGGTGATGGAAACGTCCACCTTCTCCTTTTTCATGATAGCTACGCCCTCCAGTACATCGTTGGCGCCGTAGCAGCGGACCTTTGCCTTGTCACCCTCGGAGAAGGGAACTTCGCGTACGACCTTCAGATCACCGGTGGTGAAATCATAATCGGTCTCTACATAGGTAAAGCCGTTGATCCGGGAGATGATATAGGCCGCGTCTTTGCCCAGGCCGTTTAAGATAACCCGCAGAGGTTTCTTTCTGGCCTTGTTGGCGGTTCTGGCAATGCCGATGGCGCCTTCCGCCGCGGCAAAGGACTCATGGCCCGCCAAAAAGCAGAAGCAGTCGGTCTCTTCTCTTAACAGCATGGCGCCCAGATTGCCGTGGCCCAGGCCAACCGCTCTTTGCTCTGCAACCGAGCCGGGGATACAGAAAGCCTGCAGACCCAAACCGATCGCTTCAGAAGCGTCCGCCGCAACCTTACAGCCTTTTTTCAGTGCAATGGCAGTGCCCAGGGTATAAGCCCAGCAGGCGTTCTCAAACGCGATGGGCTGTACGCCTTTGACGATCTCTTCCACGTTGATGCCATGCTCTTTGCACAGCGCGTCAGCGTCTTCAAGGGTTTTCCAACCATATTCCGCAAGACATGCCTCGATTTTCGGCATTCTTCTTTCCTGACCTTCAAATTTTGCCATGTGAGTTTACCTCCTTTTCCTCTGATCTTAACTTATTCTTCACGGGGATCGATATACTTGGCGGCTCCCTCATAACGGCCGTAGGTGCCGACATTTTTCTCATATGCGGTTTTGGGATCAACGCCGTGGCGGATATCCTCCAGCATTTTGCCGAGGCGGACAAATTTATAGCCGGTGACCTCGCTGTTTTCGTCCAGCGCCAGAGAAAGGATGTAGCCCTCGGCCATTTCCATGTAGCGAACGCCTTTTTTGGAGGTGGAGAAGATGGTACCGATCTGAGAGCGCAGTCCTTTGCCCAGATCCTCCAGGCCGGCGCCGATAGGAAGTCCGTCCTCCGAGAAAGCGGTCTGGGTTCTGCCGTAGACGATCTGCAAGAACAACTCCCGCATGGCGACGTTGATCGCGTCGCACACAAGGTCGGTGTTCAGCGCTTCCAAAAGGGTTTTCTTGGGCAGGATCTCGGCGGCCATGGCGGCGGAATGGGTCATGCCAGAGCAGCCCAGAGTTTCGACCAGCGCCTCTTCGATGATGCCGTTTTTCACGTTCAGGGTCAGCTTACAGGTACCCTGCTGGGGAGCGCACCAGCCGATGCCGTGGGTCAGACCGGAGATGTCGGAAATCTGATAGGCTTTTACCCATCTGCCTTCTTCCGGAATGGGCGCGGGACCGTGGTTGGGGCCTTTGGTTACAGGGCACATTCTCTCTACTTCATGAGAATAGTTCATTGCGGTTCTCCTTTCGGTTTTCTATATTCTGTATGCGGATTGCTCGTACCTTTCCATATTATAACGAATCGGACAGGGATTATCAAGAGATTTCTGCGGATTTGTGAAGCATTTATCAATAAAAAAGAGCGCCGCCGGCTAGATTGAGGCGAAGCGGTACAAAAGGCAAAAGACCAAAAGCAGGGAAAACAGGATCATAAACAAAAGTCCCCATTTTTTAAGCTTCGGGTTCTTCTTATAATAAGACAGGATGGGAAAGACCATCCCCATGACAAACAGCACCACCAGAAAAAAAGCCATGGCCTGGGCGAAAGCATTGGTCATTTTTTGAATCCTCCTGCAAAGCGGTATTTAGCGTTAGTATAGTCCAAGCAAACGGCGAAAATCGTCGCAGAAAAGAAAATTTTCGCCCTGGGATATATCCCAAAGATAGTGGGCATCGGAACTGTGCAGCACCAGAAGGTTCTCGAATCCAGGAATCTGCGGCGAAAATTCCTTTGTACGGCTGCGGTCGGCGATCTCCACCGCCCGAAATCCCCAGTCCGGGGAGAAATACCCCAGGTTGGAAAAGACGCTGGTGGAACTTTTGTCGATATGGGCGGGATAGCAGATGCCGCCAAAGCGCCTGACCAGCGGGACGACCTCTTCAATGGAAATGTCGGCGGCGTTGATTAAAAGATAGGGCTCGTATCCGACAATCTCGTCGTCGGCGTTTAAAATGCGCTGTTCGCCGAAAATTTCCGGCCGGTTCTCCACCGGCGGCAGCCGGTCGTGGACATAGGCGTCGAAGGACATGGCGCCCTCCAGCGAAGGGAACAGGCAGATTACGTGAACCTCTTCCGAGGTACACAACTCCATGCCGGGAATCAGATCCAGCGGCAGGTCTTTGGCCACCTGCATGGCGGCGGGGCAATTTTTGCAGCTGTTGTGGTCGGTGATGGCCAGCGTTTGGATGCCGTTTAAAACGGCCATGTTGAGGATATTGTTGACGGTCATGTCATTGTCCCCGCAGGGCGACAGGGCCGAATGAATATGCAGGTCATAGACGATTTTTTCCACCGTCCTCCTCCTTTCATGGAAAAACAAAAGACGCCGCCGGAGCAGATTCCCCGGCGGCGTATGGCAGCCTGTCAGTCCTCCAGCAGCCGCTGGATCAAAAGTCCGGTTTCAAAGATGGGCTGGGGCGATCCCAGCACCGGAACCCCCTGCCCGTCGGCCCGGGAGCGGGCCTCGTCGTCTAAAGCGGCGTTTTCCGCCAGCACGATGCAGGCGGCGTCCGCCAAAACCGCCACGGCGATGGCGTTGACGTTGCCCATCACCGTAACCCAGGCGCAGTCTGCTGGGGCGCGGCCCATGACAAAGCTTAACAAGTCGCAGCAGAACACCCGGTCCGCCTCCCGATCCAAAGCGCCGGAACCGGCCAGGACCGAAAAGCCGCAGGCTTCGGCGATTTGCCCGATGGTGATTGCTTTCATATGCTTACCCCCTTGATGGCAGATTGGAAGCTACTTTTGGCGTTCCCCCAAAGAGGCGGCGGGGATTTTTTCCTCCCGCTCGCCGGCGGCATTGGCCAAAGACTGGATTTTGTCCTTAAGGAGAAAAACGCAGGCGTCCGGCGTGTTATAGCCCCGGACCACGTCCTCTGCCAGCGCCTTACAGCTGGGCGCGCCGCAGGCGGCGCAGTCCAGGCCGCTGAACTGATGGGAGATCTCTTCAATCTGGCTTAATTTGCGCAAGGCGACGGTGATATCCTCGTCCAGCTGGAGCACCGGCTCGTACTGGATTTCCTGGTCGAATTTCATCTGGCGGGGGATATCGTCCCCCACCCGGTTGCAGGAAACGGGCAGGTATTTTCGCACCCGTTTGAGTTTGGCTTTGGCGATGTAGGGATTCTCCACCGTCAGCACACCACCGACACAGCCGCCGGAGCAGGCGTTGAGTTCCACAAAGTCCACCGAACCCAGCTTTTCGTCCTCCAGATCCTCCAGCACGCGGATGACGTTTTCAATGCCGTCCGCCGCCAGATACCGGTCGTTTAAAAGGGCGGCCGATTCCCCGCCGGAGGAACCCCAGCCGATTCCCATGCGTCCGGAACTTAAATATTCCTCGCCGGCGCCGGCGCCTTCCTTCATATACCGAAGCATCTGCGGGTAAACGTCCCGGATGGCCACCACCGCGTCGATGGCGCTTTTTCGGGTGCCCAGCGGCATTTTTACCGCCGTGACCTTGGCGGCGCAGGGGGAAATAAAGATGCAGCCGATTTTTTCCGGCGGCAGACCGGTGCGCTCCACCGCTTCCTTTTTGGCAAGACGGGCGGCGACCTCCACCGGCGCCTGCAAGGGCAGCAGATGCTGGATCAGATCAGGAAAGCGGACCCGGACCAGCCGCACCACCGCCGGACAGGCGGAACTGATCACCGGGCGGGGCAGCTGGCCTTCGCTGAGCATTTTGCGGGTGGCGTCGCTGACCAGCTCCGCCGCCCGGGAAACCTCGAAAATCGCGTCGAAGCCCATGTCGATCAGCGCCCGCAGAATGATTTCCACATCGTCGAGATTGTTAAACTGCCCGTACAGGCTGGGCGCCGGCAGGGCAACGGTATATTCGTATTGATCCATGACCGAAAGCGGATCGAAAATCGGCTTTTTGGCGTGGTGCGGGCAGATGCGGATGCACTCGCCGCAGTCGATGCACCGGTCGGACAGGATTTTGGCCTTGCCGTTCCGGACCCGGATCGCCTCGGTAGGGCAGCGCTTGACGCAGTTGATGCAGCCGTGACACAGGTCCTCATCGAGAGTCACCGAATGGAAGAATTCGCTCACGACACCGCCTCCCTCTGCGGATGGGTAAACACGGTCATGGTTACGGTGGTGCCAACGCCTACGGTGCTTTCCACCGTCATTTCGTCGGTGTATTTTTTCATGTTCGGCAGCCCCATCCCGGCGCCAAAGCCCAAAGAACGAACGTCGTCCGGCGCGGTGGACCAGCCCTCCTGCATGGCCAAAGAGATATCCTTGATGCCGGGGCCCTGGTCCTTGAGCACCATACGGATAGCGTCAGGGGTAATATCCACGTCGATCTGTCCGCCGCCGGCGTGGATGACCATATTGATTTCGCCCTCGTACATGGCAATGGCCACGTTGCGGATGATATCCGGCGGAAGGCCCACCTGCTTTAAGGCTTTTTTCACGCCGCTGGAGGCCTCTCCCGCACGGGTAAAATCGTCGCCGGGAACGTCGTAATGGAAAGAAATTGCCTGGCTCATTCCAGATCGCACCCTCCCCTCAGTCCGTTTTCATACAAAAGCCCGCAGGCGGTAAACATCCGGTGCCTGCTGGAAAGAAGGACAATGCCCCGTTCCTGGGCCAGTTCAATCATGGCGGGAGCGGGCGTTTTCCCCCGGACAAACACGATGCAGACAATGTCCATCATCTCCGCGGTGCGGATGACCTGCGGGTTTACAAGGCCGGTTAAAAGCACCGCCTGATCCTTGACAAAGGCCAGTACGTCGCTCATCATGTCGCTGCCGCAGGCGGTATGTACCTCGTGAGAGAGCATTCCCTCGTCGGCCCAGAGAACCTCTGCGCGCAGTAGATCTTTGATATCCTGAATCGTCATATTCGTCCTCCTGTTCCCATTATAAATGTATATGAGGATCGCCGGCAGCCGGCAGAAAAAATCGGGCGGCATACCGGACAAAAAAGCTAGATCGCGCCTATAAAGGCGAAGGCTTACAGGGATGATGGACCCCGCCCGTAGAGCAGCCATAAAGATCAAGTATAATAGCGATTCTGTCGCTATTATAGCATGTTCTGTTTACAAGGACAAGGATGAGAAAAGGCAGTTTGGCGGTTTTTTCCCTGGACCAATGGAAAATACCACAAAAAATTTGTGATATTTTTTTGGAAAATGGAAAAAAAACAGCCTTTTTGCGATAATATGGTGGATTTTGTCGTTGACAGCTGTTATAATTTTAACTAGTCTGTAGGTATAGAGGATCACAGTGCCAAACGGTCCTGTCCGGCGCAGAAAAAGGACAGCGGTTTTTTGGTGCGCTTTATGCAGGCAGAGGGACTCCGGGGGAGTCCGGAAACAATAATTTTTGCCGTTTTACGGCAGAACGGAGGTTTTCATGGCTACAACAATTTCAGCAGTTCCTTTTAACGGAACCAAAGAGCAGGAAGAAAAGCTGATCGCGCTGATTGCCGAACACAAAGGGCAAAGAGGCGCGCTGATGCCGGTTTTGCAGGGTGCGCAGGAGATTTACGGCTATCTGCCCATCGAGGTGCAAAAGCTGGTCGCCCAATACCTAGAGGTCCCGCTGGAGGAGGTTTACGGCGTTTCCACCTTCTATTCGCAGTTCACCTTAAATCCCAAGGGCAAATATAAAATTTCTGTTTGCCTTGGTACCGCCTGCTATGTAAAAGGCTCTGGCGACGTGTTCGCCAAGCTGGGCGAATGCTTAGGGATCGAAGGGGGAGAATGCACCAACGACGGAAAGTTTTCTTTAGAGGCGTGCCGCTGCATCGGCGCCTGCGGCTTAGCGCCGGTAATGACCATCAACGACGACGTTTACGGCCGACTGGTTGCCGACGATATTCCCGGCATCCTGGCAAAATACGCGGAATAAGCGATGGAGGAACTGTCGCTGAATATCCTGGATATTGCGCAGAATTCCGTGCGGGCGGGGGCCGGCAGGGTGGATATCTGTGTAACCGAGCGGCCGGCGGATGACCGGCTGATCATCACCATTACCGACGACGGCTGCGGCATGACCCCCGAGCAGGTGGCCCATGTGGAGGACCCGTTTTACACCACCCGCACCACCCGCAAGGTGGGGCTAGGCGTCCCGTTTTTCAAAATGGCGGCGCTGATGACCGGCGGGGACTTTTCCATCCGCTCGCAGGTGGGAAAGGGCACCGAGGTAAAAGCGGTTTTCGGACTGACCCACATCGACCGGATGCCCTTGGGGAATATGGCAGATACCATGTGCATTTTAATGGGCTGCAACGAGCAGATCAACTTTTCCTTTACCTATCAGGTGGGGGAGGAGGTCTTTTCGGTCAGTACCGCCCAGCTGCAGGAAATCCTGGACGGGGTGCCGCTGAACAGCCCCCAGGTGATGGAATTTATCCGGGGATACATTAAGGAAAATATGGATTTACTTAGCGGAGGTGCATCATAACATGAAAAGTTTAGCGGAGCTTCAGGCTCTTCGTGATTCGATGAAAGGCAAAATCGGCGTCCGCGACGACGCAGAGGGCAACACCCGGGTGGTCATTGGCATGGCGACCTGCGGAATCGCCGCCGGTGCGCGGCCGGTGCTGGCCGCCTTTACCGAAGAGGTATCCAAGCGGAACCTGCAGAATGTGACCATTGCCCAGACCGGCTGTATCGGTATCTGTCAGTACGAGCCGGTGGTGGAGGTGTTCGAACCCGGCAAGGAGAAGGTCACCTATGTAAAAATGACGCCGGAGATGGCGGTCAAGGTTGTCAATGAGCATTTGGTCAACGGCAACGTTGTAACCGAATACACCATTGGCGCAAAAACAAAATAAGGAGGAAACCAACATGTATCGTTCCCATGTGCTGGTCTGCGGTGGTACAGGCTGTACCTCCTCCGGCAGTGAGCGGATCATTGCCGCTTTAGAGCATGAGATCCAGGAAAACGGACTGACCGAAGAGATCAAGGTCATCAAAACCGGCTGCTTCGGCCTTTGCGCCCTGGGCCCCATTATGATCGTTTATCCCGAAGGCGCCTTTTACAGCATGGTTAAGCCGGAGGATATTCCGGAAATCGTCTCCGAGCATCTGCTCAAGGGCCGTATCGTCACCCGCCTTCTGTACCAGGAGACGGTGAAGGAGGACACGGTCAAATCCTTAAACCACACCCAGTTTTACGCCAAGCAAAAGCGGGTCGCGCTGAAAAACTGCGGCGTTATCGACCCGGAGAACATCAACGAATACATTGGCCTCAACGGCTATATGGCGTTGGGCAAGGCCCTGACCGAAATGACCTCCGAGCAGGTGATCCAGGTCATCAAGGATTCGGGACTGCGCGGTCGCGGCGGCGGCGGGTTCCCCACCGGCACCAAGTGGAGTTTTGCGGCGGCACAGCCCGCAGGGCAGAAATACGTCTGCTGTAACGCGGATGAAGGCGACCCCGGCGCGTTTATGGACCGTTCCGTTTTAGAGGGCGACCCCCATGTGGTGCTGGAGGCCATGGCCATTGCCGGCTACGCCATTGGCGCCAATCAGGGCTATATCTATGTACGTGCCGAATACCCCATCGCGGTAAAGCGTTTGGAGATTGCCATCGGCCAGGCCAGAGAAAACGGCCTGTTGGGCAAAAACATCCTGGGCACCGGCTTTGACTTTGACATCGAACTGCGCCTGGGCGCCGGCGCGTTTGTCTGCGGCGAGGAAACCGCGCTGATGACCTCCATCGAAGGCCACCGCGGCGAGCCCAGACCCCGTCCGCCCTTCCCGGCGGTGAAGGGCCTGTTTGAGCGGCCCACCGTTTTAAATAACGTAGAGACCTACGCCAACATCCCCCAGATTATTCTAAACGGCGCCGATTGGTTTGCCTCCATGGGCACCGAAAAGTCCAAGGGCACCAAGGTATTTGCGCTGGGCGGCAAAATCAACAACACCGGATTGGTAGAGGTCCCCATGGGCACCACCCTGCGGGAGATTGTGGAGGAGATTGGCGGCGGCATCCCCAACGGAAAGAAATTCAAGGCGGCCCAAACCGGCGGACCCTCCGGCGGCTGTATCCCCGCTTCGCTGATCGACATTCCGGTAGACTACGATAACCTGATTTCCATCGGCTCCATGATGGGTTCCGGCGGTTTAATTGTTATGGATGAAGACACCTGTATGGTGGATATCGCCAAATTCTTCCTGGAGTTTACGGTAGACGAAAGCTGCGGAAAATGTACTCCCTGCCGGATCGGCACCAAGCGTCTTTTGGAACTTTTGGATAAGATCACCAAGGGCAAGGGCACCATGGAAGATCTTGATAAGATGGAGGAACTTTGCTACCACATCAAGGCCAACTCTCTGTGCGGACTCGGCCAGTCGGCCCCCAACCCGGTGCTGTCGACCCTCAAATATTTCCGGGACGAGTATGTGGCCCATATTGTCGATAAGAAATGCCCTGCCGGCGTTTGTAAGGCGCTGTTAAACTTTACGATTGACCCCGACAAGTGCAGAGGCTGTACTCTGTGCGCCAGAGCCTGCCCGGCGGACGCCATCTCCGGTTCGGTGAAGCAGCCGCATGTGATTGACCCCGCCAAGTGCCTCAAGTGCGGCGCCTGCATGGAAAAATGTAAATTCGGCGCCATCTACAAAAAATAAGGAAGGAGTGTACCACAATGGAAATGGTAAATATTAAAATCAACGGTATGCCCTTGTCCGTACCGGCTGGCAGCACCATTCTGGAGGCGGCCAGACAGCATGGGATTGAAATTCCCACCCTGTGTTATTTAAGGGATATCAACGAGATCGGCGCCTGCCGTATCTGCGTTGTAGAAGTAGTCGGCATGCGCAACCTGGTGGCGGCCTGCGTATATCCGGTAGCGGAGGGCATGGAGATCCTGACCAACTCGAAACGGGTTTTCGCCTCCCGTAAAACCAACCTGGAACTGATTCTGTCCACCCACAACCGGTCCTGCCTGTCCTGTGTGCGGTCCGGAAACTGCGAGTTGCAAAAGCTGTGTAAGGATTTTCGCATTTACGACGAGACGCTGTACGACGGGGAGAAGCCTGCCAGTGATTACGACGATTCGGCCGTACACATGGTCCGCGACAACTCCAAATGCGTACTGTGCCGCCGCTGCGCCGCCGCCTGTGCCAAATGGCAGGATGTTGCGGTCATCGGCCCCAACGGCCGCGGCTTTAACACCCATATCGGCACCGCCTTTAACCAGAATCTGTCTGACGTGGCCTGCGTATCCTGTGGCCAGTGTATCGTCGTCTGCCCCACCGGCGCGCTGGCGGAAAAGGACAACACCAAGGATGTGTGGCGCGCTTTGAGCGACCCGACCAAACATGTCATTGTCCAGACCGCGCCTTCGATCCGCGTGACTTTGGGCGAGGCGTTTGGTATGCACATCGGCACCAATGTTGAAGGCAAAATGGTCGCCGCGCTGCGCCGTTTGGGCTTTGACGGCGTGTACGACACCGATTTTGCGGCAGATATGACCATCGTCGAGGAAGCCAACGAGTTGGTTGAGCGGATCAAAAACGGCGGCAAGCTGCCGATGATCACCTCTGTTCGCCGGGCTGGGTTAAATACTGCGAGCATTATTATCCGGAATTTACCGAAAACCTGTCCACCTGCAAATCGCCGCAGCAGATGTTCGGCGCGCTGGCCAAGACTTGGTACGCGGAGAAAACCGGCATTGATCCCAAGGATATTTTTGTGGTGGGCATTATGCCCTGTACCGCCAAGAAGTTCGAAACCAAGCGGGAGGACGAGTCTGCTTCCGGCTATCCGGACGTTGATGTGGCCCTGACCACCCGCGAACTGGCCCGGATGATCGAGCGGGCGGGCATGTATCTGCCCAAGCTGCCGGACGAAGAGTTCGACGCGCCTCTGGGCACCTCCACCGGCGCAGGCGTGATCTTCGGCGCCACCGGCGGCGTAATGGAGGCGGCTTTGCGTACCGCCAAAGAGTGGATCACCGGCGAAAGCGGCGAGACGGTCGAATTTAAAGAGGTCCGGGGCACCGAAGGCATTAAAGAGGCGTCCTACCAGATCGGCGATCTGAAGCTGAACGTCTGCGTGGCCTCCGGGCTGAAGAACGCCAAAAAGGTGCTGGAATCGGTCAAATCCGGTGAAAAAGAATACCACTTTATCGAGATTATGGGCTGCCCGGGCGGCTGTGTCAACGGCGGCGGCCAGCCGGTACAGCAGGCGGCGGTCCGCAACTTCATTGACCTGAAGGCGCGGCGCGCGGCGGCCTTGTATGAAAACGACAAAAACAAGCCCATCCGCAAATCCCATGAGAATCCGGTGGTCAAGGAAGTTTACGAGACCTATCTGGGAAGCTATGGCTCCCACAAGGCCCACGAGATTCTCCACACCAGCTACAAAAAGCGCAATCGCTTCTAATAAAACCCAAGGAAAAAGGGCGGCCGCGGCCGTCCTTTTTTCGTATGCAATAAATCCCCCGAAGGCCCTTGGAACAGGTCTTCGGGGGATTTTATAAGCAAAGATTTTGGCGGGCTATTCGTCGTCCTCGTCCTCGTCGTCCTCTCCGGTGCGGACGCCGCGCCATTTGGGTTCATCCTCCTCCGAACTGTTTTCCGGCTGACTTTCCTCCGGCTCCTCCACCGGCGGGACATATACCTGATACATCAGCTTTTGCAGGTTGTTGGCGTGATACCCCGTCATGGCGGAAAAGGCGTTGTTGAGGAACAACAGATCGTTTACACCGTTATTTTGGATGAATTCCACCAAAGAAGTTTGGAAATGGCGTTCGTCCACTACATAAATATGCTCGTAATGGGGGATTAAAAACGGCGCGAACGCATTGCCGTAGGATTCCTTGACGACGACGATACTTTTTCCGTTGTGGACGCCGGTGTCGATCTGAATCATCGGCGCGTCGCCGCACAAAAACACCAGATAGCCGTTGCCGCCGGAGACACTCTCCGCCCAGACCGTCCAGGGAGACTTGACATAGGGCTGGTTTTTGAACACAATCGACGCGCTGGCTTCGACGGCGGGGATGAAGTATTCGACATAATCGCCCCGTTCCAACATCTTGGAGTCCTGGGTCTGCCGGTACAGGCTGCCCAGGAAGTTTTCGATTTTGCGGATGTCGTAATCGGAGCCAATATCCAGCGGCTGGAACCCTGCCGCCTTAGCAAAGGCTGTGTAGGCGTAATAGGCACCGCGGCCGGTCCAGTGATGGTCCGTGTTAAAATAGAGGTATTCATCGGTATGGGCGGCGATGGCGCTGTAAGCGTCCACCCCCGTAACGCCGGGGGCCAGGTGGCTGTAAATCCCCTGGATGGCGTCTTTTTCCGAGTTGGAAAGCTTTTTATATTTTTCCGGCAGGTAGAATTCGGCGCTGGTGGGGACCACCATATCGAAGACCCGAACAGAATCGCCGAACACCTGATGGTAGGCGTTGATATTTTCCGCGTAGACTCGCCCCACCGACGCGTTTCCGCCGAACAGGGACATTCCCATCCCTTTATAGATAAAGATACCGCTGTTGTTAACGCCGATATCGTCTTCCTGCGCCGGCGGCTCGCTGCTGCTGGAGGAGGATTCCTCCGGCTGGGAAGACTGCTGGGAGGACACGGCGGAGGAGGACGGGTCCTGACTTTGAGAAGGCTCCGGACGGGAATCCGGTTCCGGGTGGGAAGGCGGGTCCGGCAGATCCACCGGCGCCTCGGTAGAACCCAGGATCCGCACATCGTCATAGCGAACGCCCATGCTTTCCTTCATGCTGCTGGAAAAACTGACCAAAAGATCCCGCAGCGGAAAGGTGTCAGCGTAAAACGCGTCGAATTCTTTGGCAAAGCTGCCGTCAAACCAGCTTGTTAAGGAGAGAGGAGGCATTTTCGCCAGTTCCCGCTGTTCCTTTTCGGATACGATCGGCTTTTCTAATAGCAGGGAAAAAACGCCAGCGGCAGTTAGAACGGCGGTAAATACCACCATCTGCCAGGGAAAGGAGCCTTTGGGGGCTTTGTTGTCGTCATGATTGGAAAGCAATTCTTTACCTCCTTATCTCAAAAGCGGAAATACAAAAAGGGATTGTAGCTTTGCCCGGCGAGGAAAGCGACGCACAAAAACAAAATCAGCAGATTCCAGGCCATTCCCACGCCGCTTTCGAAAAGCGGCGCCCAGCCGGGCTTTTGTAAAAGCTTCCACTTTTCCCTCGCCCAGGGTAGGAGGGGCAGACAGCCGATCACCGCCGCGATCAGCCAGAAAAGGTTATTGAGAAGTTCCACCTCCAGCTGAACGTCCCAAAGTCCCGCGCCCTGGACGCCGAACAGGGTTTGCAAAAAGGTCCACAGACGGGACAGATCGGTAAAATAAAACAGCGCCCAGCTGATGGTTACGGCGAAAAGCAGGTAAAAATGGCGAAGGATATGGGGCAGCTTTTGCAGAAGCTTTTGCAGAAACTGCTTTTCCAGGAAAATCAGCAGGCCAAAATATAAGCCCCATAAAACAAAGTTCCAGCTGGCCCCGTGCCACAGGCCGGTCAAAAACCAGACGATCAGAAGGTTTCGGAAGGTATGACTGCGGTTTCCGCCCAGGGGGATGTAGACGTAATCCCGGAAAAAGCTTCCCAGGGAAATATGCCAGCGCCGCCAGAATTCGGAGACGGATTGGGAAATATACGGGTAGTTGAAGTTTTCCATATAATGAAAGCCAAACAGACGCGCTAGACCGATGGCCATGTCGGAATAGCCGGAAAAGTCAAAGTAAATCTGAAGGGTAAACATCAAGATGCCAAACCAGGCGCCGGCAGTGGTCAGAGAGGTAAGGTCGCCGTCGAGATACTGGCTGGCAAAATCGCCGGCCAGGTTGGCGATGAGCACCTTTTTGCCCAGTCCGGCGCAGAAGCGGGAAATGCCTTTTACAAAGTCTTCCCGGGTAGTATGGCGGCTGTCGATCTGCTCTGCCACATCCGTATAGCGGACAATCGGTCCCGCAACCAGCTGAGGGTACATGGAGACGTACATGAAAAAGCGCCAGTAGGACTTTTGGGCGCGGACCTGGCCCCGGTAGACATCCACCACATAGGAGATGGTCTGAAAGGTGTAAAAGGAAATGCCGATGGGCAGAGAGAAGGCGGGAACCGGCAGCGAAAGGCCGGTCAGAGCGTTGAGACTCTCCACCGCCATGCCGCTGTATTTAAATACACCCAAAAGCCCCAGGTTTAAAACCAACGAGGAAATAACCGCCGCCTTTGCCTGCCAGCGGCCGGTGTATTTTTCGCAGATTTTGCCGTGAAAGTAATCGATGGTGGCGCTGAAGATCAAAAGCGTGACCCAGACCGGCTCGCCCCAGGCGTAGAAGAACAGCGAAAAGAAGATGAGCACGCCGTTTCGCCAGGCGGGATTACGCGTGAGATAATAAAGCAGAATGTTTGCCGGCAAAAACAAACACAAAAAAATCAGATTTGAAAAAACCATCTATTGTACACCCCTTTTTTACCCAATCTTAATCATACCATAAAAAGAGAAGAATACAATCATTCTTTTTTAAGGTTTGGAAGAATTTTTCGACTGTTTTTTTGCTGTGGCAGAATTCGACAAAATCCTTGTAATTTTTTAGCATCTCCCCTATAATATTCGGTAAGAGACTACAGGAGGACCTGCGGTCCAACAGGGTTTTCGCTGCCCGAAAGCGAATTTTCCGCCCTTTTGCGGAAAATGAGGGAGGTAGAAAAAATGATTGCTTTGTATCTGTTGCTGGCGGTTCTGGCAGTGGCGGCGGTGCTGCTGCTGGTCTGCCTTGTGCGGGCCTGCGCCAACAAAAAGGACATCCTCGAAACGCCGCTTGAGCGCCGGGAAAATCCCGATGCCATGCGCATCGCGCAGAAGCTGTCACAGATGGTCCAGGTCAACACGGTGGTACTGCCCGGCGAGGACAATCCCCGCCAGTTTGACCCAATGATCGAAACGCTGTTCCGGCTGTTCCCCAACGTGTTCGCCAAATTCCAGCGGCTGGACGAGTTGGACAACAACCTTTTGCTTAAATGGGACAGCGGCAACCGGGACAAAGAGGGCATTTTGTTTATGGGCCACATGGACGTGGTAGACGCGGCAGGGGAATGGGATCATGATCCCTTCGGCGGCGAAATCATCGACGACGTGCTTTGGGGCCGCGGCTCCATCGACATCAAAAGCGGGCTGTGCGGCTTTTTCGAGGCGTTTGAGCAGCTGATCGCCGAGGGGATGACCCCCAACCGGGACTTATACATCTTCTGCTCCAGAACCGAGGAGAACTCCGGCCCCGGCGCTCAGATGGCGGTAGACTATCTGCATGACCACGGCGTCCACCTGGAGATGGTGCTGGACGAAGGCTGCTCCATCGGCGAAAGCCCCATGGACGGCGTTCACCGCCCGTACGCATTGATTGGCCTGGGGGAAAAGGGCTATGTAAATCTAAAATTCACCGCCCGCTCACAGGGCGGTCATTCCAGCGAGCCGCCGCATGTTTCCACCATCGGCCGCCTGTCCAAATTCATCGCCCGGATTGAGAAAAAATCTCCCTTTACCTGCAAAATGGACCCGACCACCCGCAAGATGCTGGAGACCTTTGCGCCGGAAATGTCCTTTAAAGAGCGGTTTGTCTATGGGAATCTGTGGCTGTTCGCGCCGGTTCTGGAAAAGGTTTACCGCCGCAAGGATGGGTTTAAGGGCGCGATGTTAAAAACTACCGCCGCCTTTACCATCATCGAGGGCGCCCGCGCGGCCAATATTCTGCCGGATACGGCCTATGTGATCTGCAATCTGCGCCTGTCCCCCCACGACACAGTGGAAAGTGTGCTGGCCGCCATGAAGGAGATTGCGGACCGGTACGGCTTGGAAACCGAGTTGATGGGCGGACGGGGCGCTTCGGAAATTACGCCGCTGGGTTCGGTGCCCTACCAGGCCATCGAAAAGTCGGTGCAGAAGCATTTCCCGGAGGTGGGGGTAACGCCCTACCTGATTTTAGGCGGAACCGACGCGCGCCATTTTACCAAGGTGTGCGAGAACGTGCTGCGCTTTGTGCCCCATGCGCTGACCAATGAGGAGGTCGGCACCGTTCATGGGCGCAATGAGCATATATCCATTCATGCGCTGGCCAATGAGGTTCCCTGTTATAAGGATATTATTCTGGAACTGAACCGGTAATGCCTTTTAAAAAGAAAAATCCACTGTAAAAAAAGACAACCCGAGAGGACCGATTGTTACAATCCTCTCGGGTCTTTCTTTTTTCGTTTGGATGGGGGACGCAAAATTTCTATAGGCGAAAATCCCGCCCCTCTTTTTTCAAAATTCGCTGGATGGCGAATTTTCCGGCAGTGGCGCTGCCGGGAAGGCCGCCAGGCGGCGTGATCCACTGGCCGGCCAGCACGACGTTGCCTAGCCCCTGCACATAAGCGGAGGGGTAGGGCAGCTTCGCGCTGTATTTGCTTAGAGAAAAGGCCTGATAAAAGCCCTTGTAGGCGCTGCAATAGCGCGAATAGGTCATAGGCGTCCAGACGTCCAGGACGGTGAGTTTTCCCCGCAGCTGGGGAAAACGATCCTCCAGCGCTTTTCGGGTCAGCTGGGCCTGCGCCGTTTTTTTGGCCCGGTAGGCCTGGGGGTCCTGGTACAGTCGGGACCAGTATTCGTACAAATCCTCGGTTCCGCCCTGCATCGTTTGTAGAAGCTGCCGGCCCGCCGGGGAAAAGGAGGGCTCGTAGCCGTAGGTTTTTACGGTGATCCGTTCGCCCATGCCCGGGACGGTGACCAGCTGCGGGTAGGAGAAAATGGTCTCGTGTTCCAGCGGGTTTTGGGGTGAATCCACCGCCATGGCGGTTTGAAAGGTATTGTAGATCGGATAGGCCCGCCGGTCGGCGTACATTTCCCGCAAAAGAGGTTCCATCCGATCTTTGGAAAGCAGCTGCCCGAAGGTGACCGCCAGATCGCAGGCAGGTACCACATAATCGCAGGGGACTGTTTCGCCGTCTTCCAGCAAAATACCGGTGGCACGGGCTTGGTCCGTCTGGATTTTTTGGACCGGCCTTCCGGTTTCTATCCGGGCGCCCAACTCCTCGGCCCGGCGGCGGACGCGCTGGGCAAAAGCCCGGGACCCGCCGTCGGGGATGCCGCCGTCGCCGGAGAGAAAGTTTCCGTAGGCCATGGCGAAGGAGGAGGCCTGGCTGTCCGCCGGGGTAAAGTCGGAGATGAGGCAGCGAATCAGCGGGTGGGAAAAGCGTTCTGTCAAATCCTGGACGTTCATGCCCTCGTAGGCCCGGAAAATTTTAAGCGCCGCGCCCATGGTCAGCATCATCTTAAGCCTGTCGCCCGAGCCCATCAGTTCGGAGGGGATACTGGCCGGAATCTGCACCTTTTGGGCCAGGCGGCAAAAGCGCATCAGCTTTCGAATTTCCTCTTTGTCCGCCGGGGACAGGGCGAGCATATCCCGTTCGGTCCGGCGGCTATCCCGCCAGAGGGTCAGCCGCTGCCCGTCCAGTTCGGAGGCGTACATGGCGGGAAAGCGGTGGATGCGGATGTTTTCCTCCAGCGCGCCGACGGTTTTCCACAACTCGTACAGCTGGGAGCCGGGGCTTGTGCCCATCAGCCAGTGGATACAGTTGTCGATGTGGTACCCGTCCCGGTCCCAGCCGGTACACTCGCCTCCGGCGGTTTGCTGCTGCTCGTACACCGTTACCGAGAAACCGGCAAGCGAGCCGTACACGGCGGCGACCAGTCCGCTGATTCCGCCGCCGATGACCACGATTTTCTTTGTCATGCCGCTCACTCCTTGGAAGGTTTCGCCGGATTGTCCAGCTCCTTCTCCGGTTCCGGACTGTCCGGCGGTGAAAACCGCTTTTTGCGTTTTTTCACACACTCGGTCAAAAGGTATTCGATCTGTCCGTTAATAGAGCGAAAATCGTCCTCCGCCCAGGCGGCCAACTCCTGCCATAGCTGGGGAGAAAGGCGCAGGAGCAGCTGCTTTTTGGCTTTTTCCTTTTTGTTTTCATCCATTATGGAAAACTCCGCTTAATAAATGGAACCGCTGTTGACAATGGGCTGCGCGTCTTTATTGCCGCACAGAACCACCAGCAGGTTGCTGACCATCGCCGCCTTACGTTCCTCGTCTAAAATGACGATGTCGTTTTCGCCCAGCTTATCCAGCGCCATCTGCACCATGCCCACGGCGCCCTCCACAATCAGCTTGCGCGCGTCGATAACGGCGCTGGCCTGCTGGCGCTGCAGCATGGCCGCCGCGATTTCCGGCGCGTAGGAAAGATGGGTAATGCGGGCCTCGGCAATTTCCAGTCCGGCGATCTCCACCTTTTTCTGGATCTCATTTTTTAAGATCTCCGCAATTTCCTGGCTGGAGCCCCGCAGGGATTTTTCCTCTTCGCCGTCGCTGTCCTCGGAAACGTCGTAAGGGTACAGACGGACGACGTTGCGAAGGGCGGAGTCGCACTGGATGGAGAGAAATTCCTTATAATTGTCCACATTGAACACGGCCTTGGCGGTGTTGGCCACCCGCCAGATGACCACAATGCCGATGATAATGGGGTTGCCCAGCTTGTCGTTGATCTTCTGCTTTTCGTTGTCGAGGGTCATGGCCTTTAACGAAATCTTTTTGTTAAAAGAGAGGGCCTGACTGGCCGCCTGCATCGCCGCGGCGCCGCTGTCTGCCGTCTGGACCGCCGGCTGCGCCGGATGGGCGGCGGGGTTTACGGCGGTGACAAAGGGATTGACATAGAAAAACCCGGGACCGGTCAGAGTGCCGTAGTATTTGCCGAACAGGGTCAGAACCAGCGCCTCGTTGGGCTTGAGCACCTTTAAACCCGCAAAAAGAATCGGGCCGACGATCCCGCCGAACAAAATGCCCGCGCCCAGCAAAATTCCGCCTAGGGCAAATACCTCAGCTGCCAGGAAAATGATGCCAAAAACCATTGCCGCAATGGAAGCGACCATTAAAATAAGAAGCAGCAAAAGCATCCCCATGCCGCTTTTGGCATGAATTTGCCGCTCTTCCACTTCTTTTTTGCTTTGTGTTGTCTGATTCATTTTATACCCTCCCAAAATTGATATTATTTTGATATCAATTAAATACTACAACAGCTTTTCAGGATTGTCAACAGAAATTGGAAAGTTTTTTATTTCGGTCTGTATTCAGTGGGCGGGAGAAGTTTGGGAGAGGTGTAAAATTTTATAAAGAAAATCTTTAAAAATTCGTTGTTATACATGACGAAAGAAGGGGAAAACAGGGGAAGAAGCCTTTATTTATGCCATTTTACAAGACTTTCAAAACTTGACAGCGCCGTATCAACTGAATATAATGACAACAAGTTTGGTAAAATACTGAAAAAAGCGGACAGAGAATTTCCCTTTTTTCAAAGAAACCGCCGGGCCTCTTGCCGCCGGTGGAAACCAAAGGAGAGTTGGATGAGTCGTTTTTTCTACGTGATCCGTTTGGCGGTACAGCTTTTAAAAAGCCGCGGATTCGCCCTGCCGGTCATGGCGGTTCTGCTGTCAATGAGCGTCTACGCGGTAAATGCAACGACCTACACGGTGTACATCCGCGCCGACCAAAAGACAGATGTCAAATTAACCAGCAATCGGGAGTTAGACGATATCCTGGAAGAGTGTGGAATTACGGTTTCCCCTCACGACGAGGTGGATTTTTCCGGGTTTGACGGAAATGTGGCCGAAATCAACATTACCCGCGCGTTTCCGGTGGCCATCCGGGTAGATCAGACCACCTATCAGGTGATGATGACCGAAGGGACGGTGGCCGATGCGCTGGACAAGGCCGGGGTGAGCATCGACGGGGATGATTTGATCAGCCAGCCGCTGTATCAATTCCTGACCGGATACGAGAAAATTTTTATTAACCGTATCGACTATCGGACCATGACCTATGAAGAGGAAATCCCCTACGAGGTAGAGGTAAAGGAAACGCCCCTTTTGAAAAACGGAAGGACCCGTTTATTGCAGGAGGGTCAAAACGGAAAGAAGATTCTGACCTACGGGGAGACCACCCGGGACGGCGTTGTGGAAGAGGCGCAGCTTTTAGGGGAAAACATCGTCCAGAAGCCCACAACCCAGATCCATCTGGCCGGTGCGGATGTGCCGGTATCGGACCTAGATTTCGGGTACACCATTGTGGACAACGCCCCGACAGAGTATCTCAGCGTGATCACCAACGCCAAGGCCACCGGCTACAGCGCCGGGGGAAAGGCCCGGGGTGCCTCTGGCAACCGGCTGTCCGCCGGGCATGTTGCGGTCAATCCCAACCTGATCCCCTATGGGTCCAAGCTGTACATTACCTCGGCGGACGGCAGCTTTGTCTACGGCTACGCCATCGCGTCGGATACCGGCAGCGGCCTGATGGAAGGGATCATCGACGTGGATTTGTTTTACGACACCTATTTAGAAAGCCGGCTCAACGGCCTGCGAACCGTTAATATCTACGTGCTGGAATAAACCGCAGCGCATAAAAATCCCCGTCTGTCCCAATGGGAAAAACGGGGATTTTGTCAGTCTAAATAAAGATCGTTGATCTCTTCGGCGGGGGCCGCGAATCGGACGGAATCGACGCCGGTGTAAATGTCCAGGAGCACCTTTTGGAAGTTCCCCTTTTTGTAAAGGGAGACGGCGCCGGGCCGGTTGTCTCCTTCGTTATAGATGGCGAAGGTGAACAGCGAAAAGCCGTTTTGCAGCTTTTGCGCGCCGGTGGAAGAAAGCCCTTCCCAGCAAAGACTGCCGCCCAGGCAAATTTTCCCCTTAAAAACGTCGTCCTTTATCAGATAGCGGTAAAGAGTGCCCTGGATCCGGACCGATCCCGGCGCGCCTAGCTGCGGTGAACCCTCGGGCTTCTCCTCGTAATAAAACCCGTCCAAAACGGCGTCCACCTTTTGGGGATAGGGGCAAAGGTACACAAGGGCGAAAAGCAAAAGCAGGCCGGACAGGCAAAGGATCCATCGTTTCAAAAGAGGTCACCGCCTTTTAAAAGTTTTTTCTTAGGGGATGGGAATTGCTTAATTTCCTCCCTTATTATACAACAACGGAAAGTCGATATTATATGGAAATACTTACAAAAATATCCTGTTTTGATTATGAAAAATACCCAACCGGATTTTATCGTCCATGCCGCCTTTGCAAAATCCCGGAAAATACTGGCGCGAAGCGGGAAATTTTGCTATAATAAAAAACAGGAAACGGCGCATCGGGAGGAAGGACAGTGGAGTATCAGCAAAGTACCGCGGCGGATATGGGACAGAATCCGGCCGCAAAGAAAAATCAGTGGACTGCCGGCCTTTGGCGGGTGGGACAAGCGACGGCGAAGGGCTTTGCCTGGCTGCGGGACCGCTTTCGGCAGGCGGTTGACCGGGCCGACGGCGCGATCGGCTTTTTTGCCGGGATAATCCGCCAATGGTATAGCGCCATGGAAAAGGCGTTTTTCCCCGGCAAGGGAAAGGCGGTGGCCGGGGCATTGGGCTGCGGCGTCTGTTTTTTGTTTATCGGCGGCGCCTTGCTGGCCGAGTCCTCTTTACAGACACAGGTAACGCCGGCGGTCCTTCCCCAACAGCCGGAAGAGGCGGCCGGACCTCCCTTTGATCTGGAGGCGTTGCTGGCACAATACCGGCAGCGAGCAGAAGAAGAGGCTCAGGCGGCGCCGGTTACCGTTTCGGTGGCGCCGGAACGGCAGCTTCCCCTGACCCTTGACTCTTTAAAAAATTATGAATTGGCGGCGGCGCCCGCAGGCTGGTGGGTAGATCTGTCCCAGCTGGAGGGGTCCGGCCGGGAGCGGGCGGCCTATCTGCATCAGTATGTGAACAGCGACACCATCGGCTGGCTGCAAATTCCGGGCACCAACATTGATTATCCGGTGATGCAGGGTGCGACCCTGACCACCTATATGAGCATGAATGTCAACCGGGGTTACGATTACAACGGCTCTTTGTGGGTGGATACGGATGTGACCGACTACAGCACCAACACGGTTATTTTTGGCCACAACTGGACCAATGTGTCCGGAAACCCATCGGTTGGCCGCGGCGGCGACGTGATGTTTGCCCAGCTGCCCTCCTACGCCCATCTGTGGTTTGCCCAGCGGGTGCCGTATTTCTATTATTCCACCACCTCGCAGGACATGGTCTGGCAGGTATTCGCGGTGTTTTACACCACCGATCTGGATTTTTATCTGTACACCAACCGTACCGGATCGTCGCTTCAAAGTATCATCGACAAGGGGCGCAGTCTGTCGCTGCACAATTTTGGGGTGAGTGTTTCCTCCAGCGACCGGATTATTACCCTTTCCACCTGTACGCGGGCGCTGGGTTCTTTTGAGGATCAGCGGTTTGTGGTGATGGCCAAGCTGGTGAGTTCCGGAGACGCAAACATACAGGTCACCTGATAAAAAAGGCGCTTCCGTGCCGCGGCTTGTATAAAAAACGATCTCCGTCCCACAAGGACGGGACGAAAAAAGCAGACGGGAAACCGTCTGCTTTTTTTGGTCCGATCTTTGCCGGTAAATTGGAATTTAATGCTCGGTTGTTTTTTTCCAAAAGGGTTTCCAAGGGCGCAGGTAGTTGGGAAAGGGGTGCAGATACTCGGTTAAGGAGGGAAAAGGCTTGGCGGAGCCGATAAAGGGCAGGGCGTTGTTTTCGTTGCAATGGAAAATGCCCATCACCTGCGCTACGTCCAGATTTCGGATGTGATGGCAGGTCTTTTTCTCCGAAAGGGAATAAACAAGCAGGTCGCACCGGCGGTCGAAGGCCTGGATTGGGCTTTGGCGCAGGATCACCTGAGAAATGCGGCTTTGGGGGAGAATGACGGTGTGAAGCTGGCTGCCCTTAGAGTAGCGAAGGGTAAACATATCCCCCTGGCGGCCGATGCCGGAGGAGAAAAAATCCAGCAGGCGGACGATTAAAAACCACAGACAGGGGATCATGGACATCCAGGTAATGGAATAGATAAAATCGGCCCAGCTGGGGAACAGGACGGCGAGAATCGAACCCGCCGCCGGAATGGCCAGCGTTGGCAGCAAGGGGTCCAGGATAAAGCGGAAAAGAGCACCGGCGTTGGGCTTAACCTGGCGGGGAGAGGCGGAAAACTCGGGAAGAAGCAGGTGCAGGTGCCGCTGAAGCCGGTCCCAGAGATTGGCCGGAATCATGGCGGAAATATCGTCCTTTTCCTTTCCGTAGCCAACGGCGTTGACAAAAACCGAATACAATCCCAGCAGCTTGGTCAGCAGGCTTTGGCGGATGTCGATGTAATTGATCTGGCTTAAGCGGATGGAATAGCTGCGGTTGGTGATAACGCCGCTATCGATTCGAAGTTCCTCTTTCTGGCGGCAGACGACAAATTTTCCATGGCGGATCAGGTTGCGGACAAATGAGTACAGCCAGCCGAAAACCACCAGGTAGGCCAGCGCCACCGTTGCTGGGGGCAGACCCCAGGCAATGGCCCGGGTCAGCCTCTCAAAGGTGCCGGTGATCCGGTCGGCAAATTCTCGGCCGAGCAGCGAACCGGTTTGGGAAATAAAGGTGGCGAAAAACAATACGCCTGCAAAGGAACTGCTGAGAATGGCAGAAAGACAGGTGATGTACAGTCCTTTGGGGTGGTATTCCCGCGGGGCAAAATCCTCTGCGGCCAGATCGTCCGTCCGGCTTTCAAAGATGCTTTGAGCCGCCTTTTTGGGCAGGATCAGCGAAATGTCGGTGCTTTTGCCGGTGCCGGCCCAGGTGTCTACCCGCAGGCGGACGCCGCCGACTGGCTTGAGATAAAACGGATAGGTCAGGGAGACGGTGATCATCTTCGCGGCGGGAATAAACAGCCGACGGCGAAACAGAAGGCCCCGGCGGATAAAAAGCCCCGCCGGTTCCCACCGGTACCGCAGGCACCACCACTGCACAAAGGCCAGTGTGAGAATTGCGAGGATGATGAGAATATCCTTCCAGGCGCCGCCCAGCCATTCGGCGATGTTTCCGCCGGATAAGGCGGTAAGAAAGCCGCGGGCGGCGGGAAAAATCAATAAGAACAAAAAACGCCAGATCATCTGGATAAGGGAAATCGGGTGGGTGTGATGCTCCGGCAGATTCATAGCATCTCACCCTCTTTCCGGCGGTGGACGCAAGCTTCCTGCAGGTCCTGGGCATCGCAAAAGCGCAGACAGGGCAAATATAGCGAGGTGCCGACGCTGTGGATCATCACCGACGCAAGGCCAAAAGGGAGCATATCCGGCGTGCGCAGAAGGGTGACATACTGGATATTCTCCAGCGGAATGATCCGGCGGCGGCTGTAGAATACGCCGCAGTCTACCACCAGCTGTTCGCCGTAAAAAAAATAGGTGCATTTTGTGTGCTTCAGCGGGTAAAAAACGCAGAAAAAGAACAAAAAGGCCACGCCGGTCAGGATAAGGGACAGACGGTACCAAAAAGAAAAGTCGGACAGAAAAAGAGTCAGAAAAAAGCTGGCCAAAAAAGCCGCGGCTGCGGCGCGCAGCCGCCAGAGAAGCAAAGCGCGGGGGGGCAGAACGGTTTTGTTCATCGACTCACTCCTTTTTCTGGCCGGCGGCCGGCTTTTTCATGGTCAGAGAGATGCGCTTTTTCCCGGGATCCACCCCCAGAACCCAGACGGTGACAATATCGCCGACCTTCACGGCATCGGAAGGGTGGCGGATAAACCGGTCGCAGATTTGGGAGATGTGGACCAGACCGTCCTGGTGGACGCCGATATCCACAAACGCCCCAAAATCAATCACGTTGCGGACAGTACCCTGAAGCTCCATGCCTTCCCGCAGGTCCTCTATGGAAAGAATATCGGTGCGAAGAAGAGGCGCCGGCAACTCATCCCGGGGATCCCGGCCCGGCTTTTTTAATTCGGCGGCAATATCCCGCAGGGTGGGCAGTCCCACCTTAAGCTGGCCGGCCAGCTGCTCTAACTGCCCGGCGTCCAGCTGCTGGAGCAATGCCGGGATCCGGCCGTTTTTCAGATCCGCTTCGGTGCATCCGCACAGGCAAAGAAGGTCCTTGGCTACCTCATAGCTTTCCGGGTGGACGGCGGTATTATCCAAAAGTTCCTCGCTTTCGGGCACGCGCAGAAAACCGGCGCACTGCTCGTACACCTTTTTCCCCAGCTTATCGACCTTTTGCAGCTGTTTGCGGGAGGAGAAAGGCCCGTTTTCCTCCCGCCAGGCCACGATGTTTTTTGCCAC
>CAJTQM010000010.1:43020-43251 GCA_910578255.1 uncultured Oscillospiraceae bacterium
GAGGGGCGGATGCCTGCCACATGGCTTAAAAGGGAGAAAGAAGCGGTGTTCAGGTCCACCCCCACCGTATTGACGCAGCTTTCCACCACGCCGGAGAGGGTTTCGTCCAGCCGGGCTTTGGGCATATCGTGCTGGTACTGGCCTACACCGATGGCCTTGGGGTCGATTTTGACCAGCTCCGCCAGAGGGTCCTGCAAGCGGCGGGCGATGGATACGGCGGAACGCAGCGAC
>CAJTQM010000010.1:43267-57812 GCA_910578255.1 uncultured Oscillospiraceae bacterium
GAATTCCTCCGCCGCCAGCTTAGAGGCGGAGTAGACCGACGCGCCGGCTTCGCTGACCACCATATAAGAGATCTTTTGGGGAATTTCCCGCAAAAGCCCGGCCACAAACACCTCCGACTCGTGAGAAGCGGTTCCGTTGCCGATGGCGATGACGGTGACCCCGTGCTTTTCAATCAGCTGTTTACATTTTTCCTTGGCGGCCTCCACTTTATTCTGGGGCGGGGTGGGATAAATCACCGCGGTGTCCAAAACCTTTCCGGCGCCGTCGACCACCGCCAGCTTGCAGCCGGTGCGGTAGGCCGGATCCAACCCCAAGGTGACGGCGTTTTTCACCGGCGGCTGCATCAAAAGCTGCTGCAGATTTACGCCGAAGACCCGGATGGCCTGTTCGGCGGCCTGTTCGGTGAGGGTGCTGCGGATTTCCCGTTCCAGCGAGGGGAAGATCAGGCGGGAAAAGCCGTCAAAAGCGGCCTCCTGCACAAAGGCGGCGCAGGGGGTGTTTTCCTTGACAAAATCCCGGACGATGGTTTTTTTGCAGCGGTCCAGGTCCGCCTCCAGCGAAACCTTTAAAAGGGATTCCCGCTCGCCTCGGTCGATGGCCAAAACCCGGTGGGGCGCAATTTTTACCACCGGCTCGGAATAATTATGGTACATGGCGTAAACCGTGTCCTGCGGGTCCTTTCCCTCGGTTTTTAAGATGCCGTGCATCAGCAAAAAGTTGCGCAAAGTTTTTCGTAAAGCGGCGGAGTCGGAAACCATTTCCGCAATGATGTCCGCCGCGCCCTGCAAAGCCTCCTCGATAGAGGCGACTCCTTTTTCCGGATCCACAAACGGCCCGGCCAGTTTTTGTGGGGAGGGGGAATCCGGCTTCTGGGCAAAAATCGCCTGGGCCAGCGGCTCCAGCCCCTTTTCCCGGGCGACCGAAGCGCGGGTGCGCCGTTTTGGCTTAAAGGGGCGGTACAGGTCCTCCACCTCCGCCAGTGTCGATGCCAAAAGGATTTCTTGCCTCAGCGGCTCGTCTAATTTGTCCTGGCTTTCCTCCTTGCGCTTTTCCAAACCGCGCAGATAGGCCAGACGCTCGGAGAGCTCCCGCAAAAGCTGATCGTCCAGCGAGCCGGTCATCTCCTTGCGGTAGCGGGCGATAAAGGGGATGGTGTTCCCCTGGTCGATTAGGTCGATGGTATTTTGGACCTGCTGGGGTTGTAGGCTGAATTCCTGTGCCAGACGTTGGGTCATATCCAAAGCGAAAGCCTTCTTTCTGTTTATATTGGCAAAGGACAAGATCAAATCCTTTTAAGGGGAGAAGGTTGTATAAAACGATTTTATTATTATAGCATATTTATAGGGAAAAAAGAAGGAAAATGCGCCGCTTTATGCGCATTGACAAACGGCGAAGGGTGCAATACAATAGATAAAAGGAGTGATCTGGATGAAAAAAGTAATCGTATACGGCAGCCCCATGTGTCCGGATTGTGTCGAAGCGAAAAAGGTGCTGGATGAAGAGCACATCCGGTACGGCTATGTAGACGTCACCGCCGGCATGGCGCATCTGAAAAAATTTCTGAACCTGCGCGACAGCCGGCCGGAATTTGACCCGGTCAAGGCGGAGGGGAAGATCGGCATCCCCTGTTTTTTGGTGGATGACAAGGATCTTTACATCATGCTGCCGGAGAATTTGGACGTATTGCGGTAAGCGTAAAAAAAGAAAAGCCTTTGCCGGGCCTTGGCGAAGGCTTTTCTTTTTCTTTTCACTCAGCGGCTCCCCCGGACAAAGGCGGGGAAAAGGGAATCTCCTCGGTCTGACTAAGGACAAACCCGTCCTCGCCGATTTGGGCGACGGAGATGGCGTCCCCTTCCTTTAGATTGGGGGAGGAAACCTTTAAGGCGTTGGCCGAGATGTATTCGGTGTCCGCCGGCTTTTGGCCGATGCATACGCGGCTAAAGGGGGTGAACCGGTCGCCGAAGACGTATAAAGCGTCGCCCAATAAACGGCAGTGTTCCAGTACAATCGGGGCGGTTCCCATCTGCATGTCCGAGGGGCTGTAGCCGCCGGACGCGCCAAAAACCGCCTGCTCACCGTAAAGCATATCGTATTCCAGCATCTCCAGGTATTCCTGATACCGGGGATTGTCCTGAAAACTTTGGTGAAAGCGATTGATCAGGCCGTTTTGCACCTGGATCTTCTCTAAAACAAAGGACGAAAGCTGGTAAGCCTCCAGATCCCGATCCTGTTTTTTCAGGCCGATATTGTCCCAGACGACGTATTCCGTCTGCAAAAGGCTGCCCTGGGCCATATGCTCCTCCGCCACGGAAATCGCGGGAAGATGATCGCCGTAAAGCACCAAAACGGTGGGTTCGCCGAAAGATTCCAGCGTTTGGATCAGTGACCCCACAAAGGCGTCGACCTCATACAACTGATTGACGTAGTAGGAGAAGGGGATCAGTTCCTCTTCGGAAAGCGCATCGCTGAAAACGGCCACCGGCTGCTGTTCGCCCAAAGACTCGGAGGGGTATTTTCCGTGGGGTTGAACCGAGATGGCATAGACAAAATCCCGTCCGCTGGTGGAGAGAAGGGCTTTTACGATCTCGGTGGTCAGAATGCTGTCTTTCGCCCAGCCCAGGGGGTTTTTGTCCACATGGTTCATGTATTCCAAAGAGGTAAAGGTGTCAAAGCCCAGATGGGGGAACACCAGGTGCCGGTCGTAAAAGGTGCCGGTATTGTTGTGAAGCACATGGGCGCCGTACCCTAACGCTTTCAGATTATAGGCCAGGCTTTCACAGCAGTTCTGCTGTAGGACAGTGGTGTAGGGGTATTCGCCGGGTCCGAAATAGTCAAGATTCATGCCGCTCAGCACCTCGAATTCGGTGTTGGCGGTGCCCGCACCGATGGCCGGGACTGACAGATAGCCGCTGGTGTAGTTTTCCTTCAGGCTGGAAAACACCGGTATCGGATTTTCTAAGTAGGATATGCCGTCCAGACGGTTGGGGTCGATAAAGGATTCCAGCTGGACGAAAATGACGTTGGGCCGCGGGTCCGGTTGGGCCGGATCAGCGGGTTTCTCCCGCTGATCGGAGGAGGGGCGCCCCTCCTCCGATTCCTCCTTAATCTGCTGGGCCAGACCGGCCATGGCCTCGGTGGTGTAGTCTTGGGGGCGGCTCACCCCCGTATCCAGAAAGCTGACCGTAAAGCAGTAGGCGAACCCGTATTTTTTATAAGCCTCGGACAGATTGGCAAAGCTGGTGGAGGTGGCGTCGGCCTGAACGCAGAAATGGATGAGCGAGAAAGCGGCCGCGGCGGTCATGGCCATGGAAATAAAGGCGCTGCGGTATAAGGCGCGGTGCCGGGGAGCCTTAAAAAAGATCAGCGCAATACCTGCGACGACCGCCAGAAAAACGAAGACGATCAGCACCATCTGTAGTGGGGTCAGATAAATTTTTAAAATGCTGAACACCGGCTTTAAAATATAAAAGTCGATGGCGGCCAAGGGGGTGGAGCGGTAACCCAGCAAAATAAAGTTGGTAATGGAAAGGCCCAGCCAGACGGTGGAAACAAGGCAAAGCATGAAAATCCGGCGGCTGACCAGCAGGGACAAAAGCAGGGTGGAGAGAACAACCAGCATATTGCAAAGAAAACAGACCGGATGCAACAGCAAAAAACCCAGTCCTTCCACAACAGACCGACGGCCCAGCATTTCCATGACAACGCCCAGTAAAAAAGCCAGTGCCGCGCATAAAAGAGGCGGGCGATCCCAGATCCATTTTACAATTTTTTTCATAGGACCACCCCTTTCCATTCTCTATTCCAGTCCGTTGCCCAAAGGCATTGTGAAAATCCGTATATGATCTTTTCCTCAAAGAAAACGAGGGGAAAAGGATTTTTGTTTCAAAAATCCACACGGCGGGTAAAATTCCCAGAAAAAAGCGGCTCAGTCCCCGCTTTCGCAGCGGATGCTGTCTTTCGCGGCGAGGATGCTTTCCAGATAATTTCCCCAGAAGGTGCCTTCGGCGTACTCGTGTAAAAGGAGTTCGTTGCTGCGGTCGATAGCCGAAGGGGTACCGCCGAAGTAATGGACGTTTGCCTTAGCGCTCAGATCGCACAGGCGAAACAGAATATCCTCGTCGCCGATCTGGCCGGACAGGTTTTCCATGGCCTGGTCAAAAAAGCAGTTGTAGAAAAATTCGTACCCAAAATCCTCGTAATGCAGAAGGTTCGGATCCTTTTTTCCGACGGCTTTCGCGTAGCCGGAGACATCGGTTGTCTGGGCTTCATAGGACCATTGACTGCCGGTTACCGTCAATCTTCCGTAGCGGTGAGGATAGACAGCAAAGCTTCCGCCGGCGATATCGGTGAACGCGTTTTCCCGGGCGATATGCTGGGTGTGCAGATGTCCGCTTAAGTAAAGATCGCCTCCGTATTGTTGGGCCAGCGGCAGGATTTCCTCGCTGTTGCCCAGGACAAAACCGGTTTTAAACCGTTCGTTATGTACCAGAAGATTGTGGTGCCCGGCCAGCAGAGGATAAGCCCCGGCCCGTTTGCAGCGCTTGAGTTGGGATTTTAGCCAGGCCATTGTATCGTCGTTTAGCTGCCCAAGGTTGGAGCCGTACTTGAAATTGGTATCCAGCATAAAGATCCAGGAGCCCTTTCCCGTGTCGTAGACATAGGAAAGGGAGTGCTCGTCGTAGGAAATACCGCTGCTGTAGCCAAATTCCGCGTAAATTTCCCGGAACTGCTCCGGAGTGATAGAGGGGGCCTCCACCGGTTCGCCTTCGGGGAGAATATAGGTGCCAGAACAGATATCGTGGTTGCCCGGCACCACCAGTACCTGAAGCCCGGCATCGGTCAAATCGGACAAACGCTGGGCCAGCGCTTCGTGAGACGCTTTTGCGCCGATAAAGGTCAAGTCGCCGGTGAGCAGGATGTAATCGGGCTTTTCCGCGAGCATCTGGTCGATAAACGCGTCTAAAATATCGTCGAGATACTGCATCTGCTTACCGCTACCGTTGGTTTCACTGTCCTGGCGATAGGTGCCGGTATAGGTGTAGGCGCCCCGGCCGGCAAAGTGCAGATCCGTTGCCGTGACAATCGAAACCGGCGCTGCTTTTGCCAGCTCGGCGCATCCGGGCAAAAGAGAGAAAAGCAGGACCGCCACCAGAACAAAAAGCATTTTTCTTATCATTTTGCACATCCCCCTTTTTGTCATTCTACGGTCATTATACAACGGTAAAGCCCAAAAATCCAATCAAAACAGCGAAGAAGATCTCCGCCAGTTTTTCATCATCCGGAGAAAGCCGGGCGGGTCCCTGCGCCAGAAATAAAAAAGGAGAAGCCTTTTGCGGTAAGGCTTCTCCTTTTGTCCAATGCAATTTTTGTCCGCGGGTGAAAAGAGAAAACTATCTCTTGGAGAACTGCGGCGCGCGGCGGGCGGCCTTGAGTCCGTACTTTTTACGCTCTTTCATACGAGGATCACGGGTTAAAAAGCCCGCTTTTTTCAAAACAGGACGGTAAGCCTCTTCGTTGACCTGCAAAAGCGCTCTGGAAAGTCCGTGGCGGATAGCGCCGGCCTGACCGGAAATGCCGCCGCCGGCTACGTTGCACTCAATATCGAAGCGACCCAAAGTGTCGGTCAACTCCATGGGCTGGCGGACAATCAGCTTTAAGGTTTCCAGGCCAAAATAATCGTCGATATCCCGGCCGTTGATCTTAATCGAGCCGGTGCCGTTGGCATATACGCGAACGCGGGCGACAGAATGCTTTCTTCTGCCGGTGCCGTAGAAATAAGGTTTCGAATCGTACATAATTTTGCCTCCTCCCGTAAATTATAAAGTCCAGTTTTCCGGCTTCTGCGCCGCGTGGGTGTGTTCGCTACCGCGGAATACCCGGCACCGGGTCAGCGCGGAACGGCCCAGGCTGTTGCCGGGCAGCATACCCTTAACGGCCAGCAGCATCGCTTTTTCCGGGTTCTCGCTCATCAATTTGGCGTATTGGACCTCTTTGAGGCCGCCTACCCAGCCGGAATGATGGCGGTAATACTGCTGCTCAAGCTTTTTGCCGGTCAAAACGGCTTTTTCCGCGTTGATGATGATCACATGATCACCGCAGTCAGCGTGGGGGGCAAAATCTACTTTGTGTTTGCCGCGCAGAATATGGGCGGCAACGGTCGCGGTGCGGCCGAGCGGTTTGTCAGCCGCGTCGAGGATATACCATTTGCGGGTTATCTCGCCGGCTTTCGGCATGGTGGTCGACATAATATTTCCCTCCTGTAATGGATGCTTCATTTATGTTTCAAATCACACAAACTACTGTTTTTTGCCGCAAAAGGCCATTCGACCGGTCGCAGCAAATATCATTATAGTGGCAGAAAAGAGGATTGTCAACCTTTTTTCGTAAAAAATTCATTTAGTTTCTGCAATCTCTCACAATCTCTTAATATCTCCTTAAATCTCTTGTTTTCTCTCGATTGATTTTTCCTTTTCCCATTGCGCAAACCGAAAGAAAAAAGTAGAATGAAAGCGGGAAAAGACTTTTAAGAAAAGCCTGCGGATTTTTTATCCGCAGGCGGGATCAAAAGGCGGGATAGGATGCAGCGGATTATGGGCTATATGCGCAAGGCAGCGCAGGAATACAAGATGATCGAGCCGGGCGACCGGATTGCCGTAGGGATCAGCGGCGGCAAGGATTCGCTGGCGCTGGCGGCGGGCCTGGCGGGGCTTAGAAGATTTATCGGCATCCCATTTGAGTTGGTGGGGATCACCCTGGACCCGGGTTGGGAAGGCCGGCGAACCGATTACGGGCCGGTTGCCGGGCTTTGCGCAGATTGGGATATGGAATATCATGTTTTAAACACGGAAATCGGACCCATTGTGTTCCAGGCCAGGGAGGAGTCGAACCCATGCAGCCTGTGTGCCAGAATGCGCCGGGGCGCTTTGCACGACGCGGCAAAAAAGTATGGCTGCAACAAAATTGCCCTGGGCCATCATTACGACGACGCGGTGGAGACCTTTGTCATGAATCTTTTCCAGGAGGGGCGGATCGGCTGCTTTTCGCCGGTGACCTACCTTTCCCGCAAGGATTTGACCATGATCCGGCCACTGATTTTCGCGCCGGAGCGGGAGATTGCCGCGGCGGTGCGAAAAGCGGGGTACCCGGTGGTGAAAAGTCAGTGCCCGGTAGACGGGTCCACCCGGCGGGAATGGACCAAAAACTGGCTGCGGCAGATGGAAAAGGAACACAAGGGCATTACCCAGCGGCTGTTTGGCGCCATGAAGCGGGGGCATATCAGCGGTTGGTGAAAAGACGAAAAGGGCCTGACGGAACAGACCGTCGGGCCCTTTTGGCGTATGTTGTTTTTACCGCTGGCTGCACGGCTTTTCCGTTTCATAGTAGAAAATAAAATCGTCTACATCGCCGGCTACCTGAAACCAGGAGGGCTTCGGGGGCTCCGGGATCTTTGTATCTTCCTGTAAAACAGGGTCGTAATGCACGCAATCCCCTCCTTCTCTCTCTATTTTATGTTTTTCGCTTTGGGGCGTTCTCAAAAGGGGCAAAAAGCCGCAAAGCGCGGCGTCCGCAAGGCAGCCATTCTTTATTGTATGAAAAAAGAGAGAAAGAAATTCCGGGAAAGCCCGATGATTGGCAAAAAAATTTTAAAAGAAGAAGGTCCTGTTTTAGTAATGATATTTTTTGCGTTTGCCCAAAAGAAGCACGGCGGCAACCATCACCGACAGGGCTTCCGCCGCAACGGTGGACAGCCAAATTCCATCCAGATCCAAAAGCAGGGGAAACAGCAGGACAGCCGCGCATTGAAATACCAGCGTACGTAAAAAGGATATCAGCGCGGAGGTAGCCCCGTCATTCAGTGCGGTGAAAAAGGCGGAGCCGAAAATGGCAAATCCGGAAAGCAGAAAGGAAAAGGAAAAAATCTGAAACGCGTGAACCGTCATTTCCAAAAGAACCGCATCGTAGCTGGAAAATAAAAGGGCGAGGGGCTTTGCAAGAATTTCGCCGGCGACAAACATCAGAACGGAAAAAGCGCCGATTAAAGCGAGGCTTTTCCGAAGCAGACTTCTGAGTTCGGCATGATTTTTGGCTCCGTAATGGTAGCCGATTACGGGGGATCCGCCTACAGAATAGCCAATGAAGATCGCCTGGAAGATAAAGCTGACATACATCAGTACGCCATATGCCGCAATGCCGTTTTCGCCTGCATACTTCATCAGCTGGATATTATAAAGCATTCCGATGATAGAAGCGGAAATGTTGCTCATCAATTCAGAGGATCCGTTCACGCAAACCTTTACCAGGGCCCGTCCGTCAAAGCGGCATTTGCCCAAACGCAGGGGACTGTTGTTTTGCCGCGAGAAATACAAAAGGGGAATCACACCGCCAATCAGCTGGCTGCCTGCGGTAGCTGCCGCCGCCCCGGCCAGCCCCCATTGGAACACGGCGACAAACACGCCGTCTAAAAGAATGTTGGTAACGCCGGCCAAAACGGTTACAAACAGGCCAAGTTTCGGCATTCCCGCGGCGGCAAACAGACATTGAAATTCATATTGCAGAATAAAAAACGGCAGCGCCGCCAAAATGATTTGGCCGTAAAGGATACAGTTTTCCAAAAGAGGACCGCTGGCTCCCATGGCTTGGGCCGCCGGACGCAGGAGGACAAAGCCCAAGACGGCGAGCACCACTCCGCAGGCCGCCGCAATATAGACGATCAAAGAGAAAATCTGGTTGGCTTTTTCCGAGTCCCCTTCGCCCATGTTTTTTGCAATGAGCGCGCTACCGCCTGTGCCGAACATAAAACCCACACATCCTAAAATCATCAGCAAGGGCATGATAAAGTTTACAGCGGCAAATGGGGTTTTTCCCGCGAAATTCGATACGAAAAAACCATCGACCACGCCATAGATCGAGGTGAAGATCATCATAATAATGGAAGGAAAGGTGAAGCGCAGCAAGCGTTTATAGGTAAAATGATCCGACAAGCGTATCATATGGTTTCTCCTTTCTGGATGTTTTGTGCTTTTTCATTTAATGCCAGCAAAAATCTCTCCGCCAATTCCAGGTATTTTTCCACATCCTCACGCGGCCATGAGGCGAAGATGCTGTTTTCGATTTCCATCACCTGTCCGGCGGTTCTCCTTGCCAGATCCGCGCCGGCCTTGGTCAAACAGACCATCTTGCTTTTTGCATTGACCATTTCCAGATCAATAAGACCCAATGTCTCCAGCTTTTGGATGGCAGAATGAACCGTCTGCTTGCTCAGACCGGCGTAGCGGCAAATTTCCTGCAGAGAACGGCGGTCGCCATTGTGTAGAATAACGTATAAAATAGAGAACACACTGTCGGATATTCCCATCTTTACATTGATTTTATGGTAAACCGCTTCCGTTTCAAAAAACAGATAGATAAACCGTTTGAGTTCCTGAGATCTTTCAGAGATCATAGGGTAGAGCCTCCTTTTGTCCGATTTCGTACTATATTATAGTACGAAATCGGACAAAAGTCAAACAAAAATAAACGCCGGCTTCGAAAAAACCAGCGTTTATTTTACCTTTGGCAGATTAAGCTTTCCAGTCCGGATCGGGCGTTTCGCCGTTGATGACCTGTTCACAGGCTTTCTGGACTTTTTCCAGATAGGAGGACATCATGGTGAACTCGATTTTTCCGTTTACCGCCACATACAGCTTGCGGACCCCAGCGTCGTAAAATTGCAAAGTATCCGACTCGCTGTCGTTTCGATAGTCGAAGGTGATAGTCAACAGCGGTTCTCCCTCGGGCTGGGCGTCGGGAACATAGTTGCCGTCGTGAGAGGCGCCGATCAAAAGCTGATAGAATTTAGAGAAAGCAGTTTTGTCAATCAATCTGCCCTCGTAAGAGACGTTTTCGCTCTTTTCGCCGGACACGTCGAACCGATAGCTTTTCCCGCCGGTCTGCACGGTTGCCCGGGAGATATCATAGATGCTGGGCAGCAAGAAGAGCCCGTGAACGGCGTCCTGGTAGCGCATGTTCATCCAATCGGCTTTGGACAGGGTGTAGATAATCGGCACATCGTTGCAGATGGCGTAAACCGTATTGTCCTGGAAGGACAGGAGGAAAGAAAAGACCGTATCCTCTTCAAACTCCTCCGAGAAGGTCACCTCGATCCGGGCGTCCGGCTGATCCAGGCCGTATTTGGCCAGATCCTCGTCGGTGTAGTTGCCGACCAGCACCGTTTCGGCGGCTGTTTCGAGAATCTTGTCCACCTGGGTGAAGATGGATTCGGCGTCCACCGGCTTTAATGAGGGGGAGGTGACGGCATAGGTGAAATAGGAATAGGTGGAGTCGTTGTCTTCGTCAAAATTGTGCTTTTCGATGACCAAAGGCTCCGGATAGTTTGTACCGCTGTAGGAAATACGGGTAAAATCGGCGTTTTCCGAAAGCGACGGAATAATCTTTTTGGAGACAAAGTCCTCCGTGCTGTAGGAAAAGCTGGTCAAGTCGCTGGTGTAGACCACATAGACCTCTTTGGCGTCGGCCAGCTTTACATAGGTGCCGTAGGAGGCGGAGGACGCCAACCCAAACTCCAGGGTAAAGGCGCTGCCGTCGGTTTTGGTGACGGTCAGAGAATAATTGGGCCGATCCAGACCGTACAGCCCAAGGCTGGAGGGATTTTCGTCGACCATTTCCTTTGCGGTCATCGAGGCGGCCTGGGTAATGACCGATTTGGTCCGGTCGGAATCCAGCGGCAGACCCTCAAGCCCATCGATGGTGGCTTCGCCGTTTTTCTGCCGCAGGGTGTAGCCGCCCTCGGAACGGCTGACCTGCACCGAGGCCACTTCCTCAGAGGACAGGGAGACGAGTTTGACGGAAGTGCTGCTGGTTTCTGAAGAGGAGGAATCCGCCTCTTTCGGCATGAAAAGCTTAACGGCAAAAAGCAGGCCGACCAGCAGCGCCAATGCGATTAAGGCTGCCAATAAGGTTTTGGTACGTTTGGACATAGCAGGCTCTCCATTTCTGTTTTTCGATTACAGGTTAAGCGGCGGCAAAAGGATCCATCCGGCGCCTTTGCCGCCACTATCACAAAGTTTGGAAAAGCGAATTATTTGTGCCGCCGGCGCAGCCATACGACGATCCCGACAACCAACAGCGCCAGGGGAAGAATGATGGCAAAGGTGGCGCCGATGGAGAGAATTTGGAAATTCGTCATGGTAAGGGTAGTAGTGTCCAGCGTTTTGGCGGTGACGGAGAAATTGGATTCGCGGCCTAAAAGGCTGTTGAGCAGCGCCAGATAGTACTTGCCATTAACAAAGGTGTTGCCGGAAAGCAGGCTGGCCTCGCAGCTCATCGCGGAGGAAGCCACCACCACATGGGATTCCAGAATCGCATTTCCGGTATCGTTGACGTTGCCCGCCGATTTTTGCAGAGTGGATTTAATGAGGGCAGGGAAAGCGTAGGTCTCGGCGCTGTTCAGGTCGAAATCTTCACCGGCGTCGTTGGGGATGGCCTTGGCGGTGGAGCCGAATTTTAGCAGCACCTCGACCACCCGGCTGTCCCGCTCGGTATAGGCGGCGTCCATTACGCGGGCGTTGGGCATCAGCAGATAGGCGGAGGTATCGGGATAGATTTCCGTGTTTACAAAGTCCACGATGCTGTAGTAGGGGCTGTAATTGTAAATCCGGTTATAGTTGGTCTCGCAGATGGTCGCGTCCTCCATCACAATGCCCCACTCGCCTAAAAAGGCCTCCAGATTCGGAAGCTGCGGCTGGTTGGCGGCGGCAAAATACAAAAGGGTACGGCCTTTCTGGCCGCCGTTGTCCAAAAACTGATCCAGCTTTTTAAGCTGCGCCTCGTCCAGGTCCTCGCTGGGGGCGAACAAAACGGCGGCTACGGCCTCCGGGTCGATTTCGTCCAGCAGCAGATCCTGGGTGATGGCCTCGAAGCTGTTTTGATTGAGCAGGGAGGCGAAGGCGCTGGCGTCGAAGGAGGAATGAGCGCTTAAAATCGCGACCTTGGGTGTGTAGTCGGAGGTTACGTTCATAATCGCCGAGGTGATGGCCTCATCGGTCCGGGAAGACTTGATATAGGTCCGCCCGGTGCTGGAATCGTTCTCCAGGTTAAACAGGTCGCTGGTTTTGACCACCTGTACCTTATCGCCGCACTCCAGCAGAATATCCCGGGTGCCCATGGAATAGGAGGAGTATTTCGATTCAAAGGCGGGGTCTTTGGCCAGATCAATGAATTGCAGTTTGATTTTCCCGTTGTACTGGGGAAATTTTTTCATGATTTCACAGGCCTGCAGGTAATATTCATTTGGGCTGCCAAAGGAATCCTCGGTGGAAAGAATATACATATTCACGTCTTTATCCACCGTTTTTAAATACTCGATGGTTTCGTCACTCAGCCCATAGATCTTGCCGGTGGTCAGATCCAGCTGGATGGGATAGCGCTCGGAAACAGCCGAGACGATCATATTCAAAATGATCAAAACGGCAATGAAGATCACCGTCAGCACGGTGGCAAAACTGCCCATACGGAACCGGCGGTTTTTAAAAATATTCGATAGCATGGTCTTTTCCTCCTATTAACCCCATCTTCTTTTTTCCAGCACCCGGCTGGTCAAAAAGATAAACAGCGCGATAATGCTTAAAAAGAAGAAAGCGTCGGCAAAATCAAGTATGCCCATGGTAAAATTGCCGTAATGATCCGACATGGAAAGGCCCTTGACCAGGTTTTGCAAAGAAGCGGTGGGCATCAGTGTGGCCAAGGAATCTACCAGAAGCAGCGCCACGTCGATGACGATGGAGACGATGGCGGCGACCAGCTGACTTTCGGTTAAAGAGGAGATAAACATCCCCACCGCGATCAGCGCGGCGCCCAAAAGCAGAATGCCAAAATAGCTACTGATGATAACCGCCCAGTTAAAGGAGACAAACACCGACAACACCAGCGCGTAAACCAGCGTAATGGAAATCGCGATGACATAAACCAGAAGCGCCGCGAAAAATTTTCCCATCAAAAGGCCAAACAGGCTGATTGGCGCGGTTAAAAGAACCTGATCGGTTTTCTGGCGCTTGTCCTCGCTGAGCATGCGCATGGTCAGAATCGGCATGAGCAGGGCAGAGCAGGTAAAGAGCATGGAGTAAACGTACCGCAATTCGGCGGAGCCTACCGCCAGGTTGTCCAAAAAGAAGAAAAAGCCGGACAGACAATAGAACATGGCGATAAACACATATCCGATCGGGGAAGAAAAATAGGCGTTAAATTCCCGTTTGAAAATAGCCGACATTATTCTTCCCTCCCTTCCTCAGTATTTTGGGCGGACTGGGCAGCTGGTCCCGGGGCGGATTCCGCCTTCTTTTTGTTTTTTTGCTTTTGGGGGGCGGCCGGCTCCTTTGCCGGAGCGGTGTATTCACCGGAGGTCAGCTTTAAGAAGATTTCCTCCAGCGTCATCTCGGTGGATTTCATCGAGAGGATCGGCCAGTTTTTCTCCGCCGCCAGATGGAAAATGTCCCGGCGGATATCGGCGGCCCCTTCGGGTTCTACCAGATATTCGAAAACGCCTTTTTCCCGTTCGCCCAGCGGATTGCAGGAGTGAACCCCCGGCAGCGCGCGCAGACCGTTGTTCACATCGGTGACAGGTCCCTCCAGACGGACGGCCAGGCCGGTTTCGCTGCTCATGGAGCGGGCCAGATGGTCCGGCGTGTCGTCGGCGATGATTTTGCCGTCGTTGATTACGATGACCCGTTCACAGATGGCCTGCACCTCCGGCAGGATGTGGGAGGACAGAATGACCGTATGGTTTTTGCCCAGTTCCTTAATCAGGTTGCGGATCTCGATGATCTGTTTGGGATCAAGGCCCACCGTGGGCTCGTCCAGAATTAAAAGTTCCGGGCTGCCCAGCAAAGCCTGGGCCACGCCGACGCGCTGCTTGTAGCCCTTGGAGAGATTGCGGATCAAGCGGGTATAAACATGGTCAATTTTTACCGTTTCACAGATTTCCTCAATATGCTTTTGCCGGGGAAGCTTGACCTTTTTTAACTCATACATGAAATTTAAGTACTCTTTTACGGTCATATCCATGTACAAAGGGGGCTGCTCCGGCAGATAACCGATGTGGGATTTGGCGGCAATGGGATCCTCCAAAATTTCATGTCCATCAATTGTAACGGTTCCCTCGGTACTGGAGAGATAGCCGGTAATGATGTTCATGGTTGTGGATTTCCCCGCGCCGTTGGGCCCCAGGAAACCAAGGATTTCTCCTCGCTCCACAGTAAAGCTGATGTCGTCGACGGCATACTTGTTGCCATACCGCTTGACGAGGTTTTTAACCTCTAGCATGTACAATACCTCCTAAATTCGAACCCGCGCACGGGCGGCGCTTTAAAAAAGCGCACTAACATAATGATAATAAAAGAAAAATATGTCCAAATCATAAATAGAAAAGAAAAATATGGCCTTTTGAGCAGATTTTTTGCTGTCTGTCCTATTTTTGCGGGGAAAAACAGGATTCTGCGCGTCCGGCAACGCCAAACAGTTCGGAGAAAGTCCCGAAGAGGATCTGGCGGC
>CAJTQM010000010.1:57828-59004 GCA_910578255.1 uncultured Oscillospiraceae bacterium
CTGCGCTTCGCTCAAAGGAAGGGCGAAAAAACGATCCAGTTCTTTTTCCATGACCCACAGCGGATAATCGGTGCCGAACATCAGCCGGTGAGGGCCATACCCTTCGATCAGACGCATGGCGGTCTCGTCGGAAAGAAAGCACAAAGAACTGCTGGTGTCAAAATGCAGCCGATCGTAGTCTTTTAAGGTGGCGTAAGCTTCTTCCCACTGACTGTAACCGCCAAAATGAGAGGCGATGACCAGCAGACCGGGAAAACGATCCAGCACATGGGCAAGGCGTTTGGGGGAGGAGCGGTCGTAGCGGGCATCGCCGCAATGAAAGAGAATCGGAAGATGAAGATCCTCTTCACAAATGCGATACAAAAAGAACATGTGCGGGTCGTCCAGCAAAAAGTCCTGAATATCCGGATGCAGCTTGATGCCCCGAAGCCCTCTTTCTTTGATCCGAACAGCCTCGGTTATCATCTGGGTTTCGCTCATGCCGGGATGAATTGCGCCGAATCCGACAAATTCCGGGTGGGTAGCGCAGTTATCCAAAATAAACTGGTTGATGCTGGAAACCTGCTTGGGAGTGGTGGCCACTGAGCAGACAAGATAATGGCTGATGCCCAGTTTTTCGCCGTTTTGCAGCAAAATTTTTGCCGTTCCCACATCTCCGGCGTTCACCTTGTAAAAGTCCGCGATAGAGTGAGCCGCCTTCTCAGCGATTTTTTCCGGGAAAATGTGTGTGTGCGCGTCCGCGATTTCATATGGCCGGTCGATCATGGAAAAGCCTCCATTACTAGAAAATAACTATGACCATTGTAGCGATTGAAGAGGGTTTTGTCAAAAAAAATTGCAAAAGAAAAGGCAAAGGGGTAAAATTTCCTATCATAAAGAATAAAGGATTGGGAAAAGGGGAATATATAATAAGGTATAAAAAAGGGAAAAAAATCGTGGAAAAGGTATTGACATAGAGGTAGGGGATGTGATATAGTAATGAAGCTGTCCCGAGAGGGCGGCGGAACCTTGAAAATTGAACAACATCTGAAAAGGAAAAGAAGGAACCCTAAGATTCTTTAAAGAAACAGGAAAATTCCGAGAACGAAGCGAAAGCTAGAGTTCGGAAGAGACCTGGACAAACTCAGATTAGGAGCCGAAAGGCTTTTGATAGGGATTAATGAAGAGTTTGATCCT
>CAJTQM010000011.1:0-11904 GCA_910578255.1 uncultured Oscillospiraceae bacterium
CGGCTTCAAACAGTGATCGGCGCAGACACGTTCGAGCGGGTCCGCCGAATCATAGAAGCACAACCGGCACGGAAGCGCGCCGCCTACTATTGGACCATTTGCAAAGCGGCGTGCGCAGGGCAAGACTTTTCCCGCGTGGAATCGCTGGAGGACATAGCGGACATATACGCCCGGTTTATCATCGGGCAGGCGTTTGAAGCATAAAAGGCGGCGGGCATTGCGCCCGCCGCCTTTGCTGTATGAGCGATAAAGATCATTCGCCCGGTTCGTAAGTATAACCGCCGCTTTCGTCAAGCGTGATTGTTCCGACGACTTCCAGAATTCCGCCGTCCGCGTCCTGCTTCCCGTATTGGGCGACGTAATACATGGAACCGGGGAAGCAAATTCCCGTGCCGTCGTCGCAAACAATCGCCACCCAGTTGTAACCGCTGTCTTTTACGACCGTTTCGGCAAACTCTTTGTATTCCTCCGCCGTGACCGCTTCAAGCTGTCCTTTTGTGATTTCGATATAAGCATATTCGCCGATCTTTTCGCCTGACCCGCTCTTAACGTCGGCAACGGTCAAGAGGCAGGCCGTCAAGGGGTTATTATCGGCAGGAACGACGGGGGCGGGGTACAGAGTTTCGCCGCTTTTCTCCACGCGGTCAATCACGCCGTCGGTGTAATACACGTCGAACGTACTAAAACCGCTGGTAACGGTGCAATGTCCGTCGTCACCCTGCTTGCGGGTCACGTTTGAAACCTTGCTGTCCATGCCGCAGGAAACAAGGACAATAAAAGCGTCGTCGGCCTGTTCCGGGGTGATTGCCATACCGGACGCAAGGGAAGCTTGCGAATCGCGGTAGAAATCGTATGCGGCGGACAATTCGCCGGATTTGGGGGTGTCATAGTCCACCACCACGCCGCCGCACGCGGCAAGGGACAGGACCAACACAGACGCAAGGAGAAATAAAAGAATCTGCTTCATGGGGAATCCTCCGTTTCCGCCGCCTGCTATCACGGGCGGCATTTTTTGTTATTTAGGGCCGGACCGCCGCAAGCCGCTGGCGTTCTGACCTTTAACACAATTATTGCTGGAATATATGCTAATGTCAAGAATAAATCTGAACTTTAACATATAGCGGAGGGCCGAACATGAAAATTTACGATTACAAGGGACGAAAGAACCTTTGCGGCGACCGGGTGCGGGAAGCACGCGCACGAAAGAAGATCACACAAGCGGACCTTGCGGCACGCCTGCAAGTTGCCGGGGTAATTATGGAGCGGGACAGTATTTCAAGAATCGAAATCGGAACACGGTTTGTAACCGATTACGAACTTGCGGTGCTTTCAGACGTGCTGGGCGTTTCTATGGAATGGCTGACAATGCGCGAATAATCAGAATTTATACTTGCGTTAGTATAGAAAAAATGCTATACTTTTCTTGAAGAAATAGAAAGACCGCCCTTGCCTTGCGGCGGGGCGGCTTTTGCTTTTAGGAGGGTATATCATGGGGCATTGTTTTAGCCACCTAACAAAGACAGATCGGTATAAACTGGAAGCGGCGTTGCTGGCGGGTGAAAAGCCGCAAGCAATCGCGGACCGGTTACACGTCCATGTTAGCACAATTTACCGGGAGAAGAACCGCGCCCGCATGATTCACCGTAATTCAGATTGGACAGAGGAAGAGCGCTACAACCCGGACGAAGCACACCGGAAGTATCGGGAACATTTGAGTAAAAAGGGCGCAGGATTGAAGATCGGCAAGGACAAGGAACTTGCGGACTATCTGGAAAAGAAAGTGATGGAGGACGGATATTCCCCCGCCGCCGCTCTTGCGTCCATCGAATTAGAGGGAAAGACGTTTTCGACGACTATTTGTGTAAGCACGTTTTACAGCTATATTACAAAGGGCGTTTTCCTCTTCCTGACGAATGAGAACTTGCCGGAAAAGCCGAAACGGAAACGGACATACAAGAAAGTAAAAACCGTGAAGCGCCCGCCGAAAGGGGATAGCATAGAGAAGCGCCCGCCAGAGATCGAAGAGCGGGCGACCGTTGGGGATTGGGAAATGGACACCGTATATTCAAGCAAAAAAGGGGAAAAGGACACTTTGCTGGTGCTGACAGAGCGGAAAAGCCGTATTCCCATTATGGAACTTATGCCGGACCGGACACGGGAAAGCGTGGTTGCCGCCCTTGACCGGATAGAACGCCGATTCGGGGCGCGCCGCTTCCGGCAAATCTTCCGCACGATCACCGTTGACAACGGCGGAGAATTCGCAGACGTGGAACGGCTGGAGCGGTCCGCGCTTTGCAAAAGGAAGAGAACGAAAGTTTATTTTTGCCACCCGTACAGCAGTTATGAACGGGGGAGCAATGAGAACGAAAACAAAATGATACGGCGGCACTTTCCGAAAGGAACGGATTTCGGGAAAGTGACCGCCGCGCAGGTCAAGCGCGCGGAAAGGTGGATTGCACGCTATCCGCGTAAAATTTTAGGCTGGAAAACGTCTGAAATCGTGTTTAACGAGTACATTTCGGCGCTTTGAAAAATTTTTTATATTTTTTTCGCATTTACTCTTGACATTTTCATAGGTCGTCCTCTGCCAGCCAGCACAAAAGCGAAGTGTCCCGCCCGCCGGCTTCCACCACCCGCCGGCCGTGGGTCATAACCCCCAGACCGTCCTGGTCCCACCGGCAGCCAAAGGCGTAGCCGATATAGCAAAGGCCCTCCCGCTCCACCGGCAGAATGTGGACCTCTTCCAGCCAAATCTCCCCTATGAGATCTTCTGCCGACTGCGGACAGGGCAGGTCGGCAAGGCCGGGATCGTCCTCGGTCTCATCGCCCAGCAACGCCCGCTCCTGCCGGACCAAAAGGGACAGAATTCCGTTTAAAACGGCGGCCTTGACCGCATCTTGGTCGGCGAACAGGTAGGAAAGTGCCGTCCGGTAGCTTTCGGTCAACTCCTGCCCTTCGTCCATGCAGTCTCCGCCAAAATCCAGCCGGATGGCTTCATCCTCTTTCCTGCGCCAGTTTTCCCACGCCGGCAGAAGGATTCTGCCCTCCAGCCCGTATTCCCCCGCTGTCAGCCGGATCTGCGGCATACCTTTCACTCCTTCGGATTTTCCCGGTCGCACAAATCAAACAGTTCCATACACAAAAGGGTGTCTTTATGAGGGATCACGTCGCTTTGCAGACGGCCCTGCCGCACATTCTCCACAAAATGCCGGATTTCATGGACGAATCCGTTTTCCTCCGGCGGCAAAAACCGTTCGACCTCCTGCCGGTCCGGGCCGTACAGGATCGCGCCGCCGCCCTTGTGGCCGCCCAACAGCTGGACGCTGCCTTTGTCGCCGCAAAACCAGGCGGTCTCCGGCGCCACCGCCTGAAAGCTTACCTGGGTGGAGGCCACGGCGTGCTCAAACCGCAGAAGCATCCCGACGGTGCTGTCCGAACCAAAGGGGAAGCGGGCCGCCATCGTCTTCGCCTCTAAAAGCGGCTGGCCGACAAGGTAGGACAGAATTTCAAAGGCGTAAACCCCAATGTCCCGGTTGGTGCCGCCGCCCAATTCCGGCGCGTTGAGCCGGTGGGTGGGGTCCGCCCCGGACACAAAGCAGAAATTGTAATTGGCCAGCGCGATCTGCCCGATTTTGCCGCCGTCAATCCACTCCTTGGCCTTCTGTACCGCAGGGGTAAAGCGGCTCCACATGGCTTCCATGGAAAAAATGTCCTTTTCCTTTGCCTTTTTAAACACCTCTTCCGCCTGCGCTTTCGTGATGGTAAAGGCCTTTTCGCACAAAAACGGCTTGCCGTATTCTATACAAAGCAGCATGTTTTCATAGTGGAAATTGTTGGTCGTGTCGATATACGCCCCGTCGACCGCCGGATCGGCCAGCATCCGGCGGTAATCGCCGTAGGCCTTGGGCACCCCGTTGGTCTGGGCAAAGCTTTCCGCCCGCTCCTGGCTTTTGCTAGACACCGCCAGCACCTCGGTCCCCGGTATCTGCCGGACCGCGTCGCAGAATTTCGCGCCGATCTTCGCCGCACCCATTATGCCAAAACGAAATGTTTCCATTCCATTCTCCCTTCCGCCGTCCCGCTTTTTATCCGGGCGGCCCTTTTTTTCAGTTTACTCCTTTTGCATCGCCTTTGCAAGGGAAGGCGGGACCCTTCTTTTTGCCGGCGCATACAATGAGCAAAGAGGGCGGCTCCTGCCAAATCGCTGCAAAAAGGCCGGGAACCCGCCATTGCCATAGGGAGGAGATTTTCATGCAACAATTTTGGCTTTCTTTTCTTCATATTTTTTTGCTGTGCGCCGCCGTCTGCATCGACACCTTTGCCGCCGCCTTTGGGTTCGGCGCGCAGAAAATCCGCATCCCCCCTTTTTCGGCGCTGGTGCTTTCGGCCGTTTCCTCCGCCGCTTTGTCCCTGGCGATTTTTGCCGGCGGCCGGCTCTCCCCCTTTCTGCCCGCCGGAACCGCCAAATGGCTTTCCTGCCTGCTTTTGGGCGGGATGGGGCTTTTTAAGCTTTCTGACAGCGCGGTAAAAGGTCTGGTGCGCCGCCTGCCCCTGCCCGGGCGGGAACTTTCCTTTCGCTTGTTTTGCATGCGCTTTCTTCTGCGCATCTGGGCGGACCCTGCCGCCGCCGACGCCGACTGCTCCAACGTTTTGTCCGCCGCCGAATCGGTAACGCTGGCGTTGGCCCTCTCCAGCGACGGAATCGCCGCAGGTCTTGGCGGCGGCTTCTCCGGCATGACCCCCTGGGCCGTATTTTTCCTCTGCGTCTTGATCAACTGGTTTTGTATCGTCACGGGAAGTCTGGCCGGACAAAAAGCCGCCAGGCGCGTTTCGTTCGATCTGTCCTGGCTGGGGGGCGGGATCCTCCTTGTAATGGGGATTTTGGCGCTGCGCTAGCCTTTGGATACCGTTGGTCCAAAAAGACAAATTTTAAGTATAAAACAGATAAAATTTTGCTTTACTCTTGACTTTCTTTCTTTGCCATTATACAATGGAAAACGTTCGCAAACCACAATATATTGTGGTGGGCTTTTGTGTATAACCGCACTAATAGTTTACAATGAGGATATTTTCGACAAAAATCCAATACCGCGAACCGGTTTTGTTTTACCAGGGAGAATGCGCAAAAAGCGTGAAAAGATGGAAAGGAATTACACAGCATGATTGAAATGATTGTCAAGCGGGACGGACGGCAGGTCGCCTTTGATTCGAGTAAAATTACCGACGCCATTTATAAGGCGGCCCAGGTACTGGGCGGCAACGACCGGGAAACGGCGGAGGAGTTGACCCGCAAGGTCATTGCTTATCTGGAGGACGAGTTGCACGAGACCCGCCCGACGGTAGAGCAGGTGCAGGATGTGGTGGAAAAAATCCTGATCGAAAACGGCCACGCCCGCACAGCCAAGGAGTTTATCCTCTACCGGGCAGAGCGCACCCGCGTCCGGGACATGAACACCAAACTCATGCGCATTTACGAGGATCTGACCTTTAAACCGGCGGCGGACAACGATATTAAGCGGGAAAATGCCAACATCGACGGCGACACCCCTATGGGAACCATGCTCAAATACGGCTCCGAAGGGTCCAAGCAGTTTTGCGAGATGTATGTGCTGGACCCGGTATTTTCCAAGGCCCACACCGAAGGGGATATCCATATCCACGATCTGGATTTCTATACCCTGACCACCACCTGCTGCCAGATTGACATCGTCAAGCTGTTTAAGGATGGATTCTGCACCGGCCACGGCTTTTTGCGGGAGCCCAACGACATTGCCAGCTATTCGGCGCTGGCCTGCATCGCCATTCAGTCCAACCAGAACGACCAGCACGGCGGCCAGAGCATCCCGAACTTTGACTACGGCATGGCCCCCGGCGTGCGCAAAACCTACCGGCGGGTATATTCCCGCAACGTGGGCCGCGCGCTGGAGTTGTTAGGCGGCCTGGAGGACGGCGAGGCCACCGCCCGGCAGATCGCGGAAGCGGTGGAGGAGAAAAGCGGTCTTTGGCCGGTACTGGCCGACGACAACGGCTATCATCAGCACGAAGCGGCGGAACTTACCCGGTACATCCCGGAGGAACTGGTGGAAAAAATCCAGCGGTTCGCGGTGAAAAATGCCCGGAAAGAGACCTACCGTTCCACCTTCCAGGCCATGGAGGCGCTGGTGCACAACCTCAACACCATGCATTCCCGCGCCGGCTCGCAGACGCCCTTTTTCCTCTATCAACTACGGAACTGATACCTCGCCGGAGGGCCGGCTGGTCATCGAGTGCATTTTAAAGGCGGAGGACGCGGGCCTTGGCAACGGCGAAACGCCGATTTTCCCCATCCATATCTTCAAGGTCAAGGAGGGGGTCAACTACAACCCGGAGGACCCCAACTACGATTTGTTCAAGCTGGCCTGCCGCGTGTCGGCCAAACGGCTGTTCCCCAACTTTTCTTTCCTGGACGCGCCTTTTAACCTGCAATATTACAAAGAGGGGGACTACAATTCCGAGGTGGCCTACATGGGCTGCCGGACCCGCGTGATGGCCAACCACTACGATCCCAGCCGGGAGGTCACCTGCGGCCGGGGCAATTTAAGCTTTACTTCCATTAACCTGCCTCGGCTGGCCATCAAGTCCAACGGCAATGTGGATTTCTTTTTTGAGCAGCTGGACCGGATGCTGGACTTAGTCTGCGACCAGCTGATGGCCCGGTATAAAATCCAGGCGGCCAAAAAGGTTCGCAACTACCCCTTCTTAATGGGCCAGGGCGTCTGGCTGGATTCGGACCGGCTGGGCCCGGACGACGAGGTGGGCGAGGTTCTCAAGCACGGCACCCTCACCGTCGGCTTTATCGGGTTGGCCGAATGCTTAAAGGCGTTGATCGGCAAGCATCATGGCGAATCCCAGGAGGCGCAGAACCTGGGACTGGATATCGTGGGCTATATGCGCAAGCGGATGGATGAAATGAGCGAAAAAACCGGCTTTAACTATTCTTTGATCGCCACCCCGGCAGAGGGACTTTCCGGCCGTTTTGTCCGGATTGACAAGCAGAAATTCGGCATCATCCCCGGCGTAACCGACCGGGATTATTACACCAACTCCTTCCATGTGCCGGTGTATTACGATATTTCCGCCTTTGACAAAATCCGGCTGGAGGCGCCTTATCACAATCTGACCAACGGCGGCCACATCTCCTACATCGAGATGGACGGGGATCCGCTCAAAAATCTGGACGCCTTTGAAAAGGTGGTCCGGTGTATGAAGGAGGCCGGCATCGGCTACGGCTCTATCAACCACCCGGTAGACCGGGACCCCTGCTGCGGCTATACCGGCATTATCGACAACGAATGCCCCGGCTGCGGGCGCCATGAGGGAGACGGCAACGAAGCCTTCGAGCGGATCCGCCGCATCACCGGTTATCTGGTGGGCACCATGGACCACTGGAACAACGCCAAGCGGGCGGAGGAAAGCGACCGGGTAAAGCACGGTCTGTCCGGCGGGATGGAGTCTCTTTAACCGGCGAAAACAGCGATAAAAAGGCGGACAATCTAGTCCGCCTTTCTTTCCCACAGGAAATCCGCGCCGATTCTGATCGGCCTTTTGTCCAATCTGCCAGAAAGGCTGGTGCTTTTGATGTCAAATCCCATCCGGCTGGCCGGCGTTGTCCGGGAATCCATTGTAGACGGGCCCGGCATCCGGTTCGTCGTTTTTGTCCAGGGCTGCCCCCATCATTGCGAGGGCTGCCACAATCCCCAATCCCACGATTTTTCCGGCGGATACGACTGCGAACCGGAAAAGATTCTGGCCGAAATCCGCAAAAATCCCCTGCTGGACGGGGTGACCTTCTCCGGCGGAGAGCCCCTTTGTCAGGCAGCGGCGCTGCTTCCTCTGGCAAAGGAGATCAAAAAAATGGGACTGAACCTGTTTATTTACACCGGCAGCGTGTTTGAATCGCTGCTTACGCAAAACGACCCGGATATTCTGGCGCTGCTGCGGGAAGGCGACTTTCTGGTAGACGGCCCTTACGTCCAGGCTCAGCGGGACCTGACCTTGCTGTTTCGCGGCAGCCAAAACCAGCGGATTTTGGACCTGCCCCAATCCCTAAAGCAGGGCAAAGGGGTCCTGGCCGCCATCGGCCAGTAGAACACAGGGAAAATCGAAGCCCAAAAAGGATTTGGGCGACGCTAGCCCCGCCTCCAAAGAAGCCGGTTTTGGTCGAAAAACGCCTCCAGTTCCCCTTTGCCCAGCAGCCAGGACAGATAAGAGCGGACCGTACTGCCCACCAGGGCATACTGCTCAAAATTCATGGTCAGGCCAAATCCGACAAAAAGCTTCTGCAAAAGTTCCTCAAAGCTTTGAGGCTGGCTGCACAGCGCCAGAATCCGCTGGGCGATTTCCTCCACCTTGTCGATGTTGTACTGGGCCAGCGGCCGGATATCCTCGGTGGCCGGGGCGTGGGCCGGGACAAAGAAAGCCGCCTCCATACTTTTGACCTTTTCCAGTGTGTCGAGATACGCCTGCACATCGTAAAGAAAGCCGATTTGGTATTTGTCCAGCGTCTCGCGGCTGGAAAGACAGTCGGCCAGATAGACGGTGCCGTCCGGGGTGCGAAAGCCGGTCATGTCAAAGGAATGGCCCGGCAGCGGGATGCTGGTCAGACCCGTCGGCAGGACCTTTGGCGTAAGGTACTCTGCATCGCTTTGCTGGGCCAGCAAAAATTTGTGCCGCAGTTCTTTCGCCGGATAGCCGCCGTACAGAACGGCCGGTTCCAAAACCGGATGCCGGGTAAAGGCGCACTCGATCCCCGGCGCGTAAATTTGGCAACCGGTCCTCTCCTGCAAATACCGGTTGCCGCCGATGTGGTCCGCGTGGGAATGGGTATTGTAGATGGCCTGCAAATGCCAGCCGTTGGCATCCAGAAGCTTCAGCGCCTTGCGGCCGGCATCCTTATCGCTGCCGCTGTCAATCAAGCAGACCTCCGTATCGTTTAACTTGACCAGTCCGATTTTTGCCGGACATTGGATGTAATAGTCGTTTGGGGAAACCTGAATCAGTTCGTACATATTTTCCCTCCGTCCATAAAGCGAAAAAACAAAGGGAACCCCGACGATATACCGGGTCCCCCTGTTTTTAAAATTTATTCTCCCTTGCGGGCCATCACAAAAGCGCCGGCCAAGATCCCAATGACAAACGAAACGGTTCCGGCCGCCGCCATGGATAGAGCGACAATCCCCCTCCAGCGGACAGATTTTCCAACGGCAGGTTGTATCGGGCGGTGAAGCATGGCTTTTCCTCCTTTGCAAGACGGCCTCTCGGCCGTTTTGATTCGGAACGGCATATCCAAAACGCCGCTTTGCGGCAAAATGCAAAGCCGTCTGTCGTATACAAAGAAAGCCCTGGATGGCTAGGGCTTTCCAAGCGGTCAGGAATTAGTCCAGATTCTTTTTGAGTGTTTCCAGTTCCGCCTTCAACTCTTTCGGGAACTTATCGCCGAATTTCTGATAGAATTCCTCGATGCCGGCGGCGTCTTCCTTCCACAGAGCCTTATCCACATCCAAAAGGCCCTTGACGGTATCCAGATCAATGTCCAGACCCTCAATGTTGATATCCTCCGCTTTCGGCTCGTAGCCGATGGGGGTTTCCACCGCGTCGGCCTTGCCCTCGCAGCGGGCCAGAATCCACATCAGTACACGCATATTGTCGCCAAAGCCCGGCCAGATGAAGTGACCCTCGTTGTCGGTTCTGAACCAGTTGACGTTAAAGATCTTCGGCGCTTTGTCACCCAGCTTTTTGCCCATGTCGAGCCAATGCTGGAAATAATCACCCATATGGTAGCCGCAGAAGGGCAGCATAGCCATGGGGTCGCGGCGCACAACGCCAACGGCGCCGGCGGCGGCAGCGGTGGTCTCAGAGGCCATGATGGAGCCTACGAACACGCCGTGCTCCCAGCTTCTGGCCTGGTAGACCAGCGGCGCGGTTTTCGCGCGGCGTCCGCCAAAGATGATCGCGGAAATCGGCACGCCCTGGGGATCGTCGAATTTATCGCTGATGCAGGGGCAGTTTACGGCCGGAGCGGTAAAACGGGAGTTTGGATGTGCGCCCTTTTCGGTAGAGGTGCTGCCATCCCAGGGCTGGCCCTTCCAGTCCACCGCGTTCTTCGGCGGATTTTTGTCTAGACCCTCCCACCAAACGGTGTTGTCGTCCAGGTTGTGGCAGACATTGGTGAAGATGGTGTTTTTGCGGGTGGAGGCCAGCGCGTTGGGGTTGGACTTCTCGTTGGTGCCCGGCGCTACGCCGAAGAAGCCGTTTTCCGGGTTGATCGCCCAAAGCCGTCCATCGGGTCCGATGCGCATCCAGGCGATATCATCGCCTACCGTCCAGACCTTATAGCCTTTTTTCTTGTAGATTTCCGGCGGGATCAGCATAGCCAGATTGGTCTTGCCGCAGGCCGACGGGAACGCGGCAGAGATATATTTTACCTCGCCCTTGGGATTCTCAACGCCCAGAATCAGCATATGCTCGGCCATCCAGCCTTCGTTCTTGCCCTGGTAGGAAGCGATGCGCAGAGCAAAGCACTTTTTGCCCAGCAGCACGTTGCCGCCGTAAGCGGAGTTGATGGACCAAATGGTATTGTCCTCCGGGAAATGGACGATATATCTTTCGTTCTCGTCCACGTTCGCCTTGGAATGGAGCCCTCTTACAAAATCGTTAGAGGTGTCTCCCAGGTTTTCAAACGCCTGGGCGCCCATTCTGGTCATAATATCCATGTTCAAAACAACGTAAATCGAGTCGGTCAACTCTACGCCGACCTTGGAGAAAGGAGAGCCGATGGGTCCCATGGAATAGGGGATTACATACATCGTGCGGCCCTTCATCACGCCGTTAAACAGTTTTCCCAGCTTTTCGTACATGACCTTGGGATCTTCCCAGTTGTTGGTGGGGCCTGCGTCCTCTTTGTTGCGCGAGCAGATAAAGGTTCTGTTTTCTACACGGGCAACGTCGCTGGGACGGGTTCTGTGCAGAAGACAGCCCGGAAGCTTCTCTTGATTGAGTTCCTCCATCTCGCCGGTGGAAATCGCCTCGGCTCTGAGTTTATTCAGCTGCTCCTCGCTGCCGTCAATCCAGACAACCTGCTCCGGCGTGGTCAAAGCAACCATTTCATCCAGCCATTTTAATACATTGGGATTTTTCGTCAATGCCATAACTTTTTGCTCTCCTTTCAAAACCGGTCATCCGCCGGTTTTATTTGTCTTCATTTGATTTTAGATGCACAAAAACCAAATTTCCCACGTATATCATTATACCGAAAGTTTCAATTGTTTGCAAGTCCAAAATGTTAAATTTATAGCAATTTTATCAATCGAGCATCTCACCGCTCTTTTTCGCCTTTCGAAATCATACATTTCGAACAAAACAATTAATATTATACAATTTGGAATAAATAAAACTTGAGATAATTGGTCTGGGGCACGTTCCACAAAATCGGATGGTCCGCCGCCTGCTGACGCGCCTCGATCTGCCGCAGGGAAACCTTCGCGTCAAAGGCGGCGGAACGCAGCATCTGGCAAAACAGTTCCTCGGTTATAAAGTGGGAGCAGGAGCAGGTGGCCAGATACCCGCCTCGGGGCAAAAGCCGCATGGCCCGCAGGTTGATCTGCTTATACCCGCGCAGCGCCGCGTCCACCGTACGGCGGGACTTGGTAAAGGCCGGCGGGTCCAGGATGATGTAATCATAAGAACGGTTCGGCAGGGCGGACAAAAGGTCGAACACGTTGGCCGTCTCAAAACGCATCCGGTCCTCCAGGCCGTTTAGAGCCGCGTTTTGCCGGGCTAAGTCCACCGCGTCCTGTGAAATATCCACCGCGTGGACATAGGCGGCCCCCGCTTTTGCCGCGTTTAAAGCAAAGGAGCCGGTGTGGG
>CAJTQM010000011.1:11934-54700 GCA_910578255.1 uncultured Oscillospiraceae bacterium
GGCCAGCGCCGCCGCGGCCCGACGGTTGTATTTCTGATCCAGGAAAAAGCCGGTCTTCTGCCCGTTTTCAAAATCCACCCGGTACCGAATGCCGTTTTCGGTAATTTGGGTCTCGGTATTCTGCGGCAGCGGCAGGCCGGGCAGCGGGAAAAAGCCCTTGTACTCCTCCATCCCCTCCAGTTGGCGGATGGCCAGGTCGTTTCGCTCGTAAATTCCACGGATCGTCTGCCCATCCTCCGCCAAAAGGCGGTACAACTCTTCAAACAGCATGGGCTTGATCCGCTCGATCCCCAGGCAGAGCGTCTGGGTCACCAGGATGTCGCCGAAGCGGTCCACCGTAAGGCCCGGGAAGAGATCCGCCTCGCCGAAAACCAGGCGGCAGCAGTCGCGGTCCTCGCCCATCACCGTTTTGCGGTATTCCCAGGCGTGGGACAGCCGCCGCCGGAAAAAAGCCCGGTCAAACCGGTCGTTGGCGTTGGTCGAAATAATCCGAACGCGGATTTTGGAGCGGCTGTTGTAAAAGCCGACCCCCAGGTACCGGCCTTTGGCGCTTCTGACCTCCACCAGACTTCCGTCCTCGCAGGGGTCTGGCGGCGGCAGAACCTCCGTGTCGTACACCCAGGGATGTCCTTCCCTGAGACTGGTCTCCCCCTTTTGGGTAATCTGTACTTTTACCAGATTTGGGGCTGTGTTCTCCATAAAAACTCCCCCTTTTCGCTTTTCATCCGTTTTTATTGCCCGCTGCGGCACCGGTCCAGCAGAATCCGGCTGGGACTGTCCGCCGGGATATGGGCTTTCCAGTACGCGCAGGGGTATTCCCCGCATTTCCCGCAGTGGGGCAGCTTCCTTTTTTCGGCGCAGGCGCGGATAAAACAGCCCCGGCAGAAAACCGGCAACTCCTCCTTTTTGTCTTTGCAGCCGCCGCAGCAAATATCCGCCGCCGTCAAAGGCTGCTTTTCGGTGGAATACTGCCGGGCCAGCCGCTCCTTTTCCGCTTGGCCGCCGCAGGCGGACGCCTGGTAAACCGGGCATTGGCCGCAAAAATACCCGCAATAGGCCATATCCTCCATCTGGAATCTTCCCTTTTTACAAAATGTTTTTTCCATCATAGCATATTTCCCGGCAAAATTGAAGCCAAAAACGGCCGTGTCCCACGCCGGATACAGCCGCCATGTCCCTGCCTGTTTTTCTTGACGTGCGGCCGCCGCTTATGATTTAATAAGAGTAGCAAGAATGAAAGAAAGCCAGGTAAAAAAATGTTCTATCTGTTTGTACACGGCTTGGGGCAAACTGCCGCCAGCTGGGATAAAACCGTCGGCGCACTGGACGGACCGCTGGATTTTGCCTGTCCCGACCTGCCGAAGCTGGCGGCGGGGGCGGTGGGCTACTCCGCGCTGTATCGGGCGTTTAGCCAATACTGCGACCGGCTGGAAGCGCCGCTTTGTCTGTGCGGTTTGTCATTAGGCGGCGTTCTCTCGCTACATTACTGCATAGAACATCCCCGGCTCGTCGCTTCGCTGGTATTGATCGGGACCCCGTATAAAATGCCGAAAGGCCTTTTAAAGCTGCAAAACCTGCTTTTTTCCTGTATGCCCTCGTCGGCGTTTGTCCAAACGGGATTTGGCAAAAAGGATTTTCTGGCCCTTTGCCGCTCCATGGCGGCGCTGGATTTTTCCGGCGATCTGCACCGGATATCCTGCCCGGTTCTGGCGGTGTGCGGCCAAAAGGACCGGCCGAACCGAAAAGCCGCAGAAGAACTGGCGCGGATTTTGCCCGGCGCAAACCTGCGAATCATCCCCGGCGCCGGCCATGAGGTAAACGTCGATCAGCCCGGTCTGTTGGCGGCGGCGCTGGAAGAATTTTACGCGAATACGGCAAAGTAACGCCGTTTTTACAAAATCATAAACAGGAGGGATTTTTATGGCGGTTATCCGAATGAATCTGCTTTCCAAAAGTTTGGGACATCAGACCAACATCACGGTGATTCTGCCCACCATGACCTATGACGAAATGGCAGCGGGAAAAACGGTCTACCGGCCGGGGATGCGCTATCAGCTTTTGTATCTGCTGCATGACTCCCACGGCGACGAAACCGACTATCTGCATTTTACCAGTATCGTCCGGTACGCAGACGAGGCCAAGCTGGCGGTGGTCATGCCCGCGGCGGCCAACTCGGACTATGCCGATTATTTGCAGGGACCCCAGTATTTTACCTGGATCACCGAGGAACTGCCGCTGGTCTTAAAAACCCTATTCCCCATTTCCACCCGCCGGGAGGACACCTTTATCGCCGGCCTCTCCATGGGGGCCAACGGCGCCATGAAAATCGCCTGCACCTATCCCGACCGGTTTGCCGCCGCGCTGATGATGTCCGGCTCCGCCCGGTCCGGCGAAAACATTGCGGAAAAAGCCCGCCATCGAATGGCCTTCAGCCCCGCCATGCCCAACATCGCGGATTTTTACGGCGATCTGACCCGGTTTGCCGGCTCCTCCTTCGACGCGTACGCCCAGGCCCAGCGGCATATCCAAAAGGGAACGCCGCTGCCCCGGATGTTCTTCACCTGCGGCAGCGAAGACAAATTGGCCCTGGCCGGGTGCCGCAAGGCGGCGGACTTTTTGACCGAGTTGGGCTGCGACGTTTTTTACGAGGAGGTCCCGAACTACAAGCACGAATGGGACTTTTGGGATTTAAGCCTTCGTAAGGCCATTGCCGGCTGGCTGCCGCTGCGCCGCGGCCCCATCCTGCCCGGCGAAGAGGAGGAATAAACATGGCGGTTCACACTATCCAAAACGGCCGGCTCACGGTACAGATCAAGGACGCCGGCGCGGAACTTTGCTCTGTCAAGGACGCGGCGGGCAAAGAATATCTGTTTGACGCGAACCCCGCTTATTGGGGACGAAGCGCGCCGGTGCTGTTCCCCTTTGTGGGAAGCTTAAAAAACAAGGAATTTCTCTACGAGGGAAAGCGCTATCCCATGGGCCAGCACGGCTTTGCCCGGGACATGGACTTTTTGCTCGTCCGGCAAACCCAGGACGAGATCTGGTTTCGGCTGGAATCGGACGCCGAAACCCTTTCCCGGTACCCGCTGCCCTTTGTGCTGACAATTGGCTACCGGCTGGAGGAAAACGCCGTCCGGGTTTTGTGGGAGGTGGAAAATCCCTCCCAAGAAAAGCCGCTGTACTTTTCCATCGGCGCCCATCCGGCGTTTCTCTGCCCGCCGGAGGGCGGCAAAATGGAGGGCTGCTATCTGGGGTTCGACCTGCCGGGCGAACTTTCCTACCGGCTTTTGGACGGCGGACTGGCGGCCAAAGACCGCTACACCCTTTCCCTGGAAGGCGGGCTGTGCCGGCTTTCCCCCAGCTTATTTGATCGGGACGCGCTAATTGCCGAGGGCAGGCAGACCGGCCGGGTCTGGCTGGCGGACCGGGAAAAGCGCCCGTTTATCACGGTGGAATTTGACGCGCCGCTTTTTGGCGTCTGGTCACCCGCCGGGAAAAACGCGCCCTTTGTCTGTATCGAGCCCTGGTACGGCCGGTGCGACGAGGTGGATTTTTCCGGCGATCTGACCCAGCGGGCCTACGGCAACCGCGCTTTGCCCGGCCAGGTTTTTTCGGCCGATTACCGGATCATTGTCAATCAGGCGTAGAAAAATCAAAAGGCTTTGCGGAATCCGGTTTTCCCGGATTCCGCTTTTTTGTGAGCCCGGACCTTCGGTCAAAACTTGTCCTGCCTATTTTGTGTAACGTTTCGTGGAAAAATCCGGTTTTCCTTTTTGTCGAAAGCCCGCTTTTTGCCCGTCTGTTCTTCGGGTAAAGGGGAATGGCGGAAATCTTTAAAATTTCAGAAAAAATTTCCTCTTGACAGGTTGAGAAATCTGTTGTAAGCGGGTATAATAAGTTTGTTATACAGCCATTTTTCGCGATCTTGCCGGCAGAGCCCAAAAAAGACGCAACCGGCAAAAAGGATTCCGGGCTTTTTATTTTACAATTCGGTTCGTTTAGAATAAACAAGGAAAACCAAAGGAGGACGTATTTGTGCTTTTTACAAAGGACATCGGCATTGATTTAGGTACGGCGAACACCCTGATTTTCATGAAGGGAAAGGGTATTATTATGCGGGAACCGTCGGTAGTGGCGGTGGATGTGCGCAGCGATTCGGTAAAATTTGTCGGTCAGGAGGCCAAGGACGTCATCGGCAGAACCCCCGGCTCGATTGTTGCGGTGCGCCCGCTGAAGGATGGAGTTATCGCCGATTTTGATATTACCACCAGCATGCTGCAGCTGTTTATTAAAAAAGCGCTGGGCAATTCGATTTTCGTCCGGCCCCGGGTGGTCATCTGTATTCCCTCCGGCGTAACCGAGGTGGAGCGCCGGGCGGTGAAGGAGGCGACCCAGAAAGCGGGCGCCAAATATGTGTCCATTATCGAAGAACCGATGGCCGCGGCCATCGGCGCGGACCTGCCGGTGGGCGAGGCCACCGGCAGCATGGTAGTGGACATCGGCGGCGGCACCAGCGAGGTGGCGGTGATTTCGCTGGGCGGCATCGTTGCAGCCCGTTCGGTACGAGTCGGCGGCGACGAGTTCGATTCCTCGATCATTCAGTATATCAAAAAGAAATACAATCTGCTCATTGGTGAAAGAACCGCCGAGGACGTTAAGATCCAGATCGGTTCCGCCTTCCCCTACGAGGATGAAACGCCCATGGAAATCAAGGGCCGCAACCTGGTGGACGGTCTGCCCAAAAATATCATGGTCGAGCCCCACGAAATCCGCGAGGCGCTGTCCGACCCGCTGGAATTGGTGATGGACGCGATTAAAACGACTCTGGAGCGCACCCCTCCGGAACTGTCGGCCGATATTATCGACCACGGCATTACCCTGACCGGCGGCGGCGCCCTGTTAAAAGGCTTAGACCAGCTGATCACTAAGGAAACCGGTATGCCGGTGTATGTGGCCGACCGGCCTTTGGACTGCGTTGCCGACGGCGCCGGCACGGTTTTGGAAAATCTCGAAAAGCTGCGGGACGTCCTTTCGGAGGACGACCGGCGCAGCTAACGGTTTTGTATTTTGTGTTTTGGGCGGCGGTGGCGGCGATGCTTTCCCCATTTTGTGCCGGAAACGGTATAAAATCTCTTTTCCCGGCAGTTGCGGGCAGGGGGAAACAAATCCGCGGCCGCTTTTTGTTTTTTAAAGACAGCAAAAGAAGGGCAAGGTCATGAAGGATTTTTTGAAAACAAAAACATTCAAGCTTATTTTGGGACTTGCCATACTGATGTGCGCCTTTATGCTGCGCGCCGCCTATACGGATGGGATCGCGATCTTTACCCAAAAGATCATCGGCGCGGTGGTTTATCCGTTCCAAAAGGTTTCCACCGAAATTTCCTCCGCCGTGACCAGCATGCTGCAGGGGTATCTGCGCGCAGAGCAGCTGAAAGAGGAAAACGAAGCGTTAAAAGAGGATCTTCGGCAGCTGCGGGACCAGCTGGTGGATTATGAGTCCATTAAAAACGAAAACCAGCTGTACCAGCGGTTTTTGGATATTAAAGAGCAAAACACCGATTTTACATTCTGTCCGGCCATGGTTATCGGCCGGGACGCAAACAGCCAGTTCGGCAGCTTTATCATCGACAAGGGAACGTTGCAGGGAGTTGCCAAGCGGGACCCGGTCATTACCTCCGACGGGCTGGTCGGGGTGATTGAGGAGGTGGGGCTCACCTATTCGCGGGTGATCACCATCTATGACCCGGGCTTAAATATCGGGGCCTATGTCTCCCGCACCAGGGACACCGGCATTGTGGTCGGCGCGGTGGAACTTTCGCAGGAGGGCCAGTGCAAAATGACCTACCTGCCCAGAGACAGCGGCGCCGCCATTGGCGACACAGTCCTTACCTCCGGCGGAAACGTGTTTCCCAAAGGGCTGAAAATCGGTTCCATCAAAGAGATCCGGCAGGAGGATCACGGCGTATCCCTTTACGCGGTGATCGAGCCCTTTGCCTTTGCCTATGGGGTCAAGGATGTTTTTGTCATCACCTCCTTTGAGGGGCAGGGCGTCATGATCGGCGACGACCTGATGGGCAGCGCCGCAGAAAGCCAGCCGGAGGCGGAAAGTTCTCTGGAAAGCGAATCCTCTTCTACGGAGGCAGGACAATGATTCGAAAAAAGCGGATATGGGTCTTTGCGAAATACTTTTTCTATTCGCTTGTGCTGGTCATTTTTTACGCCATGCAGACCACTGACGGTGTCTTTTCCTTTTTCGGCGTCCGCCCGCTGTGGGTCGTGCCGATGGCGGTGGCCGTTGCCATGTGCGAAAACGTGCTGCCTGCTGCTGTGTTCGGCGCCGTCAGCGGCCTTTTGTGCGATCTGGGCAGCCAGGCGCTGTTCGGCTTTAACGGACTGGTCATGCTCTGCGGCTGCACGGCCATCGCGCTTTTAAGTCTTTTCCTGGTTAAAGTCAACTGGAAAAGCGCGCTGCTTTTAGGCGGCGGCCTGGCTGCCCTGCGGGCGCTTTTGGAATTCTTTTTCTTTTATCTGATCTGGGGATACGAGGATATTCAGCTGGTTTTTATCCACCGTGTATTCCCTTCGTTTGTCTATACGGTTCTCTTGACCCCCTTGTTTTTGCCGCTGGTCCAAAAGATCAAGGCAAAATGCGACGGAAAATGGAAAGAATAGCCTTTTGGGGCATACAATCCGGTTTGCCGCGCGGGCGCTGACCGGCTGGGAGAAAAATATGGAGAAAAAAATCAACACAAAGCGCACATGGATTTTATTCGGGCTGATTTTGGCTGTCTGCCTGGTTTTTGGCCTGGTGCTGATTCAGATTCAGATCGTCCACGGTCAGTCCTATTCCGAACTGGCTACCAAAGGCGCGACCCGTTCACAAATCATCCAGGCCGCCCGCGGGGAGATCACCGACCGGTACGGCCGGCCGCTGGTGCAAAATAAAGTCGGCTATAACGTGACGTTGGACAAGGCTTATCTGACCCGCGGAGAGGAAAACGAAATCATTCTGCGTCTGCTAAAGCTTTTGTCCGCCGCGGGGGATGAGTGGATTGACAAGCTGCCGATCACCGAAACCGCGCCCTTTGCCTTTCGAGAGGGGCAGGACGAGGCGGTTTCCCGGCTCAAGGATTTTTTAAACGTAGGCCCTTATACCAACGTGCAGGACGTAATGAGTTGGCTGATCGAGCGCTACGAACTGGAAGGATACGAACCCCGGCAGCAGCGGCAGCTGGCGGGGATCCGGTACGAGATGGAACGGCAGGGATTTTCCCTCACCACCCCCTATACCCTGGCGGAGGATGTGGCCGTCTCCACCGTTATCCAGATTAAAGAGCGCTCTTATGAACTTTCCGGCGTCATGGTGATGGAAAGCACCATCCGGGAATATGTGGCCGGGGACATCGCGCCGCATTTGGTGGGGCAGATCGGCCCCATTTACGCGGAGGAATATGCGCAGTTAAAAAATAAGGGCTATGCCATGAACGACATCATTGGCAAAAGCGGCGTGGAAGAGGCCTTCGAATCCCAGCTGCGGGGGGTAAACGGCCGACGGACCATCACCCTCAACTCCAACGGCGAGGTAATCGACGCGGCGGTGACCACTTCTCCGATTCCGGGCAATTCCATTATGCTTACGCTGGATATCAACCTGCAAAAGGTGGCGCAGGACGCGCTGGAATCGCAGATCCTCTGGCTTCAGTCCAACGGCAAAGAGGGCGAGGGAAAAGAGGCCACCGCCGGCGCGGTGGTGGCCATTGACTGCAAGACCGGCGAAATTCTGGCGATGGCCAGCTATCCCACCTACAATCTGTCCACCTACAGCCAGGACTATCACGAACTTCTGGCCAATCCCCACAACCCGCTGTTCAATCGGGCTTTACAGGGCACCTACGCCCCCGGATCCATCTTTAAGCCGCTGGTGGGGACCGCCGGCCTACAGGAGGGGACCATCACCCCTTCTTACACCTACACCTGCAACCATGTTTATACCTTTTACGACGACTACCAGCCCCGTTGTCTGGGTTGGCACCCTAATTTCAGCGTGATGGAGGCGCTGCGGGTTTCCTGCAATATTTTCTTTTACGATCTGGGCCGTCAGCTGGGAATCGACACGCTGACCGATTACGCCCGGCAGTTTGGCCTGGGCGAGCCCACCGGCATCGAGTTGCCGGAGGCCCTAGGCCATATGGCCAGCCCGGCGTACAGCAAATCCATCGGAGAAATCTGGAATCCCGGCGACGTACTCCAAACCTCCATCGGCCAGGGAAAGAGCCTGTTTACCCCTTTGCAGCTTGCCACCTATACGGCGACCCTGGCCAACGGCGGTATCCGGATGAAATCCCACCTGGTCAAAAGCATCAAAAGCTATGGCCTTGACGAAACGGTACAGGAAATTGTCCCGGAGGTAGCGGTGGATATGGGTCTGTCCGAAACAGCGGTCAAGGCCATCCGGGACGGCATGATCCGCGCCTCCGGCCAAAACGGCTACAACGGCACCTCCGGCGCTTATTTTGGCGATTATCCGATTTCGGTGGCCTCCAAAACCGGCACGCCGGAAACCACCGGCTTTCCCAACGGTACCTATATCTGCTATGCTCCGGCGGACGACCCGCAGATCGCCGTGGCGGTGGTCATTGAAAACGGCTACCACGGCTATTGGGGCGCGGCAGTGGCCAAATCCATTTTCGATGCGTATTTCTTTGGCAAAACCAACGACCAGCAGCCTACCGCCGCCGATACGCTGCTCCCGTAAATCGAAAGTTTGTGAGGGTTACTATGTCAGCAGAGGGTTTATTGATACAGGGAATCGGATTTTTGGGAACCATCTTGTTTTTCCTGTCTTATCAGTGTAAAAGCAATAAAGCACTGTTTCGCGTTCAATTTGTATCCTATCTGTGTTATACTGTACATCTGCTTTTGTTGGGAGCAACTACCGGCGGGATTAGCTATGTGCTGAATACTGTTCGCTCATTTTGTTTGGGCAGCAAAAATCGTTCTTTGAGAAGCAGCTGGACATGCGGCTTACTTTGCATGTTGCAAATTGCAACGCTTATTTTCACTTGGAGCGGCTGGTGGTCTATGCTTCCTGTGGCAGCTAATATCGCTGCAACGATTGGTGGATATACATACAATGCTCGAAAAATTCGTATGGTCGGGCTATGTGTCAATTCTCCGCTGTGGATCGTATACGACATCGTCGTTGGCTCTTGGGCTGGAATATTAGATGAAGTTGTTAGCATGGCATCTATGATTATATCTATTATTCGATATGGTTGGAAGAACTTGGATTCATCAGAAGCAGAAAGTTGATTAAGCGTGATAACCTGGGATTTTTGAAATTGGAAAATCGTTGTTTGAAAGGAACCTTCCGTCTTTCGCCGGGGTGCGGCAACAAAGTCGTTATAAGTGATTAGAGCCATATGTTTTAACCACTTAAATGAAAAAGATTTTAAAATTAGGGAGAGGTGTTTTTATTGTTTTATCATGCTACACAAGTTGGAAATTTGCATAAGCTCATTCCACATGTTTCAAATCACAATATACCTTTCGTTTATTTTTCTTCTAAAAGAGAGAATGTTTTGGTTTATTTAAGCAATGCAATAGAAAAGCATTGTAAGGAAATCGGGTTACACCATGAAGGTCCCTATAAGAAATGGGGAAGTTATGGCTTTCAAAATGGCATTATTAACCTGGACGAATACTATCCCAATGCGTTATCGGATACATATAAAGGGGTAAGCGGATATATATACTCCACCAAAACCGTGGAATTTGCTGAAGAGTTACCAGATATTCCTTTTGCTTTTACAACAACATCTGAAGTAATGATAGAAAATTGCGAGTTTATAGAAGATGCTTATAAAGAAATATTATTAGCTGAAAGCAAAGGCGAGATTATCATAAACCGATATGAAGATCTTTCGCCAAAAAAGCTTGATTGGATACATACTAACATAAAAAATGAGTATAAAAACAACCAGGATCGATTAGACTACTGTTCGTTTTTAAAAGCCAAATTTCCAACCATTCTACCATGAAGGCGAAGCCGCTCATGGTAGAATTGGCCATCGCCGTAGGCCGGCCATAAAAATCAAGTATAATAACGGCTTTGTCGTTATTATACCATGAAGGCGAAGCCGCTCATGGTATAATGTCCATGCCTGTAAGGCTGCCATAGAAATCCAGTAGAATCTCCCGTATGACGTCTTTGTAGATGCCGTCCGAAAATGTCGTGGCAGGTTACGCTTTTGGAGACCGTAATATATAGCAAAAATTGAGGCGGAGCCAACAGACTCCGCCTCAATTTTTTTAACCTGCGTTATGACACTTCATCATTTACGGAAGATCCCTTTTTAGCTTCTGATAGAAAGCTGTCGGCTTTTCTCCTTTTGCATCTTTCTTACGCCAGCCGCATATTATTCCGCCAACATTTTGACCATCACAAATTCCTTGCGAAAACTCCCATCCCGCAGGCGAACGGCATTCGGCATCTCCGATACAATCCGGAAGCCCATCTTTTCATACAGATGCCGGGCCCGCTCGTTCCCCTCGATAAACTCCAGCTCCATCTGCAAAACTCCCCGGCGGGACGCGGCCTCGATCATCTCCCGGAACAGGGCGGTGCCGATACCCAGGTTCCAGTATTTTTGCAGCACGCTAATGGCGACTCTGGCCCGATGCCGGGTCTTCAGCCTCTCTTGGAACATAATCTGGCAGTTTCCGGCGATTTCCCCGTCGATTTCACAGGCGATCATCAGCTTTGTATCGGATTGGAGGATGCCGGTCAAAAAGGCAGCCTCCTCTTCTTCCGGGTCGTTGCATTCCTCCGGGTAACGCAGAATAAACTCCGTCTCCCCGGCGACCGTCTTGAGAAAAGCCATCATAGAAACCGCATCCTCCGCCCGGGGACTGCGAAAAAGCGCCTCTCTCCCATTTTTCAAAAGGATCTTCTTTTCTGGATAATACAACTGTTTTTCCTCCTTCGTACCGGATTTTATAACAGGTGGACCCCTCTGGCCTCGCAGGCGTCGATCATCTCGTCGGACCAGACTGCCGCCTGCACCTCTCCGATGTGCACTTTGTTAAGCATCAGCATGCAGATGCGCGACTGGCCAATGCCGCCGCCCATGGTCAGCGGCAGCTGGCCTTCCAGCAGCATTTTGTGGAACGGCAGTTTTGCCCTGGATTCGCAGCCCGCCTTGGCCAGCTGCTCCCCAAGCGATTTTTCGTCCACCCGAATACCCATGGAGGAAATCTCAAACGCCCGGTTCAAAAGCGGATACCAGACCAGGATGTCGCCGTTTAAGGCCCAGTCGTCATAGTCCGGCGCCCGCCCGTCATGAGACGCGCCGGAGGAAAGCTTGTCGCCGATCTGCATCAAAAAGACGAGACCGTGCTCCCTGCAGGCCGCGTCCTCCCGCTCCTTCGGGGTAAGGCTTGGATAGCGGTCCTCCAGCTCCTGGGTGGTGAGAAAGGTGATTTTCTCGGGGATCACCTGGTTTAAAACAGGAAACTGCCGGCAAACCTGGCTTTGGGTGCGCTGCAAAGCGCCTACAATCGCTTTCACCGTATCCTTTAAGTACGCTACGTTGCGCAGCTGCGGGGTGATGACCTTCTCCCAGTCCCACTGATCTACGTAAATCGAATGCAGATTGTCCAGATCCTCATCTCGGCGGATGGCGTTCATGTCGGTGTAAAGGCCGCTTCCAGGTCCAAATCCGTAACGCTTGAGCGCCAATCGCTTCCACTTGGCCAGGCTGTGCACCACCTGCACATCTTTTCCGATTTCCAAAACGTCAAACTGTACCGGACGCTCCACCCCGTTAAGATCGTCGTTGAGCCCCGATTCTGGCTGGACGAACAACGGCGCGGAAACCCGCACCAGCCCCAGCGCCTCGGCCAGCTCCCGCTCAAAGGTATCCTTCACCGCTTTAATGGCGATTTCGGTATTGAGAATATCCAGCTTCGTCGTATAATGATCTGGTAAAATCAGCTTTTGCAAAGACATGCTTCCCATCTCCCCATAAATTGTATACCGGTATTTTAGCACGGAGCATTTCCACTGTCAAGAAAAATAAAGCGTTTCCCGACGGTTTTCTCCTGGGCTGAAACCGGTATGAGAGGATCGGTCGAGCATCCTATTGGACCTTCGCCCTTTCGGCGCTTTTCGTTTCGGCTTTGGAAAAGAAGACCAGCGCGCCGCAGCAAAGCGATACGGCGATGGCAAACAAAAACGGATACAGCCGGTTTCGGTCGCTCATGGCCCCCATCACCGTGCCGAAGGGGGAGGTGATGGCCAAGGCGATCACATGCAGCATGGCATATACGCGGGAACGCTCCTTTTTATCCACATACAAAAACAACAGCGATTCCTTGCGCGGGATGACAAAAGCGTTGGCCACCGCCTCGAAGACGATGTACAATACCGCCCCCAGCCAGGGAAGGCCCTGGAACAATAGCGGACAGGCAAAGGCCGCCGCATAGATCACCAGCCCCACCGACAGAACGGTCCGATGGCTTTTTTCGTTGATCTTGCTTTGAGCGGTAAACATAAATACCAGACACACCGCCGCCCGAATCATGGGGATATAGCCCAACGAGGCGGTGGGCAGTCCCAGCCGTTCGGTGGCGAAATCGTAAAAGAAGGTGCCTATGATAATGTTATTGATGCCGATGGTAATCACCAGCACCAGTAAAAGCCGGGTCACCGGGGTGGAAAAGATCAGCTGAAAAACCCGGCCGTATCCGGAAAGCATTTTATAAAAGGGGATTCCCTTTGTTTCGGCGATCCGCTTTTTCCCCTGCTCGGTCTCCTTCGCCTTTAAAAAAAGCAGGGTGGATTTGAACGCCTGGGACAAAAACGCGAACAGGTAAACCCCCCGCAGCGCCGGGATAATGTCGAACTTTTGCACCAGAACGATGGAAATGGGCGTTAAAAAGGTTGCCGCCAGCTGCACCATGGTGATGCCGGAAAAGGCGTAGGGAATTTTCTGCGGCGGACAATCCTCGGTCAAAAGCCCATTCCAGGCGTTGGTGTTAATCTGCCAGCAGCCGCTGAACGCCATCGAGACGGCGAACCACCAGAAATTCTGCGCGCAGGCCAAAAGCAGCACCGACAGCGCGCCGGACAAAAGATCAAAATAGTAGCAGGTTTTCCGGCGCCCCAATTTGTCGGTGATGATCCCGCCTAAAAAGGAACTGACAAACTGCGCCGCCAGCTGGATGGTCACAAGGGTCCCCAAAAGGGTGCCCAGATTGGCGTTGTCCAGCCCGATAACCGCCTTGCGGTACTCCACCGCATAAGCTACGTAAAGCGCGTTGGTAATCGCCCAGAAGGGCTCGCACAAAACGCACCACTTGGCGTTGCCCTGCAAACTCATCAGCTGATTGATGAGGGCATTTTTTCGCAAGATCCGGGAAACTGCGTTGGCCATAAAAGGTTCCTCCCGCAAAAAGAATAGGACAGGTTATAACATCCTTTGCCTTCATCATACCGGAAAAAGGTGGAATTTTCAAGGGAATCTCCCAGAAACCTTTCTTCCCGCCGCCGAAAAATCCGCCGTGTTTTTAGACAAATTGCCAAAGAGGTCCCCGGCCGGACCCAAGCCGGGCGAGACGCGTATCCCGCCGCTGCCGGGGACGTTGGGACAAATCCATAAAAATAGTTGTTCTGGCGCTATTTTTTGCCCGCGGTTTGTGCTAAAATAAAAGGGAATTGTTTTTTGCACAATCTGCGGCTGCCGGGATCGGCAGTTATTTTCTGTAATCGAGGTGCTCCGAATGAAAATGAAACTGGCCCTTTTGCTGGGCAAGCTTGTGTACCTTTTGGGCAAGCCGTTGGGCAAATCCACCAACCTGCCCGGCGAACTGGCGCTCAGAATCTGCCCGGATCTGATGGGCCGCTTCCGGTTTGACGGCAAGGTACTGGCGGTCACCGGCTCTAACGGCAAAACCTCCACCGCCAACATGATCGCCCACATCCTCAAAAAGCAGGGCCGCTCGGTAGCCCACAATGCCAAAGGCTCCAACCTCACCGGCGGGGTGGCCACCGCGCTGCTGGCCGCCTCCTCCATGAGCGGGCGCATCAAAGAGGATTTTGTGGTGTTGGAGGTGGACGAGCGCTTTTCCCGGCTGATTTTCCGGGACTTTTCGCCGGATTATCTTTTGTGTACCAACCTTTTCCGCGACCAGCTGACCCGAAACGGCAACGTGGACGTGATCATCGAAAAGCTGCACGAGGCGATTAAGCCTCAGGTCAAGCTGATTTTAAACGGCAACGACCCCATCAGCGGGGATCTTGCGCCGGAAAATCCCCGGGTTTATTACGGCCTTTCCAAAACCGCCCAGTCGCCGGAGCGGTGCCAGAACATCACCCACGACGCCAAGGTCTGCCCCCGCTGCCTGGGTCGGATGTCCTACCAATATTACCACTATAACCACATCGGCGGCTTTTCCTGTACCAAATGCGGCTATACCAATCCCCATTGGACCTATACCGCCGGGGACGCCGATCTGGCGGCGGGCGATTTTACCGTCAACGGCTGTCCGGTCCACACCGATTATAAGGACCTGTTCAATATCCTCAACACCACCGCGGCCATCGCCGCCTGTACCGAGTTGGGTTTGCCCTTAAAGGACTGCTGTGAGGCGGCCTCTACCTTTGTGGCGCTCAAGCAGCGGTACGACGAATTTTCGGTGGGCAACCGCCGGGCGGTGATGATCCTGTCCAAAAACCAGAACCCCGTCTCCTTTGACCAGTCCATCACCCATGTGCTGGAGCGGGAGGGAGAGAAGACGGTGGTGGTCTTTATCAACAACATCAACCACACCGGTCATCGGGACACCACCTGGCTTTACGACATCGCCTTTGAGCGGCTGTTGGGCAAGGTGGATTCCATCGTCGGCACCGGACCTAGGGCCTACGATCTGGCGGTACGGCTGAAGCTGGCCGGATTCCCCACCGAGCAGGTGCGTATTGAGCGGGATCTGTCCCAATTAAAGCCGGTGATTGACAAAACCCGCGGCGATATCTGCATTCTCACCGAATTGTACGACGCCAAGTCCATTTTGGGGGTGATCAGCAAATGAACGAGGTAAACATTCTTTGGCTGTACGACGATCTTCTGGACCTGTACGGCGACTGGGCCAACCTGCTGGCGGTGACCAAGGGGCTGGACGCCATGAAGCTTTCCTGGAAAATCGACCACAAAAGTCTGGACGACTCCATTGACTTTACCGCTTATCAAATGGTCTATCTTGGGCCGGGCAAGGCCCGGAACCTGGGCCGGGCCGCCCAGGATTTTGTAAAGAGGAAAGAAGAGGTCCTGGCGGCAGTGGAACGGGATACCGTCTTCTTAGTCACCGGCAACAGCCGGCTTTTGTTCGGCAAAAGCTTTACCGGGCCCGAGGGCGAAGTTTTCCCCGGTATCGGCCTGTTTGACTATACAGGGGAAGAAACCGGCAACGTATTTATTTCCGATGTGCTGGCCCATCCGGTTTTCGCGCCGGAAACCGCCTCTTACGGCTTTGTCAACCGCACCGCCCACATTCACGGAAACGAGAAAGATTTTCTGTTTACGGTGCAAAAGGGCGCCGGGGACAGTGAAATCGAAGGGGAAACCCACGAGGGCAATCTGTACCGAAACTTTTTCGGCAGCTGGCAGTTAGGACCGCTGCTGGTCAAAAATCCGGCCATCCTAAAGGAACTTTGCCGGCGGCTGACAGGCGAGCGGTTTTGCGACTGGAACACCACCGCCGAGGAACTGGCGTTAAAACTCACCTTAAACGAGATCCAATAAACCCCATTCTGCGGACGTCTCTTGGCCGTTGGCCAATTCCGTCCGCTTTTTTACGGAGGCCTTATGGACAACATCAAAACCCTGTATCTGACCGATCTTGACGGCACTCTTTTGCAAAACGACGCCACCCTTTCCCCCTATGCCGTTCGGGAGTTAAACCGCATGATCCAAAAGGGGTTGTGCTTTTCCATCTCCAGCGCCCGCAGCACCGGCACGGTCATCGGCATTCTGGAGGGTCTGCGCCTGGGTATGCCCATCGCCTTATTTAACGGGGTCATCTACTACGACTACAGCACCGCCCGGTTTGTCCGGGTCATGGACATCGACCCGACGGCGGCGGTACAGGCCGCCCGGCTGATGGAAGAGAACAGCCTGCACAGCACCATGTACACCTATGAGGATCAGCAGCTGTTTGCCAATTACGTAAGCCTCGACACCCAGCGGGATCAGAAGTTTGCCGAGGAACGGTCCCGGTTCCCCCAGAAAAAATGGCGGCAGGTCGGGTCTCTGACCCAGGCCGCCCAATCCGGCCGGGTGGTGTTTTTCTCCATGCCGGGACCCAAGGAAAAAATGGACCGGCTTTACCGGGAAATGAAGCAAATTCCCAACATCACCCTCTCTTATTATCTGGATACCTATGAGCCGGTCTGGTATCTGGAGGTCCAGGCGGGTGGAGTGGACAAAAGGCTGTCGGTACAGATTCTGCGGGAGATGGCCGGGGCGGACCGGGTGGTCGCCTTTGGGGACAACCACAACGACCTGGCCTTGGCCGATGGGGCGGATCTGTTCTGCGCGGTGGAAAACGCCACGGCGGATCTTTTGGCCCGGGCAGACCGGGTGATCCCTCCCAACACGGCGGACGGCGTCGTCCGGTACCTGTTGGAGCAAGAGGCCCAAGGCGGCTGGTAATCCCCCAAAAGCCAACGGGGCTTCCCTATTCTCTTACGCATAAAAATTCCCTTTCAGTCCATACTGGAAATAACCGAAAGGGGGCCTTTTTGTGTTGGAAAAAATGCTGGACATCCTTCATCCGGAAAAATCCTTCGATCTGGTCCGGCGGGATCTGGAAATCGCCGGGCGCCCGGCGACCTTATTGTTTGTGGACGGGATGATCAAGGACGAAGTGATGGAAAAAATGCTGGAGTATTTTCTCAAGCTGAAGCCTTCGGTCTGGGAAACCGCGCCGGACATGCAAAGCTTCTCCCGCCGGATCATCCCCTATGTGGAGGTGGCGCAGGAGGAAAATCCCCAGGCTGCCTGCACGGCGATTCTGTCCGGCAATCTGGGACTGTTTATTCAGGGCTTTTGCGCCTGCGCGCTCATCGACATCCGCACCTACCCGGCCCGCAGCGTAGAGGAGCCGGAAAAAGACAAGGTCCTGCGGGGCAGCCGGGACGGTTTTGTGGAAACGGTGGTGTTTAACACCGCGCTGATCCGCCGGCGCATCCGGGACCCCCGGCTGACCATGTCCATTCTGAGCGCCGGGGAAAGTTCCCACACTGATATCGTCCTTTCTTATATGGAGGACCGGGCGGATCTGGAACTGGTGGCGCGGATCAAAGAGCGGATTGGCCGCATCAAGGTCCAGGGCCTGACCATGAGCCAGGAAAGTCTGGCCGAAGCGCTGATTTCCAGCCGGTGGCGCAACCCCTTTCCCAAGGCCCGGTACACCGAACGGCCGGACACGGCGGCCGCCGCCCTGCTGGAGGGGCGGATCGTCCTGCTGGTAGACAACTCCCCCTCGGCCATGATCCTGCCCTCGGGCATTTTTGACTTTTTTAGAGAGGCGGACGACTACTATTTCCCGCCGGTCACCGGCACCTATCTGCGGATTACCCGCATCGTCATTTTTCTGCTGACTTTGTTTTTAACCCCCTTATGGCTTTTGCTGGTGGAGCATCCCCAGTGGATTCCGCCCTGGCTTTCCTTTATCGGAGTGTCCGAACCCAACGGTGTGCCGCTTTTGGCGCAGCTTCTGGTGCTGGAATTCGCGGTGGACGGCCTACGGATGGCCTCGGTCAACACCCCCAGCATGATGAGCAATTCCTTAAGCATTATCGGCGCGCTGCTTTTGGGGGACTTTGCCGTTCAATCCGGCTGGTTTGTGCCGGAAACCATCCTCTATGCGGCTTTTACCGCCATCGCCAACTATACCCAACCCAGCCTGGAACTTGGCTTCGCCTTTAAATTTGTCCGGCTGGCCCTGTTAATCCTCACCGGCTTTTTGGGGCTGTGGGGCTTTGTTGGAGGAATCCTTCTGTTTTTGGTGATCCTATGCAGTACCCGAACCCTGTCCGGCAAAAGCTACCTGTATCCGCTGATTCCCTTTAACCGGCGGGATTTTCGCCGGATCTTTGTCAGACAAAAACTCAAAAATCAATAAGTCCGTAACACAGGCCGCGAATGCCAAAAGGCATCCGCGGCTTTTGTTCTATACAGAAATCCCCAGAGATTCTCCCTTCATCCTTTTTTCTCCTGCCAGGCCCTTTCACCTTTTTCTTGCACGCCAGGGAAAAGTCATGTACAATAGAAAATAGTAGATTTGCAGGGAAAACAGCAGAAAAAGTATGGGAGTGATTGGTTTGACAGTCATGTCTGTCATTACCCTCTGCGGCGGAATCGGCCTATTTTTATACGGGATGAAGCTTCTCAGCGCTTCTTTGGAGCGCATTGCCGGCGCCGGACTGGAAAGGACGCTGGAAAAGCTGACCAGCAACCGCTTAAAGGGCGTTTTACTGGGCGCGGTCGTAACCGCCGCCATCCAAAGTTCGGCCGCTACCGCCATTATGGCGGTGGGATTTGTAAACGCCGGGATTATGAAACTGGTCCAGGCGGTGCCCGTTATCCTGGGCGCCAATATCGGTACAACCATTACCGGCCAGATCCTTCGTCTGGGCGATATTTCCGACGATAACCTCTTTTTGATGCTGTTAAAGCCGTCTTCCTTCGCGCCTTTGTGCATCACCATCGGCGCGGCGATCCTTCTGGTCTCCAAGAAAAAGCGAACCAAGGACTTTGCCTCCATCCTGATTGGCTTCGGCATTCTCTTTGTGGGCATGACCACCATGGAAACCACCTTAGCGCCCTTAAAGGATTCGCCCAAGTTCCAGCAGATTTTTTTCCTGTTTAAAAATCCGTTTCTCGGCGTTTTGGTCGGCGCGCTGGTTACGGCGATTTTGCAAAGTTCCTCGGCGTCGGTGGGCGTTTTGCAGGCGGTGTCCTCCACCGGCACCGTTACCTTCTCTATGGCCGCGCCGATCATCATGGGGCAGAATATCGGTAAGTGCGTGACCGTTTTAATCGCCAGCATCGGCACCAGCAAAAAGGCTAAGCGGGCGGTTTATATCGATTTGATCGTCAACCTTTTGGGCGCGGCGTTTTTTCTGGTGGCGGTGTACGGCTACCAGGCGCTGGTGGGCTTCCCCTTCTGGGACGATGTGGTCAACCGCGGAAATATCGCGGATTTTCACTCTTTGTTTAACATTGTCACCTGTATTTTGGTCTTCCCCTTCACCAATCAGCTGATCAAATTCTCCCGGCATTTGGTGAAAAACGGCGAAGCCTCCAAAATCGAGGAGGGTCTGGCGGGGCTCAACGACATTTTCCTCAACACGCCGGCGGTGGCGCTGGAACAGTGTAAAAAGGCCATCCTGAGCATGGGGGAAACCGTACAGGAAAACTTCGAGATCGCGGTGGATCTGTTTCGAAAATACGATGACAAAAAGGTCCAAAAATTAGAGGAAAACGAACGGTTTTTAGACCGAACCGAGTCGGTGATGGTGGATTTTCTTTTGAAAATTACCGCCAAGGATATCAGCACCACCGACAGCCGCCTGGCAACCGAGATCATGCACTCGGTCAGTGATTTTGAAAAGATCGGCGATTACTGCGGCAGCCTTGCCCACGAGGCGGAGTTGCATCACGAACAGAACGTGACCTTTTCCGCCGACGGGCTGCGGGAATTTTCCTACGCGGTAGAGGCGGTGCGGGCCATCATCGGCATGACGGTACAGGCTTATCAGGAGGAAAATCCGGTGATCGCCGCCCGGGTTGAGCCGCTGGAGCAGACGGTGGATCTGATGGAGGAAACGCTCAAGAGTAAGCACATCGAGCGGCTGCAAAGCGGCGCGTGCAGCACCAAAAGCGGCATCAGCTTTGTGGAGGTGCTCAACGATATGGACCGAATCGCCAGCCACTGCGCCAATATCGCTTTGCATCTGACTCAGCGGCTGAGCGCCAACGGTTCGTTCGACGCCCACGCCCATGTACGCGATGCTAACGAAGAATTGTCGGATGAATACAAGGCGCTGTGCCACTATTATGAATCCAAATATCTGGAACCGGTACGGTAAAAAAACAGTTTTCCCCAAACGCCCATCCCTCTTTTGCGGGGACGGGCGTTTTTTGGTCCGATTTTTGCGGAAAAATTTGTTCTCTATGCTCTTGACAAAATCTGACGACATGTGTAGACTATAGTCAAACTACAAGCGTAGTCATATGGAGGAGGGACCTATGAAACAGACAAAAATATCCGACGCAGAACTGATCTTAATGGAGCACATTTGGGAAAACGAGGGCATCCGGGCCGCCCAGCTGGTACAAAGGGGAAAGGAGGAGATGGGTTGGAGCCGGAACACGACCTACACGCTTTTGACCCGCATGGTCGAAAAAGAACTGATCCGGCGGGAGGACCCGGGATTTTCCTGCACGGCGCTGGTCAGCAAGGATCAGGTTCGGGTGGGGCAGACCCATCGCCTCATCGACAAGCTGTACGCCGGGTCCCGGCAGATGTTTTTGGCCTCTTTTTTAAAAAGCGAAAAAATTTCGGCAGAGGAATTGGAGGAGATCCGCCGGATGATTGAGGAGGGAGGAAAATGACCGGCCTGTTTTCCGCTATTTTAAGCATGAGTCTGGTGGCCACCATGACGGCGGCAGTGGTGGTGCTGATCCGCTGGATCTTGAGGCGGCGGGCGCCCCGCTGGATCAGCTACGGGCTGTGGGCAGTGGTTTTGATCCGCCTGCTGGTGCCGGTTTCCATCGCTTCGCCCATCAGCCTGTTTTCTCTGGTGCCCGCTTTTCAAAGCGCCGAAAGCACCGGGCAAAACGGGCATCTATCCCGGCTGACCTTTACCGGGCAGACGCCGGCGCCGGCGGTGCGGCAGTCTGGGGACGGCGCAAATCAGGCGGCGTTTACGGCGGTCCAGGGAACCCTGCCCCAGCAGATCCAAAAGCCGGTTCCGGCTAAGACCTCTTCCGGCCAGAAGCCGCCGGCGGCAAATCCCAAAGGCGAATTGGACTGGCTGCGGCTGGGCGCCGTTGTCTGGTTGAGCGGCGCGGCGGTGCTGGGGGTATTTTTCGCCTTTAGCTACACCGCGGCGGCCCTTCGGCTTCGGCGGCTGCGAAGACTGCCGAAAAACGAAAAAATCCTTCAGGCGGAAAAGCTTCTGCCCCTAAAACGGGAGGTATCCGTTTCCAGAAGCCATCTGTTTTCCATGCCGGTGGTGTTCGGGCTTCTGCGCCCTCGCATCGTGCTACCGTGGGAATTCGACTGGGAGGACGCGGCGGCACAGCATATCCTGCTGCACGAGCGGGTTCACATCAGCCGGTGGGATAATCTGGCAAAGCTGGCGGCCGTTTTCGCCGTGTGCGTCCACTGGTTTAACCCCTGCGTCTGGCTGTGCTTTCGCCTTTGCTGCGATGATATGGAAGCCTCCTGCGACGAACGGGTACTGGCTCTTTTAGGGGAAAACAGCCGGAAGGATTACGCGCGAAGCCTCCTTTCTATGGCGGGAAAACAGGGCCAGCAGATCAGCCGGATATCCTTTCTTGCCTTTGGGGAAAGCAGTTTAAAGAAAAGGGTGGGGAATATTTTGAAATACCATAAAAAGACATTGCTGTCCGCCGCGGCAGCGCTGCTGGCGGTTTTGCTGGTGGGCTGCTCGCTGCTGACCAATCCTTCCTCCGGGCCGGAAAATTCCAGGCCGGACCAATCGCAGGGCTCGTCCCGGACAGAATCCGGCGGACAGAACCCGCAGAAACCGGCAGAACCGGGCATCCCGGTGAAAAACCCCCAGGAGACGACGCTGTATCTTTATAATACCAGCAGCATGGCGCTGGAAGGGGCGGAAAAGGTCTTCTATTTTCCCCTGCCGCGCCCCGGCGTCAGCGAGATTACCCCTTCCTGGCTGCAGGAACAGCTGCAAGCGCAGCCCATCGGGCTGGGTTCGGACCGGTTGGGGGTCGAAAGTCTGACTCAGGATGGGAGAAGGGTCACTGCCGCGCTGGTCCCCGCCGACAGCGCCTATCTTTCTCAGGTGGACCCCTATTCGTCCGTCTATTTAAACACCGTCGCCACCATCCTGCTGCAAAACTGCGAGATCGACGAGGTGTACTTTACCCTGGACGAAAAGCCCTATCCCGAGGGAGAGAGCGGCCCTTACATCCCGGCAGAACTGGCCTTGCCGAATTTGAGCCAGGCGGATATCGAGGCGCTGTACGGCGAACTTAGCCTGGAGCAGATGCTGTCCCGTATCGACCAGGGAACCGACACCCGCATCTCCTATCCGTCGCTGACCAACGCTGCCGGCCGGTGGGATATCGGCAGCGACGAAAAAGCCAGGCAGATTCTGGAGACCATCTACGAGGCAACCTTTTTAAACAATGTACCGGAATCGGACTTTGACTCCATCGGCCAGGCGCCCAATTCGTTTTTGGTCAATGCGGCGTACAGCCGGTCCCCCAGGATTTCCTGGTACCAGGACGACGTGAACCCCAACTCCGACGAAAAATTCTCGGTTTTGACCTCTTATGTCAACGATTACGAATGCGTCCCCCAAAAAATCGTGGAGGAAACCGCCCGGCAGCTGTTCGGCGACGACGTGCAGATCAGCCATCAAAAGCCTATCGGCGGCTATTATCACGAGTACGCCATGGCCTATACCCCCTATCACATGGGCGGCTGGGCGCCGGATATCTTCCTTTTGGACTACACCGAGCAGGGGGATACGGTGGAGGCCACCGTCGCCTATTCGAGAATTTACGGCAGCGCCAAGGATCCCATGAAAACGCTCACCGACATGGACGAGGAAACCTCCATCCGTAACCGGGAGCAGCGCCACCGCTTTACCCTGCAAAAAACCGAGGACGGCTACCGCATCACCGGCTATCATGTGGTGGACAGCTGGCGCGATATGGCCGCGCGGGTACCGGACTACTACGCGTATCCCGCCATCTGCGGGGGACTTGCCTTCTTTGACTGGGACGGCGCGGACAATCTGACCCCCGACCAGCTGTATCAATGGTTCTTGGCCGGATTCAGCCCCGGGCTAAACGACGGCCAGTTCCCGGTCAGCACGGTGGAACCTTATTTCTACGCCTATTCCGGTGGCTATCAGCCGGAGGATCCCACCATCCTGCGCCAGTCTCAGTACTACGACGAGGAACTGGAAGCTTATCGCGCCGCGAAGATCGACGGGGTGATCGGCATCTACGACAGCGACCGCCGGTACTACTGCGAATACGGCCAGGTGACCTATCCGGACGAAAACACGGCGTTGGCGCCGGTAAAGGTCTATGGTGACGAGGCCCATTCCCGGCTGCTGGCGGACGGCGTCATCAAGCTTAAATATCAGGAAGACCCCAGCTATCCCTGGGTGGTGGACGGCTTTACTTCCAACTAGCCGAACATACCCTTTCTAAATTTTGCCGCAGAGCGGGCAAAGTCCCCCTTTCCCGCTTTGCAGCAAAAAACGCCGTCATCGGGCAGCAAAAAAGCCACAGGACGCTTAAAGTCCTGCGGCTTTTTTCTTTCCGGCATTTATTCGGCCAACTCCAGCATGGAAAGCAACAGCTTGGCAGAATGGTCGGCGGCGATTTTCTCGAAGGTGTCGAAAGACATGCCCGCGTCGCCGTTGGCATTGTCCGACATGCAGCGGATCACCAGACAGGGGATCTTATTCGAGTAGGCCACCAGCGCAATGGCAGCGCCCTCCATCTCCACACAGTCCGGGTGGGTTCGTTCGATGATGGACTGGCGAAGTGCCTCGTCCTCCACAAAAACGTCGCCGGTGGCAATACGGCCCAGCTTGTAGCCAATGTGCTCCGGCATCTTCGCCAGCGCCTTTTGGGCCAGCGCAATTAATTTCGGGTCGCCGGGGAAGCTGCTGGTATGGGGATGGTATTTCTCCTGAAGCTTCCAGTCGTAATCGTGGAAAACCAGGTCCCGGGAAAGGACCAGATCCAATACGGTCAGATCGTCGCAGGTGCAGCCGGCCACGCCGGTATTGATCATGCAGCCTACGTTGTACCGCAGCGCCAGCGTCTGGGCGCACATGGCGGCGTTGACCTTGCCGATTTCGCTGCAACAAAGAACCACCTCTTTGCCCCGCAGAATCCCGGACTGGTAGGTTAAGCCGGATACGGTCTCTTTTTTCACGTTGGACATCTGCGTTTGTAAAAGCGCGATTTCCGAGGGCATCGCCCCGATAATTCCCCAGATCATGCCTCATTTCTCCTTTTTCGTTTCTGCCAATCATTGTAGCAATTTTTCGATTTCTTTGCAAGATTTCGCCAAAAAAAAGATTGCCTATCCGGTATTATAATGTTATACTACCAGGTAAGAGAACCGGATAAAAGAAAAGAGGGATCCTATGAGTTTTGAATCGGTAAAAGCAAAAAACCCCGGGGTTAAGATGTATTTGGTCACCGACCCGGCCTTTAAAAAATACGGACGGGTAATGAAAGGCTACGATTTTTCCCCGTATGTGGAGTATTTGAAAGAGCACACCGCCGTGCCGGAATCGGGCAACCAGTATGTGGCGTCCATTCCGGAGATGGAGGCGCTGCCCATCACCAACCAGGTGCAAAAGTACCTCTATGCCGGAATGCCGGTGCAGGTTGGGTACTGCAACGGCAACGGATCGCTGTTAAACGCTTTCGAGTACCACAAATGCTCCGAGGTCAGCGTGGGCCCCGAAGACATGGTGTTCATGATGTACAAGGTAGAGGACCTGTCCGACCAGGGGACGGTGGATTCCAAGGACGTAGTCGCTTTCTACTGCCCGGCGGGGGTTGCGGTGGAAATCTATCCCCACACCCTGCACTACGCCCCTTGCAAGGTGGACGACAAGGGCTTTCGCTGCCTGGTCATCCTGCAAAAAGGGACCAACGGACCTATTGAGAAGCCGGCCCAGCCGCTCAACCACGAGGACCGGCTGATTATGGCCTGCAACAAATGGGCTTTCGGCCACAAGGACAGTTCGGTGGTCGCCGCCCGCGGCGGCTTTGAAGGAATCCTGGGCGAAAACACCCGCATCCAATACTGATTTTTCGTTAAGACCAAGGACCGGCGCCATCAAAATTGGGCACCGGTCCTTTTTTGTCGATTGGACGCGCTATTTTTTTGGCATTTTTTCCATAAAACTTCCCGGATACGTTGAAAAAATAAATGGATTATGCTATACTAAATAAAAAGGCGGCTTTGCTGCCCTTTTCCTTTTTCCATGGGGAAGAGGTTCCGGAAGGAGTATGATTTATGGAAACCAGAATGAAAGAAATCAGCGCAGGAAAATCCAGTAAGGTAAAAATCGGTGTGATCCCCGGCCATTTTGCCACCAGCCATTCCCACGTAAACTACTACGTGGACATGACCTCGGTAAAGACCAGTTCCGCCACCGCCAAAGAGGCGGCGCAGCTGCTGGCCCAGGAGTACATGATGGGCACCAACATCGACACCATCGTATGCTTAGAGGGCACCGAAATGCTGGGCGCTTTTCTGGCGCAGGCTTTAAGCGATCCCACCATCCCGATGCTCAACGCCGGGCAGGATATCAACGTGATTACCCCCGAGTTAAACGCCAACAACCAGATGATTTTCCGGGACAACACCCAAAAGATGATCTGGGGCAAGCATGTGCTTTTGCTGATGGCCTCGGTCTCTACCGGCAAGACCATCAACCGGGCGGTGGAGTGCCTGCAATATTATAACGGAAGCCTTGTGGCCATCGCGGCGATTTTCAGCGCGGCCAGCGAAAGCCGCGGTATCAAGATCAATTCCATCTTTTCGCCCGGGGACCTGCCCGAGTACCACAGCTACGCCACGGCCGAATGTCCCATGTGCGCCGCCCGCAAAAAGGTGGACGCCCTGGTCAACAGCTACGGCTATTCGAAAATCTAGCGCCAGACGGATTCTGTGCCGTTTGGGCGCGACCCTGACTTCGATCAAAAAAAGGCCCTTTCCTTTTGGGAAAGGGCCTTTTTTTGTGGGGCTGCCGGGGCAAACAAAAAAGGCTGTCTTACGACAGCCTTTTTGCTTTTCACTTCATGCGATATGGAGAGACACAAAGTAAAGTTTAGCTGGAAACTGAACTATTTCTTCAGAGCAACTGCGCCAGCAGCAGCCAGAGAAACAACGCCCAGAGCAACCGCAACGTTTACAAAGTCAACAGAACCGGTGCCGGGGTTGTCTTTGTTGTCAGTGCCGTTGTTGTTAACGGTCGCATTGTATTTGCTTACATCCAGTTTGATGTCGGAAGCAACAGCGCCTTCCAGCTTTCTGGTGTTGGTCTCCCAGCACTCAGCCTCTTTGTTCCAGGTGAATTTGCCTTCAACCAGCTTGCCGCCCTCGATGAGGTATACAAACATATCCTCGTCAACGGTTACATGGAAAGTACCAGTGTAATCGAACTCGGGAGTGCCATCAAAGAAGATCATTTCCAGGTCAGCATCCTCGTAGGTCTGCGCCATGGTCTTGTTGTCTCTGTGATAGTATACGTTTACGGTCAGCTTGGAAGAATTCTTCACGGTGTACCAGAAGATATCATCGGTATCGAAGTACAGCTCAGCGTATTTGTAATCCTTCGGCAGAACAGCCAGAGCCTGAACGTTGATGTCGTTGGTGTAGTTGTCGTAGGACCAGCCGGGATGAGCGGTAGCGTCAGCCAGGTCGATGTCCTCGAAGATGATCTCAGAATGAGACTTGGTCACACCATCAACGATGTCAGCCCATTTCTGGGAGATCTCTACGGAAGCCTCGTTTACCTTGTACTTCTTGTCTCTTTTCAGAGTCATGGTCCAGGTAGCGGTGGTCTTCTTGGTGGTGTAGGTGGTTTTGGTTTTAACTTCGATTTTGTACACGCCGTTTCTCTTCACGATGGCGTAGGAATCGATCATCTTGTCGCCGGACTCGCGGATGGAAACAGACAGGTGCTTCGCGTACTCGTCGTCGGTCAGCATCTCGTATTTGGTGCCATCAGTAGTCGTCAGGTCAGCAACACCATCGGTCTCTCTGAAGATGGTGTAGTAGTAGGTGGCGCCGGGCTTGTCAGGATCCTCGTCCTCGGTGCCCTCTTTGTCGCCAACGCCGATGATCGCGCCGTTGGGCTTATCGTTGCTGGGGTCATTGTTCGGAGTAGAGGTAGCGCCGGGAGTACCGGTAGCCTTCTCTTCCGTCGCAGCGAAAGCAACCACAGACAGGCTCAGAACCATCATAACGGACAGTACCAGAGCAAGTACTTTTTTCATGGTTTATTCCTCCTAAATAAAATTCAGCATCCATCCCCGCGCTTTCCAGTAACTCTCCCTTACCGTCGGGCACAGGTTTCTTGGAACTGTAACCATACTATAACACAAGAAAATCAATTTGTAAATACTTTGTAATAACTTTTTTTAATTTTTTCATATTTTTTCTCGCGGCCGGAAAAAATCCCGGCAAATCCTTCCCTGTATTGAAAACAAGTATCAGTATAGCACGTCCGACCCAAAAGATACAAGTCCCGGCCCGCACAAAAGGAAAAAGGGCTGCTTATAATAAAGCAGGCGGGGGTCCAAACCGGCGTTTTTCGGCAGGAAAAGACTTTTTTGCCCCGCCTTTCTTGAAACGGGCGGCCGAATCCTTTATAATAAAGGCGTATATGGAAAAATCCGGCCCCTGTTTTTTGGGAAACCTTTTATAAAGGGAGATGAGAGGATGAGAGAGATTTATCTGGACAACAGCGCCACCACCCGCACGGCGGAGCCGGCGGCCCGGGCTGTTTACGATATGCTGGTCAGCTGCTACGGCAATCCCTCCTCGCTGCATCGCAAGGGGCTGGAGGCGGAAAACCGGATCACCGAAGCCCGGCGGAGCCTGGCCCGGCTTTTAGACTGCGATCCGCAGGAGCTGACCTTTACCTCCGGCGGAACCGAAGCCAACAACCTGGCGATTTTGGGCGCGGCCGAGGCCCGGTCCCGCCGGGGAAAGCGGGTTGTGACCACCGCGTTCGAGCATTCCTCGGTGGAGGCCGCCGCAGGGTCTTTGGAAAAGCTGGGCTGGGAGGTCATCCGGGTAAAGCCGGACCGCATGGGCCATATCGACCCGCAAAAGGTTATTGCGGCGGTGGACAGCCAGACAGTGCTGGTGTCCTGCATGTGCGTCAACAACGAGGCAGGCACCATCCTGCCCATCGGGCAGATTGTGCAGGGGGTGCGGCGCAAAAATCCCGCCACGCTTGTCCACTGCGACTGTGTGCAGGCTTTGGGCAAACTGCCCTTGTCCATGCGCCGGCTGGATCTGGACTTAGCGACGGTGAGTGCCCACAAAATCTACGGGCCCAAGGGGTCCGGCGCGCTGTTTGTGCGGCGCGGGGTACGGGTTCTGCCCCGGCAACTGGGCGGCAGCCAGGAAAAGAAGCTGCGTCCGGGCACCGAGGCGGCGGCGCTGATCGCGGGCTTTGGCGTGGCGGCCCAATTGGCCTGCGAGCATTTAAAGGAAGACGCCGCCCGCATCGCCGACCTGAATCAGGAACTGCGCTGCCGGCTTATGTCCATGCCACAGGTGGTGATCAACTCCCCGGCGGACGCGCTGCCGGCGGTGTTAAACATCAGCGTACCGGGCTGGCGGTCGGAGACGATGATGCACTTTTTAGAGGAGCGGGGCATTTCGGTTTCCAGCGGATCCGCCTGCTCTAAGGGGGCCAAAAGCCATGTGCTGTCCGCCATGGGGCTGGATCCGTCACTTATCGACAGCGCGCTGCGCATAAGCTTTGGGCGGTACAACACAAAAGAGGACGTGGAGGATTTTGTTCTGGCCTTGCAGGACGCGATCTGCACCCTGGCTCACCGCTAAAGGCCGCTGGGACACATCCGATACCTTATTATAATAGAAAAAACAAAGGAGCGCCGGGATGAAGGAAATCATACTGATCAAAACAGGGGAAATCGCGCTGAAGGGGCTAAACAAATCCTCCTTTGAGGATGTCTTGGTAAAAAATACCAAGTGGCGGCTACACAGTCTGGGAAGGTTTTCGTTTTCCAAGGCCCAGTCCACCATTTACTGCGAACCCCAGTCGGAAGAAATCGATCTGGACGAAGCCTGCCGGCGGGTATCCCACGTGTTCGGCATCGCGGCGTTCAGCCGGGCGCGGGTGGCCGCCAAGGATTTTGCGGATATCTGCGATCAAACGCTGGATTTTCTGGGCGAGGAGCTGGCTTTATCGTCCACCTTTAAGGTCGAGGCCAAGCGGGCGGATAAGTCCTTCCCCATGAAGTCGCCGGAAATCTGCCGGGAACTGGGCGCCCGGATTTTGGCGCGCTATCCCCATCTTCGGGTGGATGTGGAACAGCCGGAGGTTCTGGTGATGGTGGAAATTCGGGAGGCCGCCGCCTACATCCACGGCCGCCAGCAGCCGGGGGCCGGGGGCATCCCCGTGGGAACCTCCGGCAAGGCGGCGATTCTCATTTCCGGAGGTATTGACAGCCCGGTGGCGGGCTATATGATGGCCAAGCGGGGACTTTCGCTGTGCGGCGTGCATTTTGCCAGTCCCCCCTATACCAGCGAACGGGCGAAGCAAAAAGTCATCGCCTTAATGGAGAAGATGGCCGAATACTGCGGCCGGATGCAGCTTTTTGTGGTCCCGTTCACCCAAATTCAAGAGGCAATCCGGGACAAATGCCCGGAGGAATTGTTCACGATTATCATGCGCCGGTTTATGATGCGCATCGCCAGTCAGGTGGCCCAGCGGCAGGACTGCGGGGCCCTGATCACCGGCGAAAGCGTGGGCCAGGTGGCCAGCCAGACGGTGAAAGCCATCGCCTGTACCGACGCGGTGGCGCAGCTGCCGGTGTTCCGTCCTGTAATCGGAATGGACAAGCGGGAGATCATCGTCATCGCCAATCAGATCGACACCTTTGAAACGTCCATCCTGCCTTACGAGGACTGCTGCACCGTCTTTACCCCCAAGCATCCCCGTACCCGGCCGCGCCTGGATCTGGTGGAGGCGGCGGAGCAGACGCTGGAGACGGACAAGCTGATCGCCGAAGCAATTGCGGGAATGGAACTGGTCGAGATAAAGAGATAACCGGCCGGTTCTCACCATAAAAGGAGGATGTAGGATGAAGCTGGACATCATTTTTGCCGGCGAAGCAAAGGATCAGCAGCAGCAAACGCTGCTGGACCTGCTGGCTCCGCTGGGGATTGACAAATACACGGTGACCGAAGCAAAATCGGATCGAAAGCTTTTGGAAAGCGCATTGGTAGCCGCTTTGCGCCGCAGCGACACGGTCCTTCTCATCGGCGGACTGGGCAGCGGGCAGGCCGATTTCACCACCCTTCTGCTCTGCGATGGGCTGGGTCTGCGGGAGGAGGTCTGCCCCGCTGCGCTGGAACAGATGAAAAAGCGCTATAAAGTAGAGGAGGAGGCCCTGTCCCGGGAGGATCTGCGCAAGGTAAAAATTCCGGCAGGCGCCTATCCCTTCCTCAACCGCTGGGGGGATTGCCCCGGATACGCGCTGGCCGCCGAGGATCAGTGCATCGCGGCGCTGCCCGAGGGGTCGGCGGAGTTGGCGGCCATGACCGAGGAAAAGCTTCTTCCCTACCTGCAAAGGGTTTTCGCTCCCGCCTCCCAGCCGGTGGAGGGCGGCGTATTTGGCCTTTCGTTGGAGTGGGTCTCCTCTAAGCTGGACCCGGCTAGGGAACTGGCCAAAATCGTGGTGAAAAAAGAGGGACTTGGTCTTTCGTTGCGCATCCTCCCCGAGGGGGAGAAAAACCACACCGAAACCGCCGCCGGTCTTGTAAAAAGCGCTCTGGAGGGATCCTTTTTTGTCGGATCCAAAACGGTGGCTTCCGCGTTTTGCGCTGCGGCCGCCCAAACCCAGACTACCGTTGCCTCGGCGGAAAAAGAGGGGCAAAACGAAATCCGCCGCCTGTTGGGCGAGTCGTTTTCTGCGGGCAAAGAACTGCCCAGCATGGAAATCGGGAAAAAAAGCGCCAAAACCGCCGGTATCCCCCGCCGGATGCTGAAAAAACACAAGGGCGTCTCGGCCCCGCTGGCGGTGCAGATGGCCCGTAGCGCCCAGGAGCGGTTTGGCGCCGACCTGGGAATCGGCGTCACCGGCTTTTGCCCGGCGGGGCGGCGCTGCGATATGGCTTACGCCGCCTTGTGCGATCGGGACAAAGCCTGGACCGCGCGGATTTTAGTGCCGGAGGAACGGCTCAACTTCGACCGGGAGTTGGCCGCTTCGGCGGCGCTGGATATGGCCCGCCGGTACATAGACGGCGACCCGCTGTTTCTGTCCGCCGGATCACCTCTGGCGGCGGCCCTTTCGGGGAAAAGTTCTCAGTTGCGGATCTGTTCCTTCTCCCCGGACGGAACCGCCGTCTGGCAGCTGCCGGGCGAGGCGCTTCCCCAGCGCAAAAAAGCGAAGATCAAAGGTCAGGCCGGCCGGGAACCGATTCGCCCGCTGGCCGTCTTGGGGAAAACCGTCCTGGGACTTTTGCTGGCGGCGGCACTGCTGGCGGCAGGCGCCGTCGGCTCCTTTTACTGGCAGGCCCACCGGGCCGGTCAACTGCGGACCGCGATGCTCGGCCTCTATCAATCCGGCGGCGGCGCCGTCCCGGACGGGTATCCGCAGGAATATGACCAGCGTTTTGCGCTTTTGTGGGAGCAGAATCAGGATATTGTCGGCTGGCTGAGCGCGCCGGATACGGATTTTTCCTTCCCGGTGGTGCAGGGAAAGGACAACACCTTCTATTCCCTTCGCAACTTTAAAAAAGAGCCCAGCCTGTACGGAACCACCTTTTTAAACGCCCCCGCCAGCCTCGCAGAGGACGTTAACCTGACCCTGTACGGCAACCACATGCAGGACGGGCAGATGTTTTCCCAGCTGGAGGATTATCGAAAACTCACCTATTACCGGGATCATCCGATCCTTTCCTTCGATACGGTATACGGTCAGGGAAACTATAAAATCTGCGCCGTGTTTGTAACCGATCCTGCGGAGGAAGGCTGCTTCGACTACGAAAATTTCCAAAATCCGCAGGACGACGAAGAATGGGAAACCCTTTCCAGCGAGATGGCCGCCCGCAGTCTTATCTGTACGCCGGTGGACATTCGTAAGGGAGACCGGCTTTTGACCCTTTCCACCGATACGGAAGATTTCGATGGTGCGCGTCTGATCGTCATAGCGCGCCAGACCCGCAGCGGCGAGGTAAAATCGGTGGAAACCGACGACGCGGTTTACAACGCCCAACCGCTGCTGCCCGAAAAAATACAGCAAAACGAAGGGGACATCCCCGCGCCGGACAAAGAAGAGAACCGCCCGTCTATGGAAAGCCAGCCTTCGCAGGCGGTGCCCAGCGCCTTTAGCCGGGAGGAGTCCTCCTCCAGCAACGCTTCTTCCCAGGAGGACCTTTCTTCTCAAAGCGAGGCTTCCTCTTCGGCCTCCAGCAGTTCCTCTGTTCCCTCCAGCAGCCTGCCGTCTTCTTCCGCGGCCTCGTCGTCTTTGCCGCCGGTCCAAAGCCAGATTTCCTCCGAGCCGGAACCGCCGGATGTGGGGGTGGACGAGACCACTCTATCCTCTTCCTCTCAAAGTTCCTCCAGCAGGCCCTCCTCCAGCGGCAGTTCCTCCTCCGGTTCTTCCTCGTCCAGCAGCGCGCCGGAAGACAATTCCGGCAACAGCGGCTCTGTCCCCTCTCAGGGAGAAACCTTCCGGGTGAACGGCAGGGATTACGGCGCTTTCGACGCGGTCTGTCAAGTGGTTGCCGCCGAACTTGGAAGCGGAAACTACGAGTCGATTAAGGCCCAGGCGGTGGCTACCTACACGCTTTTGTATAAGCGCAACCAAAACGGAAACTATCCCACCGGGTTGAGCATGAAAACCCCAAACAGCACGGTCAAGCAGGCGGTGGAGGAGGTCTGGGGCCAGGCCCTTTATGCCAACGGCCGGCTGATGGATGTGTTTTACTTTGCCATCTCCGCCGGCCGGACCAACGAGCCCCAGGATGTTTGGGGATCGTCGGTGGCGGGCTACGGCTCGGTAGACAGTTCCTGGGACGAAAACGTCTCCGGCGCTTTCCAAAAGTCGGTGAGCATGAGCAAGGAAAAGGTCATCGACCGGGTTTGGGAGTATTTAGGCATTGATTTAAGCCAGGTCCCGGTGGAGGACTGGTTCACCGTAGAATCCTACACCAGCGGCGGCTATAACGGCAAAATGACCGTGGGCGGATACGACACGGTGCAAAAAAGCGGCAGTTCCGCTTTCCGCACCGGCGCGCAGATCACCGGGCGCCTACTGCGCGAAAGCGTGCTGAACCTGCGCTCCGCCTGCTTTAGCTGGGAGGAAAGCGGCGGCAATATCGTCTTTACCACCAAGGGCTACGGCCACGGCGTGGGGATGAGCCAATGGGGCGCTGTGGAAATGGCCAAGCAGGGGTATGGCTATGTGGAAATTTTGGAGCATTACTATCCCGGCGCTACGGTAGAATAAAAATACGCACACAAAAAAAGCGGCCTTATAAAGGCCGCTTTTTTTTGCGGGACCGTTTTTCCTCTGGCGAAAATTTTTTGCCGGCAGCGGTCCTTTTTTCATGGGAGGTTTTATCATTCCACACCCAGAATACCGATGCCGATCATCACCAATAAAATCATGGCGTATTGGCCACGGCTGAGTTTTTCCTTTAAGAAAATCCGGGACCAAAGCACCGAAAAAATGCTGAAGGACGCAATCATCGGCGCGGCCACAATCGCATTAGAGGACATGGCATACACATAGACAAACTGGCCCGCCGTCTCCAGAATCGCCGCGCCGGTTAAGGGCTTTACGGCGGAGGAAAACAGCTTTTGCCGGCGCACAAAAACCAGATAGATCATGGCGAAAATCGCGATGAGCAAAAAGGTCATTTCATAGGCCATGTTGGCCTGATTTTCGGTAAAAATCGGGTTGTCCCCATCCAGGTAAAACGCGTCGCCAAAGGTGCCCAGTCCATCGATGACGCAGTAAAGAATCGGGAAGAGGATGGCGATGGCGCTGACCGAATATTTTTTATCCACCGTTTCTCCCGCTTCGGCCCGCTCCCGGTCCGCGTTTTTCTTTTCTACCATCGAAAGACCCAGAATACCGACACAGATAGCGGCTACCGCGCAAAACTGCAAAACGCTCATCCGCTGGCCCAGCACCAAAAAGCACAGAAGGGCCGCCACCGCGCCGGAGGAGTTGCTAATCGGCGAGCAGACCGAAAGGTCAATATATCGAAGCCCCACATATCCCAGCGTCATGGACAGAATATACATGGACGACACCGGCAGATACCGGACCATATTCATGAAGGAAAAAGGCTCCTTGCAGACCAGCCCGTAATAAATGATCGCGTGCAAGCCCATCACCAGACCTACCATCATCACCGTTCTCCAGTGGCTGTATGGGTCTCCAGGGTCCGCGCCCTTTTTATAAAACAGGTCGGCTCCGCTCCACGCAAGAATCGTTAAAATTGCGAATAAAAACCACATTGACAGTCACCTCTCGTAAAATTTTGCGGAAGTCCTTTCCTATGGACCAAGATGATCCATACGCTGTACGTACAGAGAAATGTGCGTATTGCCTTTTGGGACAAGTACGCACTGACGCAATTTCTTATTATAGATACTGCCAGAGGTTTTGTAAAGAAAAATCTGCAAAATTCCGCCCAGGCTTACCTATTTTGACAGCATTTCTTTTGCGGCCGCACCTTTGCAAGGAAAAAGCCGGGAGACTCCTTTCTCCCGGCCATAAAACAACTATTTTCAATGCGGAACCGCCGCCTTACTAGGCTTCATCCTGCGTACTTCCCGTATAAGTATCGGTACGCTGAAGGATCTCGGTTTCTGTTTCCTCATCATAGGTGTAGATATTCTCGGTATAGGAATTGGTTTCCGGATCGTGGTCCTCGACTTTCGAATAATGGGTAAGCTTATTGTTATCGTCGTAGTATTCCACCCGAATCAGGGTCCCATCGTTTTCGTAAATGCTTGTAGTGTGATGGTAGGAAAACTCATAGGCGGGTTTCTGCTCCAGCTGAGACGCAGGCTCCGGCTGAGGCGCGGGCGCGGGCTCCGGCGCGGGCTGGACCGGTACGGTAGCCGCTGCGTCCACTTTGGGCGCCTGCTCCTGGACCTGCGGCTTTGGATCCGGCTGGGGAATGGTCTGCTGCGGCTGCTGAACCTTTGGTTCGGCAGGTGTCGGGGCCTGTGCCTGGTCCGTATTCTTCAGAATAGTCTGCGCTGGATCCTCCGAGACCTCCTTCTGCGGTGGGGTGCTGTTCATATCCGCGCCGGAAGCCATCTGAGACGTCTGTGTGGGGGACTCCGGCGCAGACGCCGGTACTGATTGGACCGGTGCAGAAGCTATCGCATCCGCCTTGGACGCCTGCTTTTGGACCTGCGGCTCTGGATCCGACTGCTGTGTCTCTGATTCGGCAGGCTCCTGGGCTTGTGTCCTATCCGTATCCTCTATAATGTCCTGTGCCCCATTTTTGGAGGTTTTCTCCGGAAGATTTTCCATATATACGCTGGGGGCCGATTGTACCTCCTCAACGGGTAAAGCAGGCGAATGCACCACTGTAGCGGCTGTTATAACCGTCGCCGCTGCTGCCACAGTTGCAACGATCCCGGTTGTGGTCTTAGCCGCACCTGCAAAAAGAATGCTGATAAGTTTCATTTTAGTCCCCTCCTTTATTGATCTGCTTCTTTTATATCAAAGATTGGTAACAAAAAAGTCACAAAAAACGGTCCAAAGAGGCATTTTGGACCGTTTTTCCTACAATTTTACCTTTTTTCTGAAATAACCTCCGACAGAGAAACACCTATGCTTTTGGACCGTTCGGGCTTTTCCCCTCGTCCAATAGCATCTCAATATGATACCGGGGACGGGCCTTGACCTCTGCATAGGTCTTGCCCACATACGCGCCGACCAGTCCCAGTGCCACCAGCTGGATCCCCAGACCCAGCCAGACCGAAATCAGCACCCAGACCCAGCCTTCCACCGAAACGCCGCACAAAAGGCAGATCAGCGCTGCCAAAAGCCCCAAGCCGGACAAAAAGCCAACGGCTATTCCCACGCCGGTAATCAGTGCCAGCGGCTTGGTGCTAAAGGAGGTGATGCCATCCCAGGCGAAGGAGAGCATCTTTTTTAAAGGGTACTTGGATTCCCCTGCAAACCGTTCGCTGCGCTCGTAAGTCACCACCGCTGTTTTAAAGCCGATGAGAGGGACGATCCCCCGCAAAAACAGGTTGACCTCCCGATAGCCGGAAAAGCAGTCCAGCGCCCTGCGGCTCATCAGCCGGTAGTCCGCGTGGTTGCCGACGATATCCACCCCCATCTTTTTCATCAGCCCGTAAAAGCCCATGGCGGTGGAGCGCTTAAAGGCTGTATCCGTATCCCGGGCGCTGCGCACCCCGTAAACGATCTGGGCGCCCTTGTGATACTCCTCCACAAACTGGTCCAGTACCTCGATATCGTCCTGCAAATCCGCGTCTAAAGAGATGGTGATGTCGCACAACTCCCGGGCGGTCATCAGCCCGGCGACCAGCGCGTTTTGATGGCCCCGGTTGCGGGAAAGCTTAAGGCCCGATACCGTGGAATTTTCCCGGTGAAAGCCGCAGATCAACTCCCAGGTCCGGTCCCGGCTGCCGTCGTCCACCAAAAGAATCCGGCTCTCTTCCGAAACCAACCCTTTTTCGGTCATCCTTTTTAACTTATCCGTCAACCGCCGGACCGTTTCGGGCAAAACTTCCTCTTCGTTATAACAGGGAACCACCAAATACAATCGATCCATACTTATTTATCCTCCCCCTCGCAATGCTGCGATTGATCTTGGTTTAATAAATCCTCAAAGGAAAGCTGCTGTTCCTCCTCCGGCGCCTGCAATACCCCATAGCTGATGGAGGGAGTGCCGCGGCGCTTTAGCCGATGGGAAAGAAGCAGGTATCCCACCAGAACCAGCAGGGAAACGCCGCTGACCGCCAGTCCCGCCGTCAAGCCGGGCGTGCGGTAGGTAAAACGGATCTCACTGTCCCCCGCCGGGACCCGCACCGCCATAAAGCCGATGTCCACCTTTTCAATCTGCGCCGGTTCCCCGTTGACGGTGGCGGTCCAGCCCTCGTCATAAGGGACACTTAGAAACACCAGATTTTCTTTTGACAGCAAAATTTTGCAGGTAAAGCCCTTCGTGTCGGTGGTAAATTCGTAAGCAGCCTGCCGGCGGCGGTCGGCGCAGTCGGCCACAAAGGCGTCTTCACTGAGCGTGTCCGCCTTTTGGTCCGAAAGCTTGGTTAAAATATCGCCGTGGCGGCCGATGGTCTCCTCATCCAGCAAAATCCCCTTCATCAACAGCAGGCAGCGGGAACCCTTGGCGGTCATATCGAACATTTCCCGGGTAATATAGTGGTTAAAGGCAAACCCCATAGGGACAAAATTGTCGTTTTCGTAAAGGTTAAAATTCCCGTCGGTCCGCACATAAGAGTAGCCCGGCATGGGGGACTGATCCTCGTTGCGTTCCTCGATCACAAGCCAGCGCACCGAAAGCAGGCTGCGCAGGGCGTACAGTCCCACATCCGGCTTGGAGGATACATCCCGGGTTACCGCTACCTCGGGGTAAAACTCCATCAGCGATACCGGGACGATAGAGTGAAACGCCTGGATATTGGGCCGGTCCCAATACATGCCCAGATTTTCGATGGTGCTGTAAAAATCGGTCCGGACAAAGCTTTTATCCTCCGGAAACTGGACCATCTCCCGGCCGTTGATCCCGTTGTCTATAAGCCACTGGTCCGAACTGCGGGCATTTTTTCCGTCGATAAAATAAATCCAGCCAAACAGCACGCTGACAGCGCATACCCCGGCGATGGCCACCCGCGGCATCTGCCGGGTATTTTGAAACCGCCGGATCAAAAGCCAGGTGCCCACAAGGCATGCGCCGGTGAAGGCGGCATACAGCCAGAAGGTCGGCATATCAGAGGCAAGACCGATTTTCCATTCTTCCTCTTCTTTTATGGGGGTAAATCCAACCGCCAGCACCATTCCGGCCGTAATTCCCGCCGCCCATTTTACGCCGCGCAGATAGTCGATTCCCCGCCGCTCCATGGCCAGCACCGTCGCAAGACTCATCAAAAGAATCAGCATGTAAAACCAGCGGGTATAATAGGAGTTGTTAAGCAGAATAAAAATGCTGTTAAGCCCCGGAATCACCGCGATTAAAAGGCAGGCGGCGATGAGTTTTTTGAGCCACGACCGCCGGGCCGAGGTCAGATAGGCCAGCATCCCGGTAGCGCCAAACAGCGGAAGCCAGGCGCTGAGGCTGGACCATTTTGCCCCGTGGTTGGGGAACATCACCGGCCGGGAGGGCACATGGGGCGGGAACAAAAAGCTTCCCACAATGGCGGGCAGCCGTTCCTCGTGCCAGTACAGCCAAAAATTCCAGCCGGACAAAAGGTTCTCCGAGGTAGTCCGGGGATTGCCCAAAATTCCCAGCACGGCGGGCAGAAAGACAAACAGGGAAAGCCCCATCCCCAACACAGCCTCAAAGGCGATCCAACAGAATTTTTTAAAGCTTGCCCCCCACTTTTTATCGGTGCAGCGGAAAAAGAAGTACAAAACGCAGAAGACGGCGCTTCCGATAAAAAACCAGTAGTTGACCACCGCGTTGATCGCCACCGCCGCCGCGAAAAATCCCCGGCGGTTATTTTGCACCAGTTCTTCCATCCCGATGAGCAAAAGCGGGAAAAACACCGCCACCTCGTGGAAATGGTTAAAAAAGGTGTTGTAGAACATAAATCCCGAAAAAGCGTACAGCAAAGAGCCCAGAAGGGCGAATTCCTTTCGGCGCACAAACCGTTCAATATAAAAATAAGAAGTCAGGGCCGCACAGGCATTTTTTAAGATTAAAAGCGGCGCCATAAAAAACGGCACCCAATCGGTGGGAAACGGGATGGTCAGCCAGAAAAACGGGCTGGTCAGGTTGTAAAAGCTATAGGACGCGATAAAATTTGCGCCCAGATCGGTGGTCCAGTTCCAGCCGAAATTGCCCTCCCGCACCGCTTGATGAACCAGCTTGTAAAACGGGATCTGCTGGGCGTTAAAATCTCCGATAAAAATAAAATAGCCGCCGTTGTAAAGGACAAACGGCACAAATACGGCGGCGGAAACCGCCAGCGCCAGATAAAACGCTTTCCAGTGCAGACTTTTTTGCGCGGTCATAGCTTCAACTCCATTGATGTTTTTCCTTATAAGAACCCTTTTGAGCCTTGCATTCGTTTCCGGTTTGGGCTACCATAACAGTAAATCTATAAAAAAATCCAAATCTCTGGCCGCCTGCATCGGCCGGCCAGTGAAAATCCGTATAATCCATCATGCCTGTAGGGCAGCCATCGAAATCCAAGGATAATAGCGGCTTTGCCGTTATTATACTATAAAGGCGGGAGCCGCTCATGGTATAATGGGCCGTCGCCGTAGGCGGGCCATAAGAATGAAGTATAATAACGACTCTGGCATTATTATACCACAATCCATCCTTATAGTGCTAAATTTTGGCGCGATTTATGCAATTTTTCTTCCAATTTTATTCTTTCGGGGGGGTACGAATGGAACACAGCTCCTTTTTCGCCATGCTTTTTCGCATGAAATACATCAACCGCTGGGGGCTGATGCGCAACACCCGCTGGGAAAATCTCAGCGAACACAGCATGGAAACCGCCATGCTTGCCCACGCGCTGGCGGTCATCGGCAACCGGCGGATGGGCCGGCAGTATCCTTTAGAGCCAATTGTCCTGCACGCATTGTACCACGATTGCTCCGAAATTCTCACCGGGGATCTTCCCACCCCGGTCAAGTACGGCAGTCCCGCGCTGCAGGGCTCTTATAAAGCGGTGGAACAGGCGGCCTGCCGGCGGCTGGCGGCGCTGCTCCCCGTCGATCTGCGGGAGGATTTCGCCGTGTATCTTTCTGGCGACGGGCTGGACGGCGCCTCCCAAAAGCTGGTGAAAGCGGCAGACCGGCTGGCGTTGATCAAGTGTATTGAGGAGGAAAAGGCGGGCAACCGGGAGTTTCTGCCGGCCAAGGAATCCACCCTAAAGGCTTTGCGCGCCATGGACCTGCCGGAGGTCTCGGTCTTTTTAGAGGAGTTTCTGCCCGCTTTCTCGCTGGCGCTGGACGAATTGGAAACAAAAGAAACGGAGGAATAACAAATGGCGGAAAAACTGGCCGTCTGGCTTTTGGATCTGGGAACTTTGTACGCCAAACAGGAAAGCATTGTCTGCCGGGATCAACCTGAAAATACAAACCGGATCCACCTACCGGTGATGGCGGTGCTGGTCCGGCACGAAAGCGGCTTTTTGCTTTTTGACACCGGCTGCCGGCCCGACGCCATGGAGGGCGGCTGGCCCCAAAACATGCAGGCGGCCTTTCCGCTGACCCGCTCTCCCCAGCAGGACCTGACCCATCAGCTGGCGCTGTGCGGCGTATCCCCGGAGCAAATCGGCACCGTAGTTCTCTCCCACCTGCATTTGGACCACGCCGGGAACGTGTCTCTTTTCCCCCATGCCAGATGTATTGTCCCCGCAGAAGACCTGGCCTTGGCCCGCTCTTTGGTCAAAGAGGAGGATCCCGCCCGCCGGGGCGGGTATATCCGCCGGGACATTGAGGAACTCCCGGAAGACCTGATCGGTCTTACGCAAGACGAAACGCTTTTTCCCGGCGTGCGACTTTTGTCTTTGCCCGGCCATACCCCCGGCCTTCTGGGGATGGCTGTTTCGTCCAGCGGGGAAACCCTGTTATTTCCCTCCGACGCGGTTTATACGGCGGACAATTACGGTCCGCCGCCGGTTTCGCCCCGCAGTCCCTATAACCGGGAGCAGCTTTTGCAAAGCGTCTCCCGGGTCCGGGAATTGGCGGACACGCTGGGCGCCCGGGTGATCTTCTCCCATGATATAAACCTGTGGGGCCGTTTGCCCCATGCACCATTGGCGGTTCTGGGCGAATAAGGGACAGAAAAAGTCCAGGCCCTAAGGCTTTTGGATTGTTTTCCATCAGGGAATATGGTATACTCAAAATCAGTAAGCCGTATGTTTTTGGAGGAAAAATCAGGAGGGCTTTTTTTCATGAGCAATATGCTGATTGCACAGTCCGGCGGACCAACCGCCGCCATCAATGCATCGCTGTCCGGCGCGATTCAGGAGGCGATCCGCAGCGGGGAGATCGGTCAGGTCTACGGGGCGCTCAACGGCGTTGAGGGGATGCTGGCCGGTACAATCATCGACCTGCGCGCCCAATTTTCCCGGCAAGAGGATTTTACCATTTTGGAATGCACGCCCGCCATGGCCTTGGGCTCCTGCCGCTTCCGTCTGCCGCAAGAGGAGGAGGACCCGGCTCTCTACCAAAAAATTGACGGGATTTTTCGCCGCTACGATATCGGGTACTTTTTTTACATCGGCGGAAACGATTCTATGGACACGGTGGACAAGCTTTCCCGCCACTTTGCCCGGACCGGGCAGGATATCCGGATCATCGGGATCCCCAAAACGATTGATAACGATCTGCCCGGCACCGACCATTCGCCGGGTTTTGGTTCGGCGGCAAAATTCATCGCCACCTCGGTGCTGGAAATTATCCGCGACTGCTATGTATACGACACCGATTCGGTGACCATTGTGGAAATTATGGGCCGGAACGCCGGCTGGCTTGCCGCCTCGGCCGCCCTTCCCCGCACCGTGGGCGCCCGCGCTCCCCACCTGATCTATCTGCCGGAGGTTGTCTTTGATCCGGAGCAGTTTATCCGAGATGTCAAAGAGATTCTCTCCCTGACCCGCAACTGTATCGTGGCGGTGTCCGAAGGAGTCCGTCTGTCGGACGGTACCTTTGCCGCAGAGAATTTCCAAAGCGGCGTGGTCGACGCATTCGGTCACCGGTATCTGTCCGGCGTTGGAAAGTATCTGGAGGCGCTGGTCCGCGACAAGGTGGGCTGCAAGGTGCGCTCCATTGAGTTAAACGTGCTGCAGCGCTGTTCCTCCCATCTTCTCTCCGCTACCGACGTGCGGGAGGCCCGGAAGATCGGCAGCTACGCCATCCGCTTTGCCCTGCAGGGCCAGACCGGGGTAATGATGGTATTCGAGCGGGTTTCCAACCGGCCCTATATGGTCCGGATCGGCTGCCGGCCGGTGGCCGAAATCGCCAACCGGGAGCAGCTGGTTCCCCGGGCGTGGATCAATAAGCAGGGCAACGACATCACCGAGGAAATGTTCGACTACCTGCTTCCGCTGATTGAAGGGGAGGTTTCCCATCCCACCCAAAACGGGATGCCGCAGCATTTTGTGCTGGAAAAATCCATCGTGGGATAAGTCAAGTACCACCGGCGAAGCCGGTGGCTTGAGTAAGCCCTAGAAGGGCATGGAACCGGCGGCGCTACTCGCGCACAGAAAAGACTGACAATCGCACCATGTTTCCAGCGGCCACCCTCATCGGGTGGCTGCTATTTTATTTGCTTTCTTCCGCCGGCTTACCCGTGAACGGGTCTATATACTCTTTCAGACTCATCTGGTCCATCATTTTATCTTCTTCCAGCTGGTTCTGTATGTACTTTGCTATTGCAGTCTTGTTTCTCCCTACCGTGTCCACATAGTATCCTCTTGCCCAGAAATGTCTGTTCCCATATTTGTATTTCAGTTGGGCGAATCGGTCGAAGATCATCA
>CAJTQM010000012.1 GCA_910578255.1 uncultured Oscillospiraceae bacterium
GCGGGGGTATCCAGGCCCAGAACGCCCAGCAAAGGCGCCACGATGCCGGCTGTCGTCGTAATCGCAACGGTCGAGGAACCCTGAGCGGATTTGAGAATCGCCGCCAACAGGAACGGGAAGAAGATGCCCACCTTTTCCAAAATCGCCGCGTTGGAGGTGATATACTCCACCATGCCGGAAACGGAAATGACCTTGCCCAATACGCCGCCGGCCGCCGTTACAAACAGGATCGGTCCTACGGTTTTAAGGGTGTCGTTGGTCATATTGTAAAACTCTTTCATCTTTCCGGTAGAGGCCATCAGCCATACGCCAAACAGCACGCCTACCGCCAGCGCGATAATCGGGGTGCCCAGGAAAGCGCACAGATCCGCGATAAAACCGGTCCATTTCGCCATCGATGCGATAGAGCCTAACGCCATCAGTACAATCGGCATCAGAATCGGCGCCAGCGCCAAAAAGCCGTTGGGGAGTTTCCCGTAAGATGCAACGAGTTCCTCATATGTTTTGGTCACATCAGCGGAATTCGTGTCCGCTTCATCCTTGGCCTTCACCTTTTTGCCAATGTATTTCGCATATAAATAGCCCGCGATCAGACAGGGGATCGAGGCGACGGCGCCCAGGCCCATCACCAGCAGCAGGTTTTCCCCAATGCCCAACGTGTTCGCCGCCGCAATCGGACCGGGGGTTGGCGGGATAAATACGTGAGAGATGTACAAACCGGCGGAAAGCGCCACTGTCATCGAAACGCTGGAAACCGCGGTGCGTTTTACCAAAGCTTTGCGGATGGGGTTTAGAATAACAAATCCGCTGTCGCAGAATACAGGGATGGATACGACCCAGCCCATTAGAAGAATGGCCAATTCGGGGTTCTTTTTCCCCACCAGCTTAATGACCATGTCCGCCAGCTTAAACGCAGCGCCGGTCACCTCCAGCATCGTGCCGACCAAAGCGCCGAGGATAATGACGATACCGATGCTGGTAAAGGTTCCGCTGAAGCCTGCGCCTATAACATTGGCAATTCCCTGTTTTACCGTGCCGTCGGCCCCGGTTGTGTTCACCAGGGGAATTCCCGCAACCAGTCCCAAAATCAAAGACACGCCCATAATAGAGAGAAACGGGTGGATCTTAAACTTGGAGATGGCGAGAATCATGACAACGATTGCCAGTACAAAAGCAATGATTAACCCAATACCTGACATGAATGACCCTCCAATACATTCTTTTTGCAGGCTGCCGCCCACTGGGTGTGGAATATATTCCAGTTTACTTAAGAACTGTCTGTTCTATGTATGATAAAACACAGATCATAGAAATTCTTAAATAACCTACTTTTATTGTAATAAATTTAACAAACTCTGTCTATGTTTCAAAGTACAGAATATTCATAAAATAAATGGTCTTTAGAACATTCTATTTCACAAATGGACAGAGAATTTGTCTAATTATCCAAAAATAATAAATCATTCTCCACATCACGAAAAAAAATAGACGCCATGTACAAAATCGTCGCCTGACTGGGCAGCCGCACGTCATAGCCGGTCAGTTCCTCCAGCTTCCGCAGCTTGTACTGGAAGGTATTTTTGTGCATATAAAGCTGCTGTGCCGCTTGGGATACGGACCCCTCCGCCGAAAAATAGACGTTTAGGATTCCCACCCAGTAGCGGATCTCCTCATAGCTGCATCCGGTAAACACCTTGTGCAGGTATTCTTTTTTGGACTGCTTGGAAACGTCCTCCACAAAGATTTCCAGGCACAGCTGGTCGTATAAAGCGATTCCGTCGGCCGAATACATCGCCGACCTCCACGCCTTTTGCGCCGTGACGTATGCCTTGTGCAAATCCTCCGCACGTCCGTCAGCCCCGATGCATAAAGAGATGCCGAACTGCTTTTGCACCTGCTTTTGCAGATTTAAGGCGAAATTTCGAATTCCCGCATCGGTGCGGCTTGCCACCAGCAGAATCTGCCGCCCGGCGTTTCGCAGGATAATGCCGCCCTCCCGCTCTGTCTGGGAACTGACCGTCTTCTCCACATTTTCAATCAGCTTTTGCCCGTTGCTTGTATTGATATAATGGGCGCTGTCCTTGATGCTTGTGATCATCACCCTGCGCGGCAGGGCAATGTCGATGCCCAGCCGCATTCCCCGCTCTGCCAAAGCCGGGGCGGGAATCGACTCGTCCCCAAAAATCCAATCCTCCAAAAACCGGTTGAGGACCCGCTGGTCCAGCCGCTTTTCGTCCTGCTCGTACCCTTCCCGCAGCAGAATCTCAGTCATTTTCTTGACAATCTGCCCGTGGCTGACCACCTGGTCGTACCGGCCGGTAATGCCCACTACGCCCACCACCCGGCCATTGATGGTCAAAGGCAGATTCAGGCCATTGCGGGCGGTGGCAGTCTGAATCTCCGGCGAGATATACAACTCCGGCAGATCCTCGTCAATAATCCGCTTTGCCCCCTCGTGAACATGGCCGATCCGGGTCGGGTCGGTACTGGCGATGATCACCCCGTCCGAATCCATAATATTCACATGCTGACCCACAATCGCGCTGATCTCCTGTACAATCTGCTGTGCGCTTAAATAGGATAAATGCATGGCGTTTCCTCCCGGCTGTCGTCTCTTTTTTTAGGATACCACATCTTTTTTTCGCTGAACAGTCCCTCCTGTTCCTTTTTTCTCTTGTGAATTTTTTACAGTTTGTGGTACAATACAGGTATGATTAAAGCTGCGCTATCGGTCAGCTTGAAAGGATGTTTTACTATGAATTTCGGAAATCTTCAGCAAAACGGCCTTTGGGCGCGAATTTCCCGCGCTTTGCTTTTTTGTATGAACATTTTGTTCTTCTTTTTGTTTCTCAGCCTCTCGCTCAGCGCTGTTTTTCACAACAAAAGCGTTTGGCCCTGCATCTTTTTTATCCAGCTGGCCGCCGCATGTGCCGTTACCCTGTTGGCATTTTCAGCATTTATTCTGTTCTTTCTCTTTAAAAAACGTCTGTCGCTTGTGTGGCAGAGGATTTTGCAGCATGAAAAACTCTTTTTAGCCGCCCTGTTTTTGCTTATTATTACCGTCCAGACGGTCATCGTCTCTCAAACCTATACCTCTGTCGGCTGGGATGTTGCGCTGGTGATGGATGCTGCGACGGCGGACGTCACCTATGACCACTGGGACTATTTTTCTGTCTATCCAAACAATTTTCTTCTCTTTTTGCTCTACCGTCTGGTCCACAGCACATTGGGAAAGTTTCTGGATATCTGGCTGGCAATGGACCTGGTCAATATCCTTTTTGTCGACGCCGCCCTGCTCCTGGGCTTTTTCTGCGCCAGAAAATGCTTTGGAAGAAGGACCGCCTATATCGTTTTGGCCTTATCCGTTTTTTTGTTCGGCTTCTCCCCCTGGCTGATTATCCCTTACAGCGACACGCTGGCCATGCCCTTTCCCATCGGCGTCATCGCCTGCTGGCTTTGCTTTTTAAGCGCCTCGGGCCGTGTAAAAAAGGTCCTGTTCGCCCTTCTGGCCGGCGTTTTGGCCTTTGTGGGATACTTGATCAAGCCGTCGGCAGTCGTCGTCCTTATGGCTGTTGCTATCATCGGACTTGTTTGCTCTTCGCAATGGAGAAAAGCGCTGTTTCGTCTTTTGTTCTCCTTGCTGGCAACAGTTGTCTTTTTATTGGGCAGCGCCGGCTGGAACGTCTTTTTGCAAGAGCAGCCCTGGATGCCGCTGAACCTTGAATGGTCCGCCCCGCCGGAGCATTTTTTCATGATGGGATTGTTCCATCGCTTCGTGAATTACGACAGTTCCTACCGGTTTGAGGATTACGGCGTCTATAACCTGGAGGACGTCGACTTCACCTTTTCCTTTGCGTCTTTAGAGGAAAGAAAAGCCGCCGACCTGGACAGGGCTTTTGAGCGAATCCGGGCGTTCGGACCGGTCGGATATGTCCGTTTTCTGTTTGGCAAAGCCCAGTATGTTACGGCGGACGGCGTTTTTTTCTGGGGCCGCGAGGGAGGTTTCGCCGATTTCTCTTGTGAAAAGAAAAATGGGCTACAACAGTTTTTCTACACAAACGGCGGCGCTTTTCCGGTTTATCGCTACGCCGCCCAAGGCCTCTGGCTTTTTGTCCTGTGCCTGACCGTCGCCCCCTTCTTCTGGACCTGGCGAAGGCCTGCGAAGCCGGATCCCTTTTCCCTTATCCCGCTTTTGCGCTGTTCTATTTTGGGCATCCTCTTTTTTATCCTGCTGTTCGAGGGGCGCTCGCGCTATTTGATCCTGTATCTGCCCTTTTTTAGCCTTTTGGCCGGATGGGCCCTGTCGCAGCTGTCCGAGTTTCTCGAAAAAGCGCTGCAAAAGGGCTTTTCCTGCCCGGATGCCCCATCCTCCCCGCAAAAATAACCCGGCGCAAACGCCGCCCGGGAAAAGAAAGGATCTCTCTCATGTTCAAAAAGCTTTTTGGGATTGCCCTGGCAATCCTTCTTTTAAGCGGCTGCGGCGCCTCTTCGTCGAACGCGGCGCCGGACCTTTCTTCCGCTGCCTCTTCGGTTTCCTCCTCAACTGTGGACGGCCAGCAGGCCGCACAGCCGCAGGAAATGGAAGGTATTGTGGAAAAAGCGGAAGAAACCGCCCTCTGCCTTCGCGCCGATGACGGGGAATCGCTTACGTTCACCGTGACCGACCCCCAAGGCCTCCCGGAACTGGCCGGCCTTTTGGGCGGAGAAACGGTCCGGGTCTCCTATCTGGCAAAAGCGGATGGGGAAAACGATCTGGTTTCCCTGAAGGTTTTGGCAGTTCCGGATCGGGCGGAGGAAGCCTTGCAGACCCTGCTTTCTTCCATGACGCTGGAGGAAAAGGTCGCCCAGATGTTTTGGGTCCGCTGCCCGGAACAGCAGGCCGCCGAAACCGTTTCCCGCTGGCAGATCGGCGGTTATATCCTGTTTGGACGGGATTTTGCCGATACGACCCCCGAGCAGCTGCGCCAAACGGTAAAGTCTTACCAGCAAAACGCAAAAATCCCTCTGCTGATCGGCATTGACGAGGAGGGCGGACGGGTGGTTCGGGCCAGCGGCTACAGCGCGTTTCGCTCGTCCGCCTATCCTTCGCCCCAGCAGCTGTATGCCCAGGGCGGACTGGAGGCAATTGTCGCCGACGCCGCCGACAAGGCGGCCTTCCTATTGGATCTGGGGGTAAACGTAAACCTCGCGCCGGTCTGCGATCTGTCTGTCGACCCTTCGGATTATATCTACAGCCGCTCTTTGGGGCAGGACGCGCCGACCACCGCCCTGTATGCCAAACGCGTTGTACAGCAGATGAACCAGTCGGGGATCGGCTGCGTTCTCAAGCATTTTCCCGGCTATGGGCCAAACGGGGACACCCATCTGGGCTTCGTGCAGGACGACCGCCCGCTGGAAACCTTTGAGGCCGGGGATTTTCTGCCCTTTCAATCGGGCATCGACGCCGGAGCGCCCGGTGTTCTGGTCAGCCATAACATTGTCAGCTGCCTGGACCCGTCTTTGCCCGCCTCCCTCTCGCCTGCGGCCCATCAGCTGCTGCGGGAACAGCTGGACTTTGACGGCGTCATTATGACCGACGATTTGTACATGGGTGCAATCCGAGAGCAGTTCGGTCTGGAAGAATCGGCGGTTCTGGCGGTGCAGGCGGGCAACGATCTTTTGATCAGTACCAACTTCGAAACCCAAATTCCCGCCGTCGTCCAGGCGGTACAGGAGGGGAAAATCCCCCAAGCGCAAATCGATGATTCGGTTTTGCGGATTCTTCGATGGAAACAGCAGCTGGGCCTTTTGGACAAGGGGGATATCTCGTGAGCGCGCTGATTGGTCCGGGGCCTTTAAACGATGGGGAAATCCGTCTGGTTCTTGCCAACATCACCAAAGCCCAGCCGGAAAAAGGGTATCTGCCCGCCTACGTTTTTCAAATCCGCCGCTGTCAGGACGACGCTATGGCCGGCAGCTGCACCCTGCGGGTAGGGGAAAATGAGGCGGTGCAGTACAGCGGTCACATCGGTTATGCGGTGCATCCCGACTGGCGGGGACGGCATTACGCGGCCAGGGCGGTGGCGCTGCTTTTGCCGTTGGCCTTTCGCAACGGGATGGAGCGGGTACTCGTCACCTGCCTGCCGGAAAACGAAGCTTCCCGCCGCACCTGCCTTAGAGCCGGCGGTGTGTTTTTGGGGATTGTCCCTGTCCCCAGCTGGCACGAAATGTACCGCACCGGGCGAAAGGCGGTCTGCCGTTATCTTTTTTGCCCCACTCCCCAATAAAAAGCAGTTTTACAACGAAACGGAGGTTTCATCATGCCGGTAAACGACGTTTTTTCTTTTCTCGACGGGCTAGCGCCCTTTTCTTACGCGATGGATTTTGACAACAGCGGTCTTTTGATCGGGGACCCTTTGCAGCCGGTCCAGAAAATTCTGGTGGCGCTGGACTGTACGCCGTCCGTGATCCAGGCGGCAAAGGAATCCGGAGCCCGGTTGATCGTGACCCACCATCCGGTGATTTTTGACCCCATCAAATCGGTGACTGCCGGATCCGTTCCCTACCGGCTGGCCTCTGCCGGGATCTCGGTCATATGCGCCCACACCAACCTAGACCTGGCCCGAGGCGGCGTCAACGATGCGCTTGCCCGGCGGCTGGGGCTGGGCTGCCTGGAGGGGCTCACCCCCATTCCCTGTACCGACCGGGAAGGGAATGCTGTAACCGAATATCTGGGCCGGATTTCCTTTCTGCCCAGTCCCATGGAGCCGCAGGATTTTGCCCTTTTTGTCAAGGAGCGGCTGGGCGCAAGCGTCCGGTTTACCCCCGGCTGCCGTCCGGTCCACCGGGTGGCGGTCTGCGGCGGCGCCGGCGCCGACTGCCTGGACAACGCCATCTGGTCCGGAGCCGACGCGCTGGTCACCTCCGAGGTCAAGCACCATATATTCCTCTATGCCGCCCAGCAGGGAATCACCCTGGTGGATGCTGGTCATTTCCACACCGAGGATGTGGTCATCGAGCCGCTGGCCCAACGGCTTCGCGAGCAATTTCCGGAAACGGAGGTCCTCACCTGGCATTTGACAGAAATCCAGGTGGTATAAACGAAAGCTTCTGAAAGGAAACAAGATGAAATTCGACAATATATACTTCATAACCGGAACCGCGTATGCGGGAAAGTCTACGATGGTAAAGCTGCTTGCCCAAAAGTACGACGGCATTGCCTGTGAAGAAAACTATCATGACGCATTGTTGCCCCAATTGGACAAAAACCAATTCCCATTTTTAACCTATACAAGAGATCTAAAGGATTGGCATGACTTCATTAGGCGAATGCCGGACGAATACGAAAATTGGATAAAAGGCGTTTCGAGAGAATGCGAGACGTTGGAACTTTACCTGCTGCGCCAGCTGAAGCATGACGGCAAAATGGTGTTTGTCGATACAAATATTTCTATCGAAACGCTGAAAGAAGTATCCGACTACGATCATGTGCTGATTATGTTGGCTGATCCCAATATATCCGTGAACCGCTTTTTTGAAAGGCCGGACAGAGAGAAGCAGTTATTGTACCGGTTGATTATGGAGGAAGCAGACCCAAAATCGGCATTGGAAAACTTCAGGCAGTGTTTAAAAAGAGTCAACTCCCGCGCCGCATACGATTCTTTCTTAAACGCAGGCTTTCGGGTACTTCTCAGAGACGAACGAAGAAGCGTTGCCGAAACCTTGGCCTTGGTGGAAAGGGAATTCGGTCTAAAAAAATAACCGTCCGATCATGTACTTCCCCGTTTTGGCATCTTTCCGCTGTGCCCGAAAAAAGGACCGCAGAGCCAACAGGCCCGCGGTCCTTTTTTGTCTCTCGCTGTTTTTTGACACCTACTAATAAAGTCTCATTGATATACAAAAATCCTGAATCCGCAATCAGATTCAGGATTTTTGCCGCATATTCCGTTATCTTACAACATTTTCATTGATCATTTTTTCCAGCTGCTGCGTTTCCAGTACCAAAAACCGCCGGCCGCCGCTGCACCCAACAGAAGTACTGTTAATGCTATGACGAGTTCGCTTGTATAATCTGACGCTTTTTCAGGTTCATAAACGCCTGGAATCGTCTTCTCAATTCCTTGCGCCATCATACTTCCATTTTCCGCCAAACCCCGTCTGGCGTCGGTAACCTCCGGTTTGCCAAACCCTGCCTGAATTTTATCCGCCTCTGAGGGCGCATCAATCGACCAAACGCCGCCCATGCTCGGGTTCAGCTTACTGGGATCAATCTTTACATCACCGAAATCTATTTTCTGCAGATAAGATAGCGGATAGTAAAGTCGATTTTCTTCTGCTAGCGCTTTGTTTCCCGGAATCGCAATCGTCTTGCCTCCATTCCAATCAATTAACAAGGTTACCTCCGGATTCTGCCGAAGCATTTCCATAACCGACCAAGGCATACGGTCATATCCGCGAGCATGAACCCGCACAACATCTCCGTTCTTTGCATTTTTTATAAGATCAGAAACATCATTCCAAAAGCTTTGCTCACCCGGACGGTATAAAGACTCGTTCTCTTCGTCATCATCTCTGTCACCTGATTCGCTACCAGAGCCGATTTGCGATCCGCTGTTTTTTTTATTTAGAATAATGGTACCGGTTTTCTCATTATAGTTCTCACGGTCGGCCGGCGTATAAATCCAAGTATATGGTGTGTTGGGAACGACTGGCGTATCGTCCGGCAGATCCCAGCGCAATGTTCCATTTGCAGGAGTCAGCGTGCCAATTCCTAAACCGGCTTCTTTCAGAGTCTGACCTGTAATGACCGTTTTGTACGACGGTTCACCGGTAATATCCACTTTATTGATGATTACCTGGATGGTGTATTCCACCGGTGTAAAAGAACCTGTATCGGCAGGGGTGAAAACGACTGTTTTGGGACCGCTGTCCACCACATTCTTTACATTGGTTCCACCTTTCCAATCCCAGCTACCTAAAACCTCTTTTCCATCAAAAGTTGCTGTACCGGCAATTATGCTTTTCTCAACCGCCGCGCCGTTGTAAGTAGTTGTAATCGCATTGGCGACCGCTTTTGGAACATTTTTATCGGTTAGAGTGATCACCACATTGACAATTGAATCCGCATAGTTTTTCGAACGGATGATTGCAGAAAGGGTCACACTTTTGTCGACAGCGCCGCCCGAAAGTTCATATGTCAATTTACCAGAGGTAGCGTCCAGCGCAAAAGCATTCACCGTAATGCCGCTGCTGCCTGTGTCTTCCGTTCCTTTTACATAACTGACGTTTCCTCCCGCATTGGCAGGAAGCAATCCTGCCAGCGAAATTTCACCGGACATGCCGCTTGTCACATATTTTAGCGCAACACTCTGCTCCGGAATGATCAGGTCAGCTTGAGTAACCGTCAGCTTATTTCCATTTTCAATGGTAACCGCGTAATTCCCGTTATAAACACCATCTCCTTTGATTTCGTACTCTCCAACATCAGAGACTTCATTGGCGTCGCTGTACAACCCCAAACCAAGATCATCGACGGTTTCACCTGTAGCCATCGTGCTGCCCGATTTTAGCTGTGCGGAAAAAATCGGATTGGCTTTGCCGAACGGACGTGTTGCCGCATCCACGACTACCGTTACCGGTCTTGGTGTGATCGTCAAAATATAGCTGCCTGTTCCCTCCGCATATTTGCCGGGAACTGCCGCTGCTTTAGCGGTAATTATAACGTTACCAACCTTCTTGATGGTAACCTCTCCCGTTGTTCTGTTGACGGCAGCAATGCTTGAGTCACTGCTTCCATAGGTGATTGCGCCACCATCCGCAATAGTCTGATCCTTGTCATTGGTATGCACAGGAACTTTTATCACAGATCCATCGCCATAAGCCACCGAAACCTCTGTCTCGGCAAAAGTGATTTTCTGCGGATCACCTTCCACAATTTTGAAAGAGGTTTGCCCGATCATATCCGCATAGTTTTTGTTATCCGGAACGAACTTCCAATAAAGTGTCTTCGATGCGTTCACCGCAAGTGAATGGATATCCGATTCTTTCGCTTCAACGGTTCGATTGGTATTACTATACCAAGTTACTGTACCTGTTACTTCCGCGCCTCCAATGCCAGCGCCCTTGTTTTGCGCAATTTCCATGAATTTCTCAAGGCTGCTGCCAACCTTTATCTGTTGTGTAGCAGGGACCGAGTAGGTCGGATTGGCCTTTGTGACGGTCAGTGCTTTTACGCCCTTGACTTGAACGGTGTAATTCGCATTGCTACCGCTGCCGGTCACATCATACGAGCCGACTGCGGAATTTTCATCCGCCGTGCTGACCAAGGTAAGATTCAAGCTGGAAATATTATCGGACTGCCCCAGCGTATATCCATTTGCCAGCGTCGCTGTAAAAGCAGGATTTATTTCGCCGTATTTACGGGTTGCCGGTACCACAGTAACGGTAATCGGCCTCGTTGCGATGCTTACATCTTTTGTGATCTCCAGCCGGGCGCCGGCCGATAAACGATAGTTGCCATCTACAATTGCTTCTGTCGTAAAGATAATTTTATCCGCCGATGCCACGTTCTTATCATTATAAACTGCGGTGCCGCGAACAGTCACTGTGTCCGATGAATTGACTAGGCTGCCGCTTTTTACACCAACGGTAATTTCCTGCGCCGTTGTCGTACCGTCATAGGTTTTCGATTTATTCCCGCTTTTGTACTCCAAATCGTCTGCCACAAGCGTTTTAGGTGTAATCGTCAGCGTATAAGAAATCGTTGTTCGCGCGTATCCTGCCGAAGCTTCTGCGACTGCCGTGATGGTAGCGGTGCCCGCTCCTTTCAAGGTGACATTGCCGCTTGCGTCCACCGTAGCAATCTTCTCATTGCTGCTTGAATAGGAGATCGCTGCGCCGGAACCGTCTGCAAGTGTTGCCGCGCGGGAAAACGCTTTGTCTTCATATTTTGCGGTCGCTGCCGCATCAAAACCTTCTGTGAATTTGTGTAACGGCTGAGTCTGAACGGTAAATACAGTACTTCCCTCTTTGGGAGTGGTCACGAAATTCTTATGGGAAGCGACAAATCTCCAATATAAAGTTGTGCTGCCGGCAGAGTCAAAATTTCCATTGGCTAGAACCGTTCGTCCGGAATTTGTGTACCAGGTAAGCGTTCCTGTAACGTCTTCGCCAGCGCCGCTGCCTTTGACATTCGAATTTGGCGTCGGATGAGAATCCCCAACCGTAACCGTCGTGTTGGGATGGGTATAATCAAACGTATAATCTGCCGGAGAGATGGTAAAGGATTTCGAAGCTTTTGCGCTTTGTGCCGAACCGCTTTCGGGAAGCGTCGCTTCTACCCAATATGTACCAGCATTTTTTGGGGCCTGACCAGCACCGGCTGCTCCAGAGTTTGTTGTATCGGTCTGAATCGTACACCTTTCATCTGTATAGTAAAGAAAGGTCACTTTGCTTTGATCTCCATTTGTTGTCACACTCGGGTCATCAACAGCCCGACCATCGTAGGTTTTATTCATGTTGCCGCTAATCGCAAGAGAACTGCTTGCTTTTGGTACTGTAATGGCAGCGGAAGCGGTCGTCAGTCCGGGGAGATCCACTCCCATCTCATCACCTACGATCAGGTCGCTGTCATCTTTAAAACCCACCGTATGCTCTCCGACCGTTAAACTCTCTTCAGCGCGCAATGTAAGAGTCATGACATCCCACTTTGTGTCTGTAATCGTTCCTCCTGAAGATGTAAAAGCTGCATTTCCTTCATCCGAATTGTAGCCGGTTTGGCCCTTAAATTTTGATAGACTCACTATGTCCGAAGAAACATAGGTGAATCCCTGTGGGATATCCAAATTAAAACCGACTGTTCCAATCGTTGTGCCCGTTGTATTGTTCACCGAAATGGTAAGGGTGACCTCATCGCCAGGCTGTACGGTTGTTTTCTCCGCTGAAATGGATAAGGTCACACTTCCATCTGCCCACGCCATACTACCCAATGAAAAAAAGATTAAGATTGCCAAAAATACCGATAAAAATTTCCTCATGTTATATCCTCCGTTTTATTTTGTCCTTTTGTGCTCTTTATTTATCACCTCTTATTCTAATTGATCAATCCGTTTATTGATAAATTGGAAAAGTCTTTGCAGATCGCCGGCATTGACCTTCCCATCTCCGTTAACATCTGCCGATGGGATATATTCCTGTTCCAAAGAAATCTTTTTGTTTATGTGCTGAAACAGTTTTTGCAAATCGCCAGCGTTGACTTTGCCTTCTCCCGTAATATCTCCCGAAGGCGCCATTTCAATCGCGTCTAAATCCCCTGTGTCTGTGCTTACATCTCGAACTCTGACGCCGTATCCGGGCTTGTAGGTGACAAGTTTATATTCGCCGGCTAAAACGTTGGAAAACGTAAAGGTTTGCTGATATCGTTTTCCGTCGCTGTGTAAAACCGCAGCACTTTTAACCGCAACATAAGCCGCGTTTGGTTCGCCCGCCAAAATTTCTTTTCGAATTTCGACGTTATTGGCTTGTGCCGGATACAAAAAATAAGCCGCGTTATCCTCTGCGTTATAAGTAAGAACGCTGTAAGTCAATGTTTCGGGCTTTATCGCCGCTGTTCCCGTGGTTGTAAAATTGCTGACGTCACTCGTATAGACCTGACCGTTTCCTTGCCAGGTTATAAAAAATTTATAGTAATAGGTCGTACCAGGCAACAGCGTTTGTCCAAAGCCCAGCGCGCTTGCTGGGTCACCCTGCGCCGAGTAGTAGATTCTGCTATAACGCATGCCATCGCCGGCATCGCTGCTGCTCCATCCCGACGCATCCTCCGAGACCATCCAAACGCCGTTGTGACTTTCAGGGGTAGCATTTTGCACCACATTTGCGTCGGTTCCCATAAAACAGCCTGAAAAACCCAGCGCCGTATTTTCAGGATAGTAAAATCTGTGTTCTACCTGCACGTCATTCTCGGTAAGCGTTCCATCGTTTACCCAGCTTCCCCCATGCCAGTGAGGGGTCGGAGCAGTTGTAGTGATTTCTTGGGTAAACGAATCCGTATGCTTCCAATATTGAAAATACCCGTTATCTACTTCTCCTTCCCAATCATTCACAGCCGAACAGTTAAAATACGTTCCGTAACCTGTAGCGGCAAAGAAAATGTTTTTCGGATCGCTAATACTCGTATTTCCCGCTAAATATACGATGTTTGCGTATTCTCCGCAGTTTCCCATCGAAAACCCAGTGGGGCGGCCAGCGTACGAGACCGTTCCGCCGGTTCCTTTATAATTTTCATATCGTCCCCGCCTGGCTTCAATATGAATATGCCTCCCTACTGTCCAGCCATTTCCCGCCGTTGTTCCCTCATCATAAATCGGCGTCCATTGCGCTATAACCGACCCTGTATTATAAGCCGCTATCAAATTGTCAATGTTGTCGTCATGGACGAAGGCCACATGAACATAATCCATACTGCCGTCGGCAAGATAGACAGGGGCAACGCTTTCGATCACCGCAATATTTCCCCAATCGGGTAAAATATCCACGACTCTACAATCAAACGGCGCATAGGCCACCGCACCGGCCGCATTTACGTCAATGGCGAACATATCCGCGATTCCGTGTGATACCCAACGACCATCATATATCCCCGACGACAACTGGTTAATATGCACCTCGCCAATGAATGGCCAAATCGCTTTTTGCACCGTTGTTGTAACCTCCGCCGCCTGCGCCGTCACAGTTAAAACGCCGGACAGTATCAGCAAACACGCCAGGCAGATTGCGCAAGCTTGCTTTACCATATTTTTTACCGTGATTCGCATTGAAAAACCTCTCCTTTCAAAATTCCCTGTATCGTTTTCTTCATTACAACAGTATTTTTGTTATGTTGTACAAACAATTTGCAAAATGCTCTTATTTACAGCCCTGCTCAAAAATCGCTGTAAAAAAGAGCATCACAAACAAGGCCGTCTTAAAAAATTTAGGATCGGCTCTGTTTGTGATGCGTTAAATAGAAAAATTTCCAATTTTTATTGCAATGGACGTGCGGATTTGGTAGAATAAAAGAAAACAATAGGTGATTGTGGTTCAAAAATTACAACATAACAAAAATTATGTTGTAACCAGGTCCATCCTATCAAGTTGCCTTGCATGGACCTCACCGCTCTCTATCGTATAGAGGCGGGTAGTATTAATGCTGGAGTGTCCCAAAATATCCGCCAGCCGGGAAACGTCTTTCTCAAGAGCATAGTAGGTGCGGGCGAACAAATGCCGCAAATTATGTGGAAACACTTTTTCCTCCGCCACTTTCGCGTTTTGACAAAGCGCTTTCATCTCTCGCCAGATATTCGACCGGTCAAGCGGCTTTCCGTTTCGTGTGACAAACACTGCTCCGGCAGTGATTTTTTGTTTTTGGAGGTAGTGAAGCAACAACTTTCTTAGTCTTTTGGGCAGAAAAATCAGTCTGCATTTACCTTTACTGCTGACCTGTGCGTATCCAGTCCGAACGGCTTCCGCCGTGATATATTGTAACTCTGATACCCGGATCCCCGTTGCGCAGATGGTCTGGATGACCAACGCGAGACGCGGATTTTTTTGTCTTGTGCTGCTTGCACCAACCGGCAATATTCCATTTTCCCCAACTCCTTCTTTGCAAAACAAAACAAATTTCTTTGCACCCGAACTCTTTGTACTTTCAGGTGATCCCACCCCATAAATTCCAAAAAACTATTTATCGCCGCAATCATCGTATTAACGCTGGCCGCTGCGTATTGCTGAAGCAAGTCCTCCTTCCACAAAATCAATTGTCTTTTTGTGAGGGGTTTTCCTTTTTGATATCGCATGAGTACCTTTATGTCCTGGATATATTTTTGAACCGTCGCCGTTGCTTTTTCTTTATCATGAAGATAAACGGCATATCTAAAGAGCTGTTCAAAATCTAAAATATATGGATTTGTTGTCAAATTAACCTCCTCCTTCTCTCAAAAAAATTGGGGGCTACCCGGTATGCTGTATCTGCGCGAAAAATCTTGAGAAACCCAGGCGGCATTGAAAAACGATCATTCCTAATACAACATATCAAAAAGGACCGCAGCCAAATTGGCCGCGGTCCTTTTTGATATGACAGAATTAAGCTTTGTTAACAGAGCCAAACAACTCCATTTTTTCTTTCACCGTATCTTTGATTGCCTGGGTGCCGGGGGCCAGCAGCTTTCTGGGATCGAAGCCCTTGCCCTCTAAGTCTTTGCCCGCCTCAATGTATTTGCGGGTGGCCTCCGCAAAGGCCAGCTGACACTCGGTGTTTACATTGATCTTGGAAACGCCCAGAGAAATCGCCTTTTTGATCATGTCCGCAGGAATGCCGGTTCCCCCGTGAAGGACCAGCGGCATGCCCGGCGTTTTCTCCTGGATTTTTGCCAGAACCTCGAAATTCAATCCCTTCCAGTTGGCGGGGTATTTGCCGTGGATATTGCCAATTCCTGCGGCCAACATGGTAACGCCCAGATCGGCGATCATTTTGCACTCCTCCGGATCGGCAACCTCGCCGCCTCCCACAACGCCGTCTTCTTCGCCGCCAATAGCGCCGACCTCTGCCTCTACCGAAATGCCCTTCGCACCGGCCAGAGCGATGATCTCTTTGGTCTTTTCAATATTCTCCGCAATGGGATAATGAGATCCGTCAAACATGACCGAGGAAAATCCCGCTTCAATCACCGCTTTTGCGCCCTCATAAGTACCGTGGTCAATGTGCAGCGCCACCGGAACGGTGATCTTCATGTCTTTTAGCAATCCGTTCACCATGCCTACGACCGCATCCCAGCCGCCCATATATTTGCCGGCGCCCTCGGATACGCCTAAAATAACCGGCGAATGGTTCTCCTGCGCCGTTTGCAGAACCGCCTTGGTCCATTCCAGATTGTTAATATTAAACTGCCCGACGGCATATTTGCCCTCTTTTGCTTTGGTGAGCATCTCTTTTGCAGAAACCAGCATCTTTCATTCCTCCTAAAATTTGTGGCTTTTCTTTCTATATTATAGTAGATTGTCTAAAAAAAAGCAAACCTTTTTCTGATTTTTTGCGGGATTTCTAAGACAAAAGGACCGGAAGCCGCCGCTCCCGGTCCTCTGGCTATACCTTTTTAGACGGAAGGGAAACGCTGGCCAAATCCGGCGCCGAAACGTCCGTGCCGGTGGCCTGCACTCCGCTTTGTTGCTCCGCTTCCCAGGTGTCCCGCCCTTTGATGGAAAGAATGCTGTACCCATCCTTGACCTTTTTCATCTGATAGATCATATATTTATCCGGCTCCGGCTCATATTTCGAGCCGCCCATCGCCGCTTCCCACAAAGTCCCCGGCGGGATATACCCCACCGTCAGCGTATACAGGTCACCTTTTTTCTCAATCTTGGTCACCTGGGGGGTGTATTGGCTGGTTTGCCCCATCACCGGAACCGCATAGGTTTTGGTCTCCGGATCATAAGGGTAGGTTACATCAAAATCCTCAATGGTCTGATGCTGCAATTTTACATCCGGACCATAAAGCTTTGCGGCATAAACGTCCAGATCCGAAGCAGGGACCACCAGCATGGCGCTTTCGTCAAAGGTGTATTTGTTTGTGTTCTCCAAAAGTGTTCCCCACAAAGAGGACTGCAATAAAAACAGCGGATCCGCGTAGGCAGGCGAATCAAACTCCACCGGGTCAAACATGACAACCGGCAAAAGATAATCCTCAAATTTGCTTTTTTCCTGGGTGTTATCCATAATCTGATTGGTCAGCCGCACACAGAATCCGGCGACGGAAATCAGTCCAATCACAGCCAAAATCAGAAATACTCCGCCCAAAGGCAGCGCATATTTGCTGACGCGTTTATGCTTGTTCAGCGGACTTTGCTTTTCCATGGCAATCCCTCCTATATTCTCTTATTCCCCGTCTTTCGGCTCCGGGAGCAATTCCAGCCGCACCCGGCTGATCCGCTGCTCGTCTACCTGTAAAACGGTCACCCTCAAGCGATCCCGAACAAAGCTTTCCATCGGCGCCGGGATATGCTCCATCTCTTCTAAAACCCAGCCGCTGACCGTGTGGTAATCGCAGTCAAAATCCGGCGGACGGTAGCCGATTTCCTCGAACAGATCGTCTAAGTCCACCTCGCCGGCCGTTTCAAAAGAATCTTCGTCCCTGCGCAGAATCCCCTCAGGAATCTCGTCGCTTTCATCGTAAATTTCGCCGACCAACTCTTCTAAAATATCCTCCATTGTCACCAGACCGTAGGTCCCGCCGTAATCATCGGTCACAATTGCCAGATGCTGGTTTTGCTTTTGCAACATATTCAGTACCGCCGGTATTTTCATGGAGCGGTGGACAAAAACACATTGATGCATCAGTCGGCGAACGTCTAAAGACTCCTTGCCGTGCTGTACCATCTCGTCGAACAGATCCCTCAGGTACAAAACGCCGATGATCTTATCTACCGAACGCTCATACACCGGGATACGGGAATAGTGCTCCGGCACGATTTTTCCTAAAATCTCGTCTATTGTATCCTCCACATCTACGCAGACCATATCCACCCGAGGAATGGCGATTTTTTCCGCAGGTGTTTCGTCAAATTTTAAAGCGGACTGCACAAGGGAACTTTCCTCCTTGCCCAAAACGCCCTCGCTTTCGATGGTCTCGATAATATACTTTAACTCTTCCTCCGTTACCGAAGGCTGCTTCTTTTCCCCTTTAAACAGGTTGATAAACGCGTGCTGCATCTTAATAAAAACAAACGAAATCGGCGTCAGCAGCGTAATAATTCCCAAAAGTACGCCGCATAAACTCAACGCGACCTTTTCGCTGTGCTCTTTCGCGAAGGTTTTCGGCAAAATTTCCCCGAAAATCAACACGATGATCGTAACCACTACCGTCGATACCCAGGTACCTGCAGCCCCCAACCAGGTGGTAAACAACACCGTGGCGATAGAAGAAATCGCAATATTTACCAGGTTGTTTCCAATCAGGATACTCGAAAGGGTTTTTTCATACATTTCGGCAATCCGCAAAGCCATTTTGGCCTTCCGGTTGCCCGCATCGGCATGGTTTTTTAATCGGATGGTGTTGACGGTAGCAAAGGCGGTTTCCGATGCGGAAAAAAATGCCGAACCCACCAACAATACTACCAAACCAGCATATACTTGCCATCCTATGTCTCCCAAAGCTGTACCAACTCCATAATCAATCATTTTCACAGGTAAGCCCATGAATCGTTGTCATTATAGCAAAAACTATCCTGCAACACAAGGTTTCCGCAAGACAATTCACAAATTCCTAACTTTTCTCTCTCCCGGTTTTTTCCTCCCCCGGCGGTCCAAAACAAAAAAGGACGTCTTTTTCCCCATTCGCTTTTCGCCTTTTAAAAATGCTTCTCAAAAAAATACTGCTGACAGGAGCCGAAAGCCGGATCCAGCTTCAGCAAAAGCCTATAGCCGTTTTTTTGATAGAACGCCGGCGCCTGAAAGCTGTAGGTGTTTAGCCTGATTCTTTTCATTCCCGCCTCTTTTGCCTTTTGCTCAACGGCTTGCAGCAGTTTTTTTCCAAGTCCTCTTCCCCGGCAGCTTTCTTTTACAAACAGGTAATGCACCTCTACCGTATCACAGACCGATTCCGCCACAATACCCGCTACCACTTCTCCTTTTTCCTCCACATGCCAGGAAAAGTCAGCCGAATCTTCCATATACGGCTGATTGTGAAGCTGCAGCTGAGTATGCACCCATTCTTCGATTTTCTCAGAGGACGGTTTCATCCGCATTTTCGCTTCCCCCTAAAGTCTCTTTCCCATAAAACAGCACCCACCGAAAGGCGGGTGCTGTTTTTCTGATTTTCTGTAGCCCCATTCGGGCAATTAATCGTCTATTCCAAAAATATATTCCAACCTATCCTCCGCGGCATCCAGCCGATCCTCCAGTCCCTCCAACTCACGCTCGATCGCTTTGTAATCGCTGGCGGTAAGGGAACCGGCACGATACTGAAATTCCAACTCGTCCTCATACAGGTCCAGACGGTCGTCGATCTGTTTTTCCTCCTGCTTCAGAGAAAAAAACAATTCCATGCTCCCAGCGCTCTCACCCTTCGGCTGACTCGCGTTTACTTTTTCCTCGAAGGCGCTGACCAAAGCGGCCAACTCTTCCATCGTGCCGGTGGGCTGACCGCCGCCCGCAGGACCGTCGTTCGGAATGACCGCCGACTGCACGTTGGAAAGATCGCCGGAAAACTCCCCAGAGGATGAAAACTCCGGCGCCTCATTTTGACTGACTGCACCGCCCGATTCCCCATGGGAAGGAAGCAGGCTCTGGGCTTCCAAATCCGACACCCTTTGTTCCAGCTGCGCAACCTGCCGCTGTAAAGCTTCCATTTCGTTTTGGGTTTCACATCCGGAGAGGATGAGCAAAAAAGCGAGTCCGATCAAACAAAGGCACGTCTTTTTTCTCATATTTTATCTCCCCTCCGCCGCTCTTTTGCCCTCCAGCTTTGCCAGAGCGTCCTTGCGGGAGAGGTTGATTCTGCCCTGCTGGTCAATTTCAGTGACCATGACCACAATTTCGTCGCCTACCGAAACCACGTCCTCCACCTTTTCAACCCGGTGGTTTTCCAGCTTGGAAATGTGGACCAATCCCTCTTTGCCGGGCGCGATTTCCACAAAGGCGCCAAAACTCATTAAACGCGTCACCCGGCCTTTGTAGATCGCTCCGATCTCCGGATCCTTGGCGATCAACTCCACAATATTGGCAGCCCGTTTGATATCGTCTTTGTTGATGGCGGAAATAAAGACCCGGCCGTCCTCTTCAATGTCAATTTTCACATTGCATTCCGCGCAGATCTTCTGAATGACCTTGCCGCCCTGGCCGATGACATCGCGAATTTTATCCACGTCAATTTTCAGGGTGGTCATTTTCGGCGCGTACTCGCTTAACTCCTCGCGGGGCGCAGGGATCGCCTTGAGCATAATTTCGTCCAGAATATAGTCGCGGGCCTTGTGGGTCTTGGCAAAGGCCTCTTTGATAATCTCCGGCGTCAGCCCGTCGATCTTCAGATCCATCTGGATGGCGGTAATTCCCTTGTGGGTGCCGCCGACCTTAAAGTCCATATCGCCGTAAAAATCCTCCAGGCCCTGGATGTCCACCATGGTCATCCAGCGGTCCCCTTCGGTGATCAGCCCGCAGGAGATACCGGCCACCGGCGCCTTAATCGGAACGCCAGCGTCCATCAGCGCCAGCGTAGAGCCGCAGATCGAAGCCTGAGAGGTAGAACCGTTGGAGGACAGCACCTCCGAAACCAGCCGCATAGCATAGGGGAATTCTTCCTCATTGGGCAGTACTGGCTCCAAAGCCTTCTGCGCCAAAGCGCCGTGACCGATTTCCCGGCGGCCGGGGCCGCGGCTGGGCCGGGTCTCTCCCACCGAATAGGACGGGAAATTATAATGGTGCATATAACGGCGGGTCTCCTCGCTGTCAATGCCGTCCAGCAGCTGCGCCTCCCGCATGGAGCCCAAGGTCGCCACGGTCAGCACCTGGGTCTGTCCACGGGTGAACATACCCGAGCCGTGTACCCGCGGCAGAACGCCGACCTCGGCGGCCAGCGGACGCATCTCGTCCAGCTTTCTGCCGTCGACCCGTTTTCCCTCGTCTAACAGCCAGCGCCGGACGATGAACTTTTGCAGCTTGTCGATGCATTCGTCAATCTGTTCCGCCTGCTCCGGATGGGTCTCTTCAAATTTTTGGTGGATATCCTCTGCAATCGGGGCCAAACGCGCCTCCCTCTCCACCTTGTCGTCGGTATCCAGCGCGTATTTCACCCGATCGATGGCGTAATCCTTAATCGCCTCGAACAGATCGTGGTCAATCTCCTGAGACTCAAAGGTAAACTTCTCTTTGCCGATTTCCTTTTGCACATCCGAAATAAAAGCGACCATCTTTTTGCATTCCTCATGGGCCTGCAGAATCGCTTGCAGCATGGTGTCGTCATCCACCTCTTTGGCGCCCGCCTCGATCATGACGATTTTCTCGGCGGAGCCCACCACCGTGACCAGCATGTCGGATTCTGCCCGCTGGGCTTCGTCCGGGCAGATGACGATCTGGCCGTCGACCAGCCCGACGTTCACGCCCGCCACCGGCCCTTTCCACGGAATGTCGGAAATCGACAGGGCAAAGGAGGTGCCGATCATCCCGGCGATCTCCGGCTGGCAGTCCGGATCCACCGACAGTACCGTCATCACCACCGAAACGTCGTTGCGCATATCCTTGGGGAACAGCGGACGGATCGGCCGGTCCACCATCCGGGACGCCAGAATCGCCTTTTCAGAAGGGCGCCCCTCCCGCTTTAAAAAGGATCCGGGGATTTTGCCGACCGAATACAGCTTCTCTTCAAAATCCACCGACAGCGGGAAAAAGTCGATTCCGTCCCGGGGCTTTTGCGAAGCTGTGGCGTTACACAGTACAGTGGTGTCGCCATAGCGCACCAGGCAGGAGCCGTTGGAAAGACCGCACATCTTCCCCACCTCAAAAGAGATGGGCTTGCCGGCCAGCTGGGTTTTAAATACACGGTAATTTTCGAACATACAATAGCCTCCATTCTACAGCGGCAGGCTTTAGATGGATTTAGCAATAAATCCGTTGCTCGGCCGCCGCCAAGCCCCCGATTCACTGCTAAAGGCCCTTCTTCGGCCCGCCTTGATCTTTATATTATACGCACTTGAAGGGCGGACAAAAACTGTCCGCCCTCCGGCATAAACGACTACTTTCTCAGACCCAGCTTTGCAACGACCGCGCGGTAACGCTCGATATCGTTCTTCTGCAGATAGTTGAGCAGGTTCCGTCTGTGGCCGACCATTTTTAACAGACCGCGGCGGGAATGATGATCCTTTTTATGAATCTTCAGATGCTCGGTCAAATCGTTGATCCGTTTGGTCAAAACAGCGATCTGTACCTCCGGGGAGCCGGTATCGTTTTCATGGGTTTTGTTGGCTGCAATAATTGCGGCCTTTTCTTCTTTCAACAGCATATTTTTTCCACCTTTTCTTTTTTGCGCCTATCTTAGCAAAGGGCCGTGAAATTTCCCGGCTTGGGCGTTCCCCCTAAGCCAAGGTAGGGCATGATTAGCCTATGTATTATAGCATGGTTTCTTTCGTCTGTAAAGCCTTTTTTACAATTTTGGCGGCTGTTACGGCGTCTTTTCCGATCTGCTCTTTCAGCGCCTCAACCGAGTTAAATTTCTGCTCCGGCCGCAAAAAAGACAAAAACTGCACCGGAACCGCTCTGCCGTATAAATCGCCGGAAAAGCCGATCAGATAGGTCTCGGCCCTGGGTGCCATCCCCTTTTCCACCGTGGGGCGTACACCGACATTGGTAACGCCTGCATAGATTTTGCCTTCTACCGCCGCCATCGTGGCATACACGCCAAAGCGAGGCAGCACCATCTCAGGCGGAATCGGCTGATTGATGGTCGGAAACTGCAGCTTGCGGCCCAAAGCCTTACCGTGCTCTACCAAAAAATCCAAGCAGTAGCGCCGCCCCAAAAGTTCCGCCGCCTTTTCCATCTCGCCGTCTGCAATCGCCTGCCGCACCCGGGTGGAACTGACCGCTTCTCCCCCGTCCATCACCTCATCCAGGACCGCGCATTCCATCCCCTCGGCCTTGCAAAATCGCCGCAGATCCGCCGCGCCGCAAGACGCTTTTTTTCCGAAACGAAAATCCTGCCCGCAACAGACCGCCGCCGCATGCATTTTCTCTTTCAAAATCTGCTGGACAAATTCCTCTCCGGACAAACCGCAAAAATCCGCAAAATCCGGCGCGTAGATTTCCCGCACCCCCATGGACTGCAAAATACGGATTTTCTGCTCTAAAGTAGTGATCTCGCCCACGTTCTGTTTTTTTGCTGGACCAGTTTTTTCCATTGTAAAGGTGAATACCGCCGGAACGAACCGACCGTCCGCCAATTCTACCGCCTTTTCAATCACCTGTCGGTGCCCCCGGTGCACACCGTCGAAAAAGCCCAGCGCCACCGCCATTTTCTGCCTTTCCATAAAAAGCCTCCCCGCTTTTTACCATATTTCACAGCTGACGCCATACCAGCGAGGTCCCAGCTTCTGCGCCACCCGCTGGGAGGCAAGGTTGTCCCAGGAGGTGCTATAAAGGGGGATCCTTCCCGACTGCCGCACCTCCTGCGCCCATGCCGCGGTCGCCAGTCCCGCGTATCCCCGGCCCCGATGCTCCGGCAGCGTTTCCAGCCCCGCTTCGGCCGCCCAGCAGCTTTTGCGCACACTGCGGCAGATGCAGACCGCCTGCTTGTCCCGAATCACCGCCGCGCAGGGCGCGACATAAGAGATCTCCTCGGCCAACCATGAAAAGCCGTTTTGAATAAACGGCCGCACATTCTGTTCCGATAAAAAAACAACATCTGCTTCCACCAGCAAATCCGGCATCCAGTAGCAAGGTCCATATTCCACCTTCTCCCCGCCTAAAAGCCGAACATATTCCTTTTGATAGCTAGGCGGCGACGTCAAGGTTTGTGGTGCCTCTTCCCGGCTTGCTATCGCCCCGATTTCCCGGATCAGCCCATCCGGCAGATCCTCTCGAAAATAGCAGCGGGCCGGACCGTCCAGCGGAAGGGTCAAAAGCATCCGCGCCGCCCGGGCTGTATCCGGCCAAGGCTCGTTCACCCGCAAAAGTCTTCCGTTTTCGTCCCGTGTAAACAATACGTCCGCCGCGATTTCCATCAGCCGCGTCGGGGACAGATCCGTCTCATCCAGACTCTTTCTTTGATTGCGCAAGGCTTTCCCCTTTCCATCCAAAAAAGCGCATCAGCGTACAAACAGCTTCTGCACCCGCAGTTCTTCCTGATCCTCGTATCCCAGCCCCAAAAATTGTCCGTCCGGGCCCAGAATGCGAAAAACGCCTTCCTTGCCCGCACATCCCGTTCTCTGGGAAGACAGGCGGACGCCGTTTTGCACCAGCCGGGCGGTTTTAGCGGTCAGCACAATTTTCTCATAGGATGCAAAGGCCGTTTCCACCGGCAGAATTTTCCGCGCCAGCATCCCCTCGTCCGCCAGCCGCTGGGCCTGCTCCAGAGTGATCGCGTCTTCCACCCGGTAGCCGGAGGAAACCACCCGCCGCAGCCCGGTCATCACCGCGCCACAGCCCAAGGCCTGTCCCAGATCGTGGCAGATGGTTCGTATATAGGTTCCCTTGGAGCAGCTGACATAAATTTTGTAAAGCTGCTCCTCTTCCCTCGCCTGCAACAGACGCAGTTCGTGCACCGTCACCGGACGGGGCTGCCGCTGCACCTCGACCCCCTCCCGGGCCAGGTCGTAAAGCCGCCGCCCATTCACCCAAACGGCGGAATACATGGGCGGAAGCTGCAAAATATCGCCTTTGAACTGCTCCAGCGCCGTTTCCACCTGGGCGGCGATGCAGTCTACCGGACTTTCGCTCAGCACCCGGCCGGTAGAATCCTGGGTGTCGGTGGTCTGCCCCAGCCGAAACCAGGCCTCATAGGCCTTGGTTTGATCCGGCAGGATGTCGCAGGCCTTGGTGGCCGCGCCCAAAAACAGCGGCAGCACGCCGGTGGCCATCGGGTCCAGCGTTCCGCCATGTCCCACCTTGCGGGTCCGGGCAATACCCCGGATTTTCGCTACAACGTCAAAGGAGGTAAAGCCCTCCGGCTTGTCAATCAGCAGGATGCCGGACAAACCGGTCTGCTGCGCATTGGATTCCGCCTGCTCTGTCAAAGCCCCGCCTCCTCACAGGCGGCCTTGGCTGCGCCGACGATCTTTTCCCGGCATTGCTCCAGCGGCTCGCCGATAAAGCATCCCGCCGCTCGGGCGTGCCCGCCGCCGCCAAACACCGCGCAGATGGCCGCCGCATTGATCTTCTCCACCGTCCGCACCGAAATTTTAAAGCCGCCGGGCTTTTCCCTCAGAGTAATGCCCACCTTGACCCCCTCGATCTCCCGGGGAATAGAGGAAAGCCCGTCCAATTCCGACTCCATGGCGCCGGTGCGCTCCAGCATCTCCCCCGTAACAGCGATGACCGCGATTCTGCCGTCCATGGCGTAGACAAGCGAATCCAGCACCTCCCGCTCCATGGCGATTCGCGCTTTGGATTTGGTGCCGAACATCCTCCGGTTAATGCGGTACGCCTGCGCCCCCAGATCCACCATGTCCGCCGCCGTGCGCAGCGTATGGGAGGTGACGTTGGAATACTGAAAACAGCCGGTATCGGTACATAATCCGGTGTAGATGCAGTCGGCGATCCTTTGGTCCGGCTCCACCCCCAGACCGCGAATGATCTCGATCAGTATCTCCGCTGTCGCCGCCGCGTCCGGCCGCAAAAGCGTCCGGGCGGCATATCCACGGTTAGAGGGATGGTGGTCGATGCACAGATCGACCCGGTCCGCCCAAGAAGAAAGCGCGTCACCCAAAAGCTGCGGATCGGCCACATCCACCGCCACAACGCACTGGGGGTCCAGCTGGGGCATCGCCTTTGGTAGCAAGTAGGAAAACTGCGGCGGAATCGGGTCGGAGCAGACTACCTGGGCCCGCTTTCCCAGGGCCAGTAGCGCATAGTAAAGGCCAAAGCCGGAGCCCAGCGTGTCCCCGTCCGGGCTTTGATGGCACAAGATGAGAAAGTCTTCCTGTTCTTTTAAATACGCGCAGACCTGCGGTACCGTCATCATGCTTTTCCCTTCCTTTCCCTCAGTCTTTCTTCAGATCGTGCAGCATCTGATTGATGTGGGCGCTGTGCTCAATCGAATCGTCTGCGATAAACTGTATCTGGGGGGAACGGCGCAGGCGAATTCGTTGGCCCAACTCCCGCCGCACATAGCCGGCGGCGCTGTTGAGCCCCTCCACCGCGGATTTGGCCGCCTCCATCCCCTCCAGCGAACTGATGTAAACCCGGCAAAGGGACAGATCCTTGCTCAAATCCACCTTTAAAACACTTAACAAACCGTTGATCCGCGGATCCTTCAGTCCCCGCATAATATCGGTCAATTCCCGTTTGACGTCCTCACTGGTGCGGTCCAGCCGAAAGCTTGGCATACCTGCCGCCTCCCTTATTTTTTGATTTGCCGAAAAACCGGCCTTTCGCCGGTTGCGCAAAAAGGGCTACGTCCAGCGTAACCCTCCGCCGCCTTTTCCCGAAAAAGGCTTACTCCTCCCGATATTCTTCCACCAAATAGGCTTCTAAAATGTCGCCTTCCTTGATATCGTTGAATTTTTCCATTGTCATGCCGCATTCATAGCCGGAGGCCACCTCCCGCACGTCGTCTTTAAAGCGCTTGAGGGAGGAAAGCTTGTCGTCCGCCACAATAATTCCGTCGCGCACCACCCGAATGCTGGCGTTGCGGGCGATTTTTCCTTCCAGCACATAGCAGCCGGCCACCACGCCTACGCCGGTAATCTTGTACACCTGGCGGATCTCGGCGCGGCCCAGATCCACATCCTTGTACTTGGGCGCAAGCATTCCCTTCATGGCGGCGGTCACGTCCTCGATAGCATCGTAAATAATCCGGTACAGACGAATCTCCACGCCGCTTTGCTCGGCATTTTCCTTGGCCACCGGGTCAGGCCGCACGTTAAAGCCGACAATAATCGCGTTGGAGGCCTCGGCCAGCATCACGTCCGATTCGCTTACCGCGCCCACCGCGCCGTGAATGACCCGGACCCGAACTTCGTCATTAGAAATTTTCTCCAGCGACTGGCGCACCGCCTCTACCGAACCCATCACGTCGGCTTTTACAATCACCGGCAGTTCCTTCATCTCGCCCTCGGCGATCTGAGAGAACAGGTTATCCAGCGTCACCTTCTGGTAGGACTTAAAGACCTCCTCTTTCTGCTCCTGACGGCGCTGCTCCACCAGTTCCCGGGCCAGACGCTCGTCCTCTACCGCGTTGAAGGTATCCCCGGCCGAGGGAACCTCCGCCAGGCCGGTGATTTCCACCGGCACCGAGGGGCCGGCCGCCTCCACCTGGTTGCCGTGCTCGTCGCACATGACCCGAACGCGGCCCAAAGCCGTTCCCGCGATGATCACGTCGCCGGTATGCAGGGTGCCGTTCTGCACCAAAACGGTGGCCACCGGCCCGCGGCCCTTATCCAGTTTCGCCTCTACAACGGCGCCCTTGGCCAGCCGGTCCGGATTTGCCTTTAACTCCTTCATGTCCGCCACCAGCTGCACCATTTCCAAAAGGGTGTCAATTCCCTGCTTGGTCACGGCGGAAACCGGCACGCAGATCACGTCGCCGCCCCATTCCTCGGGAACCAGTTCGTATTCGGTCAGTTCCTGCTTGACCTTATCCGGATTGGCCGCATCCTTATCCATTTTGTTGATCGCCACGATGATGGATACCCCCGCCGCCTTTGCGTGGTTGATCGCCTCTACGGTCTGGGGCATGATGCCGTCGTCCGCCGCCACCACCAAAATGGCGATGTCGGTAATCTGGGCGCCGCGGGCGCGCATGGAGGTAAACGCCTCGTGGCCCGGCGTGTCTAAAAAGGTGATCGGCCGGCCGTTGACCGTAACCCGGTACGCGCCGATATGCTGGGTGATGCCACCCGCTTCGGTGGAGGTTACGTTGGCGTGGCGGATCGCGTCTAACAAAGAGGTTTTGCCGTGGTCTACATGGCCCATCACGACCACCACCGGGCTTCTTTCCTGCAAATTCTCATCGTCGTCCTCGCTGTCGTCAATCAGCCGGTCCTCAATGGTCAGGATAACCTCTTTTTCCACCTTGGCGCCAATTTCCATGGCGACCATGGCGGCGGTGTCGTAGTCAATAACCTCGGTGACCGAAGCCATGACCCCTAGAGTCATCAGCCGCTTGATTACCTCGGCGGCGGTGACCTTCAGCCGGGCCGCCAGTTCGCCTACCTGAATTTCGTCGGGGATGGTGATTTCCAGCTTCTGGCGTCTTTGCCGCTCCATCTCCAGGCGGCGCATCTTCTGGGCCTCTTTGTCCTTGCGGGAGAACTGGGGCCGGCCTCGCTGGGCAGAGCGCTGAGACAGCTTCTGCTTTTTCACCCCGGTATCCCTGTTGCCGATGCTGGAGGTGGCGATGTTGTCGTATCTTTCGTTGTATTTATCCAAATTCACCTGAGAGGTGCGCATATCCACATGCCGGCCCCGAGTACCGTTGGAACCCTGCTCCGAAACGGTCGCCGCCGGCGCGGACTGAGGGCGGCCCTGCTGCTGCGCGGGGCGGCGGCCCTGCTGGGGATGGCGTCCATTCTGCCCAGCCGCCGGCTTTTGCCCTGCGGGGTTTTTTCCCTGCGGCTGGGGCTGCGGCGTCTTTTTCTCCGGTTCGACGGCTTTTGCCGGCTCCCCCCCTTTGAGCTCTTCCTTTATCGGCTCTTTATCCGGCTGTGCCTTTTCCTCCGGCTGTTTTTTGCCGCTGGCAAAATAGCTGTCAAAGCTTTCCACCTGATTTTTCTGGGTGAAATGCTCAAACACAACGTTTAATTCTTCTTCGGTCAAAGCCGTCATATGTTTTTTTTGCGTGTCAAAGTGCTGGCCCAGCAAAGCAATCACATCCTTGCTGGGAACGTTTAGGTCCTTAGCCACTTCGTGTACGCGGTATTTTACCATCATAATGCAGATTCCTCCTTGTTCGAATCGTCGGCCAGCTGCGAGAGTTTTTTGGCAAGACCTTCGTCAGCCACCGCCAAAATTCCGGCCCGTTTGCCCGCCGCGAACCAGATTTCATCCATGGTCAGCGGCAGCGTTTTTATCAAAGCGCCGGACTTTTGGCAAACCAGCGCGATCTCTTTTTGGGATTTGGGGGATACATCCCTGGCAACCAGGACCAGCCGGGCGTTTTTCTTTTCCACCGATTCCCGGACCGCTTCAAACCCCAGGACCAGTTTTCCGGCCTTTTTGCTCAAAGACAGCATGGAAGCCAGCTTATTCACTGCTTTGCAACGCCTCCTCCATCCGGTCGTACACTTCTTCGGGTATCCGGCAGGAAAACGCTTTTTCCAGCCGCCGGGCCTTTCTGGCTTTCTTTAAGCACTCGATGTCCCGGCAGACATAAGCGCCTCGCCCGGCCTTCTTTCCGGTCAGATCCAGCGAGATCTCCCCTTCTTGATTTTTTACCACCCGGACCAATTCCCGCTTTGGCTTCATCTGACCGCAGCCGGTACACATCCGCATGGGGATCTTTCGCGTCGGCATTTTCCTCCCCCTCTCTTTTTACAATGGCTATTCTTCTCCGTAGAATCCACTTTCCGGTTTAATGTCGATCTTCCAGCCGGTCAGCTTCGCCGCCAGACGGGCGTTCTGCCCTTTGTTGCCGATGGCCAGCGACAGCTGGTTGTCCGGCACCTTTACGGTACAGTTTTTGCTCCCGTCCTCCGCGACCTCGACCGATACCACCTGAGAAGGCGACAGCGCGGCGGCCACAAACTCGCCGGGGTCTTCCGAATATTTTACCACGTCGATCTTTTCCCCGTTGAGTTCATCGACGATCTTCGCCACCCGCGCCCCCTTAGGACCGATGCAGGCGCCTACCGCGTCCACATTGGGGTCCTTAGAGTAAACGGCGATCTTGGTGCGGGAACCGGCCTCTCGGGAGATCGCCTTCAGTTCCACCGTTCCGTCGTACAGTTCCGGGACCTCCATCTCAAACAGCCGCTTGACCAGCCCCGGATGGGTGCGGGACAGCATGACCCGCGGCCCCCGGTCGGTGGGCGCAACCTCCACCACATAAACCTTGACATGGTCGCCCTCGTGCAGTTCCTCGCCGGGGACCTGCTCCTGGCGGGTGAGCATCGCCTCGGATTTTCCGATTTCCAGCGTTGCCGAGCCCCGTGCCGGATCGGTGCGGACCACCTTCGCGGAAATAATCTCGTGCTCCCGGCTTTGAAATTCCTGCATCATCTGGCCCCGCTCCGCTTCCCGGATACCCTGGCGGATCACATGCTTCGCGGCCTGTGCCGCAATGCGCCCAAACTGCTTGGTCTCCAGCGGGATATCCACCGTCGAACCGGTTTGCACCTTTTTGTCGTATTTATACGCGTCCTCCAAAAGGATCTCGGTGTTGGGGTTTTCCACCGCCTCCACCACCGTTTTGCGGATCGCCACCGAAAACTTTCCCTTTTCCGGATCAATCTCAACCTGTCCGTTTTCGCTTCCGCCGTAGTCGCGCTTCACCGCAATGGCGATAGCTGCCTTGATTTTTTCCAGCAGGTAGTCGGCAGGAATCCCCTTCTCCTTTTCCAAAAGGGCCAGCGCCTCGAAAAATTCGGTGTTCATTACTTGAGTCCTCCCATATCAATTTCTTCATATAAACGGACAAACGCAGTCTCGTCTGTTCCAACCGTCATCTCCAGATCATCGTCTAAAAGCAGGGTGATTTTTCCGTCCCCGTAGCCGGTCAGCTGGCCGATAAAATCCCGCTCACCCTCCACTGGCCGGATCAGCCGCAGATGGACATCCGCGCCCATAAACGCTTCAAAATGCTGCGGACGGCGCAGGTCCCGGCCAATCCCCGGAGAGGATACCTCCAGCGTATAGCTTTGGGGGATGGGATCCACCTCGTCGAGAATCGGACTCAGCTGCCGGCTGACATTCTCGCAGTCGTCGATATTGATCCCTTCTTCCTTGTCGAGGAAAACGCGCAAATACCAAACAGATCCTTCTTTTTCAAATCGCACATCCCAAAGCTGAAGGCCCAGCTGGTCCACAATCGGCTGTACCAACTCGGCGACAATGCCCACCGTGCTCTTTTTGTCCGATGCCATAAGCCTCTCTTCCTTTCCCCCTGTAAAAACAGGAAAAGCCCTTATACAAACGAAAGAGCGGGAAAACCCACTCTTTCATCATCCATCTTATTACCATAGATTAGTATAGCACGGTTTTTGCCGGCGCGCAACCCTTTTTTACGGTTTTTTCCGGATTTCGCGCGGTTTTTCTTTTCCGCAGACAGAACCGGGGCTATTCCCATCGGTCTGGCAGCAGCTGGCCGACCGTTTTAACCTGTCCGCCGGGCAAAAGCACCCGGCACCGATGGTTTCATCGTGCAGCTGGCAGAGAAATTCCCGGCATCGGCCGCAGGGCGGGACCACCTGGCCATCTTCCCCCACCGCCACGATCTGTTCTACCCGGGATTCTCCGTCGGTCACCATCGCGGCGGCCGCCGCGTGTTCGGCGCAAAAGCCCATAGAACAGGGGGTGTCGATGCAAACGCCTGTATAGACCTTGCCGTTTGCCGCCAAAAGCGCCGCCGCTACCGATCCGGCCCAGGCATTTTTCGAAAGCTGCCGGGGCGCAAGCGTCCGCTGGGCAATTTGTTTAAGTTCCTCAAATTCCACGGGACTCCTCCTTTTCAAAATCTATCACATAGACGATTTCATCCTCGTAATCGCTTTTGCCGCCGGCCTTTTCGTAGATCCGGCAGGCCCTGGGATTTCCCTTATCGGTGATGACGAAAAGTTCCGAACAGCCGATTTCCCGGGCGTAATCGGTAAGCCAGGCCATAAACTGTGTGCCGATTCCTTTATTCTGCCAGGGCTCCAGCAGCCCCAGAGAATACAAAAAGAACATGGTTTTCCCGTCGGGACGAGGCAGAAGGTAGGCGTAAGCCATCCCCACCAGCCTTTCCCCGTCGAAAGCGCCGAAGGAGCAGGTGTTGGGCGCGCCGAAAAAGCCGTACAGGCAGTTTAAATCGAAAACCATGCCGTCTTCTTTTAAAAGCGGCTCCATTATCACAACGTCCGCGCCGGTCAGCGGGCGGAAGGAAAGCTGCATACCCATTCTCCTTTCTTAAAAAAGCGATTCGTCCGGCAGGGCCGCCTTTTGAAATTCCGCCAAAAAGCGCAGAATAAAGTCCCCGCAGGCCTTGAGCATCTCTTCACCCCATTGGGCCGTGGCTTTTCGAGGATCGTCCGGCCCATACCAGCCGGCGGGGGAAATATTCCGGAACAGCCGCGGCGTCAGCACCGTCACCCCATCTAAGATGACTTCTGACATGCCCGCACACCGCAGCGTATCGGATAGATCCTGAGGCGCAAGGGGAAGGTAATCTTCCATGTGCACATAGCTCGGATCGATGGCCAGCATCGCTGCCGTCTCCTCCGCGCCGCCGTGGCCGCCCTTCCATTGGGGGTTTAACTGCCCGGCGATCTGCCACCAATTGACCACTGCGGCCAGAGCGCCCCGCCCGTTTAGGTCAACGCCGACCTGCTGCAAAACCGGATTGTTCCCGCCGTGGCCGTTTAAAAAAACGAACCGGCGGATTCCGTACCCATAAAGCTTTTCCACAATTTTCGATACAATGCAGTGCAGCCCGTCCGGACCGATGGAAATCGTCCCCCAAAATCCGTCGTGATGGTCTGCAACACCATAGGGTAGCGCCGGCAGAATCAGCGCATCGCTTTCCCGGTCAATTTGCTCGGCAATTTTCCCAGGCACCAGAAAATCGGTGCCCAGCGCCAGGTGAGATCCGTGATTTTCTATGCTTCCCACCGGCAAAACCGCCAGATCGTGGGTTTTAAAGTATTCTTTCGCCTGCTTCCAACTCATTGCTTCCAACCGCATCTGCAAAGGCCCCTTTCTTTATTCCCAATTTTCCGGTCCGCCGATCACCGGCTTCCCGTCCCGGTCCACCAATACAGTCAGGCCGCCGGAATAGCCGTCCCGCCGGTACAGATATTGAACGCCGGTGGCTCTGTCCTGCCAAACTTCCATCCCCGACCCAAAGCCGCTTTGGCTCCAAATCTTGACAAATCGCTTTTCGTCCATTGGACCTTCCTCCCTTTGCGTCGCAAAAGCCCGTTCTCTCCCGTTCTTTCGCAAATGACCTTCGTACCTTTATATTAACAAATCCCGCCGTCTTATGTCAACGAAGCCCCGGCCCAACTTTTCCCGGCAAAACGGACTTTTCCGGTTTTTTCGCGGTCCTTGGATTTTGTCACAATCCCTGCAGGCGGATGGTTATATAAGCGGCGTGAAAATCCGACAAAGAACAGCGGCGCATCTTTACCAAAACGCCGCGCCATCCGCCGCAAGAAATTTCCATCGGATTTTTCTTGTTTTTTTGCCGGATCAGGCATAAAATACTCTTTGGATACCGGCAGTATCTGCCAATGAGTAGGAGGACGAAAAAATGGAAAAAAGAAAAGCCAAACGATATACCCGGCGTCAGGTCCGACGCAACCGGATCATCGCCTTTTGCTGCCTTGTCGCGCTGTGCATCCTTTTAATTTTTTTGATTGTTCAGGGGATCAAGGGACTTTTGGGCGGCGATGAAGAAAATACAGGCAGTTCTTCCACCGTCGTTTCCCAAAGCGCAAAATCCAGCCAATCCAGCAAAGACGCCGACTCTTCCTCTCAGCCTTCAAGCGACGCGTCCTCTGCCTCCTCTTCGGAAGACTCCTCCCAGCAGACCGATTCTTCCCGCTCCTCCGGGGATTCTTCCGGTTCTTCCAAAGCCCCCGGCAGTTCCTCCGCCGGGCCGGTTGATTCCAATGACCCGTATTACGAAGCGTCCATGCCGCTGCTGGTCAATCCGGACAACCTGATGCCGGAGGACTACAAGCCAACCGTGGTCAGCGTCGGCGGCAATTACAAGCTGGAAACCCGGGCGGCCGCCGCCTGGAAAAAAATGCAGGCTGCCGCCTCTAACGACGGGGTCTCTTTGTGGATCATCTCCGCCTACCGAACCTTGGAACGGCAGACCGAGTTGTACAACGAAAAGGTAGAAGAATATAAGGCTTTGGGATACAGCGAGGCGGACGCCAAGGCGGAGGCAGGCAAATGGGTTGCCGTTCCCGGCACCTCGGAGCATTGCCTGGGATACGCGGCGGACCTGTGTTCGCTGGAGGAAAGCTTCGAAAATTCCAATCAGTTTGCATGGCTGCAAAAGCACTGCGCCCAGTATGGCTTTATCCTTCGCTATCCCAAGGATAAGGTGGACATCACCAAAATCAGCTACGAGCCCTGGCATTACCGCTATGTGGGCAGCAACCATGCCCAGATCATTATGTCCGAGGGCCTTTGCCTGGAGGAATATCTGGAGCAGTACGCTTAAAGCGCCTGCCGCGGCGTACAGATAAAAAAGGGGAGCCTAGAAAGGCTCCCTATTTTTGTGTCAGTCCTCGTAATACTGAATCAGCGCCTGGGTTCCCAAATCCCCCAGACCTTTTTCCGCCAGTTCCCGGTACATCCGCAGCGCCTCGTCCAAAACGCCTAGCTGAAGTCCCGCCGCCTGGGCCTCCTCGTCCGCAATAGACATATCTTTGATAAAATGCTTGATGAAAAATCCCGGATCCATGTTCCCTTTCAGAATCTGCGCGCCGTTGTTGGAAAGCTGCCAGCTGGCCGCCGCGCCGGAGCCGATGGTGTCCAGCATCACCTGCGGGTCCATCCCCTTGGCCTTGGCATAAGCGATGGCCTCGCACACCCCGGCAATGGTCCCGGCGATGGCGATTTGGTTGGCCATCTTGCAGTGTTGCCCGCAGCCCGCCGGGCCCTGGTAGACAATGTTTTTGCCCATTGCCTCGAAAATGGGCAGGCAGTCGTCAAACGCCTGCTTTTCCCCGCCGACCATAATGGCCAGCGTCCCGTTTTTCGCGCCGGTATCCCCTCCGGAAACCGGCGCGTCCAGCGCGTGCAGGCCCTTCTCCTTCGCCTTTTCAAAAATCCGCTGAGAAAGCTGGGGACTGGTAGTGGTCATGTCGATGAGATACGCGCCGGGACGGGCATTTTCCAAAATGCCGTCTTCCCCAAAATACACCTGCTCCACGTCCTTAGGGTATCCCACGATGGTGATGACCGCATCCTGACCCTTTGCGCATTCTCCGGCGCTTTCACACCACAAGGCCCCCTCGTCAATGATCTCCTGCGCCTTTGCCTTCGTCCGGTTATAGACCGAGACCTCATATCCGTGCCGCATCAAATGCCGCACCATGGATTTTCCCATTACGCCAATGCCGATAAAACCGATTTTTTTCATGATACCCCTTCTTTCCTTTTTCTGCTTTTATTCTAACGAATCGCCCGGCCAAAAGCAAGAAAGATTTACCGCTTGTTCACAATTTTACCTTCTTTCCCTCTTGCATTTGAGGCGGGAATGTACTATGATATTTTTTAGCACTCATATATGGAGATTGCTAAAATCACAAACGAGGTGGATGATTCCATGGCAACCAAACAATTCAAAGCCGAATCCAAGCGTCTGCTGGATTTAATGATTCATTCGATCTATACCCACAAGGAGATTTTTCTGCGGGAATTGATCTCCAACGCCAGCGACGCCATCGATAAGCTGTACTACCGCGCCTTGAGCGAGGACATAACTGGTCTTTCCCGAGACGATTTTTCCATCCTTCTTTCCATCGACAAGGACAAACGCATCCTGACCGTTTCGGACAACGGGTGCGGCATGACCAAAGAGGAGTTGGAAAACAACCTGGGTACTATTGCCAAAAGCGGCTCGCTGGCCTTTAAAAAGGAAAACGAGGCCAAAGAGGATATCGACATCATCGGCCAGTTCGGCGTCGGCTTCTACGCCGCCTTTATGGTCGCCGACGAGGTGAAGGTTATAAGCCGCAGCTACCAGGGAGACAGCGCCTGGTGCTGGCAGTCCAAGGGATCCGAGGGCTACACCGTTTCCCCGGTGGAAAAAGAGGGACACGGCACCGAGATCATCCTCAAAATCAAGGAAAACGCCGACGAGGAAAACTACGACGAGTTTCTCGACCCGTACCGGATGGAAAGTCTTGTCAAAAAGTATTCGGACTATATCCGCTACCCCATTCGGATGGAAAAGACCAAAAGCCGCAAAAAAGAGGATTCGGACGAGTACGAGTCCTACAGCGAGGTAGAGACCCTCAACAGCATGGTCCCCATCTGGAAAAAGAACAAAAACGAGGTTTCCCACGAGGATTACTGCCGGTTTTATAAAGACAAATTTTTCGATTTTGCCGATCCGATTCGGGTGATCCACAGTTCGACCGAAGGCGCCTCGACCTATAACGCGCTTTTGTTTATCCCCGAAAAGCCCGCCTTCGACTACTACAGCCGGGACTTTGAAAAGGGTCTTCAGCTGTATGCCAGCGGGGTACTGATTATGGATAAGTGCGCCGATCTTCTGCCCGACTGTTTCAGCTTTGTCCGGGGCCTGGTGGATTCGCAGGATCTGTCTTTAAACATCTCCCGGGAGATGCTGCAGCACGACCGGCAGTTAAAACTCATCGAGTCCCGGCTGGAAAAGAAAATCAAGTCCGAACTTCTGTCCATGCTCAGAAACGACCGGGAAAAATACGAATCCTTCTGGAAGGGCTTTGGGCGGCAGCTGAAATACGGACTGTATTCCTCCTTCGGCTCCAACAGCGAATTGTTAAGCGACCTTCTGCTCTTCTACTCCTCTAATGAGAAAAAGCTTTCCACTTTGGAAGAATACATCGGCCGGATGCCCCAGGAGCAAAAGTATATCTATTATGCCTGCGGCGACTCGCTGGAGCGCATCGATCAGCTTCCCCAGGCGGAACTGGTGAAGGACAAAGGCTATGAAATTCTCTATTTCACCGAGGATGTGGACGAGTTTGTCACCAAAGTGATGCCGCTCTACAAGGAAAAGGAATTCCGGTCCGTTTCGTCGGAGGATCTGGGACTGGATACCGACGAGGAAAAGGAGCAGTCCAAAAAGCAGCAGGAGGAAAACGGGGATCTTCTGGACGCCGTTAAAGAGGCGCTGGGGGATCGGGTTTCAGAGGTTCGCCTGTCCACCCGGTTAAAAAACGCCGCCTGCTGTCTCACCGCCAAAGGGCAGGTCTCTTTGGAAATGGAGCGGGTGTTAGGCGCAATGCCCGGCGAGCAGAAGGTGAAGGCTGAGCGAGTGCTGGAACTCAATCCAGAGCATTCCCTTTTCTCCACTTTACAAAAGCTGTTTACCGGCGATAAAGAAACTTTGGCCGACTACGCCGAACTGTTATATGGCCAGGCGCTTCTGCGGGAAGGGATGCTTCCGGAAAATCCCGCCGCCTTTTCGGCTGTTATGTGCCGGCTGATGGAAGAAAAAGAAAAATAAGCTTTCCTTTTTCTCCTTCGTTTGGTAAAATAAAAGAGTCTGCGGCGCCTTTGCCGGACAGGCTCTTTTCTTATTTTAAGCTTTTTATCCTGTAAATTTCAAAGGATCTGCTTATTCTTTTCCTTTGCCGGCAATATAAAAGGAGAAGGCGCCGCCGGACTTGCAGGTATCCCGCATATTTTTTTAAAAGGAGACTCTGATTTGGAAACGATTTTTCACGCGCTGACCTATTTTGGCAACGAATTTGCCCTGTTTGTGATTTCCATGGTCCCCATCGTCGAACTGCGCGGCGCCGTTCCGCTGGGAGCCGCTTTGGGTATGCCCTGGTTCGAGGTTTTGGCCATCTCCGTTTTGGGCAATATGACGCCGGTCCCGTTTCTTCTTTTGTTCGGCCGAAAAATTCTGGACTGGCTGAAAACTCTCCCGCTTCTTTCCAAACCGGCCCACTGGTATGAGGAAAAGCTGGTAAAAAAAGCGGTCCGGATCAACGATTACGCCAAATGGGGTCTGTTTTTGCTGGTAGCCATCCCGCTTCCGGGAACCGGCGCCTGGACCGGCGTTCTGGCCGCGACCTTTTTAAATATGAAAATGCGTCAGGCTCTTCCGATGATCTTTCTCGGGGTGCTGGCCGCGGGAATCATCATGACCGTCGGTTCCTATGGCCTTTTGGGCGCAATCCGGCTGTTTTAAAAAAATTTTTCTTCGTACAATTTTTCTTTTATATTCGTTTTTGGTTCTTCGCCGATTTTTTTCTTCTTTTTGGCGCATAACGACGAAGAAAAATCCCAAACTAAAAAAGAATCCGGCATCTGCCAAAAGGGACGGAAAATCCAGGCGGATCCGGCAAAAAAACGGCCAAACAAAAGAGAATAATCACCCCGTTATGGTAAACAATAGGATTAAGGGATTTTGACGCCAGCGTTCGGACATAACAACGCCAAAAGGCAAAGAAAAATTGTACGGAGGAACTTTAAATATGAAAGCCACTGGAATTGTCAGACGAATTGACGATCTGGGACGGGTCGTCATCCCAAAAGAGATTCGGCGGACCATGCGCATTCGCGAAGGGGATCCGCTGGAAATTTATACCGATAACGACGGAGAGGTCATCTTTAAAAAATATTCCCCCATCGGCGAGTTGTCCGGCTTTGCCGGGATTTACGCCGATGTGCTGCATAAAACCGGCGGTTATCCGGTTGTCATCTGCGACCGGGACCATGTAGTCGCCGTTTCCGGGCTGCCGAAAAAGGAACTGCTGGAGCGCCGCGTTTCCCCCTCTTTAGAGGAGTTGATGGAGGCGCGTCAAAGCTTCACCCTCACCGCCGGTGGGAACGGTAAGCTGCAGCCGGTGGAGGGTTCCGACCGTCTGGCCTTGACCGCCGCGCCGATTCTGGCCGCCGGAGACGTCTGCGGCGCCGTTCTGTTTTTAAAAGAGGACGACACCTCTTCCGCCGCTGAAGCGGATGTTAAGCTAATCAGCGCCGCCGCCTCGTTTCTCGGCCGCCAGATGGAGGAATAGTCTTCTTTTCATCCTAAGCCCGAAAAAATAAAGCGATGGGGAATTTCCCATCGCTTTATTGCTGTATTCTTCTGCCGGAAAAGATCTAGTCCCCTTTAAATCTGCGGCAGGCGCATTTCCCCAAAGGATTCGGACAACCCGGCGGTCAAATGCCATTGCCGCTTCATGTAATCGAAAAGCGGCTTTGTGCCTTCCCGGTATGCGGCAAGCACTGCCTGAGGGCGGTCGAAATGCGCCGCTGCCGCCTGCGCCGCCTGATATCCGCTTTCCATCGCGGCGGAAATTCCCTCCCCCATCGGGTTGAGAAAACCGGCCGCTTCCCCCGCAAACAGGATCCGGCCGGCGCCGTAATCGACCGGGCAGCCGGGTAAAACCCGGGGCATAATCCATCGGTCGATCCCCAGCCGCTCGTCAACGGTCAGATGATGCTCTCTTTTTAAATACCCGGTAAACGCCTCGTGATATTCCGCCGCTTTTTGCCCGTCCTTAACCGCTGTGCCAATCACCAAAAGACGGTCCTTCCAGTTGAGCCACGCGTCGTACTGGGAAAACTGCGGCTGCAAAAAGGCGTGGAAAAACCGGTCGTCCAGCGCGGCGCTTCCACGGCAATAAATCTGGTAGGTGACGATTTTCGGGCGCTGGATGTTTAAAAGCTTTCTCTTAAGCGTCCCCGCCGCTCCTTCACAGTCCAGAAGATAACCCGCGCTCTCCTCATAAACCTTCTCGGCACTTTGCAGCGTTACCTTGATTCGTCCGCCGTCTTCCCGGCAGTCTAAAACCGCTGTCTCTTCCCGTATTTCCGCCCCGGCTGCAGCGGCCTTTTGGACAAGCCAATGGTCAAAGGCACTTCGCCAGACGTTCAGTCCCTTTTGCTCAAACCGAAACGAGCGCCCTTTGTCATTGGTTAAAACCATGCCGCGGCTTTGTGCCGGCTCGCATGTTACCGATAAAGGGACCGGCTCGCCAAAATAGGCTTTAGTCAATTCCAGCGTCTTTCCAATCAGCTGGCCGGAGCAGGATTTATAGCGGGGCAGTTTTTCCTTTTCGGCCAGCAGAACCCGCATTCCCTTTTCCGCCAGGATTTTTGCCGCCGTGCTTCCGGCCGGCCCCGCACCGGCGACCAAAACGTCATACATTGCTTTTCCTCCATCCCTTGGCTGTCTTTTCAAACGAAAAGGCGGCAATGGCTAAGCCACGCCGCCGAAACTTCAGAATCATTTTTCCGCTTTTGTCACGACAGGGGATACTCGCCCTGGGCATTGTAAAGGATATAGCCGCTTACCCCACATTCTTTTAGCGCCTGGATCTGCGCCTTTGTATAGTCCGTCCCCGAAAACGCCTCCCCGTCCGCCTGCAAAAGCGGCAAAAAGCTTTTTTCTTTCCCCGCCTTCTGCAGCTGGGTCAGTACCGCTTTCACCGTCTCGTAAGGCTGCGCTTGCGGATTTTCCGCCGTCAATGACTCTGGCCGCAGATTCTCCGTAAAAGAAGACGGCCGCAGATCCGGACAGAAATTCTGGATTGGGTAGACAAGACCGCCGGATTCATAAGAGGAACTCTCCATCCCCAGCATGGCTGTTGAGGACGAGCCGTAAAGCAAAACGCCGCCGTTTTCCTGCAAAAGTTCCTCCATATCCTGGACAAAATCTGATAAAACCCGCTGGCGGGTTTTGGTCTGTACGCCGTATCCGGCCAAATCCAAGCTGTAGCCGCTGGGGAACTGTACGCCGTCGAGCATAACGGCGGTGCAGCCCGATCGGATACATTCCAGCGACAAATCCGCAATATACATCTGGGCCAATTCCGAATAGGGATTCAGCCAGCTTTTCCCGCCGTATTCCCGGGAATTGTCCAGCCAAAGCATCTCTGTATTTTGGTACTTCACCGCTGCTTTTTTATTGACCAGCGGACAGATAGGATCCCGAAACGCGTAGATTCGCGCAATCACAATCATATCCTTGGCCTTTGCCAAAGTCGTGACCTGATTTAAATCCACCGCGCCGGGGACCTGGGCGGAAACCTCCGCCACCGTTTGGTTGGCCGACCGGTACAGCACCTGACCCTGAGCGTTTTTTCCGTCGATCAGGATGGCGTTAATCCCCTGCGCTTTTAAGTCGTCCAGCGTCTGGCTCAAAAAAAGCGGATCCTGCAACGCGGAAAGAGGCAGGTAAGCCCCTCTCACCTGAGAAAGTTCCAGCAAAACGGCAGGCGGCTTTTCTTCCGGCAGCTGTTCGGGAACCGAAGACTGGGATTCCGACAGGCTTTCCTGCGGCTCCTCTTCCGGTATCTGCATGGTGCCGGACAGAAACTGGGAAACCGGTTCGTACAGCGCCCATCCCAAACAAGCGAAACCGGCCAGGATGACCACTGTCAGCACAACGCCCATCACCTTGGATAGGACGCTGCGGCCGCCGTAAATTCGATTGTATCGTTTGATTTTTTTCTGCCCTTTTGCCAAATTGTTCACCCCTCGGCTTCGATGCCTTTTCTCTATACAAAGCTTACCCTTGTTGCGCCCCGTTTATTCCTATGCGGCCAGCTGATGCCCCACCAAACCGTATAACGACAGAGAAATCAGCCCCACGTAAACCAATTCCGCCGGAAGTCCCCGGAAGGACTTTGGAATATTGCAGATGCTCATGCAACGCTTTCCCTGCTCCATCAAAAAGACCGCCAGCAAAAAAGAAAGTCCGATTCCCATACCAGATACGGCCGCTTCCAGCCAGTTGTAGCTGGCATACACTGTCAGCGCCATGGCGCCATAGGCGGCGCAGTTAAAAAAGGCCGCCGTTAAAAGCGCGTTGTGATCCCGCAGCCAATCCCGCTTTTTCCAGTCTAAAATAAGGCAGACGATACCGTACAACACCGCCAGCAGAAGGATATACAGCACTGGCCGCAGATACTGCGCATTCTTCCATTGCCCCATCAGCGGGTTGAGAAGCCATGCCAGCAGCGACGCTATGGTACTCACGCCCGTTAAGATCAATCCAAACAGCCGCAGACTCTTTTTTTCAAAGGGAATCGCCAGCAACGCCGTAACATCCAGCGCCCGGGAAAAAACGGCGTTTTGCAGCACAAGCGCCGTTAAAAGCAGTGTGAAAATGCCGATTAAGCTGTTCATCTGCCCAGCCTCCATTTCTTTTGCTGCCGGCGGATCAGCCTGCTGATATCCTTCGAACGGTCAATTCCCCAGCGCAGTACCGCCGCCGCTGTGCCTACAAGGATAAAACCGCCGAAGGTATAGGCCGCCGCCGGAAACTTGACCGTCAGCGCCGGCGTGCCGCCCCAGAAAGTGCCGTAAGCCAAAAACTCCCGCACCGATGAAATCAGTATCGTGCAGACAAAAAAGCCCAGGCTGTGGCAAACGCCATCCCATAACGCCCATTGGGGCTTTTTTTTCTGGCAGGAAGGTGCGCACACCAGCCATACGGTGTTTAAGGCCACCATGGAAAAATACATGCCCAAAGAATCGAACAGATTGGGCGCAATGCCGCCGGCCAGCAGCCGGGCCGGAATCAGCATCAGTGCCGCCAGCACCGCGCAGACAATGGTTCGAACATACTGAGGAACCTTTTCCGGCAGCATTCCCAAAAACGAGGAAAGCACCAGTACCGGAATGGTGACCATCGCAAATGCCAGCGAAAGACCCATCCCGTTTTTTACTGTAAAGCCTCCCATAATAACCGGTGCCAGGGCAAGTCCCGTAATCAGCACCGGATTGTGTACAAAAATCAGATCAAACCCCTTGCGCAGATTTCTTCTCGCTGCGTTTTGCTTTGGTCGCAATATAAACCCTCCTTAACCGGCGAAGCAGCCGTTCGCTGCCACGGTCTAACGTAAAGCCAAATACATTGGTCAAAAGCAGAGCGAACACAAAGGTCTGCTCCACCCGGCCGAACCGCTGGAATAAAACGGTGAACAACGCCGCCAGCGCGCCGTACAAAAAACGCGAACTGGAACGCTTGGGCAGCGTGCCCGGCTCGCCCAGCAAAAAAATCCCGCCGAATACCCACATACCGGTGGTCGCCTCGTATACCAGCGACATCGGCCCCGTTTCCGGAATACGCGGGAACAAAAGCGCCGTCAGCACCATCACGCCAAAAAAGGCTGCCGGCGCCTGCCAGCTGATGGCGCCGCGAAACAACAGGTAAAACAGACAGGTGACCAATACCACAATGTTGGTCAGCCCCATGGGGCCCAGAAATTTTCCCAGCAGAAGGTCCAGAATATCGTTGGTGGGAACACCTCCCTGGAACAGGTTCCAGGCCGGACCGCTGGAAAGGCCCTCTGCCGCCGAACCAAAAGCGCCCGGTGCCGAAAACGGCGCGGGATAGGAAAAAACCTGTGTCGGCCAGCAGGACACCGCAAAAGCAAATCCTGCCGCCGCCGGATTAAAGGCGCACTGTCCAACGCCTCCAAACACATGCTTGACAAATACAATCGCAAATACCGCTGCGGATACCGCCACATAATAAGGGGTCGCCGCCGACATCATCAGCGGCAGCAGCATGCCGGTGACCACCGCCGAAATATCCCGGAAATAGGGCTTTTTTCCCTCCAGCAAAATGCAGATAAAATCGCTGATTACCGCCGCCGCCACCGAAACCAACCCCAAAAGCAGCGCCCGGGAACCGTAAAAGTAAAAGGCCATAAAATAAAGCGGCAGCATGGCGATGATCACGTCCGCCATCATGGTAAACGCCGAATCACGGTTTCGCACATACGGCGCCTTCGGTTCAAACTGCGGCATGTTTATCCGCCTCCTTTTCCTGCCGATCCTTCTTTAATTCGGCTTTCGCCTGCTTGATGTTTTGGGCAATGTCAATTTTGGCCGGGCAGATGTAAGAGCAGGTCCCGCAGCCGATGCAGCGGTGAATGTCGTAAAACGCCAACTCTTCCAATTTGCCCTGATCAATGTAACGGTTGATGTAAAAGGGCGTCAGATTTTCCGGACAGGCTTCCGCGCAGCGGCCGCAGCCCACACACTGATACCGCCGCTTTTTCTCCTCGTCCCGCAGCGCCAGCACTGCCCGGGACATGGTTCCCACCAGATAGCTGTCCGGGTCCGGGCAGACCTCGCCGGTCATGCTTCCGCCGATGACCACATAACCCGGCTCCTCCGCCAGCCCGCACCGCTCGAACAGCTGGGTCGGCGTCATGCCGATGGAAACTTCCAAATTGGTCGGATTGGCCACGCAGCTTCCCGCCACCGTCACAAAGCAGGTGGACTGAACCCGGTGCTCGTACACCGCCCGGTACAAATGGATTAAGCTGCAAACGCCCACCAAAACCGCCGGGCCCTGGCTGTCAAAATCGTCCATCGTCCGAAATTCCGCCGGATACCGCCCATGAATCCGCCGAAGTTCCACCTCTTCAATCTTTTTGGGGAGTTTGGTTTTCAGATCCATATCGCTTAAATTTTTGTAAACGGCAAAATAAATTTTCGGATTGCCCACCGCCTTGGCCGCCAGACGCAGTCCCTCGCTGGCTTCCTTTTGCAAAAACAAAAGCGGATTGAGTTGGCTGGACACATACGGCTCGTCGTCAATCGCGTCCCCTACCAATACCTTCGCCTCCATCTGCCGGGCTTTTTCCAGCTTTTCATGTAAAAACATGCCGTCCCGCTCGTCTATAATGCGGGCCAGACGGGCAATTTCGATAATTTCCTCACCGAAAAGTTCCGCCCCGTCACAGGGAAGGTCGCTTTCAAACAGCATATTGGCATAGTTGGCGTTTAAAAATGTTCGCAGCTTCCGGCGCAGGGCCGGCTCTTTTCGCTGTTCCAAAATGATTCCGCGGGTAAAAAATCCAGCCACCCACTTCACCCTTTCTTTGTTTAATCAAAAAAGAAGATTCTGCCTCTTCCCTATTTTCTCAAAAACTCCCGTCGTCTAAAAAATCAAACCGCTTCCCCGGCGCTTCGCAAAATCGCGCGGATCGCCTGACCCCGGTCTTCGGCGCCAAAAACCGCCGATCCGGCCACCAGCACATCCGCCCCGGCGCAGACGGCCGCTTTCGCCGTAACCGCGTCAATGCCGCCGTCCACCTGAATCCACAGCGGCCGGCGGTTTTTTTTCGCCCACCGGCTCAGATATTCTACCTTCGGCAGCATCTGCGGCATAAAACGCTGTCCGCCGAACCCCGGCTCCACCGTCATGACCAGCGCCATATCCAGCTGCGGCAAAAACGGCTCTAAAACGGCAGCATCCGTTCCCGGCTTCACCGCCATCCCCACCTTCAGTCCCGCGCTTTTGATGGCGTCGATGGTCTTTTGTATATCCGCGCCCGACTCGTAGTGAAAGGTGATCATGTCCGCCCCCGCCTTGGCAAAGGGGGTCACATAAGTAAGAGGGTCACAGAGCATAAAATGCACATCGAAAAAAAGGCGGGTTTTCGCCCGCAGCGACGAAACGACGCAGGGTCCAAAGGTGATGTTCGGCACAAAATGACCGTCCATCACGTCCAGATGGAGAAGATTCGCGCCGCCTGCCGCCACATCGGCGGCCTCCTGCTCCAGACGGGAAAAATCTGCGGACAGTAAAGAAGGGGCAATCTGTATCATAAAAAAACTCCCGTCGCCAGTCAGGCATTTGGATTTGTATCAGGGCACTGGAAAAAGGTCCTTTGCCGCTTTCTCAAAAAACAACCGTTTTTCGCCGGACAGACTATCCCCTTCCCGGTGCCGGGCATAATACAGATATATTTTAAATCATCTGTCGAAAAAGGTCAAATAAAATGCGGCAATTTAACAATTTGGTCACATCCCCTGGAAAATCGTCACAGAGAAGGAAAAGCCGGCAGCCAAATTCTCTTAAGCGGAAATTGGCTGCCGGATTCGGCTCACCGCTGCCGCATCGCGATTTTTACAACGCGCGGCCGGTTATATCGCTGCATCGTCACAAATAAAAGGTCTACGAAAGCGCCGGCCACCGACGTGATCACAAACGCCGGAAAGGCGCCGAACCACCGGCTGAAGACAAGCGGCACGAATGAAAGCACCGCGCTCGTTTCATGGACCAGTTCCGATTGGCACATGGCCTGCGCGATTTGCGTCCAGGTGTGATGGGCGGGCGAAAAAGCCTCCGGGTCATAGGTCGGCAGCCGCCCCTTCCAGGATTTCACCCGAAAAATCCGGTACAGCCTGTCCTCCCACGGGCGAGGGCGGTACCACCATTTTGTATAATCGGCCCGATTCTTCATTTTGGTCTGGTAAAGCGCTCCCACCAGCAGCCGCATCCCCAGATGATAAGCGGTGGTGCCAAAGGTGATGGCAAGGGTCAGATAGATCCCCCGACGAAACCGCAGAAAGAGCATCCCGGCCAATAAGGCCGCCACAAGACTCAAAGCTGCGGCGCGTTTTATAAGTTTGGGCATATTTTCCGTCTCCCGTAAGCTGAATTTTCTGTTTTTATTGTACTGTCCCACGCTTTTTTAATCAAGACGCGGACGGGTAGAATCCCGCCGGATTTTTTCCGGTCCACACCTTAGGGAATTTGCAAACCGGCCTCTTTTCTGCTATAATTGTATTAAGACATCTAAAGCACATCCACGCAGAAAGGAAGGAACGACCAATGAAACATCAATTGCTGGAAAAACTCGGCGTCAGCATCCCTCAGCTGGGACTGGGCTGCATGCGCCTGCCCACCGATCACGATACCATCGACTACGCTCATGCCCAGAAAATTGTCGACTACGCCATGGCCAACGGCGTCAATTATTTCGATACTGCTTATATGTACCACAACGGGGAATCCCAGTATTTTCTGGGAAAAGCCCTTGCGAAGTATCCGCGGGACAGTTATTTTCTGACCAATAAGCTGCCCTTATGGTATTGCAAAACGCCGCAGGACATGGAAAAGATCTTCCAGGACCAGCTGCACCGCTGCCGGACCGAGTATTTCGATTTCTACTTTATCCATTCCATGAACGACGAGCATTGGAAAATGGCTAAGGAGTTAGGCGCGCTCGAGTTTATGAAGAAAAAAAAGGCGGACGGCTCTGCCAAAGCCATCGGCTTTTCCTTCCACGGCAATCTGCCCCTGCTCAAAGAGATGGTCGAGGCTGCCGACTGGGATTTTGTCCAGCTGCAGTTAAATTATCTGGACTGGGATAAGCAGGATGCCAAAAGCTTCTACCAGGTGCTGGAGGACAAGGGAATCCCCTGCTTTGTGATGGAGCCGGTGCGCGGCGGATATCTTGCCACCCTGACCCCCGATGCTCAGGCAGTTTTCAAAAAAGCCTCGCCGGAGCGTTCCATGGTCTCCTGGGCCTATCAGTGGCTATTGTCCAAGCCAAACGTCAAGCTGGTGCTGACCGGTTCTTCCTCGCTGGAGCAGTTTGTGGAAAACGTGTCGCTGTTTAACACCCTGCCGCCCTTGTCCGAAAAAGAGGCGCAGGTCATCGGCGAGGCCATTGAAAAATTGAATTCGATCCCCACTGTTCCCTGCACCGGCTGCCGTTATTGCATGGATTGCCCCTCCGGCGTGGACATCCCCGCCGTTTTCGCCGCGTATAACTACCGGGCCAGCCACCATACCATGGAGCAGGTCCGCAAAAAATACGAGGAAATCCCCGTCGGCGCCCGGGCGGACGCCTGTGTCGGCTGCCGGGTCTGCTGCGACAAATGTCCCCAGTCTATCGACATTCCCGCAGAGTTGGCCCGGGTCAAAGAGGAAATTTACGCAAAATAAAACTCGATGCAATTTCCATGCCGCGCCGTTTGGCGCGGCATGGTGCTATCTGATGCGCGGCTTTCGCCTTTTCGGCTGTTCGCGGGCTGTTACAGCCACCGAAAGGGCTGGCCGCGCTTGGCTTTTGCATCGCAATCGGGGCCCTTTTTATCTTATGACTCCCCTTTGTCCGATGCTACTTTCCGCCGCCAGCCCCAAACACAAAAGCCCTTCCGGATCTAGGTCCGGAAGGGCTTTTTCTTTTTTGCTTTTACCAGTAACGGTCCTGATTTCGTTTCATTTCCCGACGAAAATTGCGCCGCTGGGCGCCGTAGCGCTTTTCGTTTTGAATAAACTTCAGCAAATCGCCGCCGAAGAACAAAAAGAAATTGATCAGCGAGGCGATGATCGCCGCCCGGGTGGGCCAGTCGCCAAAAATCAGCTGGATGGCAAAGAGAATCCAGTCCACATAGGCAAGATACTTCATCTTGATCGGCAAAAAGAAAAACAGCAAAATCTCATGATCCGGGAACAAAAATGCGAACGCCAAAAACAGCGACAGATTTAAATAGGTGCTGGTGCCAAAGCCGGTGAAAAACGCTGCGATCACCGCGCCGATAACCCCAACCAGATAATACAGGTTAAACCGGAAGGTTCCCCAGACCTCCTCTAACGTGCTGCCCAGAAAATAGTAAAAGTACAAAAAGAAAAACAGCGAGATGATCGAGGTGGTGGGCGGCACAAAAATAAAGGTGATAAACCGCCAGAACTGCCCGTGCAAAGCTGCCTGGGTAAACAGCGCCAGATAGCCGCTGAGGCTTTGCCCCTGCACCGAAAAAATTACGTCGCCAACAAACACCGCTGCCACGGTAACGACGATATACAGCATCAGATTGGGAATTCCCAGCCGCCCAAACCTGCGCTCCAGCTTATCCAGCCAACTCATCGCTCTTCCTCCCAGCCCTCTCCCCAGCGCCGGATGGCTGTTGGGGATGCGAAAAATCATCGAACGGTAAAAAACGGGATCGAATTTACCGTTTCTTAGGTTATTATACCACCGTCCCGCCAAAAAGAACATTTCTATTCTGTAAATTTTCTAAGTAACCCGAAAAACAATAAAAAATCATTGATTTTCAATCTAAATTTATTGACAAACAGAAAATTTGTGCTATTCTATAGAAAAACAGACACGAAGGAGAATCGACATGAAGATTCCAATCATCGGCCGGCGCAGTCTGGTTTCTCTTTTGGAAAAACTCTGCTGGCTTTTGTTTTTCGCCGGATTGGCTCTTTCGGCGGCCCTTCCCTGGATTTTGGACTATTATGGCCGAATCTTCTGGCAAGATCTGGGCGCCGACTATATCCGGATCCTGCTGGTGCTTTACCCCTCGGCGGCCATGGCCCTTCTGGTTGTCTGGCAGCTGCGGAAAATTTTGGTTAACGTCAACAGCGGCAGTCCCTTTTCACTTGATAATGCCCGCCGGGTTAAAATCGTCTGTGTCTGCTGTCTGGTGGTGGGGATCCTGTTTCTTTTAGGCATTGTCCCGTCGCTGCTGGCGCCGATGCTGGGACTGGCTTTTTTGTTTTTGTCCGCGCTGGCGCTGGTTTTGTCCGAACTGGTCAAGCAGGCTGCCGTTTATAAAGAAGAAAACGACCTGACCATTTAAGGAGGTGCCCCTGTGCCGATTATTGTAAATCTGGACGTTGTGATGGCGCAGCGGAAAATCTCCGCCACCCAGCTGGCCGACCAGGTGGGGATCACCCTGGCTAACCTGTCCATTCTCAAAAACAACAAAGCCAAAGCCGTCCGCTTTTCCACGCTGGAGGCTTTGTGCCGCGCGCTGCACTGTCAGCCGGCCGATCTTCTGGCCTATACGGAAAATACCGATCAACAGGAGGAGATACAATGAATCAGAAGCCTGTAAACAATCCGTCCTTTTCCCCGTCCAAACCGCCGGTCTATATCCCACCGGCCAAACGCCCCGGGCAGATACCGCCTCTGTACCAGCCGCCTGCCGGGCCCGCGTATCCTTTCGCGCCGGATCACGGCCAAACCGATCCCAATCTGCCGCCGCAAACGCCGCCGTCCCCGGCGCAGGAGGAAAAATCACCCGTTTCTTCTCCGGGCGGACTTGGCTCCCGGCCTGCGCCCTCCTCCGGTGCCGCTGTCGCAAACGGTCAGACTCCGCCCGCCACAGCCGGAACCTCTCCCCAGGGCGGGACCAGCGCCCCCGCGAACGCATCTTCGCCTAAATACTATCTGCCGCTCCCCCGGAAAATGCGTCCCGAATACCAGCATCTGGCCCAAAAAAGTCTGACCGGCAAAGGCTCTATGGCGGTGCTTTTTTCCATTCTGTTTTGTATGTTTTTCACCGAATTGATCCTGTGGGGGAATCTGGGCGTTTCCGCCTTGATTCTGGCCATCCTCTACTACCCGTTCTGCCTTTGGTACTTTCATGACAAAGAAAAGCCGGTTTCCCCCGCCGCCTGGCTTTTGGGGCTTCCTGTGGCGGCGATTGTCCTGGGGCTTGGCCTGTCGGTAAACCGGTCCACCTATTTTATTACCGTTCCCGTCCTTTTGGCGCTGGCGGCGGCCCAAACCGCGCTTCTGGGTGGACTTTCCTGCCGTTCCCTCTTTTCCTGGGAGGGCTTTTGCGCCCTATGGGGCCGGCTGATCGACGGTCCGCTGGCGTTTCTGGATTTTCCCTTTCTGGTCATGGGCGGGCGGCTGCGGAGCGGAAAGCGCTCTAAAAACTTCTGGAAGGTCTTTCTGGGATTTTTGTGCGCCCTGCCGGTAGTCATCCTTCTTTTGTACCTGTTTGCCAGCGCCGACGCGGTTTTTCGCGCTGGACTGCAGACCTTCTTCCGGTGGCTGCGGCTGGACTGGGCCCATCTGTTCACCGATCTGCTGCTGGGATTTTTCGGCGGCGTTTTTCTGGCGGCGATCCTTCTTTACTGCCGGGGAGCGCTTCCCTCCAAAACCCGGCCGGTCAACTGCAAGCGTTTTCTGGACCCGCTGTTCGCCATCCCCTTTTTAGGTCTGATCGACCTTTCGGTCCTGGCCTTTACCCTTGTCCAGTTCGCCTATCTGTTCGGCGGCCAAAAGGGGAATCTGCCCGGCGGCTACACCTACGCCGAATACGCCCGTCAGGGATTTTTCGAGTTGGCCTTTTCGCTGTTTTTGATCTTTGCCATCGCCCTGTTCGCCATGGCTTTTTGTAAATCCGACCATCCCGGCCTCTTTTTGGCGATCCGTCTGGAACTGTTGCTTTTGAGTCTGGGCGGCGGCGTGATCCTCGTTTCCGCCGTCAAGCGGATGCTTTTGTACGTAGGCGTTTACGGGCTAAGCGTAAAGCGGGCGCTAACCCTGTGGTTCATGGTCACAGCCGGGATCTGCTTTCTGCTTTTGGCGGCCCGCTGCCTGTTGCGGCGCTTTCCGCTGGCAAAATGCACCGGCGTCTTTGTCATTCTCATGGTCTGCCTTTTGTCTTTGTTCCCGGTGGACGGTTTTGTGGCCCGCTACAATGTAAACGCTTATCTGTCCGGCCAGGTAGAGGCGGAGGTGGACTGCCGGTATCTTAAAGATCTGTCCGTCTCCGCTTTGCCTGCGATGGTGGATTTATACCAGCATCAGCCCTCCGATGAGTTGGCTCGGGCCATCAACCGGCAAATTTACGTCAATGAGCGCCGGCACCCCATCTGGGGCTGGACGGCGGACCAGCCTACCATCCAAAAAAGCATCCGGCAATTTAAAGCGTCTGTTGGCGAACAGCAGTAAAGAAAAAGCCAACGGATTATAGGCAAAACACAAGAAAAAAGAGTGCTTTTCTCAATCGAAATGCACTCTTTTTTTACTGTTTTTGCGATGCTATTTTACGATCTCGCCGTAAACCTCTCCAGCGCATCCGGCGGCGTTGGATTCATCGGTATCAATGTGCATGGCCAACGCAAATTTGGGGCTGACCCGGACGACCACGTCGTCAAAAATCAGGGAGCGACCGTTGGTGGAAATCTTTACCTTGACGATTTCCTTGTCGGAAACGCCCAATTTTTCCGCATCCTCTGGGGTGGCGTGGATATGGCGCTTGGCAGCGATTACGCCCTCGCCCAATTCCACCTCGCCGCAGGGGCCCACCAGCTTGCAAGGCGCGCTGCCTGCGATATCGCCCGATTCCCGCACCGGCGCGGCGACGCCCAGGGTTCTGGCGTCGGTCAGAGAAACCTCAATCTGGGTTGCCGGACGGACCGGTCCTAAAATCGTCACGCCCGGGATGGTCTTTTTGGGGCCGACAACGTCCACCCGCTCGGTGCAGGCAAACTGCCCGGGCTGGGATAGATCCTTTTTGGGGGTCAGCGCCGCGCCCTTGCCGAACAGCGTCTCCAAATCCTCCTGGGTCACATGCACGTGACGGGCGGAAGTCTCTACCAATACCTGATTGCTCATTGTCTATTTCTCCTCTCGGAAGGCGATGCCGCCATCCCATAAATTCTATCTTCTATTATACATAAGAAAAAATCTCCCCGCAAGGGCAAACAAAGAAAACTGTCGTTTTTTTGAAAAAGGCGCGAAGGTGCCGTCACAGCCCCAAAATATAAAAGCCGTTATACGCCCTCGATCTTTCCAGCCAGCTGATCAATACCGGATCGCCCAGCGATTTTTCCGCCTTTACCCGCTTTAAGATTCGCTTTGTCTTTTCCGGGGAATAGTAATTGATGCCACACGTATCTACTGCGCCGCACGCCAAGTTGCTGTAGGTCCCGCCGGCAAAAATTTCTCCGTAAAGGGACACAAACGCGCTTTCATCGTCGCCGTAGATGTACAGCGAATCGTTTTTCCAGTGCACCAGGGCATCGACCGAAACGATCCTTTCGATCCCGGTTTCCCGGGGAAGATTGCAATACTGCATTTCTATAAAATACGAGCCGCCAAAGCCCCTTCGCTCCTCTTGGGACAAAAAAGTTTGAAACAACAAAATATCACCTCGACTGACTATGACCTGCCGGTCCATTTTATTATATAGGAACCTGTCATCCAAAGCAACCGCTTGCGGCGGACGCTTTTGGGGAAAGTTTAAAGAAAGATCATACATTTTCCCAAAAACTGTGCTATACTAAAAACAGAGTTGTTTCGCATACCGTTTTTTACCAGAGCGACACAGGAGGACAAAATGGAGGACATGTGGGCACAAGGCGGACCGCTGCTGGCCGTCTATCTGATAAGCGTCAGCGCGGCGGGTTTTCTTTTGTTCGGCGCGGATAAGTCCCGAGCGAAAAAAGGGCGCTGGCGAATTCCCGAAAAAGTCCTGTTCGGTGCGGCTCTTTTAGGCGGTACGCCCGGCTGCCTTGCGGGCATGTATCTGTTTCGGCACAAGACCCGCCGGCGGCTGTTTTGCTGGGGGATGCCGCTGATCCTTCTGCTTCAGCTGGCCGCCGGCTGGGCGGTCTTTCTCCTTTGGCGGCGGTGTTAACCGAGGCTGCGTTTTTTTAATGTGGATTTTCCCATATATTTTTGGAAGGAGATTTTACCATGAAAAAAATAAAACAGTTGGGGCGCGTCAAGCAAACGCTGATCTGTCTGGCCGCTACCCTGCTGGTTGGGCTGGTTTATTTCTATTTTGAACTGCCTGCCATCAATTTTCATTCCCCCGAATTTTACACCTTTGTATTCATTCTGTGCGCGGTGT
>CAJTQM010000013.1:0-13612 GCA_910578255.1 uncultured Oscillospiraceae bacterium
AAAGACAGTGAGGAGCGTCTGTCCGCCAGAATCGAGGAGATCGAGGTGGTCACCGCGCAAAACTGCTACGAGATTCAAAAGATGAAAAACAAACGGGCGATGTAGCAAAAAGGGACCTGGGCGCAGGCCCTTTTTTTGTGCGCAAAAATCCCGCGAAAGCCGCCCGGATGGCAAAACGGGGGACCGCCCGCGCCGGGCCTATCGCGCAAAAAAATGGGACCGCCATAAGCGGTCCCATTTGTGCCCTGGGGGGCGAGGTTTTGTTGTAAGAACGGATAAACCGTACCAGAGGGGCTTACTGGAGCAGCTGCAGCACGGACTGAGGCTGCTGGTTCGCCTGGGCCAACATAGCCTGAGCGGACTGAACCAGTACGTTCATCTTGGTGTAGTTCATCATCTCCTTGGCCATATCGGTATCCCGGATACGGCTGTTGGCGGCGCTCAGGTTCTCAACCGCAACGTCCAGGTTGTTGATGGTGTGCTCTAAGCGGTTCTGCAAAGCGCCCAATCCGGCACGAGTAGTAGAAACCGTGTTGATGGCGTTCTTGATGGTGTCAATGGCGTCGCTGGCGCCTTCCTCGGTCATGATGCCGCTGGTGCGCAGGCTATCCAGGCCAAGACCCTTGGCGCTCATGTCCTTAACGGAAACGCTCATCTTGTTGTAGCTGTCAGCGGTGTCGCCGATTTGCAGAGTCAGCGCATGAGTGCTCTTGGCAGCGTCGATGCTGCCATATTTGACCAGGCCATTCCAGTCGGCATCTACTGCCTGAGTATTGCCGCCGTCATAGGTGCCCTTTCCGTCGGTACCAGCCAGATTGTTCTTGCTGTAGTCAACGCCGCCCTCTTTTTCAGTGAGGTAAACAGTGGCAGTGTTGGCGTCGGTCTCTACAAAGAAATTCTTATTGCCTTCGGCCGCAGCAGACAAACGCTGAGCTGCCTCACTCAATAAATCGGCGGAATCAACATTTTTGTCAGTCAGGTCAATTACATTGGCCTGATCCTTGTATTTGCTGTTTTTGCCAACTGCAAACACATAGGTGGTGTCACCGATGGTCAGCGTGCCGCCATCCTTGACATGATCTGCGGTAAGGTCAAACGTGCCTTGTGCATACAGGCGGTCGCCGGCAGCCGCGCCGTTTTTGGTAACGGTAACAGCCTGCACGCCGCCCTGATTGTACTTGACACCATCGGTGATATTACCAGCGCCATCGTCTGCATAATCTGTCCCAGCAGCAGGTACAAAGGTCAGTTTGTTAGCAGCCGCCGCAATAAGGTCAGCACCTTTCTTCTGGGTAAAGGTAAGTCTGCCGTTTCCATCGTTTGTAACGGTGTATTCAGCGCCACCCTTGTCTGTCCATTCCCCAGCAGTTGCCAGGTTATCAAAAATCGCGTCGGCAACTTCTTTTCCGGTAACAGTTGCTCCTTTACCGATGGTAAGGGCTGCTTTAGCAGTAGCATCAGCACCAGCTTTGTTCAACTGAAGGTCAACATCGCCTAGCTTCAAAGTAATTTTGTCATCAGCATTTTTGGTGTTGGTCCAAGTAGCCTGGCTCAGATCCAGAACAAATTCGCCCAGCGCTTCATTTGCGCTCTGCTTGCCGTCTTTCACGTGTGTTACAGTCAGATTTTGCTCAGCGGCTACAGCGATCTTATCTTCCATGGAGCCGTCCAGCAGCTTGGTGCCGTTGAAGTTGGCGGACTGGCTGATACGATCGATTTCGTCCAGCAGCTGATCCATCTCGTTCTGCAGCGCCTGACGCTCCTGAGAGGTGTAGGTGCCGTTGGCGGATTTGGAAGCCAGTTCTACCATACGGTTGAGCATGTCGTGCACTTCGTTGAGGTTACCTTCAGCGGTCTGAATCAGGCTGATGCCGTCCTGCGCGTTGGCAGATGCGGTCTCCAGGCCTTTGATCTGCGCTTTCATCTTCTCGCTGATCGCCAAACCCGCGGCGTCGTCGCCTGCGCGGTTAATGCGGAAGCCGGAAGACAGCTTTTCCAGAGATTTGGATACCGCGCTGTTGTTCATACCCAGCTGACGGTACGCGTTCAGTGCCATTGTGTTTGTTCTTACGACCATTCCCATAGTAATACCTCCATGCCAGCCGGTATCCAGTTTCAGCGTCCTAATCTGAACCTAACAGACAGCGGCTGTTTTTAAAATAAATATTTTTCCAAACCCTGTCCGGCGCTGCGCGCATTGCCCCGGGCAGGGATGAAAACAAATTTTGTGCGGAACCCTCCGCGGGGGTTATTCTTCAGCGGAATCGGGGTCCCCGGCGGCCATCCGGGCCATTTCCTTGCGGGTTTTCTTGGTCCGCCGTCCCACTTTTTTCGAGTGGATGGCTTCCAGCTTCTGCTGAATCTCTTCGCACCCTTCGAACATCTCGCTGCGGGCGATTTTCACATCGGCCGGCGCCTCGATGGCGATTTTTACCTGTCCGCCCACGCCGCCTTCAAATACGCTGATAAAAATGTTGTCGTTCAAGACCAAAAACTCGCCCATTTTTCTGGTTAAAACCAACATATCCTTCGCCTCCATGCTTTACCGTCGGTGCCAAAAAGTATACCTTTTGGCAGTGAGAAATTTTTTCGCAAAATCCCTTTAGTTTCCGGGGAAATCACCGAATATGTAGGATTGAAAGCATTTGTTGGATGAAAAATGCACAAAATAACAATCGCCGTTTCGGATTGCCAAAAGGTATACTTTTTGGCAATTTTTTTTATTGTGCAGACTGGCCCGTCCCGGCCCGATATTCCCGCAGCCGCCGGTAGAAGGTTCCGTGGGAAAGGCCGGTCCGGGCCAGCGCCTCGGCGAAGGGGAGCAGGCCCTTTTCCCATTCGTCCACCACCAGCGGAAAGTTTTCCGGCGCGGGCACGGCGGGCCTGCCGAACCGAACGCCCCGTTCCCTGGCGGCGGCGATGCCCTGGGCCTGCCTGCGGCGGATGTCCTCCCGCTCTTTTTGCGCCACAAAGGAAAGAATCTGTAAGGTCAGGTCGGCGATAAAGGTACCCATCAGGTCCTTGCCCCGGCGGGTATCCAAAAGCGGCATGTCCAGGACCACCACGTCCACCCCCTTTTCCTTGGTCAGTATCCGCCACTGGTCCAGAATTTCCCCGTAGCTGCGCCCTAACCGGTCGATGCTCATAACGCAGAGCAGATCGTCTTTTTTTAGCTTTTGCAAAAGCTTTTTGTATTGGGGGCGCTCAAAATCCCTGCCGGACTGCTTGTCGATGTAAAGGGATTTTCGTCTCACACCGGCTTCTTTCAGCGCGATGAGTTGCCTAATTTCGTTTTGCTCCTGGCTGGAAACGCGGGCATATCCGTATGTCATATTTTTCCACTCCTGTCCATGGTAAAATCATCCTGTTTCTTAAAATCATAATCCCTCCGGTCCTGTTTTGGCCGAAGGGATTTGCATGGTTTGTCCTTTCGGCGTCGAGAAGGATGCAGCGTGTGCGCATCCTTGTATTTTTAGAAATAAGTTGGCCCAAATCGCGCGTAATATTTCGGATTTTTTACAGTATGAAGGAAGTCCGCTGGTGAAAACCGGAAATTTTACAAAGTGAAAAGGAAAGGAAGACGGAACGTAAAGCAAATGAGATATTTAAAGGGGAAAGCGGCGCGTCAAACGCATTTTCTAAAATTATTTTTCCATCTTCTCAGCTACCGCAGAAAAATGCCGGTAACCGAGATCGCCGTCTATTCTCCCCACGACCGGGAGGAAAACAGCTATTGCATCTGCCCAAGATGCGCCGCCACAATGGAAAGAGAGTATGTGGGTTTTTGCAATCAGTGCGGTCAGCGGCTGGGGTGGAAAAATTTTCAGAATGCCCGCATTATCTACCGTTAAAGGCGGCGCGATTTTCGTAGGATAAAAATACCGTCCAAAGCTTTTTCATTCAAAGAGGCTTTGGACGGTGAGTGCTTTTAGTCAATTAAAAAAGCGGCAAAATAAAAAGGAGGGACACCGTTTGGGCGCTCCCTCCTTTTTGTCCTGGGGATGAATCTTTGTTGTAAAAACGAACCGGCCGCATTCGGTATCATCCGGACAATCCCATTTTGCCTACATAAGGTCCTCGATGCCGGCCGCAATTTGGTCGATTCTCTGCTGAAGGCGCTCAAAAATTTTTTGCAGCGCCGCCCGATCAACGTCAAGACAGCTGGCAGACAGTTCGGCCAGCAAAAGCATCTGGTGGAGAAGGCGGTCGATTTCGCCCAACGCCTGGTCGATGGATTGGATGGGTAAATCAGAATTTTGGATGGGCGGCAAGGCGTGATTCCTCCTCTGATAAAAATCTTTTGTATCGTTTGCCGGATCTTCAGCCGGCAGCCGCTGAAAGCCATATTGGTATAATACAGCCTTACTGTTATTATACCTGGATTTTAATGGCCGATTTACAAGTATGAACTATTATACCACAAATGTCAGCTGCGGCATAGAAGCAGTTGTGTTGCGTCAAATATGCCGCAGGATTTAAGCGGCTTGGTGGAATAGGTTAAAATCCCAAAGAGATAGGAGAAAGGAAACTTCGCACCCAAAAGACAAAACAGCCGGGCAAACCGCATAGAATGGATAGCGGGGGGATGCGTGTGAAAAAGCGCTATCTGGTTGTGGGAAGAAAAAAATCGGCCTGGTTTTTGCTGGGCGCTTTGGTCTATGCGGCGGTGATCCTGTTGGGACTGCGGAACATGGTGGTATCGCTGGTATCCGTCAGCGACAAGGAACTGCCGGTCTATTCGGTCCAGCGGCAGGAGGCGCTGGTCGCGCTGACTTTTAACTGCGCCTGGGACCAAAACGATATCCCGCAGCTGTTGGAACTGCTGGAGCAAGAGAAAATCAAGGCGACCTTTTTTTTAGTAGGGCAGTGGATGGAGCAGTATCCCGATTCGGTGCGGCAGATTGCAAAAGCCGGCCATGAAATCGGAAACCATTCCTATTCCCACGTGGATTTTGTAGGGGCGGACGAGGAAACCATCCGCCAGCAGATGGAAAAGACGGACGCTTTGATCCGGGAGTTGACAGGGCAAAAGCCCACCCTTGCCCGGGTTCCCTCCGGCTCGTATGACAGCCGGGTGATCCGGTTTTTGCGGCAACAGGGCTACGAGGTGATTCAATGGGATGTGGATTCGGTGGATTGGAAAAAGCCGCCTGCCGAAGAAATTGTCCAAAAAGTGGTGGGCAAGGCGCAAAACGGCAGCATCGTGCTGTTTCATTCCGGCGCCGCCACAACGCTGCAGGCGCTGCCGGACGTCATCGCCGGACTGCGGGAAAAGGGGTTCGGATTTAGCACGGTAGGCGATTTACTGCTTGACGGGGAAACGACCATCGACCACACCGGCCGGCAAATTCCGGCAGAGAAAGACGCTTCTGCGCCGGGTCAGATACCGCGCCAATAAAAAAGCAGGGGAATTCCCCTGCTTTTTTATGGAACGGTTTATTTTTGAAGCTGATGGGCCAAACACCAGTTTTTGGAAGATTCGGCCACTTCTTTAATACATCCGTCTTCAAAAGGCGTTTTCAGCCCTGCGGCTTTTACCACATCCACAAAGGTGCCGGTACCGGCCTGATTGACCAGCGTCAGATAGCGGCTCCAGGCGTTTTTGGGATCCTTTAAATACAGCGCCCAGAACTGCAGCGCCACGGTCTGGGCCAGGCAGTAGTCGATATAGTAAAAGGGGTTGAGGTAGATGTGCATCTGCCGCTGCCAGCCTGCGCCGCGGCCATAAAAGGGCAAATCGCCGAATTCCAGGTACGGGCGGTACTTTTTCTCCAACTCCATCCAGGCGCTGTTGCGCTGCTCGGGGGTCAGCTGCGGATTTTCGTAGACGATATGCTGGAATTCATCGACCATGCAGCCGTAGGGCAGGAAAAATACCGCGCTTTCAGCGTGGAACAGCTGGTATTTATCGGTGGCGTCGGCGAAAAACAGGTGGTGATAGTCGGAGGTGAGAAATTCCATACTCATCGAGTGAACTTCACATGCCTCCAGCGTATTGTCCGCGTACTCCGGCAGCAGATTTTGCTTGGCTGCCTGATAAGCAGCGAAGGCGTGTCCGGCCTCGTGGGTCAATACATCCACGTCACCGGCGGTCCCGTTAAAATTGGAAAAGATGAACGGGCTTTTCTGGCTGGGGATGTAGGTGCAATACCCACCGGGGGCTTTGCCCTCCTTGGCTAGCACGTCGAACAGCTGCGAATCGAACATAAAGTCGATAAACTCGGCGGTTTCCGGGGAAAGGGCCCGATACATCTGCTGGCCGGCGGCGAGAATTTCGTCGGAAGAGCCAAAGGGAACGGGATTGCCGTCGGGGAAAAGGAAGGTATCGTCGAAGAACTGTAAGGAATCCGCACCGATTCTCTGCTGCTGAACCTTTTTTAATTCGCAGACGGCGGGAACCAACTCCTCCACGATTTTTTGACGGTACGCCTTTACTTCGGGTATGCCGTACCCGTTGCGCTTCATGCGAATATAGCCTAAGGGAATAAAGTTTTCGTATCCCATGCGCTTGGCCTGCTCAGTGCGGTTTTGGACCAGCTTGTCATAGATCTCGTCGAATTTTTCCCGGTTTTCGTCGAAAAAGCGGCCCTCCGCCTCAAAAGCGGCTTTTCGGACCTTCCGGTCCCGATCCTGCTTATAAGGAGTCAGCTGGGCAACGGTGAGCGTTTTGCCCTGAAAGGGGATTTGGGCGGAGGCGTACAGCCGCTGGTATTCGGTTTGCAGGCGGTTTTCCTCCTGCATCAGCGGAATGATGGAAGGATCGGCGGATTTGACCTCGATTTCCATTTTATCGAATAAAAGTTTCCCCAGATCCTTTTCTAGTTCCTCCCGGCATCCGCTGGCCAGCATGGCGCGGTAAATGTCCAGCTGCTTGTCCATCAAGAGCGGGAGGTTTTCATCCCAAAAGGTGTTTTCCGCTTCGTAAAAAGGGTCGCGGGTGTCCACCGTATGGCGTACATAACAGATGGAGGACATACTCCCGATTTGTTCAGTGATCTTTTCAAAAGACAAAAAGGCCGTTTTTGCCTCTTTTGCCGTCTTTGCCTGACGGATGGCGTGGGACAACTCGTCCAGTTGCGCCATAGCCGCCGTCAAATCCGGGCGCTCGTAAGGAAATTCGGCAAATTTCATATTATCCCTCTTTTCCAGATTTTGATAAGTTTAGTATAGCACGAAAAAAAGACGGAGAAAAGAGAATTCTGTTTTTTCTTTATTCGATAAAGCTATGAATGAAACAAAAAGCGTTTTTTTCGATTTTCTCTTGCATTTTTCCCTTCTTTGGCGCATTATGGAAAAGGAATCAATTGTCTGTCATGCCGGCGAGCCAACGGGCTGCTGGTATAAAAAAGGGGAGCGTAGAAATGTTTTCGCGAAAGCAGCTGGTGAAATTGATCCTGCCGCTGATGGTTGAGCAGCTTTTGGCCATGACCATCGGCATTGCTGATACGCTGATGGTTGCTACCTGCGGGGAAGCGGCGGTGTCCGGCATCTCGCTGGTCGACTCCATCAATATTTTGCTGATCAATATTTTTTCCGCTCTGGCAACCGGCGGCGCGATTATCTGCTCGCAGCTGATTGGAAAAGAGCAGATTCAGGACGCGAAGAAGGCGGCCAAGCAGCTGTTATTGGTCACGGCGGTTTTATCCTTGGCGATTATGGCGGCCTGCTTGGTTTCTCAGCGGGGATTGTTGCGCATTTTGTTCGGCTCCATCGAGGATTCGGTGATGGACAATGCAGTAACCTATCTGTTTTTGTCGGCTTTGTCCTATCCGTTTATCGCCGTTTACAACGCGGGAGCGGCATTGTTTCGCAGTATGGGTAACTCCAAAATTTCCATGTACGCCTCGGCCCTTATGAATGTGGTCAATGTGGGCGGAAACGCGCTTTTGATCTTTGGATTCCGCATGGGAGTGGCCGGCGCGGGGCTGGCGTCGCTGTTTTCCCGGATTCTGGCGGCGGTGTTTGTGCTGTACCTTTTAAAAAACAAAAAGAATCTGCTTTATATAGAGCGCTGGCTGTCCTGGCGGCCGGATTTCCCCATGCTTAAAAACATCCTTCGGATCGGGATTCCCACCGGGCTGGAAAACGGTATGTTCCAAATAGGAAAGATCCTGGTGGCAAGCCTGATCGCCTCCTTCGGCACCGCCAGCATCACCGCCAATGCGGTGGCTAACAGCGCCAATTCGCTGGTCTTTGTACCGGCACAGGCCATCGGCCTGGGGATGATTACAGTGGTGGGACAGTGTGTTGGCGCGGGCAATTTTCAGCAGGCGAAAAGCTATATGCTGAAGCTGACCGGCACGGCGTATTTGTTTATGATCAGCTTAAATGTTTTGATGTATTTTTTAATTAACCCCATGTTGGCGATGTACCATCTTTCCAATGAGACTGCCGCCATCACCCGGGAAATTATGGTCTGGCACTGCCTGACAGCGGCGGTCCTCTGGCCGGCGGCGTTTACCCTGCCAAACGGCCTGCGGGCGGCGGGGGACGTAAAATTCACCATGCTGGTTTCCGTTTTTTCCATGTGGACCTTCCGGATCGGCTTCAGCTTTTTGATCGGAAAATATTGGGGTTTCGGTGTGCTGGGCGTGTGGACGGCTATGTACATCGACTGGGTTTTTCGGATCGCCCTGTTTGTCTGGCGGGTAGTCAGCGGAAAATGGAAAAATCATCGGATGGTATAAAAGCAGCTGTTTGCATTTCTGGCCGGACAGATGGCGGGATTTTTGCGGATAAAAAACCGTCTCCCAAAAGGGAGACGGTTTTTTCTATCGGATTTTCGGCTGCTTTTTCCTGCGCCAGGTGGACGGGCCGAACAGGATTAAAAGCGGGAAGAACTCCAGTCGGCCCAACAGCATATCGGCGGAAAGGACCAGTTTGCTGAAATTGGAAAAAAGGGCGAAATTCCCGGTAGGACCGACAAATTCCAGTCCGGGACCGATGTTGTTTAAACAGGAAACCACAGCGGTAAAGTTGGTAATCATGCCAAAATTGTCCAGGGAAATCAGCAAAAAGGAAAGGGCCGCCGTAAAAAAGTAGATGGTCATAAACACGTTTACGCCGCGGACCACCCGGGTATCCAGCGCCTTTTGGTTCATGCGGATCACCCTCACCGCTTTGGGATGAAGCATCCGGCTGATCTCTTTGGCCGCCGATTTTAAGCAGATGATCAATCGCGATACCTTCATACCTCCGCCGGTAGAGCCGGCGGACGCGCCGATAAACATCAACAGGATCAGGATGGTCCGGGAAAATTCCGGCCAGAGATTAAAGTCCGCCGTTGCAAAACCGGTAGTCGTCATAATGGAGGATACCTGAAAGGCCGCGTGATGAAACGCCTTTCCCCAGGAATTGTACAAAGAGTAAATATTTGTGGCGATTAAAACCACCGAAACGGTCATGATCCCCAAATAGCAACGCAGTTCTTCATCGCGCAGGACCTGGGAAAAATCCCGGGTCAAAAGCAAAAAGAAAACGGAAAAATTAATGCCGAACAGCGCCATAAAAACAGTGACCACGTTTTGCAGATAGGCGCTGGGATATGCCGCCATGCTGGCGTTTTTTACAGAAAATCCGCCGGTTCCGGCGGTGCCGAACATGGTACATAAGCTGTCGAACAAAGGCATTCCCCCGACCAAGAGAAGCAGAACCTCAATCACGCTTAGGGCAATATAAATGATATACAGCATCATGGCGCTCTGCCGAAGCTTTGGCATAATCTTACCCACGTTTGGACCGGGGCTTTCGGCACGCAGCAGATGCAAAGAGTAGCCGCCTCCACCGCCGAAAGAGATAATCGCCAGCAGAAAGACCAGCACCCCCATGCCGCCCAGCCAATGGGTAAAGCTTCGCCAGTACAAAAGGCCCATGGGAAGCGCCTCCACGTCGGACAGGATGCTGGCGCCGGTGGTGGTAAAGCCGGAAACCACCTCAAAAAATGCGTCGACCGGATTGGTGATTGCGCCGCTGAGATAAAAAGGGACCGCTCCAAAGAACGAGATCACCAACCAGGACAGGGCAGTGACCACAAACCCTTCCGCCGCGTAAAACGCCTTGACCTTCGGCCGGGCACAGCACAAAGAAAAGCCGGTCAAGGCCAGAAGAATCATGGTGACGACAAAAGCCTTCACCGCCGCTGCCTCGTGATAATAAAGGGAAATCGCGGTGGGAGGCGCCAGGGTAATCAGCTCAATCAGCAGGATCTTGCCGATGAGCAGAGAAACCATACGTAAATTCATAGCGCGTCAAAAATCCTTTTTTGAAAATTTAGACAAGACTCTATTAAAGGAAAATATCGTTTAACTCATAAAACCGGTTGTTTTCAGTGGTGACCACCACCACCCGATCCCCCAGCTGGATACAGTCATTGCCGGTGGGGAAGATGGTTCGGTCGTCGCGCCGGATGGATACAATCAGCAGATTCGGCTGCATGGGAACCTTCGAAAACGGCACATCCAGATAATAGGTGTCTTTTCCGGCCAGAAATTCAATGGCCTCAACCTGGTTGTTGACCAGCCGGTACAGGGTGAGCATGGAGCCTTCCTCGCTGTTACTCACCGCCCGCACATAACGAAGCACGTCGTTGCAGATCAGGTTCTTGGGGCTGATCAAAGAATCCTCTGCAAAATTCTTAAACACGTTCATATATTCGATTCGGTCGATTTTGGCAATGACCTTCGGTACACCTAGCTTTTTGGCGTACATAGAGATGACCAGATTCACCTCGTCGATATTCAAAAGCGAGATGACCGCGTCGGCCTTTCCGTAAATTTCCTCGTTCAAAAGCTTTTGCTGGCAGCCGTCTCCATTGATTACCAGCGCTTTGGGCAGAAGTTCCGAAAGCTGCATACACCGGTCGTAGTCAATCTCAATGATTTTTACCTTTACGCCGGAGCGCAAAAGCATCTCCGCCAGATAGTATCCTAAACGGCTTCCTCCCACAATGACCACGTCCCGCATTTTGGGCAGGGGGATCCCCAGATAGTGGATCAGCTTGGTCAGATTCTGGGTTTCGGCAGTAACGTGGATCTTGTCCCCCTCTTCAATCTGAAAATTGCCGGAGGGGATATAGACCTGATCTCCGCGCTCGACCGCGCAGACCAAAACCTTGACCTTGGCGTTGTCATGCAACTCGTACAGGTGCTTACCGATGATCGTGCACCCTTTTTCCACCTTCAACTCAACGATTTCCACTCGCCCTTTGGCAAAACGGTCCCGGTTGAGAAAAGAGGGAAACTGCAAAATCTGAAACATTTCCCGGGCGGCGGTGGCTTCGGGATTGATTACCATGCTCAGCCCCAGTTCGTCCTTTAAAAAGACCAGCTGTCCGGCATATTCGGGATTGCGCACCCGGGCGATGGTGTGGGTGCAGCCCAGCTTCTTGGCGGTCAGGCAGCAAAGAAGGTTGATTTCATCCGCCGAGGTAGCGGCAATGACCAGGTCCGCTTTTTCGGCGCCAGCCTCTAAAAGGACCTGACGGCTGGCTCCATTTCCCGGCACCACCATCACATCAAAGGTTTCCTGGGAGTTTTGCAGCACGGTGGGATTTTTGTCGATAATAACGATGTCATGCTCTTCCTTGGAGAGTTGCTCGGTCAGGGTGAGCCCGACCTTGCCGTCTCCGACGATAATGATATTCATTTTTCCTAATCCTCAAAATATTTACAAAATCACAAATTGAAAATAGGTGCAAGACTGATTATAACATTTTAAAAGAAAAAGGCAAGATCGCCACAGGACTTTTCCCGGTAAAAACCCAAGAAAACGGGAAAAAACCGCTGGTGACGGCCTCTTTCGGCAGAATGCGGGAGGGGTTTTGCTCTTTGTCCTGTCTATATAGTATAATAACGATAAAATCGTCATTATACAGATTTTGATGGCCGCCCTATGGGCAGGACCGGAAAGGAGAAAAAATGGGACCCTATGAGTATTTGCTGGTCCGGATTGACGGGGATTATGCGCTTTTAAAAAGAATGGATCGGCCGTCGGAAGAACTTTTACCGATTGCCAGAGCGCTGCTTCCGCCGGAAGCCGGGGAGGGAAGCCTTTTGCGATTCGAAAACCTCTGCTATACGATTATAGAATCGCAAACATGAATGTCAATAAAAATATAATGATATTCATTATATTTTTATTGACAAACCGCATATCCCTCTTTATAATGGACTTGTGAAAGGGGTTGGATACAAATGGAGATGAAACTGCGTACCATGCAAAAAAGCACCGGACGTCTTTGCGGGATTTTTAAATTGCTGACAATCGCCGCCGCAATCCTGCTTTTATGGACGCTGGCGGGATGGATTTACGGTTTATTTTGTCCGCAGCCGCAGATGCAGGCAGAGCCTGTCGCGTCTGGCGGATGGGCGATTTCTGCCGGGCCGTTTTCGGTACTGATCCGCCAGGGATATTTTGCGCCGGCGTCGGAATTGACTGCGGTGAAGGCAGCCTATCTGATCGAAAGCGGGATGAGTCTTTTGGGCGGCGTTTTCCAATGGACGGTACTTTTGCTGGCCTTTTTGCTGTTTGACGCGGTGCAGGAAAATCCTTTTACGGAAAAAAGCGGCCGGTGTCTGCGCTGGATTGGCGCGCTTTTGTGTCTGGGAGGGGTTCTTCCCCAGCTGGGAAAGACTGTTTTGTTTGGGACTTTTGCCGGGGGAATCTGGTCGTTTTTCCCGGGTGGACTGCCGGTTGGCGCCGTACTGTCCGGGATGGTTTTCTGGGCAGCGGCGGGAATCTTTGACTATGGGACACTTTTGCAAAAAGAGCATGACGAAACGCTGTGAGGTGTGGTGAAATGGCAATTATACTGCGTTTAGACCGGGTGATGGCCGACCGGAAAATTCCCTTAAACCAATTGGCGCGCCAGGTGGGAATCTCGCAGGTCAATCTTTCCAACCTGAAAACCGGGAAGGTGAAGGCCATCCGTTTTTCGACGCTGGACGCCATCTGTCACGCGCTGCACTGCCAGCCCGGCGACATTTTGGAGTACGAAGAAAAGGGAAATATTTGAAAATATTATATTTTATGCTTGAAATGTAAGAATGTTTAGTATACAATCAGCATGATCGTTAAAATGATATGTGGGGATAATATGAAACATTTTACAAGGGGATTTTTTCTGTTCTGTCTCCTCCTGCTGCTGCCGGCCTGCTTTGGAGGCGGTGAGGGCAGCGAAAACCTGACTTCTCAAACGCTTTCCGGCGGGGAAACGGCTTCACGGTCTTACGAACCGTTGGAGACTTCCGAGGTGCTTTCAAAAAGCGGGGAAGAAGACGAGCCGGTCGGCGCCGATCCTTATAGAATCAGGGATTTTTGCTTTTTCGATGCATCCCACCTGCTTTTGGAACTGGAAAGCCTTTCGGATCAAACGATCGGCTACGGCTGGATTTCGACAGACGGGGAACTGTCCTATGAAAACATCCGCGACGTGGTTTATACAGGCAAGACAAGAAACATGTACGGCGTTCCCTTTTTCTATGACGGGGAAAATGCGCTTTTGTTCACGGGGGATGCGGTTTACAAGGCGCAGATGGGAAATCTGGAGTCGATTCTGGAAATCCCTCCCGCATATCAGCGAGATATCCGGTACAACGCCGCGCAGAAAAAGTGC
>CAJTQM010000013.1:13626-26483 GCA_910578255.1 uncultured Oscillospiraceae bacterium
ATGACACCTTTGAAGTAAAGGTCCTGGATATAGAAACCCAAAAGACGGCCATCCTCGACCGGCCGCAGGAAAATCCGGGGGGAGACGAATGGCATCCCTATTCCGTTTATCATATGCTGTCCAACACAAAAGACGATTTTGTTTTTTACTGGTCCGTTTTTGAGGATCGTACCGCCCAGCTGCGCTGCTGCACCTTACAGGGCCGGCAGCTGTACGCCATTTCTTCCTATCCCGCGCCTTATCCGCTGACCTATCGGATCGACTGCCTGGAAGAGGGCTTTGTGTTCCGCTGCGCCCAGGAGTACGAGCAGGACGGGGCCATTCTGGGACAAACCCAGCTGGATTTTTACGATGATACGGGAAAACTGCTGGGCCAGTGGCAGCTGGCTGTGAAAATCGAGGAGATGGTTTATCTGGAGGACCAAGGAAAGGCGGTTGCCAGTATTTCAAAGGCTCCGGAGGATCCGGCGCCGAAGGATCCGGCGGAGATTTTTTCCTACGAAATCCTCTTCCTTGACCTTGATACAATGGCGTATGAAACCGTTGTCAAGGACCGTATTGTCCGGAAAATCGTCGTCTCGCCGGACAATACGGTCGTTTTCTGGCTGGATGACGAGTTCCAGATCCACTCGGCCCCTCTGCCGGGTCGGGAAGGCTGAGACAAGAACGGTCCGTGTCAGGCGCAAAAAAGCATCCGGAAGTTTTTTCTTCCGGATGCTTTTTGTGTTTATCGTGCAGGATTTTGCCGCGCCGACGCTGGATTTTCCATTGCGCGCCCCGGCGTTTCGCGGTATAATAGCGACAGAGCCGCTATTATACTTGATTTTGATGGCCGCCCTACGGGTATGGCCAATTCTACCATGTGCGGCTTTGCCTTCATGGTAGAATGATTACCATAAAAAGCAATCAAATGGCAGAAAGCTGCCATCAAGATAGGAGAGAAATGCGATGGGAATTATCAAGGCGATTGCCGGGGCTGCCGGCGGCGCGCTGGCGGACCAGTGGCTGGAGGTCATTGAGCCGGACGACATGGGGGAGCACACGGTCTTTACCCGGGGTGTGGCGGTGCGGCCAAAAGACAAACGGGGCCAAAACCGCAAGGGGACGGCGGACACCATCAGCAACGGCTCGGTGGTGCATGTATATCCCAATCAGTTTATGATGCTTTTAGACGGCGGCAAGGTGGTGGATTACACGGCGGAGGAGGGCTACTACCAGGTGGAGAATACCGCCGCCCCATCTTTGTTCAACGGCCAGTTTGGAGAGGCGCTGGAGGAGTCCTTCCGCCGGGTGAAGTTCGGCGGCGTATCCTCCGGCGCGCAGAAAATCTACTTTGTCAACCTGCAGGAGATCAAGGGGATTCGATTTGGAACCAGAAATCCAATCAGTTATTTTGACGGGATGTATAACGCGGAGTTATTTTTGCGCACCCACGGGACCTATTCCATCAAGATCACCGACCCGCTGCGCTTTTACGCCGAAGCAATCCCCCGCAATCGGGACAGGGTGCAGATTGAGGACATCAACGAGCAGTATTTTTCCGAGTTTATGGAGGCTTTGCAGGCGGCGATCAACCAGATGTCCGCCGATGGGGTGCGCATTTCCTACGTCCCCTCCAAAGGGCGGGAACTCAGCCGCTACATGAGCACCATTTTAGACGAGGATTGGAGGCTGATGCGCGGCATTGAGGTGCAGTCGGTGGGAATCGCCAGCATCTCTTACGACGAGGAGTCGCAAAAGCTGATTCAGATGCGCAATCAGGGCGCCATGTTGTCCGACGCGGCGATCCGGGAGGGATACGTGCAGGGGGCGATGGCCCGAGGGATCGAGGCCGCAGGCTCCAACGCCAACGGTGCGGCGGCCGGGTTTATGGGCGTTGGCATGGGCATGCAGTCCGGTAGCGGAATGGCGGCGGCCTTTTCCCAGGCGAACCAGCAGCAGATGCGGCAAAAGGAGGCTTCTTCCGGCGGATGGCAGTGCGCCTGCGGCGCCCAAAACAAAGAGGAAAGCCGGTTCTGTTCCCAGTGCGGCGCGAAAAAGCCGGAACCGGCCGGCGGCTGGGAATGTCCCCAATGCCACACGGTCTGCCAGGGAAGCTTTTGCACCCAGTGCGGCCAGCCAAAGCCGCAGCCAGAGGGAAAATGCCCCAAATGCGGCACGGCAATCGAAACCGGCAAAGGATCGGCGCCGAAATTCTGTCCCCAATGCGGGGAAAAACTGTGATCCAATTCTTTTTTGAAAGGCGGGGTCAGGCATGTCGGTTTTGACCTGTAAATGTCCGAACTGCGACGCGGAATTGACCTTTCGGCCCCAGTCGCAGAACTTTGTGTGCGATTACTGCGGCAGCAGCTTTACCCGGCAGGAGATCGAAAGGCTGGTTCCGGAGCAGGATAATCAGCCGTCGGAAAATCCGCAGGAGGACGGGGAGGAGGCGCAGTCCTACCAATGCCCCTCCTGCGGCGCGCAGATTTTGACCACCGGAACCACTGCCGCCACCTATTGCTACTACTGCCATAACCCGGTGACATTGCAGGGGCGGGTTTCCGGTCATTGGAAACCGGATCTCATGATCCCCTTCGCCGTGGGGGAGGAGCAGGCGAAGGAGCGGTTTCTTCGCTGGAGCCGGAAAAATCCCTTTGTGGACCGGCGCTTTTTTTCCCAATCCCAGCTGGAAAAACTCAGCGGCGTTTATTTCCCCTTTTGGCTGGCCAGCAGCCAAAGCAGCCTGTCCGCCACAGTCACGGCCCGGCAGACCCGGGTTTGGCGCGTCGGGGATTTGGAGTACACCGAGACCAGCGTTTACCAGCTGTCCCGAGAGGGGGAACTACGGATAAACAACTACGATATGCCGGCGTTGCGGCGGGAGGAAACCTCTTTGCTGGAGGGAATCCTCACCTATGATTACGCAAAGGCGGTGCCTTTTTCTCCAGCGTATCTGTCCGGCTTTCAGGCGGAGCGGCGGGACCGGGAAAAGGAACAGCTGGCCGCAAGGCTGCGCGAAGAACAGCGCCAAAATGCCGAGCGGCTTGTGCGGGACACGGTCGGCGGCTTTCAGGGCGTATCAATCCAAAACTGCGAATTAAGTCCTGTCGGCGAAGACTGGAAATATCTGCTGCTTCCCGCGTGGATTTTGACCTATCAGTATCGCGGAAAGCAATATTATTTTGCCATGAATGGTCAAAACGGCGATATGAACGGCGCTTTGCCCATCAGCAAAGGGCGGCTGGCGACACTGTTCGGCGCAGTCAGCGGGATTTCCCTGGTTCTTTTGACATTGGGGGGATATTTTCTATGGTAAAACGGCTGTTTTGTGTCTTCGTGTGCGTATCGTTGTTTTGGGGGATGGGACTGCTTTCGGCGGCCGCCCAACAGCGGCGGGTGTACGACGGCGCGGATCTCTTTACAGGTGAAGAAGAGACCGAACTGGAGAGCACCATCGCCCGGCTGCAAAAAGAAACGTCCTTGGATCTGGTGGTCGTGACGGCTTTGGATACCGAAGGGAAAAGCGCCCAGGCGTATGCCGACGATTTTTACGATGAGGGCGGTTTCGGCGAAGGAAAAGACTACAGCGGCGTCCTGCTGCTTATCGATATGGGCGCTTCTGAGGTGGCAGTTTCCACCTGCGGGTATGGCATCCGGCTTTTGTCCGATACGAGAATCGACGCAATTTTAGACGAGGTAGTCGGATATCTGTCCCAGGGGGATATTGCCCGGGCCTCCAATGCATTTTTGGAGCGGGTGGAAAGCTATGCCGCCCAGGATGTTTCTCCAACCGGTCCTAAAGGGGAGGGTTCCCCAACGCCGGCCCGGACCAGATCCTGGGGGCGGGCGCTGGGCACAGCGCTTCCGATTAGTCTGATCATCGGTGGAATTGCCGTACCTGCGATCTATTTTGGCACAGGAGGATCCGGAAAAAAACAGGCCCGCCCCAAGTCCTACCGGGATTACAGCTTTTTAGAACTGTCCCACAAAGAGGACCGGCTCATCGACAAGCATGTAGCCACCCGGCGGATTCCCCGGCAGCCTCCGGCCGGCAGCGGCGGCTTCGGCGGATCGTCCACCCATACCTCCAGCAGCGGGCGCACCCACGGCGGCGGAGCCCGCAGCTTTGGCGGTTCCTCCACGCGGATTTCCAGCAGTGGGCGCAGCCATGGGGGCGGAAGCCGGAAGTTTTAAGGAGGGCGTTTCATGGAAAAGGAGATCCTGTTTTGGTCGGCTATGGTCTATACGGTTTTGCTCTGCGCCACCATGATTGGGTTTGGCTGGCTGTTTTTGCATCGGCCTCCCAAGGATATCAACAGTCTTTACGGCTACCGGACCAGCATGTCGATGAAAAACCGCCGGACCTGGCTTTTTGCCCATCAATACGCGGGGAAAATCTGGTTTTATAGCGGGATCATCAGTTTCGTTGTATCGGTGCCGCTATTGCTTTTCACCAGAAAGGTCAATTGCTTTGAGACGCTGACAACTATTTTGCTTTTTGTATTGATGGTTCCGGTAATCGGCGTGATCCTGCCCACTGAGCGGGCTCTGCGAAAACGGTTCGACCGGTTTGGAAACCCAAAAGAATAAATATGGATATTATCCGTCGGTTTGCGGGGTCCTTTGGCAATTTGCGAAAGGACCGCCCCAGCCGGCGGATTTTTCCATATGTCACCGCATTTGCCGGGCGATCCAGCAAAGGGCCTGTTCCTTTCGCTGCGGGATCTGATGATAGTGCCCGCCGTCGTTCCAGACGAGGGGAACCTGCCGATTCAGCTGCTCAGAAAGAAGCGCTTGAGCGGCACGGGTACAGTCGCCGATTTTCCCTATCAGTGGGTGGCGGGATTTTTCCTCGCGCCGCCCTAAGGAGAGAAAAACCTGTGCGCCGGGAAAAGCCGGTGTGTGTTTTTCCATAAAATCCAGCCAGCCAGGGTACCACAAAGAGCCGGAAATGCTGGCGGCCAGGCCGATTTCCGGCCGGATATACAAGGCGTACAACGCCGCCAATCCGCCCAGGGAATATCCACATGCGGCGGTGTGAGCCGGATCGGGAAGGGTGGGGAAGCGGCTGTCTACAAACGGCTTGACGGTTTCACAGACGTCCCGCCAAAAATCCCCGGCGCCGCCGGAAAAGTCCGGGGAGCCGCGGAAAACAGCGGGAGCGGGCCAGGGGGTAAGGTCCCGTTCCCAGTCGGCGCCGACGCCCACGAAGAAAAACGGGCCAGGTTCCTCCAAAAGCTGCGGCTCCAGCCTTTGGACCACCGGCTCCCAATCCTCCGGCGATTCCCCGCAGCCGTAGATCACCGGCAAGCGGCAATCCTTTTGCCCGTCGTTCGGCGGGGAGTAGACAAAACAATCTCTTTGCGCCAGCGAAAAGCTGAAGATGTCGCTTTTCATTTTTGACCCTTCTCTCTTTTGATGATACAAAAATTATAGCGCGTTTCGCCCCGCTTTCCAAGGGTGATGGGCAAAACTCCCTTTTGTTTTTGGCGCCGCTTTATAAAAACCTTGTCGATTCTGCGGAATCCTTGACTTGAATGCACAATCGGGATAGAATAAAAACAACACAAAGCCCGGCCGGTTGGAGGTTAGTTTGGATGAAGGATCAAGAAAAAGTTACACGGTATTGTTATTTTGTTGCGTCCGCCTGCTCTTTTATAAGCGCTGCGATTCACCTTTTTAGCCAGGAAACAAAGCATTTGTCCGTCACGAATTTTTGCCTGGGGGCGGCGTTTTTCTGCCTGGCGTTGACGCACAAAAAGGATAAGAAGGAAAAGTAGTGCTGGAAAAACATGAAAAAGGAGCGATAGACTATGGCAAAACTGCAGGTGGGGGACAAAATGCCCTCCTTTACCTTTCGGACCGAGTCGGAGGACGGCCTAACCACTGAATCGGTTTTAAAAGGCGGCCGCACAGTTTTTTGGGTGCTGCGCTATATCGGCTGCACCACCTGCCGGTATGATGTGCATCAGATCGCGGCCCGGTACGACGATTTTCTCACAAAGGGCGCGCAGGTTTATGTGGTCATGCAAAGCGATCCGGCCATTGTGCGGGAGGATCTGAAGGACAGCCCCTTGCCGTTTCACATCATCTGCGACCAGGACCAGGAGATTTATCGGACGTTAGAGATCCCGGCCACCGAAACTAAGGAGGAGCGGATGCCCACCTCTTTGGAGGACATTGCCCGGCTGGAGGAAAAAAAGCGGAAGGTGAAGGAATCCGGCTTTGTCCATGGACGGTACGAGGGCAACGAGCAGCAGTTGCCGGCGCTGTTTGTGGTGGAGCCGGACGGATGCGTATCTTACGCCCACTATGCCAAAAACAGCATTGATATGCCGACGGTGGAGCAGATGCTGGAAATTTTGGATACGATTTAAGGCGCCTGAAAAAGCATAAAAGGACCGGAGTTTCTCCGGTCCTTTTTGTGTGTATGTACCAACGCTATCCCTTTTTTCGCAGTCCTTCTTCGGTGGCGACGTACGTTTTGTTTTTTAAAGAGAAGGTCTTTTTGCGCCCGGAAAACAAATCCTTGGTGTCAATCATATAGATTTCATCTGTATCCTTTAGGGTCAAAACCGTCATGTTCTCTCCGATATACAGATTTTTGATCCTGCATTCTTCGCCAAGCTTTATTTTCGTTTGAATCAATTTGCCGTTTTCTTCATCCAGGTAAAAGACAAACGGAGAATTGGAGATAAAAAATATCGGTTCATCATTATTGGATACTGCTTTGACAAAAGGTGTCTCGTAGGAAGATTCGACAACGTGAAACGCTTCGTTGCCGGAAATAGACAAAAGCACACTTGATCTTGAAACGTTGCTGATAAAGGCAAAGCGTTTGAATACGGAAAAAACCTTCACCCTTTGTTTTTCCAAATAATCCATCGTTTTTGTAATGTCCAAACTGTCGACCTTTTCAGAATGGGAATCATATTCTTCTAAAAAGATTTTGTTTTCAGTCCAATGATCCGTCAGAGTGAACAGGGAATTTTCGAAAACGGAAAAATCCCAAACATATTCTCCGCTATAGTCTTCTCGATTTGATTTGAAGGTAAGGAAGATATTGCTGTCTGCAGAGTTGCGAAAGGTGCTGATTATACTTTCTCCATGGATATTATCGGATGTTTTGCATTCCAAAATAGCGATTTCGTCTCCCCGTTTTGCGATAGGGGCAAAGGTGTCGTAAGATTCTATTTTATGAATCGGGGTGGCCGATCGGTCCCTCAGATTGATTTTATACGTATAAGACGGATCGCCTTTTTCATTTAAGATGATATTGGCGTACAGAAAATGACCCTCTAAAATCATTTCATGTGAAATCATTTTTACATTTTCGATTGTATCAATATGGATGCCGCATTTTGCAGCTGGATCGTAGACGAAGAAATCCGCGTTTTGATCATGTATTTCCATAAACAGGATGGTTTTGTCATATACTGCAATAATACCGCCGCGTTCTTCCAAAACAGTATCGATAGGCTGGATCTCGGAGTCGGTAAACAAAAAATAAAACGTACAAATAAAAGCGGCGAGTATGACGAAACAAGAAATTATTATGACGTGTTTCTTTTTCATAAGAGCATTCTCCTTTACAAGAAAGGGCTACTTTCGTAGCCTTTTCTTAATAGATGTACCCGCACTTTGCACTATAACTGACCGCTTTATACAACTCGTCGAGAAATTGGAATACCAATATATTCTGAGGTAGGAGAAAGTGACTTTTCTTACTATTAAGATACCACAATACATAAGAAATTTCAACAAATTTTTTAAAAATTGTTAAATTTTCAAATTTTACCTATTCTCGCCGATCGACACACTTTTTGCCACGGCGCGCAGTTCTTCGAGGGGGAGGGAGTCGTCGGAAAACTGGATGGCGATATAGACAAGCCGCTCTTTGTCATAGGAAAGAATCCCCGGAACGGAGGTCTCCGGCAAGGCGGCGGCATCCTGCCCTTCCACCGGCTCTTTGTAAAAGACGGTGGCCAGGGCGGTTTCGGCCGTTTGGGAAGAGACGATGGGCGTATAGGTGTCCCACCAATACAGACTGCCCAGCCGCAGAAAGGGGTAGACGGTTTTGTAAAAATCCTCCAAGGGGATTTCTTCTTCATACAACTGGAAAACGTTGTAGCTGACAACAGCCTTAACCTGGCCGTCCGCCATGAGGTAGACCGGCGTAAAGCCTGCGGCGGAGGCATCCCGTTCTTCCGGAGGCGGCAGAGCGGCCGTCCACCCGGCGGGCAGGTCCAGACGAAGGGTAAAGGGTTCCACATCATAGATGGACCCATTATATTCGGTGCGGCCCTCCTGATAGGCGGGGAAGGTGAGTACGGCGGTGGCATTTTGTCTGGCGGGGGAAGAGGAGGAGCCGTCTCTGTTTTTGGCGGTAGGATGGAAGGATTCCCACCGCCGCAGCTGACGGCTGATTTCCTTTGCCAACTCGCCCTCTTTTTCGAAATAGTCGATCGGTTTTTCTACGGCAAGGACCACATATGTGCTCTCCAGCAAAAAGCGCTGCTGCTTGTAGCTGTCGAATTCCGCCGGAGAGAAGGTCTGGCCGGTGGCAAGATCTGTATGAAGTTGGGTATCCTGATTCTGGGAATATGCCAACGCGTCAAGAGAATAGGCCCCGTCCGAATAGGTAAGGTAGATTTCCTCGTAAAAACGGTCGGGATTGGCGGCGCCGGCAGGGGTTTCCCCTGTTAGGATCAGGACTGGTCCGCCGCTGTTTTTTCCCAAACGAAGCTGGGTATTTTCATCCCAGGCAAAGCCAAGATAGCCCTGTCCCAGTTCCACCGGATCTTCGCCGCTGAGATCGTACGCCAGCAGACCGGTTTGCTTTCCCATCCCGGTAGAATAGGTCAGATACAATTCCGGCACGCCGTTTTCGTCCAGATCGGTCCAAAAGACGGATCCTCTGGGCTGGGACATGCCTTCCTCGGCTCCTTCAACCTGCTGCCAGCATTGGGCAAAATACGCTTCAAAACGCTGCGCCTGCCGGCTGGCGCTGGCAGGACTGGTCAAAAGCCCCACGCACAAAGCCGCCAGAACCATTGCCGCCGCCGCGATGATCCACCAGCGGGGCTTATGGTAGCGCAGGATGTTTTTAATCCGGACCTTGGTTCCGCTTTCTCCAAAGGCCAGAGGAACCGCCAGAATATTCCCCCGGCCGGCGGCAAAATGCAGAAGGGTCTGGGCGTATTCCCGGCGGATGTCTGTGTCCATCTGCCGCATCACGCTTTCGTCGCAGGCCATTTCCATGTCCCGGCCGCTGAGCCAGAACGCCGCCCACACAAGCGGATTAAACCAGTGGATCGAAAGCACTACAAAGGCGGCAGCGCGGAAAAAAGGGTCCAGACGGCGGATGTGGGCGCTTTCGTGCAAAAGGATATACTGCCGCTGCTTTTCTCCCAAAGAGGAGGGAAGATAGATTTTGGGCCGCAGAATGCCCATGACAAAGGGGGTTGCGATGTGATCCGCCAGATAGATGTTTTCCCGCAGCCGCACCCGGCCAACCAGTTTTTGCCGCAGCCGGATAAAAGAAATCAGACTATACAAAAGCATCCCGGCCGCTCCGGCCAGCCAGATCCAGGCAAGAACCGAAAGACGGCTGGTCATGGCGGAGGGGGAGGATTCCATCAAAACGGGGTTTACCGCCTGGTCGATGGCCGTAAAGCCGCTTTGAATCTGCCAATCAAAACGGTTGGTGGAGGTGAGCAGTTCGGTGGGGAAAACCTCTTTGCTGGGGACGAAGCTGAAGATGCTTTCCAAAGAAAAAGGGCAGCACAATCGAAAAAGAATCAGCCCCCAAAGAGGATAGACAAATTTTTTCGGCGCTTTGTACAACGCGGCGCGGGCAAGCAGTACAAAAAGAACGGCGAAGCCTCCGGTCAGGCTCATGTTGAGAATCTGTAAAAACAGCATATCCGGCATCCTATTTTCCCCCTTCCTGGCGAATCAGCCTTTCCAGCGCCTCAATCTCCTGATCGGTCAGCTTTTTTCGCCGGGTAAAGGCGGCGAGAAAGGCAGGCAAGGAACCCTGAAAGGTCTCTTCCACAAATTTTTCGCTTTGCAGCCCGTGAAATTCTTCCTTTGTCAGCAAAGGGGATACTACACCGTCCTGATTCTGGAAAATCCCCCGTTGGCACAGCCGGCGCAGCATGGTATAGGTGGTGGATTTTTTCCATTCCAACGCTTTTTGGCACAGCTTGACCAACTCGCCGGAGGAAACGGGCGCGTTTTCCCAGATCAGTTCGGCGAATCGGGTTTCCATCTGGCCCAGTTTATACTCTTCCATTTTTTGACCTCCCTTTTTAGTTTAACACTATTAAACCAACACGATCAGTCTAATACTGTTAAACCAATTTGTCAACCCCTTTTTTGGACAACCCCAAAAATTCTGTAGCTTTTTCGGGAAGCATGGGTTATACTGAAAGCAGAATACGGACAGTGGGGAGGTTTCGCTGTGAATGTTTTTGATATTATCGGCCCGGTGATGATCGGACCCTCCAGTTCCCATACCGCCGGCGCGGTCCGGATTGGGAAAATCGCCGGTGCGCTGCTGGGGGAGGAGGCGGTCAAGGCCGAAATCGGACTACACGGCTCCTTTGCCAAGACCTATAAAGGCCATGGAACCGACAAGGCGCTGACCGCCGGTATTATGGGGATGGAGCCCAGCGACGGCCGGATCCGAGACAGTATGGCCTTGGCAAAGCAGCGGGGGCTGGAGGTTTCGTTTTCCGAGATCCATATCGACGATGCCCATCCCAACACGGCGCTGATCACCCTGACCGGCGCCAGCGGCAAAACGGTTTCGCTGGAGGGCGCTTCCATTGGCGGCGGCAATATCCGGGTCCACAAGGTCAACGGCATGGAGGTGGAGATTTCCGGCGAGGCGGCGACCTTTATCATCTTGCATAACGATACGCCGGGGACCATTGCGGCGGTCACCCATTTTCTGGCGGAGAGAAACATCAATATCGGCAGCTTTCGGCTCAGCCGCAGACAAAAAGGCGGCCTTGCGGTGATGACGCTGGAGGTGGATTCCCCGGTGAGCAGCCAGCTGAATGGGGAGTTGGAGAAGCTTCCCAACATCATCAGTTCAACGGTGCTGGCGCCCCAGTAAGGAGGAAAATTTGTGATCAATTATCTTTCGGTAGAAGGGTTGGTACAGGAGGCGATTTTGCGAAGCTGCCGCATTTCCGATTTGATTTTAGAGCAGCAGGCCGAACAGCTGGAGCAGACACCGGAGCAGGTTTACCATACGATGGAAGAAAGCCTGAGGGTGATGCGTCAGTCGGTTGTCGATGGGATTTATCCAGACCTGCGTTCCGCCAGCGGGCTGACCGGCGGCGCGGCCTTTCAGATGAAATGCTGGGTGGACGATGGGAAAAATATCTGCGGCCATTTGTTTGGCATGGCGATGGTCAGGGCGCTGGCGGTATCGGAGTGGAATGCCTGTATGGGCCGGATTGTCGCCGCGCCCACTGCTGGATCCTGCGGGATTATCCCGGCGGCGGTGCTGACCATGCAGGAGGAGTATAAGCTTTCGGAGGATGTGGCGGTCCAGGCTTTGTTCACCGCTTCAGCCATCGGTATGGTCATTGCGCAAAACGCCAGCATCTCCGGCGCAGAGGGAGGCTGTCAGGCGGAATGCGGCAGCGCCTCGGCCATGGCCGCCGCCGCTTTGGTGGAGATGGCCGGTGGAACGCCGCGGCAGGTGTCCCATGCCACAGCCATCGCGCTCAAGAACATCCTGGGCCTGGTCTGCGATCCGGTGGCGGGACTGGTGGAAATCCCCTGCATCAAGCGCAACGCCATGGGAACGGCCAACGCGTTTACAGCGGCAGAGCTGGCGTTGGCGGGAATTGAAAGCGCCATCCCGGCCGACGAGGTCATTGCCGCTATGAAGCGAATCGGCGATTTGATGCCGGCATCCCTTAAAGAAACGGCGGAAGGAGGGCTTGCGGGCACACCGTCGGCCCGCAAGCTTCAAAGGCAGATTTTCGGCGCATAGTTTTTGTACGGCAAACGCTTTACCTGCCGCCGGAAAATGTGTATAATAAGGCTGTCTATAAATTTTCTGTTGTAACGGAGGGCAAATATTTTGGAAAGACTCGTTGGAACCGTATCCCGGGGAATTCGCGCACCGATAATCCGGGAGGGGGACGATATTGCGAAAATTGTAGCTGAAAGCGTGCTGGCTGCCGCTAAAAACGATGGATTTGCCATCGGCGACCGGGATGTGATCGCCGTTACGGAAGCGGTCGTGGCCCGCGCCCAGGGCAACTATGCCACCACCGAACAGATCGCGGCAGACGTGCGGGCAAAATTTCCCGACAAAACGCTGGGCGTGATTTTCCCGATTCTCAGCCGGAATCGTTTTGCCATCTGCTTAAAGGGCATTGCCATGGGCGTAAAAAAGATGGTGCTGATGCTCAGCTATCCTTCGGACGAGGTAGGCAACCATCTGATTGATCTGGACCGCCTGGATGAAAAAGGGGTTAACCCTTGGAGCGACGTGCTCACCGAGGAGGAATACCGCAAGCTGTTCGGCTATCAAAAGCATCTGTTTACCGGGGTGGACTACATCGAATATTACAAAGAGTTGATTACCTCCTGTGGCTGCGAGGTGCAGATTGTTTTGGCCAACGACTGCCACACCATCCTGCGGTACACACAAAACGTGCTTTGCTGCGATATCCACACCCGCGCCCGCAGCAAGCGGCTTTTGCAGGCGGCCGGCGCCCAAAAGGTCCTGTGTCTGGACGAAATTCTCAACCAGCCGGTACAGGGAAGCGGCTACAACGAGCGGTACGGCCTTTTGGGCAGCAATAAGGCGACGGAGGACCGGGTAAAGCTGTTCCCCCGGGACT
>CAJTQM010000013.1:26493-33236 GCA_910578255.1 uncultured Oscillospiraceae bacterium
GCGAGCCGGTGGTGGAAAAAATCCGGCAGCTGGTGCTTGACGCCACCGGAAAACAGGTGGAAGTCATGGTATACGGCGACGGCGCTTTTAAGGATCCAGTAGGGAAAATCTGGGAATTGGCGGATCCGGTGGTCTCCCCGGCGTATACAAAGGGGCTGGAGGGCCAGCCCAACGAGTTGAAGCTTAAATACCTGGCGGACAATGATTTTGCCCACTTAAGCGGGCAGGAACTGAAGGACGCTATCTCCGACTATATCCGCCACAAGGATCAGGATCTCACCGGCCAGATGGTCTCCCAGGGGACAACCCCCCGACGCCTGACCGATTTGATCGGTTCCCTGTGCGATCTGACCTCCGGAAGCGGGGACAAGGGGACGCCGATCGTGCTGGTCCAGGGGTATTTTGACAACTATACAAAATAATAGACCCTTTTCAAAAACCTCCGCCTAAAACAGGCGGAGGTTTTTGAAAAGGAGAAAGAGGCATGGAATGATACAAATAAAAATCATCGATAAGCCGCATCAAACGGACATCAATCTTCCCAATGAGCCGTTTAATCTGGAGGGAAAGCTGGTCCCGACCTATCTGGACGGGCGCTGGAGTTACGAGGCTGTCCGGTATGAACCGGAAAAAATCACGCAGATGTGTTTTCCGGATGAGGGATACCGTTACGACGATCTGCCGGACAGCGTGTTTGTCGGCGCGTATGATGGGGAAAAATGTGTGGGATTGGCGATTTTGCAGCCTGGGTTTTACAAATATATGTACCTATACGATCTGAAGGTGAATCGGACTTACCGAAGACAGCATGTCGGCAGCATGCTGATGGAAAAGGCAAAGGAAATCGCCGTAGCAAAGGGGTATTGCGGCATCTATACCCAAGGACAGGACAACAATCTTGGCGCGTGTCTTTTTTATCTGCGTTCCGGCTTTTCGATCGGCGGGCTGGACACGCAGGTTTACCGGCACACAAAACAGGAGGGCAAAGCGGACATCCTTTTCTATTTAGAGTGCGAATAACGAAAAGTTCGTTTTTATTAAGGAAGCAGCTGCCAGACTTTCTGCTTTACTTTTTGTGGCAGATTGTGCTATAGTATGAATATTGCGGAAAGGGCCCCCTTTTCCCACAAAAAAACAGGAGGGATCATATCATGGGTAGAAAAAGTTTCTACATTACAACCCCAATTTATTACCCGTCGGACAAGCTGCATATTGGCCACACCTATTGTACGGTGGCTACCGATGCAATGGCGCGGTATAAGCGAATGCAGGGGTACGATGTGATGTTCCTCACTGGCACCGACGAGCACGGGCAAAAAATCCAGCAGAAGGCCGAGGCCGCCGGCGTTACCCCCCAGCAGTATGTGGATCATATTGTGGACGGCATCAAGGATTTGTGGAAGCTGATGAACATTTCTAACGACCGTTTTATCCGCACCACCGACGATTATCATGTGGAGTCGATCAAAAAGATTTTCCGCAAACTATACGAGCAGGGCGACATTTACAAAGGCTCTTATAAGGGCAAATACTGTACGCCCTGCGAATCCTTCTGGACCGAGAGCCAGCTGGTGGACGGAAAATGCCCCGACTGCGGACGCGAGGTGGTCGATGCCGAAGAGGAGGCGTACTTCTTCCGCCTTTCCAAATACGCGGACCGGCTGGTGGCGTATTATGAAGCGCATCCCAATTTTTTAGAGCCGCCGTCGCGCTTAAACGAGATGGTCAACAACTTCATTAAGCCGGGCCTGGAGGATTTGTGCGTATCCAGAACCTCCTTTGACTGGGGGGTACAGGTGGATTTTGACGCCAAGCACGTGGTTTACGTGTGGATTGACGCGCTGTCCAACTATATTACGGCCTTGGGCTACGGCAACGAGAAATACCACGACTTCGAAAAATACTGGCCGGCGCAGGTCCATTTCGTCGGCAAAGAGATCGTCCGTTTTCATTCGATTATCTGGCCCGCTATGCTGATGGCGCTGGATCTGCCGCTGCCCGGGCAGGTATATGGCCATGGATGGCTGAAGTTTGACGGCGACAAAATGAGCAAATCCAAGGGGAATGTAGTCGATCCGGTGGTCCTGGTCAACCGCTATGGAGTGGACGCGCTTCGCTATTTCCTGCTGCGGGAATTCCCCTTTGGCTCCGACGGCAACTTTACCAACGAAGCGCTAATCAGCCGCATCAACGCGGATCTGGCCAACGATCTTGGCAATCTTCTTTCCCGCACCGTGGCGATGGTGGGGAAATACTTCGGCGGACAGCTTCCGGCCGAGCAGAAGTCAGACCCGATGGACAACGCGCTTTTGACCATGGCCAAAGAACTGCGCGGCAAATACGAAGAGCAGATGGAAAAATATGCGTTCCAGAATGCTTTGATCGAGGTGTTTAAGGTTATTTCCCGCGCCAATAAGTATATTGACGAGACGGCGCCCTGGGTGCTGGCCAAAGAGGAAGAGAACAAACCCCGTTTGGCGGCTGTGCTTTACAACTTGTTGGAGTGTCTGCGGATTACGTCCTCGCTGCTGACGCCGTTTATGCCGGATACGGCGGAAAAGTCGAGAGTGCAGATCGGCGCCTCCGAGGAGGAATTTACCTGGGAAAAAGCGGCGCAGTTTGGCGTTCTGCCAAAAGATACAGCCGTACAGAAGGGCGATGCGCTGTTCCCGCGCATCGACATGGAGAAAGAATTGGCACAGCTGGCCCAAACCAGCGGGACCCCGGCGCAAGAGGAAAAGGAAGAACCGGTCGCCCCGCCCATCACCATCGACGAATTTTCTAAGGTGGAGATGACGGTCTGCAAGGTCCTTGCCTGCGAGAATGTACCCAAAAGCGAAAAGCTTTTAAAATTCCAGCTGGACGACGGCTCCGGCCAGACCCGCCAGATTCTTTCCGGCATTGCCAAATACTATAAGCCGGAGGAGTTGGTGGGAAAGACGGTGGTGGCCTGTACCAATCTGCCGCCTCGGAAAATGATGGGGCAGCTATCTAACGGGATGCTGTTGTCCGCCGAGAAGGACGGCCAGTTAAATCTGGTGATGCTGGAGGACAAGGTGCCTGCCGGCGCCAAGCTTTGCTGAATAAAGCCCCAATGGCCGGACGGGATTTCCCGTCCGGCTTTTGAAGGAAAGGACGGTTTTTCTTGTACCAGAATATTTTCGATTCTCACGGCCATTACAACGGAAAGGATTTCGAGGACCGGGACACCCTGCTGCCACAGCTTTTTTCCCAAGGGGTCTGCGGAATTATCGATGTGGCGTCTTCCATGCGTTCCACCCGCCGGACGGTGGAACTTTCTGCCCGGTATGACCACGTTTACAGCGCCATCGGCGTCCATCCCAACGAGGTAAAGGATATGACTGATGCCGACTACGATGTTCTGCGGGAACTTTCCCGGCTGCCAAAGGTGGTTGCCATCGGGGAAATCGGGTTCGATTTTTATTGGGACGCCAGCGACCGGGACACACAGCGGGAGCATTTTGAGCGGCAGCTGGCCCTGGCCCGGGAGTTGGACCTTCCGGTGATCATCCACAGCCGGGACGCGACCCAGGAAACCTATGACCTGCTGGAAAAATACCGGCCCCGCGGGGTCGTTCATTGCTATTCGGGAAGCGCCGAAATGGCCCAGGAAATTTTAAAGCTGGGCATGTACATCGGCTTTACCGGCGTTGTGACCTTTAAAAACGCCAAAAAGGCGGTGAAGGCCGCCGCCTCGGTGCCGATGGACCGTCTGCTGATTGAGACAGACTGCCCCTACATGGCGCCGGAGCCGACCCGAGGCGTTCGGTGCGATTCCTCCATGTTGGTGCATACCGGCGGCAAGCTAGCCGAGATCAAAGGCATCGAGCTGCAGGAACTGTTTGACCAGACGTGCAAAAATGCCTGCGAGTTGTTCGGCATCCATTTATAATTGGTATTTTTCTATTAGGGATAAGAGAAAAGGGAGCGGCGATCCAAAATACGGATCGCCGCTCCCTTTTTAAGGAGAATGATACACGCTGATCTCATTGAGAGAACATTTGCTTCGCTTTGGAAAAAGGTTCTCTTCAACGGTGAAACTGTCACTGGTTTGCCAGAAATTCGCTGCGCTGCCGGTTCCATTCTTCGATATATTTGTCCAACCCGCCATTTTTGAGCATCTGGGCAAACTCTTCATAGGCCTTTTCTGTCTCATCGCCAAAAAGACCTAGGTTGAAGGAGGTACCGTATTCGTTGACCAGGGCGGAGATAACCGCCCACTCGGCGGCAACTGGTGTGTAGTCGAAATTAAAGCCCCAGTACGGCCATTCTTCGTCCTTTAGCTGCTCGCTGTAAATTCTCTGGTTGATGGCGTTGATCCGTGAATCATCGGTAGCGGGCCAGGCCAGATCGGCGTGGAAAATGCCCCAGTTCCAGCCCAGGTAGGTGTAGTCGCCCGACTCGGGACCGGCGGTTACGGTATTGGTTTCCTCGTCATAGAAGTAATGACGCCCTTCCACGCCGCCGGCAAGCAGCATGTTGGTGTCCCAATCGGTTTTGATGTAATCCAATAAAATGGCCGCGCGCTCCGGGTTTTTGCAGAAAGAGGGGATGGCCATTCCGTCGCCAATGTAGGAATCGCGCAGGATGCGGTATCCCTCCGGAAAGATATCGAACAATTCCGCCCGAATGCCTTTGGAACGGTAATTGGCGATGCTGTTGATCCCGTTAAAGAAATTGTCAGTAGAGGTCGCCGACTGCCGGTTGGCAAATAATGTGGCGATGGAGTTGGTGTTGGAGACCGCGTCGGAGGGCCAGACCCCCGCTTTGGCGTATTCGGCCATTAAAAGGCAGTATTCCTTATAATAATCCGAGGTGTGCAGATAAAAAGGATGCTCGAAAGCGGGATCCGCCATCTGGGCGTAATACATATAGTCCGATGCCTGGTTATTCAGCAGATTGTTTTTGAAAATCAGAGACAGCTGATACAGCGTGCTGGAAGAGGACGCATAGAAAGCGTACATACCGTTCGCGGCTTCGTTGTCCCCGACCGCTCTAAGGTATCCGTCAAAGTCCGCGTAGCTGTTGATCTTTTCAGCGGGATAGCCGTATTTCTCAGCGATTTCCATGTTGATTGTAGGCCCCCGGTCCGGCGCAATGGACGCGGTGTTGCGGGGAACCATATAAATTTTTCCGTTGATATAGGTTTCTTTCCATGCCGAATCGGGGAGAGTGGCCCAGGTTACCGGCATGTAGGTCTTCAGGAAATCCTCGGTCAGTTCCTTAAAGCCACCCTTTTCCACCTGCTCTTTATAGTAGCAGTAATTGGCGGTAAAGATCAGATCCACCGTGTCGCCGCCAGCCATGACCAGCGGATACTTTGTGGCCCGCTCGGAAGAGGGGATGAAATACAGTTCCATCGTGGTGTTGATCGCCTTTTTTGTCCGCTCGTTGACAAGGCTCAGGATTTCCGCCATAGCGTTTGGCTCGGTGGCACAGACGTACATAACCACATTGGCCGGCTCGCGCAGGTCCAAAGCAGCATAAGGATCATCCGATAGTTCTTCGGCGGCAGAAGAGGAGTCATCCGGAGCGGCGGATGAGCCGCCTGCATCCGGCGCAGAGGAAACAGCGGTTTGTCCGCAGGCGGAGAAGCACAGGCAGATAAGCCATGCCGAAAGCAAAACTGCGATGATTTTTTTCATAAAAAGGAACCACCTTTCATTTGAAAATTTTTATTTTAAACGGAAAAAGCTGCCGGTCAGTCTTTGGCAAAGACCGATTCCATCCAGCGCACCGTGCGCTCCAATGCCTTTTCCGGCTCCAGCTGATAAGAACTGTGCATGACCTCGGGGGTTATGTATCCCTGGTAGCCGGATGCGGCCAGCTGCCGCATTTGTTTTTCCAGCGGAAGGACACCGTCGCCTGGGACCATGTGTCCGCCGGGCATCCCGTCGACCAGGTGAACGTGAGACAGCCGGTTTTCAAAAGCGGACAGATAATCGGCGACCCCTTCTTCCACCCGGCCGGCCATATCGGTGTCCACCATGCCGCCTACGTTTGGCAGGTCAACTTCTTTAACCAGCGCCGCCAGCTGCTCGGCAGTGACCGCCAGATTGGTGGAAAGACGGGTTAGATGTTCCACCGCCAGCCTTACCCCTGCGCCGGCGGCGTATGCGCCGATTTCCCGCAGCGCCTCTACGCACCGGCTCCAGGCGGCTTCCGGCGGCTGGTCGAAATAGCCTTTGCCCGGCGTTACCAGCAGCATGGGGCAGTCCATGATGCGGCAGAAATCCACCCCTCGTTTAAAATAATCGATGCTGCGCCGCCGCATAACCGGATCGTCGCAGGCGATGTTGATCGGATACATACACTGCTCTGGTGTCATGCAGATGATTTTCATACCGCGGGCCTGGATTTTTTTAAAAAATTCCTTTGCCCTTTCGTCGGTATAATCATAAAAGTAAAAGTGCGGACCGGCGCCCCAAAGTTCCAGACTATGGATGCGAAGCGATTCGGCGCAGTCGAGGAACCGGTCGAAGGAGTAAAGAGGATGGGCGTAGTTTCCCAGAGCGATCTGGGATCGTTTCAGTCCCAAAATAAGGACCTCCTTTCCAAAAAAGGTTTACTATTTAAGCACTTGACCAAACGCTTTTTCCAGAGTGCGCAGCCCCCGCTCCAGATGGACTTGCGGTTCCTGATAATAGCGTCCGGACCCCAGTTCCAACGTTATCGCCCCAGAGTAATTGTGGCGGCTAAGAGTTTGCAGATGCTCCTCCAGC
>CAJTQM010000013.1:33246-39297 GCA_910578255.1 uncultured Oscillospiraceae bacterium
TGCCGTCGCCCCAGGTCATATGTCCCGTGGGAGTGCCGTCGTTGAGGTGGATATGGACGATCCGGTCCCCAAGCGCCTGGAAATAGTCCTCCAGCGTTTTGCCTTCCCGGCAGACCGGGACAGTATCTACACAGCACATAAAATGGGGGGAATCGATTTCCCGCATCATGCGAACGGTGGACGCAAGATCGTTTACCAGATTGGATTCGTTGGGCAAAAGAATCTCAAAGGCGAGGGTAACCCCGCACTTTTCTGCCTGACGGGTCATCTGCTCCAGCGAGTCTACCGCATAACGCCAGGCCTCTTCTATGGGCTGGTCCAGCAGCCCCCAGCCGGGACCGCAAAGCATTTTTTTCACACCGAGTTCGGCGGTCAGGCGGATCCAACCGTTAAAATAAGCGACGCTTTCTTCGCGAAATTCCCTTTGCGCCGAGGCGATATTGTACGGATAGATACATTGCTCCGGCGTGACGCAGACGATTGAAAGTTCCCGGCTTTCTGCCTGGCGGCGCAGCTGAGCGACGGCAGGCCCGCAATGGCTTGGATAATAAAAGTGCGGCGCGCCGCCCCAAAGTTCAAATTGGGTAAAGCCCAGCTGGGCGACGGAATCCAGAAAGGTTTCCAGCGAATAGCGCGCGTAATGCATGTTCATGGCCGCAAGCTGGGAAATGGAAAGCTGCTTCATTCTCTTTCACTCCTTTGTGATTTCGTAGTTTTACTATAAAGTATCGGGTAACCCGACGGTCAAGAAAAATAGAGAAAATTTTCTAATTTATAAAATTTAATCCGCTATTTCTTGTGAATATAGCACAAAATCAAGCGCCCTAATCGCCTTTACAAATGGAAAAATCCATTTTATAATAATCTTGTAAAGGTGTGGGAAAGGAGAGACTGCCATGTCGGAAGAGGACAAACGGTACAGTATTGGCGAATTTGCAAAAATTAATGGCGTGACCAAGCATACGCTGATTCACTACGACGATATTGGGCTACTGACCCCAGCGGTGACGGAGGAGAACGGATACCGCTATTATATCAACCGGCAGTATTCGGATTTTTCCAGCATCGCGCAGCTAAAAGAAATCGGGCTTCCCCTCAAAGAAATTGACTATTATTTAAGCGGCCGCTCTCCGCAGAAGCTGGAGGAGATCCTGCAAAAAAGAGAGAAACAGCTGGAGCGGGAGATGTGCCGGCTGGCGGATCTCAAGCAATCCATGGAAATCTGCCGTAAGAGGATTGAAGAGGCGCTGGCGGCGGATACCGATTCGGTTTCCATACAGTTTTGCAAGACGGAGTACGGTTATTTCAGCCGTAATTTATATGAGGACGGGGAAACCTTCGGCCAGGTCAAAGCCGCTTTTTCCAGTTTTTGCCGAAGAAAGGAACTGTTCGAATGTCGCGGCTGGGGAACGATCATCCCCGTTCGGTATGTGGATGGAAAGTGGCTGAGCATTTCCTCGCATATATATGTCCACGCCGACCCCGCTTATCATCCGGACGCTGTGGTCATCCGTCCTTCGGGATATTATCTGGTGGCCTATCATAAAGGGGAGCCGCAAAAACTATACCAGAGTTTTCTTCGGGTGATGCACTATGCGGAAAAACAGCGGATGACGGTTGGAAAATTTTGCTTTGAGGAGTATGTGATGGGAGATTTTACAACGGCGGACACCAAGGAATACCGCACAAAAATTCTGGTGCCGGTGGTGTAGCGTGGCAAAAGACCGGTTGACAAAAGATTATAAATATGCTATAGTCCAAAGGAAAAATGAAGATGGGAGAGGATAGGATGCGTAAGCTTTCTTGCAAATAATTTTGTCAGGCGCCAGAAATAGCGGTTTTGCCGCTGTATTTGGGTTGCCTGCTGCAAGAAAGAAACTGCGTTTTATCTGATGAAAAGAGGTTCTCCGCCTATTTTGCCCGGAGAAATCCTTTCTTCCTGCTTACACAAAGCCGCAAGTATCTTTCTTGCGGCTCTTTTTTGTTTTTTAACAGGAGGAATGCATATGAGTTTACTATCTATCAGCCATCTTCGTTTTGGATATGAGGGCAGCTATGCGATGATTTTTGACGACCTGTCCCTTTCTTTGGACACCAACTGGCGGCTGGGACTGATTGGACGCAATGGACGGGGAAAAACCACCCTCTTGAAATTGCTGATGGGATTGGAATCCTACGAAGGGGAGATCTCCGCCAGCGTGGATTTTGATTATTTTCCCTTTTCCCCGCCGGACCTTTCGGCAAATACGCTGTCGGTGGTGGATATGGTATGCCGCGAGTACGAGTATTGGCAGTTGGTGCGGGAGCTGTCGCTTTTACAGGTGGATGAACAGGTCCTTTACCGCCCGTTCGGCACGCTGAGTTTTGGGGAACGGACCAAGGTGCTGCTGGCCGCGCTTTTTCTCAACGAAAATCACTTTCTTTTAATCGACGAGCCGACCAACCATCTGGATGTGGTAGGGCGGCGATTGCTGGGAAACTATCTGGCGGGGAAAAAGGGATTTATCCTGGTGTCACATGACCGAGATTTGCTTGATTCTTGCATTGACCATGTTCTGGTGTTAAACCGGAAGACCATTGAAGTGCAGAGTGGTAATTTTTCAAGCTGGTGGGAAAATAAACAGCGTAAAGACCAATTTGCCATTGCCGAGGATGAAAAACATCGGAAGGAAATTAAAAAACTAAAGCAAGCAGCAAGGCGTACCTCGGAGTGGGCAGACAAAAGTGAACGTACTAAGATCGGGTTTGATCCCATAAAAGAGCATGATAGATCCGTGGGTACGAGATCATTTATCGGAGCAAAAACGAAAAAGATGCAAAGCAGAGTAAAACAGATTGAAAAAAGAATAGGTCGTGAAATAGAAGAAAAAGCAGATCTTTTGCAAGATTTAGAAAGTACTAAGGATCTAAAGCTTACGCAACTTATTCATCATAAAAATACGCTTGTAAATATTACAGACTACACTCTGCAATACACCGGTGCAATCGTACCTGTTTTTACTGACCTGACTTTGTCCATAAAAAGAGGAGAGAGGATTGCCCTGCATGGGGAAAATGGGTGCGGCAAGTCTACAATTATTAAGAGTATTTTACAAAAATCAGGGTTTGGTGACGTCGGCACCGCCTTTTTAGAAAAGGGGATTTGTGAAGTAGCTTCAGGACTTGCGATCTCCTATGTCAATCAGGATACAGCAGATCTAAGGGGCGGCATTTCAGAATTTTGTGAGGAGCATCATTTGGATAAGAGTATGTTCTGTACAATACTCAGGCATCTTGATTTTGAGCGGAACCAGTTTTCTAAGAATATGGAAAATTATTCAGAAGGGCAGAAAAAGAAAGTACTGCTTGCGGCAAGTTTGCTGACTCCTGCCCATCTTTATATTTGGGATGAACCTTTAAACTATATAGATGTATTTTCCAGAATGCAGATAGAAAAATTGCTGCTCGATTTTCAGCCGACGCTGTTGTTTGTGGAGCACGATCAAGCCTTTTCGGAAAAAATTGCCACCCGGATTGTTGATTTATAGGGTGTCCCAAGCAAAACGAAAGAAGTCATCCGGATTTTTGGGACGACGCTTAGAATAGAAAAACCGGCGGTACAAACCGCCGGTTTTTCTGCATACTGCCGATTTAAATTGATTTGTTTTTCCAATGAACCAATTTCATCTGTCTTACTCTACCAAAGAGCCGCCCCACTCCACGACGGCAAACCCCTCGCGGACAAAGGGCTCCAGCTGCTGCGGCTCGATCTCCACCGGCTCTTCCAAAGGCTGGTAGGCCATAAACACCCGCAAAAGGCTGTCCGGCTTTGGAGTGATTTCCAGCTTGGCCAGTTCGGTGTAGGCTTCTTTCTGGAAAGCGATCAGGTTGTAAGGGTTATTCTGCATCTGCGGAAGCCAGTAGACAATAAACTCGTTGTATTCCCGGGGCGTCAGACCCAGAAACGCCAGCTTCTCCTGCAAAAATTGCCGGGTATCTTCGCCTTTGACCACAAAGCCTTGGGAGAAGTCGTATTCGCCGGGGCTGACGCCCTCCCAGAACAGGTAGGAATATTCCCGCCCGTCCCGATTGTCGTACAAGGTGCCGTCCGGCATGGCGGTGACCTGCCAGCCATCCCCATAGTCCGGATAGGTGAAGGTCAGCTCTCCCTTGCAGTCCAGCTTAACCGAAACCTGCGTCTTCTGCTTCGGATACAGATAAATGACCGGCTTGGCTAGGCCTATATATTTCTTCTCCAGGTAATCGGCAATTCCGTTTCCATTGAAGTCGTTATTTTCCACGTGGCTGTTGATCAAATCCTGCTGGCGAAGGATTTCTTCCCGGGTTTTATGGCTGCCCGAATAGGCGGACACGCCGAAAATCGCGCCCAGCACGCCCAACACCAGCAAAACAGGCCATATTTTTTCCCAAAGCTTCATAAAATTTCCTCCTCTGTGGACAAAAAAGAGGTCGACCGTTTTTTGCGGCGACCTCTTTCTGCAGCATCCTTGTCGGCCATTGCGTCAAGCAACAAAGAAACCGGTTACCCTTTGCCAGCGGCTAATGGGCGGAAGCAACGAAAATCAAAGCAAGAACGCCAAAAACCAGAAGAATCGGCCAGGCTTTTTCCCAAAGGGTCATTTGTCATACCTCCTGCATGGTAAAAATACAATGGTTTACTATTAGTCATTATAACGCGAAATCCCAAAAATGTCTAGATTCGAAAAGAAGAATCGGGGAATATTCTACATAATAGACAAAAAGGGACCGGATTTTTGGCTATTAAGAAAAGAATAGGGGAACGATCTTTTTCCAGGCGTGCCGTAGGGGACCTATTTTTTGTAGCGTCTGCGCTATAAAAAATATAGCCATGGGAAACCCCATGGCTATATAAAACGGATTCACGCTTTTTGGATGACTTTCGTGGCTTTCCAGTGCAAAGTCTTCCAAAATTCACCTAAAACTATTTTTTATTGAAAACGAATTTGTCCAGACGATCCATCATCTGCTCGACGGTCTGGCGAGGACAGGCGAAGTTGATGCGTACATGGGTGTCGGCGTGGAAAGCGCGGCCGTCGCTAACCAATACGCCGCAACGCGCCATATCGTCCAGCACATCGTCCATGGTTTTTCCGTTTTCCTCGAGCCATTCACCGAAGTCCATCAATGCCACATAGCAGCCTTCGTTGACCGAGAATTTTACGCCATGGAAATGACGTACACAATAATCCGCACAGTATTGCATATTGCCCCGGATATAGGCACACAACTCATCGACCCATTCGGCGCCGCCTTCGTAACCTCCGATGAGCGCGTAGGTGGACATGATGTTGTGGCTGTTGTAGTGGGACAGGGACTCCGTGTGCAGAATCTGTTCCCGCAGATCCTGACGGTAGATCACGTGGTAAGAGCCGACCAAACCCGCCAGATTGAAGGTTTTGGAGGGCGCGTAAAACGCGCAGGTGATCCGTTTTGCCAAATCGGATACGGACTGGGTGGGGATATGCTTTTTGCCCTCGCCGATCATAAAGTCGGCCCAGATCTCGTCGGAAATGACGGTGACGCCGTGCTTGCCCATCAGATCAATGTAGTCGCTGATCTCCTCCTTGGTCCAGACACGGCCGGTAGGATTGTGGGGATTGCAGAAAATCGCGACACGAATGCCCTTTTCCACAATTTTTTTCTCCATATCCGCAAAATCCATGCGGTAAACGCCGTTTTCATCCTGCTTGAGCGGGGAAGAGACGATGTCCATCTCGTTGTTTTTTAAAACGCCGGTAAAGCCCACATAGGTGGGGGAGTGGACCAGAATCGGGTCGCCGGGCTTGGTGAAGGTGTGCAGCACCGCCGCTACGCCGCCTAAAACGCCGTTTTCATAGCCGATGTTTTCTTTGGTCAGACCGGTCACGCCAAAGCGCTCGCGCTGCCATTTAAAAATCGCGTTGTAATAGCGGTCCGGATCGCCGTAATAACCGAACAGCGGATGGTTTAACCGCTCCTGCATGGCTTCTACTACCGAAGGGGCGGTGGCAAAATCCATATCCGCGATCCACATGGGCAGCGGGGTGAATT
>CAJTQM010000013.1:39320-50870 GCA_910578255.1 uncultured Oscillospiraceae bacterium
CGGGGCGCCAGAGGATTCGCGTCCCATTTAATGGCGTTGCGGCCAACGCGCTCCCATACCTTATCAAAATCATATTTTCCCATTTTTTTGACACGACCTTTCTTAAAATCAGGACCTTTATTTTTTCGCCTGCGATGGCCGAAAAACGATGGAACAAAGAAATCGGCCGCAGCGAAAATCCTGTCCGCAAAGCGGACAGGGGTATAAAAAAAGCCATGGCTTTTTTTATACCAACCATCATAAAGTCTATCAGATTTCGTGCTTTTTGTAAATAAAGTCCTGCTCGAATTGACAAAAACATTAATTATACTGCCGCATATTCGTGCAGTTTAACGAAGATAGAAAGCTTGAAGAGGATCATCAGCCAACGCTGGAACAACAAAAAGAGCCTGCTTCGGACAAAAAGCAGGCTCTTTTATCAAATGTTTACCGGTTTATTCTTCAGCGCCGGGGAAAAGGCGGGGAAGGATCAAAAGCGCCACGATAAGCAAAAGGAAGAAAACACCCAGGGACAGGGGCAGATAGACCGAATACCCCAACTTTACCGAGAATCCTGCGACCAGATAGGCGACCACTGCACAGCTGGCCACCGTAAGCGCATAGGGAATCTGGGTGACGACATGTCGCATGAGTTCGCAACCCGACGAGGTGGAGGAAAGGATAACCACATCGGAAATGGGGGAGATTTGGTCGCCGAAAACCGAACCGGCCAACACGGCGGACAAGGAAAGCACGGTCATTTCCGGGGCGAGAGTGTCACAGATGGTGACAACAATGGGGATCAGGATGCCGAACGTCCCCCAGGAGGTACCGGTGGCAAAGGCCAAAAGCCCGGCCACGATCATAGCAATGGCGGGAAGCAGCGGCACCGGAATGCCCGAATCGCGTACGATTCTCGCCACATATTCCCCAGTGCCCAAATAGCTGCGGCAAACGCTGCTGATGCTCCAGGCCAGGGTCAGGATAACGCTGGCGCCAACCATGGATTTTACACCGTCGTTAAAGGCTTTAAAAAATTCCGCCATCGGCATAATCCGGCGGGGGATAAACAGGAAAAAGGCCACAAGCAACGCGCCGGCGCCGCCTAACGCCAAAGCGGTGGGCGCGTCGGTTTTGCCGAATGCCTCGGTCAGGCTCAAACTCTCGGACCAGAAGTCGCCCACATACAGCATAGCAAGAATCGAAAAAACAAGCAGCGCTGCAATGGGAACGGCCAAATCCCAGACGCGTCCTTTTGAGGAGGTCTGCATCCGGCTGATTTCGTTTTCCGTTTCCTTTGTATCACAAACGCCGCAGCGGCGAGCTTTGTTTTCCGCCTGCGCCATGGGGCCATAATCCCCTTTTTTGCGGACGCAGATCCAGAACACCATAAAAATTGTGCCGACAGCGTAAAAGTTCAAAGGTGCGGCGTGCAAAAAAGCCTGCATTCCGCCCATGTCTCCCTGTGCAGGAATGTAGGACATAACCGAAGCGGCCCAGGAGGAGATCGGCGCCAGAATCGCCATGGAAGCGGCCATCATGTCGACGATGTAGGAAAGCTTTTCCCGGGAAATGCGAAATCGGTCGGTTACCGGGCGCATAACGGTGCCGCTGGTGATACAGTTAAAATAATCGTCTAAAAATAAGCATGCAGAAAAAGCAGCGGTGGCGGTTAAGGCAGACCGGCGGCTTTTGAAGCGCCCCTGGGACCAGCTGGCATAAGCGCTGGAACCACCGGCTTTGGTAATCACGGCAACCAATCCGCCTAAAAGGGAGAGAAAAACGATCATGGCGGCGTTTTCGCCCAGCTTTTCGGTCATGATGCCAACCGCGGTGGGAAAGCATTCGATGATGCTCAGCTGGTTACACAGCACATAAATCACCGTGCCGGATAAAATGCCGCAGATCAGGGAAAAAATCACTTCCTTCGTAATGACCGCCAAAACAATGGCCACAATCGGCGGGAGAATCGACCAGATGCCTACGTCCTGCATAAGCAACGCCTCCTTGGTAAAATAAGCGAGGAACCGCCTCCCCGTCAAAACGATGTTATTATAACATCATAAAACAACTTTGTAAACACAATTTGCAGGATTTGATGCATTTTCTAAAATATCGTCGACATATCATGGATTGGACCGATTTTTTAGAAATATTGTATAGTTTTTCCAGAGAGCAGCGGATTGCTTTTTCTGTTCAATGCAATTCGATCAGCAGAAATTTACCATTTGTTCATAAAAAAGAGGTAGTTTTTCCATGTTTTGTTGTGAATCTTTCTGCTTGTCTCTTTACAAGGCTTGTGATATAGTAATTTGGGTTTCTTCTGACATACCTATTAAATAGGTATGCTACCTATAGGGAAAAAACGTAGTTGAGGTGGTCGAATGTTCGTTCTGCTTTTTGTTCTGTGGATTTTGTTCAATGGAAAAATTACGCTGGAAATCTGCCTTTTTGGCCTGGTGATTTCCGGTGCGATTTACCTGTTTGCCATTAAAATGCTGGATTATGATCCCAAGAAGGAATGGCTGCTTTTAAAAAAAGCCGGCGGGATTCTTCACTTTCTGCTGGTGCTTTTACGGGATATTATTAAAGCCAGCTTCCATGTGATCGGGGTAATTCTCTCCCCGAAAAAGGAGATTAATCCGAAGCTTGTGTTCTTTTACACGGATCTGACTACCAATTTTGGCAGGGTCGGTCTGGCCAATGCGATTACCCTCACGCCGGGAACGATTACGGTATTTTGCGAGCACGAATTGTTTTGTGTCCACGCGTTGGATACGGCCAGCCAGTCGGATGTGGATGATTCCCAGTTTATGCATCTGTTGAAAAAATTGGAGGGTTAAAAGATGAAGGATTTTACCAGCATGTTTTTGTTGGGATCGGTGATTTTTTTGTCGGTCCTGATTTTCTTCTGTATGATCCGCGCGATTAAAGGCCCCCGTTTTACCGACCGGGTGGTGGCGGGCAATATGATCAGTACGATGATTATCGTCATTTTGTCTATTCTTTCGGTTTACAAAAACGAACCCTTTTTAATCGACGTGGCGATTGTATACGCCATGCTGAGTTTTATTATGGTCGTCGTGCTCTGCCGTCTGGTCATCGTCCGCCGCAGAGTACACGAAAAGGAGGAGCAGGAAAATGGAAATCGTTAGAATCACGGCGGGAATTCTTCTGATCGGCTTGGGTCTTTTCGTCTACGCGGTAGCCGCCTTTGGGCTGTTTCGCTTTAAGTATGTTCTCAACCGAATGCACGCCGCCGCGCTGGGAGACACGCTGGGCATTTTGTTTGTTCTGCTGGGGTTGATCCTCTTGACGGGATGGGGCTTTCACGCTCTGCGCATGGGGCTGATCATCGCCTTTTTGTGGCTTGCAAGTCCGGTTTCCAGCCATCTTTTGGCAAAGGCGGAGTTTGTGACCTTTAAACATATCAAATCCGAATGCGAGGTGGTTGAGAAATGAGACTGGCTCTGGAACTGATCCTGCCGATTTTGCTGATTATCTGCGCTTTGGCTGTGACCTTTTCAAAAAGGCTTTTGGTGTCTGTGGTGATTTTTACCTCCTTTAGCCTGATTATGTCGGTGATTTGGGTGCTTTTGGAAAGCCCGGATCTGGCCATTACCGAAGCGGCGGTGGGCGCAGGGGTCAGCGGACTGCTGCTTGTTTATACGCTGAAAAAAATCCACGCGCTGAAGGGAACGAGTGATGAATAAGATGGCCAGAGTAAAAAAGGAAAAAAAGACCCCCTGGCAGCGGTTCTGCGCCTGGGTTAACGGCGACGCTCAAGAAAAAAGTCTGCTGCCGGCCGAGCCGCCCAAACTCAAAAAGAAAAAGGCAGTCAAGCCCCAACAGAAAAAGGCGGCTGCCCCGAAAAAAGAATGGATGGGCCTTACCCGCTTTGACCATATTTACCGGGTGTGCGCCGTGTTCATCGGTGTGGTGATTGTCACGGTGCTGATGATTACGGTCGTGCAGCTGCCGCTGTTCGGCAGCCCGGATAACCCGGCGGACAACGAAGTGGTAGAGCGGTACGTGGAGGACGGGCTGAAAGAAACCGGCGCGGTCAATATGGTCGCCGGAATGATTCTGGATTACCGTGCTTTCGATACCTTCGGAGAATCGTCGGTGCTGTTTTTGGCGGTGACCTGCGTGACCATGCTTTTGATGCGCGACCGCAACAACACCGATAAAGACGAGGATTTGTTAACGGCCAGAGAGCACATTGTCGAAGGGCACGAGGAGGATATCATCCTCATACAAATCGCCAAGCTGATCATTCCCTGTGTGCTGGTCTATGGCATCTATGTGGTGCTCAACGGGCATTTGTCCCCCGGCGGCGGATTTTCCGGCGGCACGATTATGGGGTCGGCGCTGATTTTGTTCGCTGTTTCCTTCGGTATGATCCGGATGAGCCGGTTTTTTAGCTACAGCACCTTCCGCAAGATCACCTCGTCGGCCTTGATGGTCTACGCCGCTTCCAAGGCGTATTCCTTCTTCACCGGCGCCAATCACCTGGAGTCCCATATTCCGCTGGGAACCCCCGGCGCGATTTTAAGTTCCGGTCTCATCCTAGTTTTGGATATCTGCGTCGGCATTGTGGTGGCCTGCACCATGTATGGATTTTATGCGCTGTTCACAAAGGGGGAGTTGTAATGGAAAACCTGCTGATCAATCACTATGAGGTGGCGGCGGTCATCCTTTTTGGCATTGGTTTTTTAAACCTTCTTTTGCAGAACAATCTGGTGAAAAAAGTTATTGGATTTGGCATTATGGATAACGCGGTCTATCTGTTTTTGGCGTCCCAGGGCTATATCGAAGGGCGTCTTGCGCCGATTTTGGTCGGGGAGACAGCCCGCGCGGCAGATTACATCAACCCCATCCCCGCCGGACTGGTGCTTACCGGCATTGTGGTTTCGGTAAGCGTCACCGCCTTTTCTCTGGCGTTGATCCAGCGGCTGTACCAGAAATACAAAACGGTCAACTTTGACGAAATCGTCCAGCTGGCCAGACAAAAGGGAGATGAGTGAACCGGTGTCTTTTGTACATAATTTTCCATTTTTCAGCATTTTTATCTGCATGATTTCCGGTATTGTCACTCCGCTTTTGAAAAACGGAAAATGGGCGTACCGGCTCAGCTTGTTCGCTTGCAGTGCGGGACTGGTTCTGTCCGGCGTTTTGCTGGGAAGAATCGGACCGAGAAACGAAAGCTTCAGCTTTATGATGGGCCATTTTCCGGCTCCTTGGGGAAATGAGTTGTCGGTGGGCCCGCTGGAGGCGGTACTGGCCACGGCCATCTGCTTTGTGATGCTGCTGGCGCTGCTGGGCGGCCGGCGGGACATTTTTGAGGATGTGCTGCCGGAAAAGCAGAAGCTTTACTTTATCATGATGGATGAAATTTTGGCGGCGCTGCTGGCCCTGACCTATACCAACGATATTTTTACCGCATACGTTTTTATCGAGATCAGCACCATTGCCGCCTGCGCCATCGTCATGGCAAAAGACAGTTCCGCCACGATGGTCGCCACCATGCGCTATCTGATTATGAGCCTGTTGGGCTCCGGCTTGGTGCTTTTGGGAATCGTGCTTTTGTACTGCATTACAGGGCACCTTTTGTTCCCCAATTTACAGCAGCGGGTGCTGGAATTGGTGGCCACAGGTCAATACGCGATGCCGCTGACGGTGGTTGTGGGTCTGATCGTCATGGGCCTGGGGATCAAAAGCGCCATGTTCCCCTTCCACCTGTGGCTGCCGCCTGCCCACGGTTCGGCGACCACCGCCTCCAGTTCGGTTTTGTCCGGATTGGTGGTCAAGGGCTATATTATTTTGATGATCCGTCTGTTTTATAAGGTGTTCACCATTGAGGTGATCCGCAGCCTGCGCATTACCAATATGGTTTTCCTGTTTGGCCTGGCGGGGATGATCGTTGGCTCGGTGGGCGCCATAAAAGAGGAACATATCAAGCGGATGCTGGCCTATTCCTCGGTGGCGCAGCTGGGATATGTCTTTATGGGAATCGGCCTGGGGACCGATGTGGGCATCATGGCCGCCTGCTTCCAGATTTTGGTCCATGCCTGCACAAAACCCATGCTCTTTGGCTGTGCCAGCGCCTTAAGCGCCGGGCGGCACCACAATAAAAAGCTGTATGCCCTGCGGGGGGCCGCCTATGAAAACAAGCTGGCCGGCGTGGGCTTCACTGTGGGCGCATTGTCCATGATCGGTATTCCGCTGTTTGGCGGCTTTGCGGCCAAGGTATTTTTCGCCAGCGCAACAATGGCGCAGCCGGTCAAAATGTGGATGACTCTGCTGACGCTGGCGCTGTCCACGGTGCTGAACGCGCTGTACTATATCCCGGCGGTAACCGCCCTTTGGTCCAAGCCGGCCGAGGGGGAAGCGGGAGAAAAACAGCCGGCGGACCCCACCTTCGCGGTTTCGACGGTTCTTTTTATCTTGGCGGTGTTTTTCCTGGGAATTTGCTACCAGCCGGTTGTAACACTGATTCAAAATGGACTTGCGCTCTTATAAGTCCCGTTAAAGAGGTGATCAATTCGTGTTCAATAATCTTGTTCTGCTTTTGCCCATTCTGCTGCCGCTAATTGCCGGTCTGGCCGTGTTTTGGCTGCACAATCCAAAAACCCGCCGGATTGTGGTATCCGCCGCCGTGCTGGGTACGTTTGCTTCGGCGGTGGGCGTCAGCCTTTTGCCACAGGCTTCCCTGCGCATCTGGGATTTGGGCGGAAGCATCGCCATCTACCTGCGGCTGGACGGGATGAGCAGACTTTTTCTGTGCCTGGTTTCCGGCATCTGGACGCTGGCGGCGTTTTTTGCCTATGAGTATATGCAGCACGAGGGGAAGGAAGAGCGCTTTTTCGGCTTTTTTACCATGACCCTTGGTATCCTGATGGGAATCGGCCTGGCGGGAAACCTTTTGACCTTATACATGTTCTATGAGATGATGACCCTCATTACCGTTCCGCTGGTCATCCATAACGGAAGCCGAGAGGCGGTGGCCGCCGGATTTAAGTATCTGGGCTACTCGACCTTTGGCGCGGGGCTTGCGCTGATTGGATTTTTCTTTTTAAACCGCTATTGCGCCTCCACCGAGTTTTCGGCCGGCGGAACGCTGGACCTTGGCCTTGCGTCCGGCAATGAGAATCTGCTGTTTACCATCTGGCTTTTGATGATGATTGGATTTGGCTGCAAGGCGGGTATGCTGCCTTTGCAGGCATGGCTGCCCACCGCCCATCCGGTGGCGCCCGCGCCTGCTTCGGCGGTGTTGTCCGGCATCATCACCAAGGCGGGCGTCCTGGCCATGATCCGGGTGACCTTCTATTTGTTCGGCGCCAACTTTTTGCGGGGCAGCTGGGCGCAGACCGTTTTGCTGTGCCTATCCCTGGCGACGGTGTTCGCCGGTTCCATGCTGGCCTACAAGGAGAAGGTGCTCAAAAAACGGTTGGCCTATTCCACCGTCAGCCAGGTTTCCTATGTGTTGTTCGGACTGTTTTTGCTAAACGGCGTGGGCTTTACCGGCGCACTTTTGCAGATGGTGTTCCATGCGCTGGTCAAAAACCTTTTGTTTATGGCGGCGGGAGCCGTTATCTATAAAACCGGCAAAACCGATGTGCGGGAGCTGGCCGGTATCGGCAAGCAGATGCCGGTGGTCATCTGGTGCTTTGCCTTTGGAGCGCTGTCCTTAATCGGCATTCCGCCTACGGCAGGGTTTGTCAGCAAATGGTATCTGGCCCAGGGCGGAATCTCGGAATACGGCGCGCTGGGTATTGCGGGAGCGGCGATTCTTTTGGTCAGCGCGCTTTTGACCGCCGGATATCTGCTGCCTATCGTAACCCGGGGATTTTTCCCCGGTCGGGACTTTGATTACGCGAGCCTGGAAAAGAAGGAGCCCTCTTGCTATATGACGGTGCCGCTGATGATTTTGGCGGCGCTGGCGGTGCTGCTGGGTATTTTCCCCGGTCCGCTTACAGAGTTTATCAGCGGCGTTTCTGCCGCACTATTTTAAGGTTGGGAGGGGAAGCTTGTGCCTGTTTGGATTTTGTGTCTGCCGGTTCTGTTCCCGATTTTGGCCGGCGCCTTCATGCTGGCCCGTCCCATAGAAGACCGCCGCAAACGCCAGATTTATGTGGCCAGTGCGGTGATTATAAACGCGGTGCTGGCGCTGGCTGTTTTGATCTGGACGCCGGATGGGACTTTGACTCTGATCCGTTTTTCCGATACCATGCAGATCGCTTTGCAGATCGACGGAATGGGCCGGATCTTCGGAATTTTGGTTTCACTTTTGTGGCCGCTGACCACCTTTTATTCTTTTGAATACATGAAGCATGAGGGCAGGGAGAACAAGTTTTTTGGCTTTTTTACCATGACCTTCGGCGTGATTGTGGGCGTGGCCTTTGCAGACAACTTTTTGACCTTGTACCTGTTTTATGAACTGCTGACCCTGGCTACGCTGCCGCTGGTCATGCATTCGATGGACGGCAAGGCCCGTTATGCGGGCAAAAAGTATTTGATCTACTCTTTGTCCGGCGCGGCCTTTGCCTTTATCGCCATGATTTTTCTGCTCAGCTACGGTTCGACGTTGGATTTCACCTTTGGCGGCGTGTTGGATCCCGCCAAAACCGGCGGGAAGGAACTCCTTTTGCAGACGGTATTCGTCCTGGGCTTTTTTGGATTTGGGGTAAAAGCGGCGGTGTTCCCGTTCCACGGCTGGCTGCCGGACGCTTCGGTGGCTCCGACGCCGGTATCCGCCCTGCTGCACGCGGTGGCGGTGGTCAAGGCGGGCGTCTTCGCCGTAATCCGGCTGACCTATTATGGCTTTGGCTGCGATTTTCTGCGGGGCAGCTGGGCCCAGACGGTCGTCATGACGGCGGCGGCCGTTACCATCGTATATGGGTCGGCTATGGCTCTTCGCACCCCGCATTTAAAGCGGCGGCTGGCCTATTCCACCGTCAGCAATCTGTCCTATATCCTCTTTTCGGTCACGCTGATGACCCCCGCCGGTCTGGTCGGCGGTCTGTCCCACATGGTGTTTCACGCGGTGATTAAAATCACCCTGTTTTTCTGCGCCGGCGCCATTATCTACAAAACCCACCGGGAATACGTCTACCAGCTGGAGGGTTTTGGCCGGGCGATGCCGGTTACCATGGCGGCGTTTACCGTCGCCTCCTTGGGGCTGATGGGCATTCCGCCGCTGGCAGGCTTTGTCAGCAAGTGGAATATTGCCACCGCCGCGGTGGATACGGGAATGCCTCTGGCCTGGGCCGGGGTGGCTGCGCTGATTGTCTCGGCCCTTTTAACGGCGCTGTACCTGATGGCGGTGGTAATCCGGGCCTATTTTCCGGGCAAAGGGTATGACCCTGCGTCGGTCAAAGAGGTGGAGGACCCGAACCGGCTGATGACCGTTCCGCTGATCGTATTGAGTATCGCGTCGGTTTTGCTGGGCCTTTGCGCTTCACCGCTTCTTGCGGCATTTGAAAAGATTGCGGTCGGCTTATAGCAGCTGCCGAGACCATGAGAGTTTGGAGTGAGATGATGGGCGGTTTCTTATTGATTTTTCTGGTGCTGTTCCCCATGGCGGGCGCGGTGGCCAGCTATCTGACCGGACGAAAAAGCAAATCCGCGCGGGACTGGCTGGTCCTGGCGGTTACGGTCGCCGAATTATTGGGTGCCTTATTGCTTTTGTATTTCCCCGGCGCTGCACTGCGGTTGGAAGGGATCTGCGGCTTGGGGCTTACCTTCCAGGCCGACGGCTTTCGGATGGTGATGTCGCTTTTGACGGCGGCGGTCTGGATGATGACGACGCTTCCGTCAAAATCCTATTTTGCCCACCGGCGCAACCGCAACCGATATTACCTGTTTTTGCTGCTGGCTTTGGGAGCGACTATGGGGATCTTCCTTTCGGGCGATCTGTACACGACCTTTATTTTCTTCGAGATGATGTCCTTCGCTTCTTATGTTTGGGTGGTGCAGGAGGAAACGACGGAAGCAATCAAGGCATCCCGCAGTTACCTGACCATTGGCGTTTTAGGCGGTCTGGTCACCCTGATGGGCGTATTTTTGCTATATAATCTGGCGGGGACCCTGCAATTTGATCTGCTGCGCAGCGCCTGCGCGGCGGTAGGGGACCGGCGGCTTTTGTATGCGGCGGGCGGCTGCATCCTGTTTGGCTTCGCGGCAAAGGCGGGCATGTTCCCGCTGCATTTCTGGATGCCCCGTTCCTATACGGCGGCTCCGGCTCCCGCCACGGCGATTTTGTCCGCCGTGCTGAGCAAAGCCGGCATTTTCGGCATTCTGGTCGTATCCTGCGACGTGTTTTACCGCGACGCCGATTGGGGAATGCTGATTCTGATTCTGGGCGTTGTGACCATGCTGTTAGGAGCGGTTTTGGGCCTTTTTTCCATCAACCTCAAGCGGACGCTGGCCTGCTCTTCCATGTCCCAGATCGGCTTTATTTTGGTGGGCGTTGGAATGCAGGGACTGTTAGGCGCTCACAATCAGCTGGCCGTATACGGCACGGTACTGCATATGCTCAACCACTCGCTGATTAAGCTGATCCTTTTCGTCATCGCCGGAGTGATCTTTACCAAAACGGAGAGCCTGGATCTCAACGAGATCCGCGGCTGGGGCAGGGGAAAGCCCTTATTGGCCTTTAGCTTTTTGATGGCGGCGGTCGGTGTTGGCGGTATCCCTTTGTGGAGCGGTTATATCAGCAAAACCCTGTTGCACGAAGGAATTGTGGAGTATATCGAGATTTTGGCGGCCCAGGGCGGCGCCGGTTTCATGCGGGTGATCGAGTGGCTGTTTTTGATCGCCGGCGGCATGACCCTGGCTTATATGACCAAGCTGTTTGTGGCAGTTTTCGTCGAGAAAAATCCCCAAAAGCCGGAGGAGAAGGGAACCTATATGGATAAACCCACCTCCGTTATGCTCACCGTTTCCGGCCTGACCCTGTTGCTGTTCGGTCTGTTTGCCCACGGCACCATGGACTGGATTGCCGAGGCTTCTCGGTCCTTTTTGGGCGGCGAGGCGCTGGAACACGCGGTCCAGTATTTTTCCTGGACGAATTTAAAGGGTGCGCTGATCTCCGTTTGTATTGGCGCGGTACTGTACTTTGGCGTGGTGCGCCTTCTGCTGATGAAAAAGGACCGGCAGGGTGTACGGGTCTATGTGGACCGGTGGCCCCGTTGGGCGGACCTGGAAAATCTGCTCTACCGGCCGCTTTTGCAGGGCTTGGCCTTTGTGGGGGCGTTTTGCTCCCGTATCGTTGCCTCTGTAGCCGACTGGCTGATCCTTTTGATTCACCGGCTGTTTTACAAAAAAGCGCCGCAAACGGTGGAGCCAAAGACCAATGAGCAATTTGGCGCGTATTCCAACCGGCCGGTCCATCGGGGAATCGTCGGTGAAACGCTCGCGTATGAGCTGCTTTTGTATGGCGCCGGTGTGGTGGCCACACTGTTGTATTTGCTGCTGCAATAGCGGTTTTCCCACGGACGAAGGATTTTAAGATGAGTCAAGTACCACCGGCGAAGCCGGTGGCTTGAGTAAGCCCTAGAAGGGCATGGA
>CAJTQM010000014.1:0-3684 GCA_910578255.1 uncultured Oscillospiraceae bacterium
AGCTGGAGGGCCGTCCCGGAGAAAACTGGAACGGCGTGGTCAAAAGCATTCTGGCGGCCATTGGATCGGCCATTGGCGGCGGGCTGGTGGTGGCCATTGCCGCCATGCTGATACAGTAAAGGAGGAACCATATGACAAAGATCAATTGGAGAGTACGGATCAAGAACAAAGCTTTTTGGGCAAGCTTAATTCCGGCAGTGCTTTTGCTGGTACAGGTTGCGGCCGGGGTATTCGGCTATACGCTTAACCTGGGGGAGTTGGGAAACCGGCTGCTGGCGGTAGTCAACGCCCTGTTTGCGGTTTTTACGATCCTGGGGGTGGTCAACGATCCAACCACGGCTGGTGTGTCCGACTCCGCAAGGGCCATGGGGTATATGGTCCCGTACAAAAGCAGAGAGGATGAGTAAATTGGCAGTGCGGGGAATTGACGTAAGCTATGCCCAGGGAAAAATTGACTGGGCAAAGGTAAAAGCATCCGGCGTAGAATTCGCTATGATCCGTGCCAGCTACGGATGGGACAACGACAGCCAGATCGACCGGTATTTTCGTGCCAACGTGCAGGGGTGCGGGGGGGTGGGGCTGCCTTACGGTCTGTACCATTACAGCTATGCCAGAACCCCGGAGGACGCGCAAAAGGAAGCGAAGTTTTTTCTGCGGGTTATTGAAGGATGCCGGCCGGAATATCCCGTTGTATTTGACTTGGAGGACCAAAGCCAGCAAAAGCTGGGAAAATCTATCTTGACCGATATGGCAAAGGCGTTTTTGTCCACGGTGGAAGAAGCGGGGTATTACGCCATGCTATACGCCAACAAATGCTGGCTGACCGGCCTTTTGGACATGTCCCGGCTTTCTGGATATGATGTTTGGCTGGCCCAATGGTCCGCCGCTCCCAGTTACAGCGGCAGCTATGGCATGTGGCAGTGCAGCGCGTCGGGCAGTGTGCCCGGAATCAGCGGCGCGGTGGATTTGGATTATGCTTATCGGGATTACCCTGTCTTGATCAAAGACGCGGGCCTAAACGGGTGGAAGAAGAATCCGGACACAGGGAACGATTATCCGTCTATGTACCAAGCCCAAAAAGCCCTGTACGAGGCCGAGGTCAAAAAGGTCCAGGCCCTAAAAGAGGAGATTCAGAGCATTATTCAAAAGATGCAGGGAATGGTGGGATAGAAAAAAAGCTCGTCTGCTTTGTAGGCAGGCGGGCTTTTTTATTGTGTGAAGAAAACCACTCGCTAGGCGAGTGGTTCCAAAGAAGGCAAATGCCGATGATGTAGACAAAAGAACTCCTTTTGCTAAAATACTAAAATAAAAGTGCGGTCTGCCAACTGCACAAAAAATAAGCAAAAGGAGGTCATTCGAGATGAATGACATGAATAGTTTAACGCATACGAAGTGGAATTGCAAATATCATATAGTGTTCGCACCGAAATACCGGCGAAAGGTATTCTACGGAGAAAAGCGCCGGGAAATGGGAGAAATTCTGAGAACACTTTGCAATTGGAAAAAGGTCAAAATTGTAGAAGCAGAGGTTTGCCCGGATCATGTACATATGCTTGTAGAAATCCCGCCAAAGATTGCGGTATCAAGTTTCATGGGATACCTAAAAGGGAAGAGCAGCTTGATGATCTATGAAAAGTATGCAGAGTTGAAATATAAATACCGGAATAGGGAGTTCTGGTGCCGAGGGTACTATGTAGACACAGCGGGAAAGAATGCACAAAAGATACAGGAGTACATCAAGCGTCAGTTAGAGGAAGACAAGGCGGGAGAACAGCTGACAATGGGAAACTTCTAAACCCGTTTACGGGTAGCAAGTAAGAATCTCTCGCAATTGGCAGACCGTACCAACGCGACGTGACGTGTGTTGCTAGTATCAGAGGGCTTTGCCCGTCTATGAAGACCCCCCGGCTTTGCCGGGGGGCCCTATTCTGTTGTTTTTTTGGCGGACCCGGCTTACCGTTCGGCGGCCTGCGACGCTTTCTTTTTCGAAAAGGAGAACAGGTCGGTTTCCACCAGCAAAATCGCGCACATCATGATGCTGCCGCCAACCACCAGCCGGACAGAAAAGGGATCGTATCCGGCTAAAACGGAAAAGACCGCGCCAAACAGCGATTCGGAACTGAGAATCAGCGAAACGCGGGTAGGGGGAAGGCTTTTTTGCGCCGTCATCTGAATGAGGTAGCAAAGGCCGGTATTGAAAATTCCCAGAAAGATCACCGCGCCCAGCGCGGGCAGATTCTGCCCGACCACCGAGAAGTCAGCGCCGGTGAAAGGGAGCGTAACGGTGGACCAAAAAGCGGTGACCAACAGCTGCGCAAAGGTAAAAAGAGCAGCATCCAGACCGCCGGCAACCTTGGCGACCGTACAGGTATAAAAGGAGAAGAAAACCGCGCTGAACAAAGTCAGACTGTCCCCCATGGTAAAGGGGACGCCGCCGTTTAGCTGCAAAGAGAGCACGGCCACTCCGAAAAGGCAGAGAAAACAGCCGGCAAAAACCTTTTTCTCCGGTCGAATTTTTAGCATGGCCCAGCTGATAAACGGCACCAGCATCACCGAACTGGCAGACAAAAACGCGCTGTTGGCCGGCGTGGTGGACTCGAGTCCCAGGGTGAGGACGAAAAAGCCGAAAAACAATAGCGTACCGCACAAAAGTCCGCAGAAAACCAGCCGGGAGGTGATCTGCTTTAGCTTTTTATTGAGCAGGATCCCCAGACATAACGCACCGCACCAAAACCGGAAAAACATCTGCAGGCCGGTTTCGATGCCGCCGTCGATACAAATCTGCATAAAAACCGTCCCGGAACCCCAGATCACCGCCGCCAAAAGCAGGGCGCTGGTCATGGCCGCTTTACTTTTTGTCATGTCGAATTTCATACAATCCCTTTCCTTGCTAAAATGGGCTGATGGAATGAATCAGCACAATGGACAAAACCACGCTGAAGCCGGCGCACAAAAGCATATAAGCGCGCCGGGCGGCCTTTCCGCCCATGTTTCCCGAAAGCATCCCAAAAAGCACGCAGGCGGCGACCAACCCAATCAGCGTAAAGGAAACTCGAAACAGGCCAAAGCTGATGGACGGGAAAAATCCGTCCAGCCAGCGGGAAAGGGGACCTGCAAGAACATAGCCGAAAGGAACCAGTGCCAGCGGCAGGATGGAAATACCCTGCGCCGGCGTACCCCGCCGGATGATGATAACCGCCATCGCGCAGATTAAAATGATAATGACCCAGCATTCGACGACCATAAAACTGCGCCCCCTCTTTGTTTTTTGCTATTTTAAAAGCGCCTCGACCTTATCGGAAACAGCGGAGGTATCATCGGCCAAAACCAGCACGATAACCGTCCCCTTTGTTTTAAGAACAGGGTCGTTGATCTTGGTCATCTCATCCGGCGCGTAGGATTCGAACGCCAGCTTCAAATCCTCCAACCGGGTGTCGATGGCCTTTTTGATATTGTCCACCGCCTGCTCGGAAGAAGCCTGGAAAACGGCGATCTCCTCGGCTGTGGAAAAGGATCCGCTCACGTAAACCTTGGAATCGGTCAAATCGGCGGCTTCAATGCGGTAATAATCCCCCAGCATATCCGCGTCGATGGCGTTTAACGTGTCCTGAAAGGTCTGCGTGCTGTAGATTTCGTCGGCGATTTCCGCCGGGGACTTCTGTGGCTGGCTGCTGGAATTCCCGC
>CAJTQM010000014.1:3712-13389 GCA_910578255.1 uncultured Oscillospiraceae bacterium
CAAGCGGATACCATGGCTAAAAATCTTCTTTTCATAAAAATTCCTCCGTCAAAATTCGTGATGGCAGCCGGCCCGGCTGCTTTCCTTGTTTGCCGCGCGGGCGCTTTTTATTGATTGATTGTTTTGGGATTTGCCACATGCTCTTTGAGATATTCGAACCATACCTCATAGTATTTGGGCCCGAAGTGAATGCCGTCGGTGGGACTTGCCTCGTCCGGCAGACAGCCGTTTTCGTCGACAAAGGCTTCAGCCACGTCCAGATAATAATACTCCTTCTCCTGGGCCATCTGCAAAAGGGCGGTATTGTATTCCCGGATTTTGCTGTTGGCAAACTGGGAGTCCTCCGACTCTTTGGCGGCGGTTACCGGCAGGATGGACTGGACATAAATGTCGGCGTCCGGATGGGCCTGACGGATGGCATCGAGAAATACCCCGTAGTTTTCCACAAAGCTTTCTTTGCCGATCCAGGCAATGCCGTTGGCGCCCAGCATCACATAGATTTTCTTTACGTCCTGATACCGGCTGATCGCCTGTGGCATGGTCTCCAACTCACCGGCATCGTTGCGGATGACCTCGCGGGTCATGATCGTATCGGTATTGATGCCGGTAAAAGCGACCACCGAGGCGTTTTTCATCAGCGCATAGGACTGAATGCCGGCGGTGATGGAGTCGCCTACAAACAGCGCGTCGTCAAAATAAGACGAGGTGACCCGTTGGCTTTTTGGAACCGGTTGGGAATAATCGTATGGCGACGTGAAAGAAACCTCTGTCCACGAGGTATCGCCGGACGCGGCGCTGTCGGCTTCAGAGGAACTGCTCGCATCGCTCAGCAGATGGGCGGCAGACAGCGATTGCGACTGAGATGCGGTTTTGGGAACCGGTTCCACCGGTGATTTATCGTGGTTTTGCCATAGCGAAGCCAGTCCCAAAGAAAGGCCCACACAAAAAAGAATGGTGAAAAAAGCGGTCAGCAACGGATAGCGTTTTCTTTTTCGGTATCGGCGCCGACGGTTGATTTTTTGATTTGTCATACTACCCCTTCTCCTTCAATCCTTTTTATTTTACTACAAAACAAATGAAATTGCATCCCCTTTTTTCTAAAAGACAAACAATCGCTTTTAAATGTTACAAAAAGAAATTTCTCAAAAGTTTTTTCTGTTCGACTTGACGAAGCGCCGAGGAGCATATATAATAAATATGCTTTCAAAATAGATGGAAGCCTTTGACTGTAAAAAAGAGACGGTTTATTTTTGGAACGCTTCGTTGCTTTTATGCTTTTTTGCAAAAGATCAGCGAAAATTTTGCCCTTTCCAATAAAAAGATTATGCTACTGTAGCTCAGTCGGTAGAGCAGCTGATTCGTAATCAGCAGGTCGTGTGTTCAAGTCACATCAGTAGCTCCACATAAAAAGCCTTAAACCACGTCGGTTTAAGGCTTTTTATGTTTTGGAAAACAGCTGTTTTAAGGGAAACCGCGGATCTTAAACCTTCAGAAGACCGGCGGCGTTTTCCATTTCCTCAAGGGCTGTTTCCTTTAATTTTTGAATCCGGTCCTTTCGGGAAAGACGGCCGTCCGGCCAGATTGGAGAAAGAGCCCGGACATCCATACAGGGACGTTTTTTCAGGCGGAACAGGCCTTTCGGTTTTCGAAAGGAAATATAAATCGGGAGAATCGGGACGTTTTGGTCGGCGGAAAAGGAGAAGGCGGCGTTTTGAAAATCCCGCAGCTGGCGGCAGTAAGGTTCCAGCGCGCCCTCGGGGTAGATGACGATGGTGTCCCCATCCGCCAGCGCCTGGTGGACCGACTGCTTAAAGACCGGATACATCCGCGGCTTTCTTGGAATGGGGATGCCGCCCAACAGCCGTACCAGCCGCCGGATCACCGGCAATTCCAGATTGGACTGAAGGGTGACATAGTAGGCCCGCCGCGGATAGATCATCCGGCCCACAAGGGTGCAGTCCAGCCAATGAGCGTGGTTGCAGATGACAACCGCACCGCCTTTTGGCAGAGCGCGGGCATTTTCCCGGCCCATAAAGCGAGTGCCGAACCAGATTCGATGCACCGGCCAGAGGATCAGAAGAACCAGTCCGCAAAGAAGCCGGGAGAAAAAACGCCAGAGAATCCCCCGGCGCAGGTAGGAAAAATGCTTGTCAAGGCGCAGAGGAATTCTGCGCCAACTGTCAAAATCCGGAGCCTTTATCGCCAAGCACCTTCTTCCATCGCCTGGCGCATCATCTGCTCAAACTGCGCGACACAGTGCTCCAGCGCGTATTTTTTGGCGGAATCTGCGTATTGAAGAGACATTTCCTCCCGCTCTTTGGGATGCTCGATCCACCAGTCAATTTTCTGTGCCAGATCGCCGCTGTCCCCAGAACGAAACAGCGACCGCTCGTCCAGCGCAAATTGGGGCACCGCCGAAAGGGGACTGTCTGATACAACCGGGACCAGACCCTCGGCAAAGGCCTCCATACAACTCATGCCCTCAATCTCCGCGTCTGCCGCGTGGACATACAGATCCGCCTGAGCGATGAGCCGGCGCAGGTCCTCTTGGGAGTAAAAGTCCACCGCCACCGGGTGGGCAAGGCCCTGGGCCTGCTGGATCAACGCCTGCCTGCGGGGACCCTGCCCGGCCAGCACCAGCTGGATTTGATCTGCGTGGCGGGATTGGCGGACCGCTTCGATGAGCACATCCTGCCGCTTCTCTCGGGAAAGACGGCCGATCATCAAAACCACGAACCGGTCCTGCCAGGCATCGGGCTTGGGCAGCCGCTGATAGGAAAATTGCGGCGCGATCCCGTTGGAAATCACATGCAGCTGCGAATGATAGCCGTTTTTCTCCAGCTCCTTGGCAATAAACTGGCTGGGGCAGTGAATATGCCGGAACATGTCGAAAAAATGTGTCCGGAACAGCCGGAAAATAAAGCGGTTGATCCCCTGCCGCCTGCCCATGCGAATGGAGTAGGAGACGTTCTGCGGCTGCACATGAAAGGCGGCGCTGGCCGGCTTGCCCATAGAGCGGGCGATTTTGGCGGTTCGAACCGAAAGGGGAAAAGGCATGAGAAAGTGGATAAAATCCGCCCATTCCACCGCCTTTTGGATAATGTCTTTTTCCGGCACGCCAAAAATCATCCCCTGAGAGTGAATCAATCCCCCAAAAATCGGGACCTGCAATTCCCGCACCGTATAGCCGTCTTCCCCGGTATCGGCGGTAGAGAGAATCCGCACCGTGTGCCCGTGTTCCATAAGGACCTTGGCGTATCGGCGGGCCGATACGGTAACGCCGTTGTTTTCCGCTTTATACTGATCAATGACAAAAAGAATCTTCATATTCTCTTCCTCCCAATTTTACCGCTTCCTGCATCGTGTCCCTTTTTCTTCGCCGTTCGCGGGGCCTGAAGATTTCGGCAAAAAACAGATCCCCCAAAACTGTGTTGTATTTTTCTATTTTATCATAGTTAGAGCAAAAACAACAGTCCTCGGCTTTTTACGCTGTTAAAACGCACAAAAAGAAAACGGGAAAAACAGCCGGCGCGCTGCAAAAAAAGAGAGTCTATTTTCGGAAAAGAGGCTTTTGCGCACAAAAAAAACTGCGGACACATTGTGCCCGCAGCCGTGAGGAGATGTTTAGGCTTCCTCTTCAAACGAATCCTTGCCGACGCCGCACAGCGGACAGACAAAATCCTCCGGAACGTCTTCCCATTTTGTGCCGGGCGCAACGTCATTGTCCGGCGCGCCCTGGGCCTCGTCATAAATATAGCCGCATACGGTACAGATAAATTTTTTCATCGTCCATTTCTCCTTTTTTTGTAATTAATTGAAGTATTCCACTTAAATGGCTGTATCATGCTTGACTCGGTCGGCTTCCTCAGCCTTCTTCGCGTTGTTCCACCGGTCCATGGTGCCCACCAGATAACCGGTGATCCGGCGGATGCGCTCGAAGGGAACCGGCTCAAAGCGGTAGTGCAGATCCACAAAATCGCCGTCTACCGCAATATCCATGCCGCAAAGTTCCCGGTTTGGATATTGTTCCCGCGCCCGGCGGATATACGCCTGCTGCTCGGCCAAAGAAACTTCGCCGCCCGTTATTTGTACAGGAATCATCTGGAAAACCTCCTTAAAAAAAGCCTTTGCCGCACTGCCTTTATGCGCCGCGCACAAAATTTTCCTTTGGACGTGTGCAAAAAAACAGTTGCAAATGAATTGTTTTTAGTATACCATAAAGAAAAATATATGGATGTTGCATATGCAACATATTATAGGTGATTTTATGAATTTTTCGAATATTTTGCTCTTTCAGGGAATCAAGGAGGGGGAATGCCGGGCGATGATGGACTGCTTTCACATTTCCCTGCGCCGTTTCCGCGCCGGCCAGACCATTTTTGAGTACGGCGGCGCCGAAGACTGGATCGGCATTCTGCAAAAGGGCAAGGCCAAATTGATTCGGGTGGACCGAAACGGCGAGAGCGTGGTTTTGGAACGGCTGGGCCCCGACGGCGTTTTTGGTCCGCTTTTGGCTTTTCCCTGCGCTGGGGCGGACAGTATCTGGCTTCAGTGCGACGAGGATTGCGAAGCGGTGTTTATCCCTTACAGCCAGCTTACCAAGCGCTGTGAAAAGGCCTGCCGCCACCACAGCCTTCTGGTCGAGAACCTGTTTGGGATGATGCGCCAAAAGGCAGTGGCGCTCAGCGAGCGGGTGGAGGTGCTCAGCCGCCGGACCATCCGGGAAAAGCTGTGCGCGTATTTTCTGCAGCTTGCGGCCAAGTCCGGCCGGCGGGAATTTAGCCTGCCGTTTTCCTACAGTGCGCTGGGGGATTTTATCTGTACCGACCGCAGCGCTATGATGCGTCAGTTGCGGCAGATGAAAGAGGAGGGCCTGATCCGCACGGAAAAAAGAAAAATCCAACTAACCGAGGATTTTTTGCGCCAGATGGGCGTCACTGGAAAAATCTGATTCTGCACGGATGTTTTCTGCTTGGACTTGGGCGCAATTTATTGCTTTTTCGTTCACGATAGGTTCACAAAGCGACACTATAATTTGAGTAGATTCGTCAAAAAATGAGGGGCTGCGGGAAATTAGGGACCGCAGAAACAAAGCGGACGTTTTTGCGGCGGCGGAAAATGGATTTGACGAAAAAAGCAAAACAGGATACAATGCTATGGCAAAGCGTTTTTTAAAAGAAAACGCAGCGGCAGTTTTGGGAGGGTGCAAACGAGATGAGAATCGGGCTGGACGTGGGATCGACAACGCTCAAATGCGTGGTGTTGGACGAAAAGGATGCGATTGTCTATCAGGAATACGAGCGGCATTTTTCCCGGATTACCGAAAAAGCGGCCGGAATGCTTCGCCGCATTGCAGAGCGCTTTCCCCAGACGCCCCAAATGCAGATCGCGGTTTCCGGCTCCGCGGGGATGGGGTTGGCCCAAAGTCTGAATCTTTCCTTTGTGCAGGAGGTTTACGCTACTCGTGTGGCGGTGAATCGTCTGCTGCCCGGCACCGACGTGGTAATCGAATTAGGCGGCGAAGACGCGAAGATCCTCTTTTTAGAAGGGGGACTGGAGGTGCGGATGAACGGCTCCTGTGCCGGCGGCACCGGCGCCTTTATCGACCAGATGGCGACTCTTTTGGGCCTTTCGCTGGACCAGATGAACGAACTGGCGAAGGATTACGAAAAAATATATACCATCGCCTCCCGTTGCGGCGTATTCGCCAAGTCGGACATTCAGCCGCTTTTAAATCAGGGCGCGCGCAAAAACGACGTGTCGGCCAGCATTTTTGCGGCGGTTGTCAACCAGACCATCGCCGGCCTTGCCCAGGGCAGGCCAATCGAGGGCAGGGTGGTGTATCTGGGCGGCCCGCTGACCTTTTTGTCCCAGCTGCGCGCCGCCTTTGACCGGACGCTGGGCCTTACGGGCGTCTGCCCGGAAAACTCCCTTTATTATGTGGCCATGGGCGCGGCGATGGCGCCGGGCGCCGGCCGGATCGATTTGGGGGAGGCGGCGGAAAATATCAGCCGCTATACGGCGAAAGAGGATTATAGGGCCTGTCCGCCGCTGTTTCAAAGCCGGGAGGAATACGAGGCGTTTTTCGTCCGTCATCAAAAAGATACCGTCCCCGAAGCAAAAGGTTTTTTGGAGGGCGATGTCTATATCGGCATCGACGCCGGTTCCACCACGGTGAAGGCGGTGGCCATTGACCAAAACGAGCAGATTGTCTGCTCGCGCTATCTGCCCAACGCGGGAAATCCGGTGCCTTTGGTCCGGGATTTTTTGACCGATTTTTACCAAAATTACCCCAAGGCCCAGGTGCGGGCCTGCGCGACCACCGGATATGGGGAGGAAATTGTCAAAAACGCGTTCGGCGCGGATTTTGGACTGGTGGAGACCATCGCCCACTACACGGCGGCGCAAAAATTCTGCCCGGACGTGGACTTTATCATCGACATCGGCGGCCAGGATATCAAATGCTTTAAGATCCGCAATCAGGTAATCGACAACATCTTTTTAAACGAGGCCTGCTCCTCCGGCTGCGGCTCTTTTTTGCAGACCTTTGCCGGGGCGCTGGGCGACACCATCGCGGATTTTGCCCAAAAAGGCATTTTCGCCGACCGCCCGGTGGACCTTGGCTCCCGCTGCACCGTGTTTATGAATTCCTCGGTGAAGCAGGCGCAGAAGGATGGGGCCAGCATCGAAAATATTTCGGCGGGACTTTCCATCAGCGTGGTGAAAAACGCTTTATATAAGGTGGTCCGGGCCGCCAGTGCCGACGATCTGGGACAGCGCATTGTGGTGCAGGGCGGCACCTTTTTAAACGATGCGGTGCTCAGGGCCTTTGAGCAGGAGATCGGCCGGGAGGTGATCCGGCCCAACATCGCGGGGCTGATGGGCGCTTACGGCGCGGCGCTGTTCGCCAAAAAGCACGCCAAGGACAAAAGCGGCCTGTTAGACGCCGAACAACTGCAAAGCTTCACCCACAAGGTGCAGGCGGTCACCTGCCGGGGCTGTTCCAACAGCTGCCGGCTGACCATCAACACCTTTAACGACGGACGGCGCTTTATCGGCGGCAACCGCTGCGAAAAGCTGCTGGCCAATTTCGCCGAGTCGGAGCGGTACAGTCTGTACGACTACAAACGGGAGTTGTTGGAAGGGTATCGGCCCCAGGAGGGCGTCCGGGGGAAAATCGGCATCCCCATGGGGCTAAACCTATTTGAACTTCTGCCTTTCTGGCACACCTTCTTTACCAGATTGGGCTTTTCGGTGGTGACCTCCCCTGCTTCTAACCGTAAGCTGTATTTAAAAGGCCAGGCGACCATTCCATCGGATACGGTCTGCTTTCCGGCCAAGCTGATTCACGGGCACATTCAGGCCCTTTTGGATCAGGGGATCGACACCATCTTCTATCCCTGTATGTCTTATAATTTGGACGAGGGGAAGGGCGACAACCATTATAACTGCCCGGTGGTGGCCTACTATCCGGAGGTCATCGGGGCCAACATGCCCTTTGGGAAAGAGATTCGCTACATCAACGATTATGTGGGGCTGCACCGGAAAAAGGATTTCCCCGGCCACATGCATAAAATTCTGGGCCGGTATTTTGTGGATATCAGCCTGGCGGAAGTGAAGGAGGCGGCCAAAGCCGCCTATGAAGAGTACGATGCGTATCTTGCCAGGGTTCGGGCCAAGGGAGAGGAATACTTGGCTTTGGCCAAGGAAAAAAATCTGCCGGTGATTTTGCTGGCGGGCCGGCCCTACCATGTGGACCCGGAGGTCAACCACGGCATCGACACTTTGATTTGTGATTTGGGCGCGGTGGTCATCTCGGAGGACGCGGTGAGCCATCTGGCGGAAAAATTTCCTACCCGGGTGCTCAACCAGTGGACCTACCATTCCCGGCTGTATGCCGCCGCGCGGCTGGTGGCCCAGTGGGGGGATCCCAATATCAACCTGGTGCAGCTGGTTTCCTTCGGCTGCGGGGTGGACGCCATCACCACCGACGAGGTGCGGCGGATTTTGGAGGAGAAAAACCGGATCTATACCCAGATTAAAATAGACGAGATCACAAACCTGGGCGCGGTAAAAATCCGGCTGCGAAGCCTGTTTGCCGCCCTGGGACTTGGAAAGGAGTCGGCCCAATGAGCCAGCAGGTCCAACGGGTGGAATTTACCCGGGAGATGAAAAAGGACTATACCATTCTGGTGCCCAATATGCTGCCGGTCCACTTCGGCTTTCTTGTAAAGGTGTTCGAGGAATACGGCTACAAGCTGAAGATTTTGCAAAACGACGGCCGGTCGGTGGTGGACGCGGGGTTACGGTACGTGCACAACGACACCTGCTATCCGGCGCTTTTGGTCATCGGCCAGTTTATGGACGCGCTGCAAAGCGGCAAATACGATCTTTCCAAAACGGCGCTTTTGATCACCCAGACCGGCGGAGGATGCCGGGCGTCCAACTACATCCATTTGCTGAGAAAGGCGCTGCAAAAGGCGGGCCTTGAGAAAATCCCGGTGATTTCCTTAAACCTGTCGGGGCTGGAGAAAAACAGCGGCTTTAAGCTGACTCTGCCGCTTTTGCGCAAGGCGCTGGCGGTTTTGGCCTACGGCGATCTGCTGATGCTTTTGCACAATCAGACCATGCCCTATGAAAGGGCGGCGGGCAGCAGCCAGCAGCTGATGGACCGCTGGATTGGACGCCTCACCCAACAGATGTCGGCGGGAAAGGGCCTTTCCCTAAAAGAGGTTCAGGCCAATTTAAACGCCATTTGCGACGAATATGCCGCCCTGCCCATCCTGCCCCGTCAGATCACCAAAGTCGGGGTGGTGGGGGAAATCTACGTCAAATATTCCCCGTTGGGCAACAACCATCTGGAGGATTTTCTGCACGGTCAGGACTGCGAGGTGATGGTACCGGGGGTCATCGGCTTTATGCTGTTTAAGGTGGACAACCGGCTGGAGGACATCAAACTCTATGGCGGCAACCGGGCAAAATTCGCGGTGATCAACGGGCTGCTACAGTATCTGACCAAAATTGAAACAGCGGTGATCGACGCGGCCAAACGCCATCCCCGGTTTACGGCGCCCTCGCCTTACAGCCGGGTCAAAAGGATGGTGGGCCCGGTGATCGGATACGGCTGCAAAATGGGCGAGGGCTGGCTTTTGACCGCCGAGATGATCGAGTTAGTGGAAAGCGGCTATGGCAATATTGTCTGCGCCCAGCCTTTTGGGTGTTTGCCCAACCACATTGTGGGCAAGGGGATGATCCGCAAAATCAAGAGCCTGTATCCTGAAGCCAATATTGTGCCCATCGACTACGACCCCGGCGCGACCCGCGTCAACCAGGAAAACCGCATCAAGCTGATGCTGGCGGTGGCTCGAGAGCAGGTCCAGCCGTCCGGCGAAGAAGCGCCCGCCCCGGTATCGGCGGCGGCAGCGGCGCAGGAATAGGAAAGCGAGAAAAAAACGCGGAGGATTTTCCTCCGCGTTTTTGTTGAAATCCGCCGGGTTTTACGGTATGATGAAAGAAAGAATCAAAAAAGGAGGAAGCGTATGTTTTGCAGCCGTTGCGGCCAGATTTTGGAGGGGAACGACCGGTTTTGCCCCAAATGCGGTCAGAGAATAGAGGAATTCCAGCAGGCGGAATCGAACACTTTTGGTCCGGACGCGAATTTTACCCAGCCGTCTTCG
>CAJTQM010000014.1:13400-29513 GCA_910578255.1 uncultured Oscillospiraceae bacterium
CCATATCAGACACCGGTCGCACCGGTGGGAATCCCGCCGAAAAAGAAGAATCCGTGGTTGGTTCCGGTTATCGCGATTGTGACGGTTTTGGTGGTGCTTTTGTTTATTGTGGGTGGAATCCTGGTTTACACAGTCTACCGCACCATCGAGGATGAGCAGACCAGCGTTCCGGCGTCCTCAAAAAATACGGTCGTGGTGGGCGAGAAGGAACTAAGCGGCTTTTTGGGCCAGACGGTGGATACGCTAAAAAACCGGACCGGCGTTCCGCTATTTGCCAACGACGGCGCTTATACCAATCTCGACGGTTCCGTTATGGCCACGGTGGACGATGACGGATCCATCGACATGCTGGTGATCAGCGACCGGGACGTGGGCTTTACCATCTGCGGCGTATCGGTGAATATGAGCCTGGATGAGGCGGCCGCCGCGGCGTCGGCCAAGCTGCCCGGGTTGGAAAAGCATGAGGATATGATCGCGGGCCAGCAGGGAGACAGCCGTTTTGCCGCTTACTGCGACGAATTCGGGAAGGTCAATTACGTGATGTATTTCACCGGCTTCGAAGAGGAATCCAGCGGGACCAACGCCAGCGTTGGAACCGGCATCTGGTATCTGGGAGAAACCCTGCAAACGGTGTGGGATTATTTTGGCGAGGGCTACGAGTTGTTTCCCGCCGCAGAATCGACGGACTTTTTCTATGTAGACGAGGGCTTCTCCTTTATCATCCAAGATGCAAATTACACCGGCCAGAGTATGGTCTCGGCGGTATGGATTTATCAAGACGCCTGGTTTTCCGACGAGATTTTTATCGGCATGGACTATCACGAGATCAGCCGGTTTGTGGATCTGAGCGAAATTTATCAAAACCGCTTTACCGGCGCTTATCAGGCGGATTTTTCCATGCTTTTAGACGGATGGGAGTGTTACGGCTCCTTTACCTTTGAAGGACCGGACGAGTTATCCGCTTCGACCGAGGCGTATATTACCCGCGGATAGAAAAGAGGGTTTTGGATCCGGCAAAGGAGGAAGAAGGAATGGAACAAAAACGGTTGGTCCAGGCGTTTCGCGCTCTGGAAATCCCGGAACTGAAGACCCTGGAAAGCTTAAGCGAGTTGCCAGGCCATTTTATCAATCTGGACTATACCCTTCCAAACGGCCGGACGGTACGGTTTTTGGAGGATGACAAGACCTACCTGGGCAGCCAGATCCACAAGGAAAACAGCGACCGCTGCTATGGACTGATCAGCGACGGGAGTTTTCTTTTCGTCTGCGAATACGGCTGCGGCGGCAGCGATGCGGCGGTGGTCTTCTTCCAAAGACTGGCCGGCGAAGTCCCGGAAAAAGAATAAAAAAAGATCCATTTTTTCGCTTAAAGTCCGTTTTATCGGACAATGATTCTGTTAAGATAAAGCCAAAAGAAGAGAAAGGCGGGCTTTATCATGGAATATACGTTAAAATGGGTAAACGGACATATTGAGGTTTTTGACGCATGGGGCCGGTTTGTGTTTTCTGCCGATACCGAGCAGGAGGCCCGCAACGATCTGGCAAAGATCGCCTAAGACGGTTGGGTCAAGGGCGTCTTAGGCAGGCACAAATCGCGAAAATCACATACGGGAGGAATTTTTATGCTGTTGATCGAATATCCCAAGTGCAGCACCTGCCAAAAGGCGGCCCGCTGGCTGACGGAAAAGGGCTTCTCCTTTGAGCGGCGGCATATAAAAGAGAAAAACCCCTCGGCTGAGGAGTTAAAGCAGTGGCATCGTTTAAGCGGTTTGCCGCTCAAACGGTTTTTCAACACCAGCGGACTTTTGTATAAAGAGTTGGGGCTAAAGGATAAGCTGCCCGGCATGAGCGAAGAAGAGCAGTATGCGCTGCTGGCCAGCGACGGGATGCTGGTCAAGCGTCCGATCCTGATCCAAGGAGAACGGGTCCTGGTTGGCTTTCGGGAAAAAGAGTGGGAGGAGTTGAGCCGGTAACATGGGCACCCCGCTGCAAAAAATCCCCGGCGTGGGGAAAAACATGGCCGCCCATTTAGAATCGCTGGGCATTCATTGGGTGGAGGATCTTTGCGGGCAGGATCCTCAGAAGTTGTATGAGATGGACTGCGCGCAGCACGGCCATCAGGACCGGTGCGTACTGTATGTCTATCGCTGCGCCGTCTACTTTGCCCAAACGCCGCAGCCGGATCCGGCAAAATGCAGATGGTGGAACTGGAAGGATGAGAATCTCTGTGAAAAAGGGTAGCCGAAAAGGAAATTGGCGTTCTTTTTTGCCCTGGGCGTTGTCTTTTTTGTGGATGGGGATGATCTTCTGGTTTTCCGCCCAGGACGCGGTCGCATCCTCCCAACTCAGCGGACGTACCGCTTTTCGTTCGGCACTTTGGTTTTGGCCGGGATTTTCCAGCCTGTCCCCCGAAGCGCAGGCCGCCTGGGTGGAAGGGATGCAGTTTTGGGTGCGAAAGTCCGCTCATTTTCTGGTGTATGCCGGACTGGGATTTTTTCTTCGCTGGGGCTTTTCCTCCTTTTCCTGGCGACTGCGCAAAAAAATCGGCTGGGCCTGGCTGGCCGGGACCATTTACGCGGCCACCGACGAATTCCATCAGCTGTTTGTGCCGGGGCGCAGCGGCCAGCTGCGGGATGTGCTGCTGGACAGTGCCGGCGTGCTGGTGGGAATCTTCGTTTTCTGTGCGCTGGCGCATCTTTTGAAAAAAGCGGCCCGCCATAGGGCCACGAAAGAGATTGGAGCAAAAAAGGATGCGTAAAACAGCCATAAACGGCTGTTTTACGCATCCTTCCTATAAGATGGCCCATGGAAATCGAGAGAGCGGCAGCGGCTATTTTTGCGCATCCGGTGCACGCTATTGCGAAACTGCCGCCGCCAGCGGTGGAACGGCCAAAGCCGCACCCTCCGGCAGCCAGAAAGAAAGGGCGGCGGGCAGCAGGCGAACGGAAAATTCCCGTTCTTTTCGGATTTCTCCGTCCAGACAGATGACCAGCGGGCGCTTGCTCGTGATTTTGAGAGAGCGGCCGGTGCGGTACAAAATTTTTGCTGCCAGCCGCTGGTCCTTTAGGTGCTCCCCTTTTTTGTAAACGGAGATAAACCGGGACATTTGCAGCCGGGACATTTTTCGAACGCCGCAAAATTCCATCTGTCCGTCTGCGGGGCATGCGTCCGGCGCGGGATAGTAGCCGCCGCCATAGCAAAATCCGTTGGCGGCTACCGCCAGAATCAGCCGCTCTTCGACGGCCTCGGCGCCGTCGAAGGAAAGGGTTGCGGCGCTGCTGACCGGTCCCGCCAGACAAAAGATCAAAGACAGGGTATAGGCCAGCGGCCCGGAAACCAGCGGAATCTTTTTGAATTTCGACATATGATGGGCCACCCGCGCGTCGAATCCAATATTGCACAGATTGACGGTGTATTCGCCGGAGCAGTCCAGCAGATCCACCGGGCACGGACAGCCGTTTCTCAGCTTTTTTAAATCGGAGAAAGCTTCGGTACCGGAAAAATTTTTTATATAATCGTTGCCGGAGCCGCAGGGAATCACCGAAACGGCGCAGTCCTGCCGGTGTGCGGCGCCGTTGACCACCTCGTGGAGGGTCCCGTCGCCGCCGCAGGCCACAAAACACAGCTGCCGTTCCTGACTTTGGGGATAGGCGCGGACAAAATCCAGCGCGTCCCCGGCGCCGGTTGTAAGGTGGATGGCGAAATTCTGCCCGCAGGCAGAAAAGTGGTCCTGAATCCGGGCGCAGAGGCTTTGCGTATGTATGCCCTTACCTGCGGCCGGATTGATGATAAAAATAAAATCGGGCATGGCTCGAAACCTTCTCTCAAAAGCGCTACGGGACGCAGCATCCCTTTTTTCCCATTTTATCATAGCAAAAAGTAAAAGGCAAAGGCTTTGTCAGCAAAAGGAGGCGGCAAAATGATCAGTTGGAATCCCTGGCACGGGTGCCATCGAATCAGCGAAGGGTGCCGCCACTGCTATGTATTCCGGATGGACGGCTGGTATGGCCGAAAGCCGGACGAGGTGCAGAAAAATAAGGATTTTGATCTGCCGGTGCGCAAAAAACAGGACGGCAGCTACAAAATCCCCGCCGGCGTACGGCTGGATACCTGCTTTACCTCCGATTTTTTTCTGGAGGATGCGGACCCCTGGCGCCCACAGGCCTGGCAGATGATCGCCCAGCGGCAGGACTTGCGGTTCTTTATGATCACCAAGCGGATCCACCGGCTGGCTCAGTGCCTTCCGCCGGACTGGGGGAGCGGGTATCCCCATGTGAGCATCTGCTGCACGGTGGAAAACCAGGACCGGGCGGATTTTCGCCTTCCCCTTTACCGGGACGCGCCCATTTGTCACAAGCAGCTGGTCTGCTCCCCGCTGTTAGGGCCCATCGACCTGTCCGATTATCTGGGCGATTGGGTGGAGTGCGTTACGGTAGGCGGAGAATCGGGCAGCGAAGCGCGGCTGTGCCGCTATGAATGGGTGCTGGATCTGCGCCGCCAATGCGCTTTGCGGGGCGTTCCCTTTCACTTTATGCAGACCGGCGCTTTGTTCGAGCGGGACGGAAAAATCTACCGGATCCCGCGAAAATTTCAGCACAGCCAGGCCAAAAAGGCGGGGCTTGACTATCTTTACTAAAGGAGCGGACCATGGAGTATATTCCCGCCAAAACCATCCTGTCCGGCTATCGGGAGCAAAAGGACTGGTTTGGCTGCCACTACAATATGAACCTGTATCGGGGCTGCTGCCACGGCTGCATTTATTGCGACAGCCGCAGCGAATGCTACCAAATCGAGGATTTTGACCGGGTGCGCGCCAAGGAAAACGCGCTGGACACGCTGGAGCGGGAATTGCGGGCCCGGCGGCGGACCGGGATTGTCCACACCGGCTCTATGAGCGACCCGTATAATCCGTTCGAAAAAACCGAGTGCCTGACCCGAGGCGCGCTGGAAAAAATCGCCCGACACGGATTTGGAGTGGTGATCGCCACCAAGTCCGACCTGGTGGTACGGGACATCCCGCTTTTGCAGCGGATTCAAAAATTTAATCCGGTGGCGGTACATATCACGATCACAGCGGCGCAGGACGCCGTTGCCGAAAAGGTAGAGCCCTTTGCACCTTCCTCCTCCCGGCGGTTTGCGGCGTTGCGGGCTCTGTCCGACGCGGGGATCACCGCCGGGGTGCTGCTGATGCCGGTGCTGCCCTGGATTACCGACGATCCGGCCAACATCCGCGAAATTGTAAAGCGATCCGCCTTGTCCGGCGCCAAGTACCTGTACAACGGCGGAAAGAAGATGTTCGGCCTGACCATGCGGGACCGGCAGCGAGAATACTTTTACGCCCGGCTGGACGAGCGGTATCCGGGGCTTTCTGCCCGCTATAAAAGAACCTACGGGCTGGATTACGGCTGCAATTCTCCGCTGGCGGGGCCTCTGTGGGAAGAATACGTCAAAGCCTGCCGGGAGTATGGGGTGGAGTACCGAATGTCCCAGATCATTTCCATCATCCGAAAAGGCTACGAGGAGCCGCAGCTGTCGCTGCTTTAATACATTTTGTAATATTAGGAAAGAATATATCGAAAGAAGGGGAATTAATGGAGATTCGGCGCGCGAAAAAAGATCAGTGGAAAGAGGCGGCTGCCCTGGCGCTGCTGCTGTGGCCCTCCCACCAAAAGGAGGAGTTGGAAGAGGAATTTCAGGCGCTTTTGCAGGACCCGCAGGCGGTATTGTTTTTGGCATGGCAGGGAAAGGAGGCGGTGGGCTTTGCCCAATGCGGTCTGCGCCAGGATTATGTGGAGGGCTCCGCCTCCTCTCCGGTGGGCTATCTGGAGGGGATCTATGTGCGGCCGGATTGCCGCCGGCAGGGGCTGGCCTGGGCGCTGCTTTCCCGGTGCGAGGATTGGAGCCGGGAAAAGGGCTGCCGCGAGATGGGGTCCGACTGCTCGCTGGAAAACCGGGACAGCCAGCGGTTTCATCTTCATAGCGGCTTTGACGAGGCGGGGCAGATCCGCTGCTTTATCAAAGCCTTGGAGGGATAGCCATTTGCAGCCGCAAAGAGTCTGCCATCCGCTAAAACCGGTGTTTGACAGCCGCTCCCGGGTGCTTTTGCTGGGCACGATGCCCTCTCCTCAGTCCCGGGCACAGGGGTTTTACTACGCTCACCCGAGAAACCGGTTCTGGCCGGTGATGGGGCGGATTTTTGGCGAGCCGGTGCCGGAAACCGCCGAGGAACGGCGGCGCTTTTGCTTAGAATACGGCGTCGCCTTGTGGGATGTACTGTCCTCCTGCGTGATCCGCGGCGCCGGAGACGGCAGCATCCGGGAGCCAGAGCCGAACCCGGTGGAAAGGATTTTGCAGGCGGCGCCAATCCGGGCGGTGTTTACCACCGGCCGAAAAGCCTATACGCTTTACAATCGGTATTGCCTGCCCCGAACAAGGATGCAGGCGTTTTCGCTGCCATCCACCAGCCCGGCCAACTGCGCCGTTTCCCTAGAGCAGCTGGAGACGGCTTACCGGGCGATTTTGCCCTATTGTCTGGAGGAGGAAGAATGAACAAGCAAAGCATCTGGGAGGAAGCCAAAAAGCAGCTGGCGGTGGACCTTGCCTGCGCACCGTCGGATTTCGACCGGCCGGGGATCTTCTTTTGTCCGGCGGCGGACCTGCCGGGCCGCCGGCCCTTTCCCCGAAAAATGCCGGCCTTTGACATGGTCAGCTTTGGCCAGGGGACGGTGGTCAGCGCCGAAGAGACGTTTTTACCCGGACTTCAGCGGCAGCTGTCCGGCCTTGAGCGAGACCGGCTGTGGTCCCAGCCCTTTTTGCGCAGTCTGGGCCATTATTTTTTGCCGGATCCTCAGAGAATGGAGCGCCTCTCCCCGCCGGCGGGCCTGCGGCTGGAATGGGTTCGGGCTCAGGACATGGAAAAGCTGTACCGAATCCCCGGTTTTTCCAACGCTCTGGGGTACGATCCGTCCGCCGCACGGCCGGATGTGCTGGCCCTTTGTGCCTGGGAAGAAAGCCGGCTGGTGGGCGTCGCTGGTGTTAGCGAAGACTGCCGGATGCTCTGGCAGGTGGGGGTGGATGTACTGCCCGACTGGCGGGGCCGCGGCTTGGCGGCGGCGCTGGTCAGCGGACTGTCACAGGCGGTGCTGGAGCGGGGAAAAATCCCCTATTACGGAACCTCCAGCAGCAATCTTGCCTCCCAGCGGACGGCGTGTCGGGCCGGGTACTGTCCCGCCTGGGTGTGCAGCTACGGCGTGGATTTTGACTGAAAAACCTGTTGTTTTCTAAAATATGAGGCAAAAAAAGGCGGGAAAAACCCGTCTTTTTGTATGGAAAAATGGATGGCGATCAGGATTGACAAAATTCGGCCGCCGAGTTATAATACAAACTATTGCGATGCTAACAGTTGCAAAGCTAATGATTGGAAGAGGGAGGGAGTAGCATGCAGATTCCGTTTCATGTGATGATTACCAAAGCGCTTTTGGCGCAGCGAAACGCCGTTTCTCCCTATCTTGCCCAAGAGGGGCTTTCCCCGGGTCAGCCCAAAATTCTGGCCTATTTAATCCAGCACGACCAGTGCAAGCAGCGGGATTTAGCCGAGTATTACAATATCGAGGCGGCCACCGTTTCCCGGATTCTGTCCAACATGGAGGAAAAAGGCCTGATCCGCCGGGAGAGCCGGCGGGGGGAAAAGCGGGCCGCCACGGTGGCGATCACCGAAGAGGGAAAGCGGATTTTTGCCCGGATGCAGGTCCATTTTAAAGAGGTGGAGCGCCGGGAACTGGAGGGCTTTTCCGAAGAAGAAGAGTCTGCGCTGCGGGCGTTTTTGCAGCGGCTTTACCAAAATCTCACCGGAAAAGAACTGGAATAAAAAAGAAAAGGAGCAAAAGGATGGAACAAAAAACAAGGGACCAGGCGCAGTATGAAAAAATGACCCAGACGCCGGTATCCAAGCTGATTATTTCACTGGCGATCCCCACGACCATCAGCATGCTGGTCACGTCGATTTACAACATGGCGGATACTTTTTTTGTGTCCAAGCTGGGGACCAGCGCCACCGGCGCCGTAGGAATCGTTATGTCGCTGATGGCCATTATCCAGGCGGTGGGCTTTACCCTGGGAATGGGCGCCGGCAGCACGATTTCCCGTTTATTGGGTCAGCAAAAACAAAAGGAAGCCAATGTCATCGGTTCCACCGCTTTTTTCAGCGCCCTGGCGTTTGGACTGCTGCTTACGATATTCGGCCTATCCTTTGTGGACGGGCTGATGGATCTTCTAGGCGCTACCCCGACCATCCTGCCCTATGCCCGGGGCTACGCCCAATATATTTTGTTCGGCGCACCGGTGATGTGCGCGTCCTTTGTGCTCAATAATCTATTGCGTGCCGAGGGAAAGGCGGCTTTGTCCATGGTCGGCCTGACCCTGGGCGGGGTGCTGAACATCGGTCTGGACCCGGTCTTTATCTTCGTGTTGGACTTAGGAATTTCCGGCGCGGCCATTGCCACCTTGATCAGCCAGTGCGTCAGCTTTTCCATTTTGCTGTTCTGCTTTTTAAGCGGCAAAAGCATCACCAAGCTTTCGATTCGCAGCGTATCCCGGCAGATCGGGCCCTATGTGCAGATTATAAAAATCGGCTTTCCCTCTTTGTGCCGGCAGGGACTGGCAAGTATCGCCAACGTGGCTTTAAACGTCAACGCGGCGGTTTATGGCGACGCGGCGGTGGCGGCCATGTCCATTGTGGGACGGGTCTTTATGTTTATCCAATCGGTGATGCTGGGAATCGGCCAGGGCTTTCAGCCGGTGGCCGGATACAATTACGGCGCGGCCAAATACGACCGGGTGAAAAAATCCTACTGGTTCACCGTCAAGGCGGGCTTTACGCTTATGACCTCGCTGTGTGTCATCGGCTTTTTGTTTGCGCCGCAGATTATGGCCTTGTTCCGCAAAGACGACCTGGACGTAATCGCCATCGGTACTTTGGCGTTTCGTGCCCAATGCGTGGCGCTGCCCCTGATGTCCTTATCCATCCCGACCAATATGCTGATGCAGTCTACCGGAAAATCTTTGGAGGCGACGATTCTGGCCTGCGCCCGACAGGGGATTTTTTACCTGCCGATCATACTGATTTTGCCGCGGATGGTGGACCTTTTGGGCATTCAGCTGGCGCAGCCTTTGTCCGACGCCTTGACCGTTGTGATCAGCGCGATCTTTCTGGCGCGGTTTATGCGAAAACTCAAGGACGAAGAGGCGGGGAAAAGGGAGCAAACAGCTTAAAAAATACCGCCCTCAAAAATCGAAAAGGGAGCGTACAACGCTCCCTTTTTGTGTGCCTAAAAATCTTATTCGGCTTTACTGTACTGGGCATAGTAGTCCTTAGGCTCCATCAGCGTGACATTGCCGGCGTATTCCACCTTTGCGCCGGTTACCCTTTCCTGAAACATGGTGCTGAACTGCTCCAGCATGTACCCTTCGCGAGTTTCGTCGACCGTGGGGATTTCGCTGGGCAGACGCAGGATGATGTGATAGCCAAACTGACTTTCTACCAGGTCGCTGATCTCGTATTCCTTTAGCGCCGCAGTTCCGTTATAAAACTCGTCTACCATTTCCCCGGGGCCGAAGCTGTAGCCCTCGGCAGGCTCGCCGGTGTCCTCGTTGTGCTCCGCCATCAGCTGGTCGAACAACTCCTGGGGATTTTCGCTGGCGCGCAGCTGGGCCAGAACCTCTTGCGCCTTCTGCTTCTGGCTGGCGATTTCCTCGTCGGACAGCGCGGCTCCCGCGTCGTCAACCGTTTTAAACAGGATGTGCTTTGCCGAATAGACCCCGTTTTCAGCGCCGTAATGCTGGTCGATATATTGCTGGATCGCTTCGTCGCTTACCTCCAAGGGCCCGCCTGCCGCGTAAAGCTTATTTTGCAGGTCGCTATAGAGATACTGGGTTTTGTACAGATAGAGGATGGTTTCCCGGGTGACGCCGGCGTTGGCCAGGCTTTCTTCAAACGCCTCTTCGCTGCCGAAGTTTTCCACATTGTTGGCGATCATCTGGTCCAGATAGGCCTGCACTTCCTTTTGGTCCTGCAGGCTGTATTCCTGGTCCAGATCGGTGACAATCTGGTACTGAATCAGCGTGTCGAGGGTCGTGTTTTTGACATAATCCGAAACGGTTACGCCGTCGTAAAGGACCTCGTCCCACGCGATGCCGTCGGTGTAGTAAGCGGCGGTGTCCTCACAGACAATGGACAGCCAGTAGTAATACAATTCGGCGGAGATAGAAGAGCCGTTGATGGTCATTACGGTGGTTTTGGGATCCAGACCGGTGATTCTTTTTACCAGCGAATCATCCTTTTTATTGCCGCAGCCGGTGAAAAAAGCGGCGGTCAGAGCAAAAACGAGCAACAGGGCAAAAGCAGCTTTGCATTTTTTCATGGACAAACTCCTAAAAACAGCGCCGGCCAACGGCCAAAGCGATGACTGCCCTTCCGGCGGACAGCAAGCCGAAATCATGTACCTTCACTTTACCACAAACAAGGCGGCGGGACAACTGGAAAAAATGAATGATCGGTAAACTTTCCGTCCGGAATAGGTGAGGAGGCTACCGCAGGCGCTTTACCCAGCCGAAAACCTGGGCGATGTCCGCCGGTGTGGTCCGGCAGCAGCCGCCGATTAAGCGGGCGCCTGCCTCGTACCAGCTTTGGGAGGCAAGGGCAAAGCCCCCCTCCTCCGAGGTACCCCGCCAGGTTTTGGTAGAGGGATCGTACACCTCTCCCGAATTGGGGTAAACGGCGATGGGCTTTTGGGTGGCGGTGCGGATATTCCGGATCAAAGAGGGCAGCAGATGCGGCGGCGTGCAGTTGATTCCGACTGCGGCAATCTGGTCGAATACGTCCATGGCGGCGGCGCAGACGGCGATAGAGGTGCCGTCGCAGATGGTATCTTCGCTGTTGCAGCTGAAGCTGATCCAGCACGAGGCATCCGGGAATTCCCCGACGGTTTTGGCCATGGCCTGGGCCTCGAACAGGCAGGGAACCGTCTCACAGGCCAGAATGTCCGCACCCGCTTCCAACAGAAGCTGCATCCGGCGGCGGTGAAAATCCATCAGTTCCGGCTCGGAAATTTGGTAGTCCCCCCGGTATTCGCTGCCGTCGGCCAGATAGGCGCCATAGGGCCCCACCGCCGCCACGATCAGCGGATAAGGCCGCCCCTCCCGGTTTTTGGGATCCTGCCAGAAGCGGTCCCGGGCCTTGGCGGCGATCTTCACCGAATCGATGATAAAGCCCTCCGCCTGGGAAAGGGTGTAGCCCTTTTTCAAAAAGCCGTCGATGGTGGCCTGATAGCTGGCGGTCATGGCGCAGTCCGCCCCGGCCAGAAAATACTCGTAGTGGACCTGCTCAATGACCTCCGGGCGCTGGGCCAAAACCTTGGCGGACCACAGCGCGTCGTTTAGGTCCAGTCCCTTGCCCTCCAACTCGGTGGCCATGGCCCCGTCGAGAATCATGACCTGGTGTTCGTTTAGAAATTGTTCGATTCGATTCATTTTCCAACCGTCCCTTCTGTTTTATCCCCCTGATAGCGAAGCACGGCGATCTGCCGGGGGGTATCTTCCTCTAAAATCAGCTGATTGTCCGGATAGCGGTGAACCGGCAGATCGCCGGCCAGCGCCAGAAAATCCTCCACCTCGCCGATGACCGGGATGCCGTATTGGCCGAACCGGTAATGCATGGGGATGACGACGCAGGCGCGAAGCTGGTCGGCCACCTGCCGGGCCTGTACCGCGTCGATGGTGTAAAATCCGCCTACCGGCACCATCAAAACGTCGCAGGGGCCGATCTGCGCGATCTGCTCCGGGGTGAGCAGATGACCCAAATCCCCGCAGTGGACCAGCTTTTTGCCGGCGAAATTCACCACGTGGACCAGATTTTCCCCTCGCTTTTTCCCCTGGCAGTCGTCATGCCAGGTTTTTACCGCGCGAAGAGCAAACGGCGAAGCGTCGGCCTTTTCCAGGGAAACCGCGGGAAGCCACGCGTGGTCGTGATGGCCGTGGCTGCACAAAACCTCGTTGGCAGATAGATGCAGCGGCGCGTATCCCTCCAGGCTGTTGTCGTACGGGTCCAGCACCAGCGTATAGCCCTTGGCGGACAGGGAAAAACAGGAATGCCCATGCCAGGTAATGGTGATTTTAGAATCCACAGTAAAACCTCCTTGAACCAAAAATCTACAAAAACGATCTTGTCGTTATTATACCATGAAGGCGAAGCCTGACATGGTATAATAGGCCATGCCCGTAGGGCGGCCATGAAAATTAAGTATAATAGCGACTCTGTCGCTATTATACCGCAAAACCGGTCCAAAGAAAAGCGGGTTGCACCGCTTGCCAACCAAAAAAGAATTGTGTAAAATGAAAGTCATCCTCTTTCTGCTGGCAGATAGAGAAAAAAGTCAAATCATTTGGGGGAAAGGAAAATGGCTTTTGACTGCGGATTTACCAGAGAAAACCGCTGGTTTCGGTACCGGGCCGGCGCGATCATTGTAGAAGACGGCTGTATGCTGTTCGCGGGAAACAAGCTGGAGGATTATTACTATTCCATCGGCGGCGGCGTTCACATGGGGGAGACAGCAGAAGACGCGGTAAAACGCGAGGTGTACGAGGAAACGGGCGTGCGCTATGAAATCGACCGGCTGGCCGTGATTCACGAAAATTTCTTTAACGACAATACCGGAACCTTAAAGGGACTGGACTGCCACGAAATCTCCCTGTACTTTTTGATGAAGCCCCGGGGAACCCAGGCGCTTTGCAGCAATAGCTACGTAAACGGCGTGCGGGAGGAAATGCACTGGATTCCCATCCGGGAGTTGGACCGGTATAAGGCTTTTCCGAGTTTTTTGAAGGTGTATTTTGCCGGGGAGCATCCGGGGATTGTTCATATCATCACCGACCAGAGGAAAAAGTAACCGCGCAAAAAATGGGATTGGGAAAGTCCGGCACCGGCGGGAGGGATAAAGGCAAATGATTGAAACCAAGGATCTGCTTTTGGACAAGGCAAAATTTTCCGATTGGGAAGCGATGTATCATAACGTTTGGTCGCGGCCGGAAAGCGCAGAATATATGCTCTGGAAGCTTACAAAAAGCGAGGAAGACGCCAAGGTCCGGATCATGAAGACCATCGCGTTTCAAAAAGAGCACGATACCTATCTGGTCTATGAAAAATCAAGCGGCAGGGCCATCGGATTTGCGGGCGTGGAAGAAATCGGGCCCCGTGTTTTTCAGGAGGCGGGGATTTGTCTGGGCCCGGATTATATGGGAAAAGGGTTTGGCAGGCAGATCCTTGGGGGACTTTTGTCCTATTGCAAAGAAACCTTTGACGCAAAGGAATTTTTCTACACAACGAGAGAAAAGAACGAAGCTTCGAACCGGCTGGCAAAGTCCATGGGCTTTACCCTGGTTTCTTCCGAGGAAAAAGAGGATGGCGAGAGCGGGCGCCGTTACCGTCTTTTAAAGTACCGCTTAGCATTGTAACGATGATCCGGGCTGCCGGATAAAAAGACAGGACAAACCGTGTTGGTCTGTCCTGTATTTTTGTATGGTGCTTTTTACGCGTACCGGGAGAGAAATTGACGGGTTCGCTCCTCCTTTGGATATTCGATAACCTGCCGGGCGCCGCCCTGTTCCACAATAGACCCCTGGTCCATGAAGATGATCCGGTCGGCTACATCCCGGGCAAAGGCCATCTCATGGGTAACGATGACCATGGTGATCTTTTGCGCGGCCAGCGCCCGGATGACCTTCAGCACCTCCCCGGTCAACTCCGGGTCCAAAGCGGAGGTGGGCTCGTCGAAGCAAAGAATATCCGGGCGAAGCGCCAGCGCCCGGGCGATGGCCACCCGCTGCTGCTGCCCGCCGGACAGCTGATGGGGATAGTATTCCGCCCGGTCGTCAAGTCCCATTTGGTGTAATAATTCCAGCGCGCCCTCCCGGATTTTTTGCAGAGTCTGCGCCTTATTTTCCCGAAAACCCGGCTGCTTTTTTGCCAGCAGTTCGCAGCCCAGCGTGATGTTTTTTAAGGCCGTGTACTGGGGAAACAGGTTAAAGGACTGGAATACCAATCCAAAATGACGCCGGTTTTCGCGCGTTTTCTTTTCCCGCCGAGCATCGGGGCTATTTGCGTCAAACAGCGTTTCCCCCTTGACCCGGATCATCCCCTGGTCCGGCGTCTCTAAAAAATTCAGGCAGCGCAGCAGGGTGCTTTTTCCGCTGCCGGAAGAGCCGATGATCGCAAGAACCTGCCCCTCCTTTAAATCGAAGCTGATGTTTTGTAAAACACAGGTCGAGCCAAATTGTTTCCCCAGGTTTCGCACCTCTAAAATGGACATATCCGCCGCCTCCTTACCGAAAATAACCGAGTTTTTTTTCGATTTGGCCAAACAAAAGGGTGAGCAGACCGTTAAAGGCCAGATAGTATACGCCGGTGAAAAACAAAGGCCAGATCAGCCCCTTATACCCGTGGGAGCCCTTCATAAAAGCATACCCCGCCCAGATGATCTCCTGCAAGGAGATGACCCGGGCGATGGAGGTATCCTTCACCAGCGTGATGATCTCATTGGACATGGGGGGAACGATGCGCTTGAGCATCTGCAAAAGAGTCACTCGGAAAAAAATCTGGCTTTTGCTCAGGCCCAATACCATGCCTGCCTCCTGCTGGCCCGCCGGGATCCCCTGGATGCCGCCTCGGTAGATCTCGGAAAAGTAGCAGGAATAATTGATGATAAAGGCGATAGAGGCGGCCCAGAAGCGTCCGGTTTCCCCGCCGGGCCAAGGACTGCCGTTTTTCAACACCATCCCCGGCACATAAAATAAAAGCATTAGCTGAAGCATCAAAGGTGTGCCGCGAATGATCCACACAACCGTTCGGGTCAGCCATTTAAGCGGCGCTAAGCGGCTCATGGAGCCGAAGGCGACAAGCAGTCCCAAGGGCAGCGCGCCTGCCAGGGTAACGGCGAACAGCTTTAAAGTCGGCACAAATCCCTCGTTCAGGGCCTTGACGACGGTCAAAAACATAAGCGGTGATCCCCCTTTTTGGCAGGCGGCGGTAGCGCCGCTATTTTTGTTCAACCAGACTGTCGGCGATGCCGTAGGTCTCGGCCAGCTTCTGCATCTCGCCGGCGGCATACTGCTCTGCAAAGAATTCGTTGAGCATTTTTGTCAGATCGGATCCCTTTCGAAAGCCCACGCCGTACTGCTCCTCGCTGAGGCGGACCGTGCAGGCAAGATCGGCGTAGCTTGTGCCTTCTCCGGTCATGGCCCGGGCCATCAGGTAGTCGATAACAGCGGCGTCGGCGTTGCCGGAAGCCACCTCCAGCAGCGCGGCAGCCTGATCCTGGACCGGGGTGACCGCAAGGCTTTTTTCCTCCGCAACCGCCTGACCGGCCGATCCGTTTTCCGCCGCGAAGCGCAAACCGGCGAGGCTTTCTTCGGTCTGATACTGCTCTGCCTTATCGGCGGGAACCACCACTACCTGCGCATTATAATAGTATGGGTTGGAGCAGGACATGGAAGCCAGCACCTCTTCGGTCAGGGTCATGCCGTTCCAGACCACGTCCACAGTTTTGCCCTCCAGTTCCATGACCTTGCTGTCCCAGTCGGCGATCAGCTGAAATTTTGGCTCAACCCCAAGACTTTTTGCAAAGGCTTTGGCCATATCGGCATCGAAGCCGATCCATTGGCCGTCTTCATCCTGATAGTCCATCGGCTCAAACTCTGTAATGCCTACAATCAGCGTGCCCTTATTCTGAACATACGCCAAATCGCTGTCATCGGCTGTCTGGGAACTTTCGCCGGAAGAGGCGGCGGCCGAAGAGCCGGCATCGGAACCGCCGGAACTGGGCTGACCGCCGCATCCGGTCAGGATAAGAAACAGGGACAGGGCGAGAAAACAACAAAAAAACTTTTTCATTTGAAAGAACCTCCATTTTGAATCTTTAATGTGATATCGCTTTACTATAGTAGCATGATAATTTAATGATGTAAATATCAAATCCAAAATTTTTTCTTTTTCTTTGTTTTTTACAAAACATCCGGGGATTTTGGAAAACGCTTTTGCAAAGCGCACAGAAAATCCCCGGATAC
>CAJTQM010000014.1:29532-40710 GCA_910578255.1 uncultured Oscillospiraceae bacterium
ACATAACCCGGTGTCCTTTGCCGGCCGCCTGGGGGAAAGCAGGTCCGGGCAAAAAAACAGCGCTGAAAGCCGGCAACAGCTTTCAGCGCATCGGTTTTCGTTCGGATGAGTCCGGTTTTAATACGCCACCCGGATTCCCGCGGCCAGCGCCAGTTCGACGGCCTGCTCGTAGGAGATGGTACACCCCTTTAGCTGGGAAGGGTCCCACCGGATGCCGCTGATATCGCTGGAGCGAAAGTCTGTCGGCTCCAGCCGGGCACGGGAAAAATCCGCCTTGGCAAGACGGCACTCTTCCAGCGCCATAGCGGAAAAACGGGCTTCGGCAAAAAAGCTTTCGGAAAAATCGCTGGACTGCCACAGGCAGTTTTTCCAGCGGCTGCCCAAAAAGTTGGCGTAAGGCGCAATCGTATGGGAAAACGCCGTGTCCCGGAATAGGGTGCCGGAAAAAGCCGCGCCGGAAATTTTGCAGTTTCGAAAGGCCACCCGGGAAAAGGCGCTGTCCGGCAGCTGCGCGTTGGAAAGGTCGCAGGATTCGAACAGTACATCCCGAAAGCGAAAGCCCTCCAGCCGGCAACTGACAAAGCGGCAGCCGGAAAACCGGCAGCCCTCCACGTCAAAGCCCCTCAGTTCCAGCCCTTGGATGGTCTGGGCGGCAAACTGCATACCGCGAATATCGTCTGCATCGGGAAAAAAGGACTGTGCCAGCTGTCCGCTGGCGAGCCGGTCCGGCAAAACGGGAAAAATCAGCTGCATGGGCTGTCCACCTCCTGGAAAAATGATACGGTAAGGATGATTATAAACCGTCCTGCCAGATCCCGCAAGGGATGAGGATAAGTGGGAAAATCTATCTGTTGAAAAAAGGAAGAAGTGGAAAAACAAAAAATGAACAAATTGTATAAAAAATATAAACAAATATCTTGAATTTTATGCGGAATCCATCTATAATAAAAAACATACTAGTGCGCAAAGTGTTTTGAGGTTTGCGCATAAAAAGGAGGAACCGATATGGAACTATTTAAGCTCGTAGGCGTTCTGTTTGTTGTCATTGGCTTTATCCTCAAATGGGACACAATCGCGACCGTTGTCGCCGCAGGGATTATCACCGGCTTGGTGGCGATGATGAACGGTACCATGACCTTTATGGAGATTTTTGAAACGTTGGGATCGTCTTTTATCTCCCAGCGCACAGCGACTCTGTTTGGTCTGACCGTTGGCATCATCGGCATCTGTGAGCGTTACGGATTAAAGGACAAAGCGGTGGACTTTATCAAAAAACTCAGCAAGCTGACCACCGGCAGTCTGCTTTCCGTTTGGCTGATTATCCGCACCCTGTCCGCCGCCTTCTCGCTGCGCTTAGGCGGTCACGTCCAGTTTATCCGTCCGATTATCCTGCCGATGGCAGAAGGCGCTGCCTATGTCAAATTCGGTGAGATCGACGAAAAAGGCGAGGACGAGATCAAAGGCGCCGCCGCCGCAACTGAAAACTACGGAAACTTCTATGGGCAGAACTGCTTTATGGGCGCTTCCGGTACCCTTTTAATCGTCTCTACGCTGACCGCCCAGGGCTATGAGGTAGACGCGCTGCAAATCGCGATGGCTTCCTGGCCGATTGCAATCGTGATTATGGTAGTCGGTATTGTGATGAACTTCTTTGTAGACCGCCGTCTGGTGGCTCGCTACGCAAAGAAAACTCCCGCCGCGAATTAAAGTGAAAAATTGTGAGGAGGCGTATTTTGTATGATCCCTATGCTTGTTCCCGCTGAAGTCAGCGCGGTTTATAATCCGATTCTGGCAGAGATTTTCTTTGCGATTATCGGCCTGGCGTTTGTCGCCACCGGCGTAAAGGCCTTTCGCGATACTGCCACGGCAAAGCATCTGACCACCGGCATTTTCTGGACAATTATGGGCGTTTGCTTTATTATTGGCAAATACATCCCGTCCTGGATTGTGGGCGTACTGATTGTGGCCAGCGCCGTGATCACCGCCATCGGCGGCGTGGTGCAGACCAAAAACGACGTTCCGACTAAGGAAGAGACCCGCGCCAACGCAGACCGCATTGGCTATAAAATTTTTATCCCCGCTTTGATGCTGGCGCTGGTATCGGTAATCGCCGCCTGGCTGGGACTGGTATCTGGCAATAACGCCATCGGCGTTTCGGCAATCTTTGGCGCTATTGCGGTATTCGCCATCACCAAGGCCCCTGCCAAGAGCATTGTAACCGAGGGCAGCCGCCTTCTGGACAACATGGGACCGGTGGCGTTCCTGCCGCAGCTTCTGGCGGCATTGGGCGTTCTGTTCACCGCCTGTGGCGTTGGCGACGTTATCTCCAGCGGCGTGGCCAGCATCATTCCGGATGGCAGCCGTTTTATCGCGACAGCGGTTTATTGTATCGGTATGGCGCTGTTTACTATGATTATGGGCAACGGCTTCGCCGCGTTCTCGGTTATCACCGTGGGCATCGGCATCCCGTTCTTGATTATGCAGGGCGCAAACCCGGTGGTTGTGGGCGCATTGGGCCTCACCGCCGGATACTGCGGCACCCTTTTGACCCCCATGGCGGCCAACTTCAATATTATGCCCGCCGCCTTGCTGGAAACCAAGAGCAAATACGCGATCATCAAGGCGCAGGCCCCGACCGCTGTAGTGATGCTCATCATCCATATTTTCCTAATGTATTTCTGGGCGTTCTAATTCTCGATGCAATCTAATTTGTTCGATAACCGCGCGGTTTTAGGCTGTGCGGTTATCGTTGTGGAGAAAGGAGAAACACATGAAAATTCTGATTACAGGTTTCGATCCCTTTGGTGGTGAATCGGTCAATCCGGCGTTGGAAGCGGTAAAACGGATGAAGGACGAAATTGCCGGTGCCACGATTGTCAAGCTGGAAATCCCCACTGTGTTCCATAAATCGGTGGAAAAAATCCACGAGACGATGAAAGTAGAAAAGCCGGATGTGGTACTCAGCATCGGCCAGGCCGGCGGGCGCTTCGGCGTGACGCCGGAGCGGGTGGCCATCAATGTCGATGACGCGCGGATCAAGGATAACGAGGGAAATCAGCCGGTGGATACGCCGATTTTTGCCGACGGTGCGCCCGCCTATTTTACCTCCTTGCCGGTGAAGGCGATGGTCGAGGCGATTAAGGCCAAGGGTCTGCCGTCCTCTTTGTCCAATTCGGCGGGAACCTTTGTCTGCAATCATGTGATGTACGGCGTGCTGTACTATATCCATAAAGAATTTCCCGGGGTGCGCGGCGGCTTTATCCATGTGCCGTTTATCACCAATCAGGTAGTCGCGAAGCCCAATACGCCCTCGATGGCGCTGGCGGATATTACCGAGGCGCTGGAAGCGGCGGTAGAGGCGATTGTGAAAAACGAAACGGACATCCGGGCCGTGGGAGGCGAAATTCACTGATGAGAGAGCCGACGGAACCCAAGAAAATGTTCGTTTACGGAACATTGATGAAGGGCTTTTACAATTATGACAAAGCGCTGGTCGGGCAGGAGGCGTCGATGGTCCCCGCCCGGACCCGCGGCCGGGTTTGGCATATGTCCAACCGGGGCTACCCCGCCATCAAGGAAGGGGATAGCTGGGTTTACGGCGAGTTGGTGGAATTAAAGGATTTTGCCGCGGTGATTGATCTGATGGACGATATCGAAGGATATCATGGCCCGTCGGACCCTCGCAACGAGTATGTCCGGATCCTCTGCCCGGTGGAAAATCTGGAGACCGGCGCCGTGGAAGAGGCCTATGTGTATTATTATGTCCCCGATGACCTGGGCGGGCCGGACAATCCGGTGATCGAGCTGCCCCAGGGAAGCTGGCGGGATTTTATGAAAGGGAAAAAATAGAATCGAGTCAAAAAAGCCCCCGATTTCGGGGGCTTTTTCTGTGTGAAAACTTTTTAAGAAAAACATCTGGCTCCAAGCAGTCATTCATTTAAATGAGAACTGTATTGATAAAATAATGCAAATAAATCGGGATCAATAGAAATTCCCGCTGAAGCTACGATATCTTTGATGCCGCATTCCTTTAAGACCATTAAGTCGCTCAAATCCGCCCGGGAAGGTATGGTGTTTTCATAAAGAGACGATAAAATATCCGTTGCCACAATTAGATTGACTTTAGGCGGATTATGGAATGTCAATGCTTTACGATAGTTATTGTAGTATCGGTCAATATCATCTGTAAGAGCCAGATCACCTCTTCCAATCAATACATTAGGATAAAACGCGGTTATTTTTTCTAATGAATTTACTCCCAACGGCGTTTCAATTTTTGGGATTATGAGCGGATGGTAGCCCAATGCAGAACTTATCGTCTTTTCAATTTCTTGAATGGTTGGTACAGCTTCAGAAAAAGACAGAATAATGGCATATGGGTTGATTTCTTTAAATGCTTCAATATATTCTTCTAACTGATTTTTTTGAGCAGGACGAAATTCAAGCGCATGGGGAATGATGATAGAGCGGTGTCCGCGAACAATAGAGTTTCCGGTAGCAACAGCTTCTATAAAATGCGCATTGCTGTTTGTAATTCGAAAAATTGCTTCGCCATCTCCAATGATAATCTCGCTCATTTGCATATTTGGAAAAGAATCAATACCAACAGGAATGGCAAATGGATTCTCTTTAAATTCTTCTTCTCCGTTCTTAGATGTGAAAATATAGGTATTATTTTCTTCAATGTGGAATTCGCTATCCAAAGGCAATGCCAGACGTATTTTTTCTCCGGGGACAGGTATATCGCAAAAGATTTTCAAATAAGGCATTTCATCTTGAAAAAACCGAATATGTTGTATATACTCGGACAGAGAATGACGTGTCATATTCACCCGCAATGAATGGATCCCGCTTTTCTTATACACGTTTATTATTTTTTGATATTGAGAATTACGAAGGATTCTTAATGTTGGAATGATCATTTTTCTACCTCTTTTAAATTTTATAATTTAACTATACATAATTTGAAATTACTGTCAATATCTGTTGGCGGGAATGTTTTTGAAAAACTTTTGATTTCCCTTTACGGGCCTAAAAAAATATGCTATTCTGTTCTCAACATAGCCCGGCCCGGCGGACCCGGTCCGGCAGGAAGAGGGAATGATTATGCGCAGGCTGTTTGCATCTGTAGGGCGTAAGAATCTTCTTTTAATGGGTGTGCAGGGGTTTTACTGGTGTGCCTACTGCACATTTTTTGGCTTTATTGTTTTGTATATGCAAAACCGCGGCTACAGCAACGTGCAGTGCGCCCAGGCCCAGGTACTTATCGCGGTGGTGACCTTGATTGTCCAGCCGCTGATCGGCTACTGCACCGACACCTTTCTTACCTGTAAAAAATTTCTGCTTTTGACCACCGCCCTGGCGGTCCCTGTGGCTTTTTTGTTCCGGACGGCGATGTCCAATACGGTTTTGTGTTTTGCCGCGATTTCGCTGCAATCCATTTTGTTTTACCCGTCCGCTTCCTTGATCGATTCCTGGACCATGGCTTTGCGAGAGGAGGATCCCCAGATCCAGTATCCGCTGACCCGCAGCGCCGGGTCGGTGCTGTACGCGCTGACGGCCCTGATCTTCGGCAATGTTATCGCGGCTTTGGGGGACAAGGTCATCGCGCCAAGCTTTCTTTTGTTTGCCGCGCTGATGTTTTTGTGTGTTTTCTTTTTGGAGGAGACCCCGTGCAAGAACCGGAAAAAAGACAACGCCGAAGGGGAGGAGGGTTCCCACCAGATTTCCGGCTGGGAGGCGGTAAAAATCCTCTTGAAAAACAAGACCTATGTGTTTTTTGTGCTCAGCTGCCTTTTGTATCATATCGCCAACAAGTCCACCGGCTGTTTTATCAGCAACTATGTGGTCAATATTGGCGGGGACAGCGGCGGCCTGGGGCTGCTTATGTTCTTTTCCGCCCTGGTGGAATTTCCCTCCATGATGATCATGGGTCGGATTATGCGGCGGTATCCCTTGGGGATTCTGCATTTGTTCGCCTTGTCGGGCATTGCGGTGAAGAGCCTGTTTTTCCTGCTGGCCTCCTCCATGCCTCTGTTGATTATCGGGCAGCTGGCCCAGGGGATAAGCTACGGCGCCTACGTCTATATCTTTGTGGAATATATCTGCCGCAATACCCCCAAGCAGCTGAATATAACGGCTATTTCCCTGGGAACGGCCCTGACCTCCGCTTTGGGCGGCATCGTCGGCAATTACGCGGCAGGCCTTATCCTGGACCTGTGGGGGTTGGCTCCCTTGTCCCTGTCCGCCATGGCCGCGGCGATACTGTCGGTGCTGATTTTTCTTCCGGCGGCCTTTTCCAAGCCTAAAAAAGAAGCGGCCTGCGCCGTGGGGTAAAAGGAAAAAACGAAACCGGCAAAAAAGGCGCTTTTATGCGCCTTTTTTTTATAGGATTTTTTAGGGAAGACAAGACAAAAATCTTGAAGAATACCTAGTATTTTCCATCCGCTTGCTGTACAATAAGGATAGGCTTAATAACCTTTTGGGAGGAGGCGGTTTTGATGAAAAAAGTGGTGTGGTTTGCGGCAGCTTTGCTGGCGATGGTCTGCCTTTTCCTGAGTGGGTGCGCGGATCCGGCGCCCAGCGGCATAGATTCAAAGTCTGACAGCGAAGAGATAAGCTTATCCCAGGCGCAGAAGGAAGAGCCGCCGGTAGTTTCCAGCGCGCCGGAAGAAGAACCGGTCCAGAAACTGCGGCTGTCGGACTACGGAATCACCCAGGACAGGGAAACGTATTTCTCTCAGGAGCGGTATATCGACTGGGATTTTACAACGGGCGGTCTGCGTGGGGACCGGGCCAGAATCGATTGGGAATCCATGAGTGGGTACAACAATCAGTTCTATTTAGAAACCGACGAATTTCAATTGATTTCCGGAAAGATCAGCTATAAAAAAGTCCCGATTTTAGCGGTCAGGGAAAAGATGGATCACGTATTTTGGGAAAGCCGGTATCTTCTGTACTATTCTACCGGCGGCGCGCTGTACCGGGCGTTTATCCCGGATTATCCCAACATCGAGCCGGAGAAAGTCGGGGAGTTTGGCGAGGAATTTCAGCTTTTTTTGCCGGTGACCAATTTCGTCACGGTGATCTGTTTTCCCAGTGAAGAGTGGAAGGCTTACATGGAAAAGGGCGATGCCAGTATCGATTTTACCGGCATCCAGTACGATTACGCCTTTTTCGATGTGCGGGACGGGAGCCTGACCCCCTTTCGCCTGTCCGATCTGGGATTGGACGACAGACAGTTTATCGTGACCATCCCCCAGGAGGACCTGTACAAGATTCCGTAACACGAAAAAACAGGGCGGGCTTTTCCCGTCCTGTTTTTTTGTAAGGTGCAAATCCTAATCGTCCGGCGGCAGCAGCCGGTAATGGCCGATCACCGGCCCCCAGCTTTCCAGAATGTCCTCTTCATATTGCAGCTGAAAGGGGTTGGCGTGGTGGATGACAAACGGGACCCCTTTTCGGTTGCGGCTGTCCGACACAACACCGATGTGCCCGTCCCAGATGACAATGTCCCCGCCCTGCCATTGGGTGATGTCCCGGATGTCAGTGGTCAAAGACTGGGCGTGCCGGCGAAAATAGACCTTTAGATTCCGCACCCGGCGAAAGTCGATCTGCCGGTCCGGCGTTTCTACCGTGTAGCAGTCCGGCGCGGCGGCGATGTCCTCGGCCACCAGTTCCATCAAATCGTAGCCTGCGCCCCGCATCCCAAAGGCCACCACATCAGTGCAGACCCCGTACCCGTCGTCCGGATAGCCGCTGACAGCGTAGTACCGGCTTTTGTATCGGGGCCTTTGGGCGATGTATTGGCGGACGCTTTGCAGAAGGTCTGTCTGGTCGTCCACACCGTCACCGTCCAGATCGCAGGGGCTTTGATATGCCGGGATGCCGAAATCACTGCCCGGATATTTTTTATGCGGAATGACGTTAAAATCGTACAGGACCACTGTGATGCAGACAATGGACAAGACGGCCAAGGCCAGAATCAGCGGCCTTTTTTTCATAAAGCTTTCCCCCTTTTTCCCAAAAACACCGAATCTGTGGCAAAAACCCGATCAGAAAAAGCGGTCGGTGTCCACTACCAGCGTCTGCCGGTCGGGCAGGGAAAAGCGAGAAAAGTAAAGATCCTCCTTGGGGATCCACTCCTCTTGAAACCGCCGGCACATGGCGGCGCCGTTTCGGGCCTCGATCCGTTTTAGGCGGACCGGCAGGCTGCCCGCAAGAAAGATTTTCAAATCGAACAAATCGTTCCATTTGGGATGCAGGCTGTAGACCCCCTCCACAATGCGAAGGGGCCGGTCTTCCACTTCCCGGCAGCCGGAGAGGCGGCCGCAGGAGCAGTCGAAAACCTCGTAGGAAAATGCTCTGCCATCCCGCAGAGAAGGGAACGCCTGCGCGAGAAAACGCTCGTAATCGAGATTTCCGCCGGGCTCGGCCAGCCTTTGGGGAGTTCGTTGAAAGCTTTGAAGAAAGAAATCGTCCATATGTACCGCCGCCGCCGGGAATACGGCGGTCAGCAGCTGGGCAAGATGGCTTTTTCCGGTTCCGCTTCCGCCGTCGATGGCCACAATCCCGCCGCCCTTTTGTTGCAAAAGCCGGTCAATGGCGGTAAAGACCGGCCAGTAATGGCAAAAGCTTTGGCACAGCACCCGGTAGGCGGGGCGGTATGCTTCCCGATAAACCTCGCTGTGGCTGACGGCGGGATATCCTTCGGCTCGGTAGCGGGCAAGATACGTTTCCCAGTCCGTCAAGGAAAAGGGAAGCGCTCCCTCCCGGATCATCTCTCCCAGCAGGGCAAGATCCCCTTCAAAGGCATCTTTGCCGTCCGCCGCCTGGCCGGAGGAAAAGACGAACATGCGGTTGAGGGTGTCCGGCGAAAGTTGGCCCGGCCCTAAAGCGGACAGATTTAGGCGGCAGTAACCGCCGCCCAGCTCGAACAACGGCGCATTTTCCTGAAAAGGACAGTCTTCCAGTTCCCTTTGCAGCCGCTGTAGGGACATTTCCGGTTCGCCGACGAAATGACCGCAGCCAAAGCGGCTTTGAAAAAGCAACTTGACACAGTCTTGTATCTGTATCAGCGGGTATCTTTTGAAATGATCGAGCAAAAGCTGTCGCATGGTAAAAATCCTTTCCGGCTGTTAATCCTCAATGTTGATAACCGATACGGGGCACTGACTGCGGGCATTCTGAGCGCTGGTCAAAAGCGCCGTGGGAATCGGGGTCTGACTCACGTCCGCCTTGCCGTCGTCCGCCATGAAAAACACATCCGGGCAAACGGTGGCGCACAGGGTGCAGCCGATGCACCCCTCTCGGTCGATGGTTGCTTTCATATGGGCAAGCCTCCTTTTTCTTTTTCTGTTAGTATGGTAAGCTTTGCCGCAAATATGAGCGGCGAAAGGATTTTTGTCCCTTTCGGCCGCCGATTGTTCTTCCCGCAGGAGAAAAGCTTATCACCAGTTTACCATACGCTGCGAGAAAACGCCAACGGTTTCCCGCAAAAAAGCCGCTGCCTTCCCAATCAAAAAAACATGTCGGATCCAAGTGCCCGGATTTTGTCCTTGATAGAAAAAGTTTGCTTTTTTTGAAAGATTTCTTGCAAAAAAACGGTCGATAGATTATAGTAAAAGCAGAAACGGAAGGGAAAGGGACGATCGTTTTGAAGAAAATTTTGCTGCTGACCACTGGGGGAACCATCGCCTCGGCGCCGGGGGAGGACGGGCTGGAGCCGATGCTGCAAAGCGGTGGTCTGGCCGATCAAATCGGGGGGATTACCTCCAATTATCAGGTGGACTTTAAGGATATTTTAAACCTGGACAGTTCCAACATCCAGCCGGAGGAATGGCAGTTTATTGCCGGGCAGATTGCGGAACTTCAAAGCGGATACGACGGAATCGTTGTCACCCACGGAACCGATACCATGGCCTATACCGCGTCGGTGCTTTCATTTATGCTGCGAAACATCCCCATTCCGGTGGTGCTTACCGGCTCGCAGCTGCCGATTCTGCATCCGCTGACCGACGGGGTGGAGAATCTGCGCTGTGCCTTTGCCATGGCCGCCAGCGGTGCGCCGGGGGTGTTCGTGGCCTTTAACCGCAAGGTGATTTTAGGCGCCCGCGCCGTCAAGGTCCGCACCACCGGTTTCGACGCGTTTGAAAGTGTCAACGGACCCTACGCGGCAACGGTGGATTCCACCGGTCTTTGCCTAAACCGGTTCCGCCGCTGACCGGCCCCTTCCGCCCGGAACGGCGGCTTTGCGGCGATGTGGTGCTGGTCAAGTTGACCCCGGGGCTTAACCCGGAAATTTTCGATATGCTTTTGCACATGAATTACAAAGGAATCGTGGTGGAGGCGTTCGGAGCCGGAGGACTGCATTTTATCCGCCGGGACCTGGTATCCCAGCTGCAAAATCTGGTTTCCCACGGCATTGCGGTGGTGGTGTGCAGCCAGTGCCTGTACGAACGAAGCGATTTTTCCATCTACCAGACCGGGCGGCTGGCGCTGGAAAAGGGGGTTATCCAGGGCTACGACATGACCAGTGAAGCGGCGGTGACCAAACTCATGTGGGCCTTGGGTCAGTCCGAACATCTGGAGGGGGTTCGGGAGATTTTTGCCCAGAATATCGCCGGGGAGGTTACACTGCCCCGGTAAAACGCGCGTTTTCCGACCTCCAAAGCGGAGCGGGATGGAGGCCCTCCCTTCTTCGGCGAAGGTTTTACTGCGAAGCTTTACCGGATATAAAAAAGGAAAGGGAAATTCCCTTTCCTTTTTTATCGTTGTTTTAACGAATCCTCCGACTTTGGCTTTTTGCCGAAGGGCGGATGCGGAGATCCTGCCGCCAGCGGATCGTCGGTGATGGTCGGCAGCGGCGCGTCCTTTAATTCGTTTTTTTGCGCGGGACGTTCACTCATGTTATGCCCTCCCAATAGAGAATACGGAAGTAATCCGCATGATTAGTATGGAAGAGACAGGCGGGAACATACAAGCTTAAGCGATGTAAAAAAGCACCAGCAGATAATGAAACAGGCTGCCGCCCAAAACAAACAGGTGAAACAGTTCGTGAAATCCCAGCTTGGCGGACAGATTCGGCTTTTTGATACCGTAAATCACCCCGCCGATGGTGTAGGATACACCGCCTAATACCAGCAGCCACAAGGCCCCGGCGCTCATGCGGGAAAAAAT
>CAJTQM010000014.1:40747-41748 GCA_910578255.1 uncultured Oscillospiraceae bacterium
CCATCAAAAGATACAAGGCTGTGGTCAGCCATCTGGGCGCGTGGAACCAGCAAAGCTTCATCAAAATGCCCAAAGCGGCGATGATCCACATGGCGGCGGTGAACAAAGCGCCTTTGGGCGGTTCCAGATAGGTCATCAAAATCGGCGTGTAGGTCCCGGCAATCAGAACGTAAATCATGGAGTGATCCAGTTTGCGCAGGTGATAGATCACCTTGGGGGTCCGGTTGCTGAAATGGTAGATGGCGCTGGCGCTGTACAAAGCGGTTATGGAACAGCCAAAAGCCAGCAGCGAAAGCAGAGTGCGGCTGTCGCTTCCCCCGGCAAAGGCTTTAAAAAACAAAAGCACCGCGCCGATACCAAACAAAACGGCGCCGAGAAAATGGGTATAGCTGCTGATGGGCTCTCTTGCTTTTTTCATGAAATACGGCATGATATCACCTCGTAAATATATTATGTAGTATTAAAAACTATATCATACAACTATAATAACACGTTTAAATAAGAATTGCAATGGTATATTGTATTTTTATTTGCCATGAGATATAATAAGATCAGTTTTTTAGAATTGGAGCCGGTTGCCGCCCGCCTGTCGGCGCGTGGCGTGTGGGAACCAACCTCGGCCGGGCCGGGAAAGGTGTGGAAAATGGAAAAGCTGTTGGAAGTGCTGCGAAAGCCGTTGGAGCAAAAGGAGGTCGAGTTGGACGACCTGCCGGATTTGAGTTTATATATGGACCAGATCATCACCCTGTTTGCGGATAAAACCCAGGCGCAGGATGGCCTTTTGACTAAAACGATGATCAACAATTACAGCAAAGAGGGCCTGTTAAAGCCCATCAAAGGGAAAAAATATTCAAAAGAGCACGTTTTGCAGATGCTTTTAATCTACCGGCTGAAGCAAACCCTTTCCATTCAGCAGATCAAGGGCGTGATGCAGCGGCTGAATGAAGAAGCACAGACAGAGGAAGAATCCTCGGTGCAGGTTAGGGAGAACCTTTACGGCG
>CAJTQM010000014.1:41758-47017 GCA_910578255.1 uncultured Oscillospiraceae bacterium
TATCTTGCCAGCCGGGAAACCAATGGGCAGCTGCTGGCAGAAATGCTCGAGGCGCTTTTGGCGCGGGATCTAAAGGACTGCATTCCCGATACGGCCCAGCTGCTTTTGCAGCTTTCCTGGATTTCCTACATGACCAAGCGCATGTGTGACGTGCTAGTGGAGCGGTCCTTCCCTTTGCCGGATAAGGAGAAAAAGAAGGAAAAATAGACGTTTTTTCCCAAACGGAAGAAGAAAGTGGGGAATCTTCGAAAAAATCGGCCTTTTTCGCCGCTTTTTCTTTTATTTTTGCCTGGATTATGCTATAATAAACTCGTTATACGACCAAAACCCGTGAAAAACCGGCGGGAAAACGGTAAAAGCCGGACCGGGGATGCAGAAGAGAATACGAAAGTCCCTAAAACGGGGCGTAAAAGGGATGCAGCCGCGCGGTTAGGGCCTTGTGGCCTTCCGGGCGGATTAGGACAGGGAGGAACGATATGTGCGAACCGGTGATTTTTAAAACGGCGGCTTTCGGCGGTTTTCAAAAGGCGGCTGTTTTAAGTTATATCGACCAGCTGAACGCGGATAATCAAAAGCTGAAGGCGGAACTGGACGAAAAGGTTGCCGCGCTGGAAGCGCAGGTGGCCCAGTTAAAGGAACAGATCCCCTCCGAGGAGGAGAAGGCCGCCGCCCAGCAGGCGTCCGAACAGCAGCAGCAAAAATCCCGGGAATTGACCGAGTTGACCGACCGGCTGAATCTGGAGATCGCCCGGCAGCAAAAGCTGCTGGCGGAAAAAGAGGAAGAATGCAGGCGGCTGAACGAGCAGATGAGAAAATTCCAGTTTCAGGCGGAGAGCAATCTGTTTAAGGCGCAAAAATACGACGAGGTCGCCATGAAGGTGGGAACGCTGGTTGTTGACGCTAAGCAGCAGGCGGAGCATATCGTGGAGCAGGCCAGGGAAGAAGCGCAGGCCATCACCCGCGAAAAAGAGGAACGGTTGGAAAAAATGAACGAAGATTTTTTGCAGTTTAAGCAAAATGTCGAGCAGCTTCGGGGCGAGTTGCGCGAGACGCTGGAGTTGTTGGACGGTAAGCTGGAGAAATTGGGCGTAGCGCCGCAAGAGCCAAAGCAGACGCCGCAGCCTCAGGAGGAAAAGCACACCTTCGCGCCGTTTCACTTGGGTCAGAAATTCCGGTAAGATTTCGATAGAGTCTGGCGACCCATTGTCGCCAGATTATGTTGCGTATATTTCTGCGCGGGCTTTAAAAAGAGAGAAAGGGTGTTTCGAAATGGAAGCGATTAAGATTAACGTCAATCAGCTGGAGGAATGGGCCCCTAAGCTTCACGCAGGGGACCGGGTGCTTTTGTCCGGTACGGTACATACCTCCCGCGACGCGGCCCATAAGCGTTATTTTGCTTTGTTAGACGAGGGAAAGGCGCTTCCCTTCGATATAAAAGGCGCGGCCATTTATTATGCGGGACCTACCGGCACGCCGCCCCATCTGGCCATCGGAGCCTGTGGGCCTACAACGGCCGGCCGGATGGATCCGTATGCGCCGCGGCTTTTGGACATGGGACTTAAGTGCATGATCGGAAAAGGCCAGCGCAGCGAGGAAGTCTGCCAGGCGATTGTCCGCAACCAGGCGGTTTACTTCTGCGCTTTGGGCGGCGCCGGCGCACTGGCGGCCAAATGCATTAAAAAGTGCGAGGTAATCGCCTTTGAGGATTTGGGCTGCGAGTCGGTCAAGCGGCTGGAATTTGAGGATTTTCCGCTGATCGTGGGTATTGACTGCAACGGCGGAAACCTGTTTAAAAAGAATCCGTAAAGCCGCTTTTCCCAAAAGACAAACATGAAAAGAAAAAGGGATATGCCGTCTGGCATATCCCTTTTTTGCTTGGAAAAAGCTTATTTGATAGAGTTTTCGTACGCCTCGATCATCTTTTTAACCATTTGTCCGCCAACAGAACCGGCCTCTCTGGAGGTCAGGTTGCCGTTGTAGCCTTCCTTCAGGTTAACGCCAACCTCGTTGGCAGCTTCCATCTTAAATTTGTTCATAGCGGCTTTCGCCTCGGGAACAACGATTTTGTTGTTGCTGGTCATTGTGTGAACACTCCTTTGGTTTTTCTATTTCAAAATCTTTTGTTGCGTTTGTGGTATTAGTATCTTCCGGCGCCATAAAAAAGATACCTGCCAATTTTTTAAAAAAGAATTTGTTTTAAACTGTCAATTCTCTCGCTGAGCATTAAGATGGCGGCGGCACATAAAATAGAAAAGGGTTCGCATTGACGGGACAAAGTCAGGGGGATTTCCACCGGCTCCAGCGTGTTGCCAGCCAGATCGCAGATGGCCCGCTGTAAGCACAAAACAGCGCTTTCCGGCGTGATGCTGGAAAAGGTAAGCGTGTCCTTGCTGGACATTCCCAGCGTAATGGTGCGTACGCCGCAGCTGTGCAGAAATTCGGCGGCGGCTAAGTTGCTGGAGGATAACAGACCAACGGCGTCCGGCGGAAGATCGGCGGACTGAGGCGCGGAAAAAGGCTCTTTGCACAAAACGATGGACTGGGGAGCGGTGATGTGGCTGAGCCTTTCTGCTTCCAGTATCAATAATTCCGGATGCTCGCTTTCGGAAAAAAAGTACTGCTCTCCCATCCAGGCCGCCGCAAAATTCCTTTTCAGAATATCCTGCAGAGACGCAATCCATTTTTGTCTTCCACCGCCGAGAATAAAAACAGAAACCACAGGCCAAGATCCTCTCTTTTAAAAATTTTTCCTGTTTTATAGCATATCCGTTTTTTTTCGGTTCAATCAGCGTTTTTTCGTCTTCTCCCTTGACACTTGTCGGATGCTTCCTTATAATAAGGAATAGCAGACAGTCGGCGTTTTTTGTCGGATGCTTCGAAAGATTTCGGCTTCTGGTCAAAGGCGCGGCGGGTCCAAGGATATTTCTTACATAAAAATCAGATGAAAAAGGGGAAAGACCATGTTCATGAAGAGATTGGCCGTGTTTTTTGCGGCTGTTTTTGGATTGGCGGCAAGCCTGGTAACCGCCTACGCGGGAGATGACAGCATTGCGGGACCGGTGCTTTGGCTTTTGATCGGCTCCGGCGTTTTAATCGTTGCGGTGGTCGTTTTGGGGGTCCTGGGCAAGAAGAAAAAGAAATAAACAAGAATGCGGGGACGGCCGTCGGGCCAGCTCTCGTAAAGAAGCCAACACCCTCTGGAAAGAAGTTGCTTTTCAGAGGGTGTTGCTTCATAATGAACTCATCGACAAACTGGAATTTACGGGAGGAACAAAAATGCAAATAAATCAAATATGCGATCTTCTAAAAAAGGAATTACTAAATAACGATTATGAATATGGATTTTGTTTGAATGGAATAAAATATAAGCCAAATGCATCAAACAGCTTTGACCCTGACTTTTTTCATCTCCTTTCGACTATTTATCATATTCAGAGTCCAGATGATACGGAGAGAGGAAAGATAGGTACTTGCAATGATGTTGTTGTTTTGATGAAATCGATTCTTGATAAGCATAATGTTCCGAGCAAAATATGGATTTTACACAATTTGCAAAACGACAAATATCATACGGTTCTGACTTTTTCGGCAGAGGATAAGATAGTATATTTGGAGCTAACGCCTCATAGCAGGAAACCATGGTATGGAAAAGAAATCATTTATGATAATGAGCAAAGTTTTCTTTCTGAATACAAGGATAACGAATGCGAGGTCTATAATGCCACAAATCTAATCCTTATTGGCAAAACGCTTGACGAACTTTTATCTGAGTTAGCGAGATAAATTCCGGTTTATTGCTCTCCCGCACGGGCACTTTCCTCGAAAGAGTCCATAGTGGGTTATACAGTATAAAAGGGCAAGCCAGACCGCTGTGGCCTGGCTTGCCCTTAACCTCTTTATAAAGCCTTACCTTCAGGCTTTCCCTGCATTTTTGCCTATTTCTGCCGCTGGATGGAAACAGCCGTCAGAATTTCGTTTTCGTCCGGGGCAAAGCCGATGGTCACCCGATCCCCCACATTGAGAATCACCGCCGTTTCGCTGACCGAGGCGGAAACCGCATAGTAACTTCTGCTGTTTTCCAGCCGGATATAAAACACGGTGTTTCCTTCGATAACGGCGCTGCGGATTTCCGCGATCGTGCCGCTGACCTCGTCGGCCGCCGGGGATTCCGGTTCGTCCCCCAGGTTATTTTGGTTTAACAGCTTGGAATAGTTGGCCGAGCATTCGGAGACGGAAGCGCCGGTGGCCACAATCTGGTACTGCTGCACATTGACCATGGCGTACATTTTTACTAGGCCCGCGTTGTCCTTCAGCGCGATAAAATAGGTGGGTTCCGAATGAATATTCAAAAGAAGCGGGAAGGTCGCCCGGTAATTGAGATGCTGTACAACGCCCTCCGCCGAACTCATAGCCGAATACTCGGTGGCTCCCGCGCAGGGATAGTAGCGGGTTTCTTTGGTCCGCTGGTTGGTGAGGATAAAGCCCACGTTGGATTGGTCGCCGCCTACCGAGGTGATGCCGGTGTAAACGTATACGTCGTCGTTCATGGCGATATAGTTGTAGCCGGAGGTGGTGACCGTAACCCCCTTCTGGCCGAAAATCGAGTTGAGGAATCCGTTTTGGTACTGACCGTGGTAATCATATTGCTGCATAATCAACTCGGCGGAGTACAGCCGGTCCACCCAGGTGGGAACCTCCTCGTAATACTGGCTTTCGCCGGTGACGGCGTTGACCAGTACCGCGCCGTTGATGTCGGTGCCGCCGACCAGTCCAATGGTCTTTTCCAGCTTGGGGCAGATCCAGTAGGGCTCCCCCTGGTCGTTGATTTCAAACATGGGGGTGTCAAACATAAAGGTGGGATAGTTAAAGCGCAGATGGCGCATCAGGTAACGGCCAAAATGCTCCGAGGGAGAATACTTGATTCCCTGCCCCTGGGGCAGACGGACGACGTCCACATTCTGGGTTACCATGTCGATGATCAGATAGGCGGGGATGCCGTTTTTCCGGTTGGTAAACCATTTGATCAGATCGCCGTATTCCAGCATGGTCACCCGTACCGGATGGCCGTTGTAGTTGATCTGATTGTACTGATCCGACACCTCGAACTGGCTGACCATGTCGGACAACTCGCCCAGCTTGCGGTCCCCCAGCTTGGAGGCGGAATCCTTGTCCAGCATGGGAATCTGGTCGAAGGAGATTTCCTCTACGTCGGTGACAAAATCGCCGTCTTCTACCGTTAAAAGCTTGGTATAAGAGCCC
>CAJTQM010000015.1:0-43574 GCA_910578255.1 uncultured Oscillospiraceae bacterium
CCCGGAAGGCGTGGTCCAATACTTCCAGCGCATCGGGACGCCGCGGGTCCACACTGGCAAACCCGATAAACCGGTCCGGCGCCGCCTGAACGATCTTTTCGATCTCGTCGTTGGAGACAATCCAGCCGCCGTGGGTGGTGGTCAGATCCAGGGGAAGCAGTACGAAACGATCGATACCCTGATGGTCCATCCGGGTAAACAGAACGTCAAAATTTCTGTTGCCGCCGCCGTTTCCGCCGGAGGGCTTGCCGGTCATGGCGATGGGCGCGGACAAAGCCGCCTCCTGCCGGCGCTGGAACACACGATCCCGGAACGCCCGGGATTCGGGGTCCTGCGCTACCTGCGGATATCCGTTGGGGTGAACGTGCACATCAATTACCATTTGTAGAATCGCTCCTTTCCTATACAAAAGGCCGAAGGGCGCGGCAAAAACCGCTTACCGATTAGTACGGATCAAACATGGCGACGATTTTCGCCGACAGATCCGCCCCTTCCTTCTGGCATTCGGGAATGGACTTGCCGGTCATAACGCCGTGCATAAAGCCGGCCAGGAAGGAATCGCCGGCGCCTACGGTGTTGACCACCTTTTCCGCCGGGGTGATGCCCGCGCTGTAAAACTCCTTGCCGTCGTACACCAAAGAGCCGTCCTCGCCGAAGGTAGCTACCACCAGGGTGGGACCCAGGCTCTGGTATTTTTTCATCAGTTCCTTTACGTGCTCGTCCCGCTGGGGATAGGACATAAAGGCATAGTCGATATTCTTTAAAAGGGTTTCGGTCTCCGGGCGCCGCTCATAGGCGGTGGACAGATCGAAGACGATTTTGCATCCGGCCTCCTGCAATTCGGCCAGGTATGGATACAGCACCTTGGAAAACTCGGTGTGGACATAGTCATAGCCTTTTAAAAATTCCACATCCTCCCGGGTCAGTTCCCAGTCGTCCATTACGCCGGGGATATTTTTCACATGCACCCGGTCATTGTTTTCGGTCATTTCCATAATCATAAACGAGGTCTCGCCGGGCAGCACATGCAGATGGGAGGAATCCACCCCGTATTTTTTCAAAACCTCGAACATTTCCTCTCCGTACTTGTCGGGTCCGACGGCGCTGACAACGGCGCATTCCACGCCCATCTTGGCCAGATTGACCAGTGAGTCAAAGCCGTTGCCCGCCGGGTAATGGCGGTTATCCAGGTTGGCATAATTGTCAACGCAGGTAAAGCCAGCGGTTGCAATTCTCATCGTTTTCCCTCCTGTTTTTGATTGTGCCTAATTTTTGGAAGATCAGGGCCTATGTCCATCTTATTATAGGAAAAAAAGCCTGTCAATTGTAGAAAGTCTACAAAGAATACCTTTGATTTTATAGCTTTATACGATATGTTTTCTACTCTCTGCAAAATTCTGTTATGGGTTTGGAACCATTCTAAAGATTGGTTCTGGAAAAACGCCCGGCGAGAAAAAATTTTTCCCGCTTTTTTGCTACAAAAACGCCCGGCAGCTGGACAGCCGCCGGGCAAAATCGGATGGAAAAAGCGTTCCGCCGCTTTTATTTTTGATCGGTATAGCTTTCTACCGTTACCGACAGGATGGTGATTTCCTCTAAAGGACGGTCGTCTTCGTCTGTCTGGGCGGCGGCGATGGCGTCCACCACCTCCATGCCCTCGATCACCTGGCCGAAAACCGTATGCTTTTTGTCCAGCCAGGGGGTTCCGCCCTGCTCCTTATAATAAGAAACCGCTCGCCGGTCGGTCCCGGCGCTTTTCATCGTCTGCTCCTGTCCCTCGGCCAGTTCGTTGGCCTGGACGATAAAAAACTGGCTTCCATTGGTATTGGAGCCGGAATTGGCCATGGACAGAGCGCCCCGAAAGTGAAACAGCCGGTCGGAAAACTCATCCTGGAAAAACCCCCGGTTGCCCGCCACGTCGGTGTAAATGCTCTTGCCGCCGTTACCGGTGCCGGTGGGATCCCCTCCCTGGATCATAAAGCCCGCCATCACCCGGTGAAAGGAAACGCCGTCGTAATACCCCTCCTGCGCCAGGGTCAAAAAGTTCTCCACCGCCAGCGGCGCTTCGTCGGGGAAAAACCGCAGCTTGATCGTTCCTTTTGAGGTTTCCATCACGGCAACGGATTCCCCCTGCTGCAAAGGCGTTTGCTGCGGCAGAGGCTCGGAAGAGCCGCAGGCGGGCAAAAGGCCGCAGAGCATCAGCAAAACGGCCAAAAAAGCAGTGGTTGTCTTTTTCATAAAAAGTCCTCCCAGAGATGTTTTCTAATCCGACAGGATGGTCCCGTCCTGAATATGGACCGTTCGAGGGGCCATTTGGGCGACGGCCGGGTCATGGGTAATCAAAATCAAGGTGCGCCCCTGCCGCCACAGGGCGGTGAGCAGTTCCATAATCTGCCGCCCTGAGGCCGAGTCCAGATTGCCGGTGGGCTCGTCGGCCAGAAGCACCGGCGGTGAGCCGACGATGGCCCGGGCGATGGCGACCCTTTGCTGCTGGCCGCCGGAAAGCTGGCTGGGCCTGTGCTGTATCCGTTGGGCCAGGCCCACCTGTTCCAGCGCCCGGATCGCCATCGCCCGGCGGCGGGATCGGGGAATCCCCCGATACATCAGCGGAAGTTCCACATTTTCCAGCGCGCTGAGTCCGGGAATCAGGTGAAAGCTTTGAAAAACAAAGCCGACCAGCCGGTTTCGGATGGCGGACAGCTGCCGGTCTTTAAGGCGAAAAACCGGTTCTCCGTCCAGCAGATACTCCCCTTCGGTGGGAACGTCCAGACAGCCCAGCAGGTTCATCAGCGTCGATTTTCCCGAGCCGGAATGGCCGATCACCGTCACAAACTCCCCCCGATCTACCGACAGGTTCAGATGCCGCAGAGCGCTGACCTGGGCCGCGCCCTCCCCATACGTTTTCGAAACATTGGTCAGTTGGATAAAAGGCTCCATATGCAAAACCCCGTTCTTTGGCAAATTCCTTAACAGTATGCCCTGAGAACGGCGGATTTTTCAGCCGGAACAAAAAAAGACGAAATCAACAGGATTTCGTCTTTTGGTGACCCGTACGAGAATCGAACTCGTGTTACAGCCGTGAAAGGGCCGTGTCTTAACCGCTTGACCAACGGGCCAAATTTGCGTTCAGCCCCCTCAATCGAGGACTGAACCGCTCTTGGTAGCGGTAGGTGGATTTGAACCGCCGACACTGCGGGTATGAACCGCATGCTCTAGCCAACTGAGCTATACCGCCATATTTTCTTTTGCCCCATATCAGGCGAAGATTATTATACCCAATGAAAGCGCGTTTGTCAACTGTTTCGGCGTTTTTTTTCGGATTTTGGCCTTTTTTGCGCACGCGATTCCAAAAAGCAGCGTCCCCTCCTTTGGCAAAACAGGGAACTTCTGTCCGCGAACCGTTGCGGGGCCGGCGATTTTGTTTTATAATGGAAGCTATGAAAAAGGAGGCGATTCCTGTGAAAGCGGTTATTTTATATGCGTCTGTCCATCATGGCAACACCAAAAAGATCGCCGAAAAAATCGCGGGGGATGCTGGCGCCGATTTAATCGACGTTGTGCAAAACCCTGCTGCCGACCTGGCGGGATACGATCTGATCGGGTTTGCGTCCGGCGCGTATTTCGGCACATTTCACCAGGCGATCAGAGAATTGATCGAAAAGAACGATCCTTTGGCCGGGAAAAAGGTCTTTCTGCTTTGCACCTGCGGCGCAGGCTACAAGGATTACGCAGGCAGCACGAAAAAACAGCTAAAGGCCAAAGGGGCGGTCGTTCTGGGAAGCTTTCAGTGCAGAGGCTACGACACCTATGGCATTTTGGGGAAAATTGGCGGCATCGCAAAAAAGCATCCCGATCAAAAGGATCTGGAAAATGCCGTTTTGTTTTTCCAAAGAATGGTCCGGGCGGCAGAAAACGAATAGCGGTCCCGGCGATTCAGCGGGAAACCTTCGTGGTCTACCCTTCCTGGCTTTCCTTCTTTTTAAAAATAAACAGCTTGCTGAACAGGTAGTTGAGAATAATAACCAGAACATTGGCCAAAATTTTAATCAATTTATCCGGCAGGCCCAGAATGGAAACGCAGAGGAACATAATGGCCATGTCCACAGCGCCGGAGAACAGGCGGCAGGCGAAAAATGAGCCCATCTCTTTTAAAAGCGCCGCTGCGCCGGAAGCGGTGCTTTGAAACACCCAAACCCGGTTGGTAAAATACGCGAACAGCACCGAAAGCACCCACGCCACCGCGGTGCTGACCAAATAGTTGATGTGTCCTAAATCGGTCAGGATAAAATAGCTGAAAATATTGACCAGCGTGGTCAGTCCGCCGAAGACAAGATACAAAATCATCTCCCGGTATTTTTGGTATAAAGCCATTGCTTTTCGCATGATTTTTCCTCCTTAGTCCGATGAAAAGGTCCCTCGTAAAACAGCGTAAAAGCGCCCTTTGTCTATTTATACAACTTTTTGGCCAACCAGATTGTTTCCAAGATAACACAAAAGGGGCTGTTTGTCACCTGTTTTTCCTGTTCCGCGCCCTTGGCTGTTCGATTCTCTTTTGAAAGCATGGCGGCCGATGTGTATTTTTTTCGTTTTTTCTACAATCCGTTGAAAGAGGCGATGGCAGATGCCAAAAAAGCAAAAGGCCCTTTGGTTTGCAAAGCGCTGCGCATTCACTCTTGCCGTCGCGGCGCTGTGCTATCTTTTGTTCGGCGTTTTGGGTTCGGGCTGCTTATGGTGGCAGACCCTCGGCCTTCCCTGCCCGACCTGCGGCATGAGCCGCGCCTGGCTGTGCGCTCTGTCCGCGGATTTTGCCGGGGCCTTTTTCTGGCATCCGCTTTTCTGGATCATCCCGCCGCTGGTCCTCCTGCTGATTTTCGCCGGGGCCGAGCGGCGTTGGGTGCAAAAAAGCCTGATTTTTTGCGCTGCTTTATTCGCGGTGGTATATCTTGCGCGGATGGTTTTGCTGTTCCCCCATACGGCCCCTATGACGGTCAACCCAAACGGCCTTCTGCCGCGGCTGTTCGGCGGGTATTTTTCCTGATAACTGGAGGTGTTCTTTCCTTTGAAAGACGGTTTTTTGAAAACGGCGGCTGCAACGCCGTCTATCCGGCTGGCTGACTGCCCATACAATGCCCAGGCGATTCTAAGTTGCATGGAACAGGCCCGCCGCGAGGATGTAAAGCTTTTGGCCCTGCCGGAATTGTGTGTCAGCGGGTACACCTGCGGCGATCTGTTTTTGCAGCCGGCATTGTTGGACGCGGCTTTGCAGGCGCTGGAAGCCATCCGGGTGGGCAGCTGCGGATCCGACCTGGTGACGGTGGTCGGCGCGCCTTTACGAAATGAAAACAAATTGTATAATTGTGCTGTATTTATACAAAATGGCGCTTATCTGGCGGTGGTTCCCAAAACCTATCTTCCCAGCTACGGGGAATTTTATGAAACCCGCTGGTTTTCCCCCGCTCCGGCGCACAACGGCAGCATTTTCATCGGCGGACAGGACGTTTTCTTCGGCACAAAGCTTCTGCTGTGCTGCCGCCAGTTGCCGCAGCTATGTATCGCCGCCGAAATCTGCGAGGATCTGTGGGCGGCCACCCCCCCTTCCGTCGCACATGCGGCGGCGGGGGCGACGGTGATCGTCAACCCCTCCTGCTCCGACGAGGTCATCGGCAAGGCCGACTACCGGCGGCAGCTTATTTTGTCCCAATCGGCCCGGCTGTGCTGCGCTTATTTGTACGCGGACGCCGGAGAGGGTGAATCCACCACCGACATGGTTTTTGCCGGACACAACCTCGTCTGTGAAAACGGCGTTTTGCTGGACCAGACGCCGCTGTTTCAAAACGGTATGGCCATTTCGGAAGTCGACCTTTTCCGTCTTACCTTCGAGCGGCAGCGGCTGACCAGCTTTCCCGCCTCCTCTGCGGAAGGGTACCAAAAAATCTCCTTTTCTCTCTCCCCGATTTTGACCCGACTGACCCGTCCGGTCAGTCCCCGCCCCTTTATCCCCGACACCGAGGACGGGCGGCGGGCGCGCTGCGAGGAAATCCTCACCATGCAGGCGGCAGGACTTGTTCAGCGGCTTCGGCACACCCGCGCCAAAACAGCGGTCATCGGGCTGTCCGGCGGGCTGGATTCCACCCTGGCTTTGCTGGTGACGGTCCGGGCCATGAAAAAGCTGGGCCGGCCTATGTCGGATATTCTGGCGGTGACCATGCCCTGCTTTGGAACCACCCGCCGCACCAAGGGAAACGCCCAAAAATTGGCGGAGGCCTATAGGGTAAGCTTTCGGGAAATCGACATCACCGATTCGGTGAACCGGCATTTTGCCGACATCGGCCAGGACCCTCAAAAGCAGGACGTGACCTATGAAAACTGCCAGGCCAGGGAGCGCACTCAGGTGCTGATGGATCTGGCCAACCAAACCGGCGGACTAGTCATCGGCACCGGCGATTTGTCGGAGTTGGCGCTGGGCTGGGCCACTTATAATGGAGACCACATGTCCATGTATGGGGTTAACGCTTCCATTCCAAAAACGCTGATTCGCCACATAGCGGCTTATGAAGCGTCCGTCTGCGAGGATGAGGTCCTTCGCCGCACGTTGGAGGATATTCTGGCCACGCCGGTCAGCCCGGAACTTTTGCCCGCTCAAAACGGCGAAATCGCCCAAAAAACCGAAGATCTGGTGGGTCCCTATGAACTGCACGACTTCTTTTTATACTATGCGGTACGCTGGGCCTTCCCCCCCAAAAAACTCTACCGGCTGGCCTTATACGCCTTTGAAGGGGCGTATGAGCCCGATACCGTCAAAAAATGGCTGGTCAGCTTCTACCGGCGGTTTTTTGCCCAGCAGTTTAAGCGCTCCTGCCTGCCCGACGGACCCAAGGTCGGGTCGGTTACCCTGTCTCCCCGAGGAGACTGGCGGATGCCCAGCGACGCTTGCGCCACTGTCTGGTTAAAGGAGGCCGAAGCCCTGTAATCCCTGGGTCAGCTGACAAGATAGGACAACTCCTCCTGGGAAAGGGAGGGCTGCAGCGCCCGGTTGATGGCCATGGCCAGAATCTTCGACGCGCGGCCGATTAAAAGGTCGATTTCCTTTGGCGTCACCAGCATGGACTGGCCCTCAGGGGCAAACAGCGTCCGGGCCGCTTCCTCGTCGTCGAGGCCCTGCACCGCCAGCAGATCGTACCCGACGGTTACGCCGTCCGCCACCGTCGGCACCCCCATGGAGATCACCGGCGCGCCCAGGGTTTGGCGGCTTAACTCCCGGCGGCGGTTCATGGCGCCGGAGCCTGGGGAAATCCCCGTGTTGGAAAGCTGGACCGTCCGCCCCAGCCGCTTTAAGCTTCGGGCAGCCAGCGCATCGACTACAATCACGCAGGAGGGCTTTATTTTTTCGCAAAGACATGCTATAATTTCACTTGTCTCAATTCCCGTTTGCCCTAAAACGCCCGGCGCCAGGGCCGCCACCGGCCGCAGATGCTTTTGACCGGCGGCGCGCTCCCATTCCCCCGCAAGATGGCGGGTCGCCAAAATCCCGTCGATGACCCGGGGACCCAGCGCGTCCGGCGTGACAGACAGGTTTCCCAGTCCAACAATCAGGACCAACCCATCCTGATCGGGCAGAAGAAACCGAATCTGCCGGGCAATCACCTCGGCCTCTTGGGCCGAATCGGTGACCGAATCGGAAAAAGGAACAACCTCTACGGTGATGTAATCGCCCATCGGCTTGCCAAACTGCTTTTCTCCCTCCGGCGTTAAAATTCTGGTGTGGGATATCTTCGCGCCGTCCTCCTCTCGCTGGACGGTGCAATGGCTTTGGGAGGCTGTATCCGCCAGCTGTTCTGTCAGTTCGATTGCTAAATCGGTTCTGAAATTCATCTGGTCACCCCATATCGGCAGGATTTTTTCGGAAAATTTTGTTTTTTTCAAAAAAATCCTTGCAAAAATCTTTCGAAAATGATAAGCTATTTTAGTATTGTGTGGTCAAGGAGGTGTCAATATTGGCAAACATTAAATCTGCGAAAAAGAGAATCCTGGTCAACCAGGCGAAAACCGAGCAGAACAAGCGGCTTAAGACCAATCTGAAAACCGTTTTGAAAAAAGCGGATGTTGCGATTGAGTCCAACGCGGCGGATAAAAACGAGGCCGTAAAGCTGGCGGTGAAAAAAATCGACCAAGCCTGCGCCAAGGGTATTTTGAAAAAGAATACCGCGTCCAGAAAAAAATCCAAGCTGGTTCTTCGTTTAAACCAGGCCAACGCCTAATTTTCCTGTAATCTTATGGGCCGGACACAAAATGTGTCCGGCTTTTTGTTTTAGGATTTGTCTCCCGGTTTAAAAAGAAGCGCCACTAAAAGGCCAAAGACCATCGCTGCGGTAATTCCCGCAGCCGAGGCGGTCAGACCGCCGGTAAGCGCACCCAAAATCCCCTTTTGGGCCACTGCCTCTTTTACGCCGGTGGCCAGAAGATGCCCAAATCCGGTCAGTGGGACGGTGGCGCCAGCGCCGGCAAAATCCACAATGGGCTGGTACAATCCCAGGGCGGACAACAGCACCCCCAGCACCACATAACCTACCAGGATCCGCGCCGGGGTAAGCTTGGTTTTGTCGATAAAAATCTGACCCACGGCGCAAAAGGCCCCGCCTACGAGAAAGGCTTTGCCTAAGCTGATCAAAAGCTCCATTATTCCACCCCCTTGCGACGGCGGCTGGAGGACAGATGCACCAGATGGGCAATGCCGGGGATGCTCTCTCCCTGCATACTGGAGGTGGGACTCATTAAGGCGCCGGTGGCCACAAACAGCACGTCCCCCAGGGTCCCCTTGCGGATTTTGGGCAGAATAAACGAACACAGCACCGACGCGGCGCACCCGCAGCCGGAGCCGCCGGCGTGTACGTCCTGCTGCTGCCGGTCGTAGATTAAAAGCCCGCAGTCCTGATGCCGTCCCTGCAGATGGATTTTCTCCTGCTCTAAAAGCTGCTCTAATAAGGCGGAGCCTACCTGACCCAAGTCGCCGGTCAAAATCATGTCATAGTCCTCCGGGCGGGTGTGGGTATCCGCCAGGTAGCGGGTAATGGTCTTGGCCGCGGCGGGGGCCATGGCCGCGCCCATATTGTTGGCGTCCTTGATGCCTAAATCCTCAATGCAGCCGATGGTTACCGCCCGGATATAGGGCGCGGCTCCCGATTCCCCGACAACGCAGGCGCCGGACCCGGTGACCGTCCACTGGGCGGTAGGCGGACGCTGGCCGCCGTATTCCAGCGGAAAGCGAAACTGCCGCTCCGCCGAGCAAAAGTGGGAGGAGGTAACCGCCAGCGCCTTTTTGGCAATGGCCGTATCCACAAATAAGGCGGCCAGCGCCAGCGATTCGGCCATGGTGGAGCAGGCGCCGTACAGTCCCACAAAAGGGATACCCAGATCCCGCAGGCCGTACACCGAGCCGATGCACTGGTTTAACAGATCCCCTGCAAAGGCCATGTCAATCTGGTCCGCCTCGAAATTTCCCTTGGACAAAGCCTGGCTGACGCTAATCTGGACCATTTTGCTCTCGGCCTTTTCCCAGCTGCTCTCCCCAAAGGTAGAGTCGGGATTAATCACATCAAAATATTGGCCCAGCGGCCCCTCTGATTCTTTTTTGGATCCTACCGACCCGAAGGACAGCACCGAGGGCGTATTTTCTAATAGGTAGGTATATTTTCCGGTTTTTACTGCCATCTTCCCTTCCCCCTTTAACCAAAGATCGCCAAAATCAGGCCGTAGAGCACCGAAGCGGCACTTCCGTAGAGAATTACGGGGCCAGCGATGGAAAACATTTTGGCGCCAACCCCCAGGATCATTCCCTCCCGCTTAAATTCCAGCGCCGGACTGACCATGGCGTTGGCAAAGCCGGTAATGGGGACTAAGGTGCCGGCGCCGGCGTGCTTGGCGATGTTGTCATAGCAGTTAAGGCCGGTGAGCAGGGCGCTTAAAAAGATGAGCGAAATCGAGGTGACGGCGCCGCCGTCCTTTTGGTCCAGCCCCAGCGACTGCATCCATTCCATCACCCCCTGGCCGATGGTGCAGATCAGTCCGCCAACCAGAAAGGCCACCAGCATATTCCGAAATAGCTTGGAATTAGGCGCCGCCTTCTGGCTCATTTTATTGTATTCCTGCGGTGTAGGAGACATTGTGATCATCCTTTCCTTTTTAAAAAATCCTGTACCGCTATTTTCCCTGCCGCGGGCGCATTTATGTATTTTCCGTTTTCAGCGGCCAAATTCTGCAAGGTTTTTTCTTCTGCTTTGATTCTTACAAAAATCCTTTGTATAAATCGCCTGGCGAACAGCCATACTTTTGGTACCAGAAATTTTTGTATGAATTGAGGGAAATCCTATGAAAAAATCTTTTTCCGAAACCCCCGTGGGAAAGTTCCTTCTGGGGAAAGGCTTCTACACCGCTTTAGCGGTTTGCGTGCTGGGCGCGGGCGCCGCCGCCTGGGTTATTGTGGACAAGACCATCGACTCTTTTTCCACCGAACCGCCGGCAGTATCCACACCGGCGCCACAAAAACCTGTAAGCCAAAAAGAGCAGCGGGTACAAGGGGAGGTCTCAAATATATCCCGACCGTCCTCTTCCTCCTCCAGTGCGCCTTCCTCTTCCTCGGCGCCCGCAGTCTCCTCCAAGCCTTCCGAAAATTCCGTGCAGGATACCATTTCTCCCAACTCCGGCATTTCTTCCTTTCTGCTTCCCGTTGAAGACACGGTCTTTAACCTGTTTTCCGGCACCGAACTGGTCAAGGATGAAACGCTGGACAAATGGCACACCCACAACGGTATTGATATAAAGGCGGAAATGGGCTCCCCCGTCCGGGCGGTGGCCGACGGCGTGGTCTCTTTGGTGAAGGACGATCCCATGTGGGGGACCGTTGTGGAGATTACCCACGGCGAGGATTTGATCAGCCGCTACTGCGGGCTTCAACAGGAACTTTCGGTGGTGGAAGGACAGGCTGTATCCATCGCCGACGAAATCGGCCGGGTTGGCGACACCAATCTGGCGGAAACGGCTTTGCAGACCCACCTGCATTTTGAGTTGTTCGAAGACGGCGTTCGGGTCGATCCTTTGGATCGTATGGGATTTTACGATTCGGTGGATTAAATCTTGACATCCCTCTTTTTTCCTGTTAGCATGAAAGCATAGCGGCAGCTGCCGCAAAACGATGGAAAAGCCGAGGGATTTTAAAAAATGGGCGTCCGCCTTTTGGCAAAAGAAAAAAGCAGACCGAAAACGGTCTGCTTTTTTCTTTTGCCCTTTAGCTGGATACCATGATAACGCGCACAAAAATCCCCTGTCTTTCCACGGGAAACCATCCAAAAGAGAGGAATTAAACCATGAATCATCCCCATTACGCGGCAAAAAACCTTTTGCATTTACTATGGATCCTTTTGGGAAACGCCATTTATGCTTTGGCGGTTACCATGTTTATTCTCCCCTCAGGGCTGATTACCGGCGGGACCACCGGTCTGGCCTTGTTCTTCTTTCATCAGTTCGGCCTGCCGGTAACCGTTTTTGTCTCGATTTTTAACGTTGCCATGTTTTTGCTTGGCCTTTGGGTTTTGGGGAAAAAACTCGCTTTGACCACCCTAGTCAGCACCTTTTTCTATCCGTTTATTCTGGGGATTTTTCAAAGGTTTCCGGCATTGTCCCAAATCACCGAGGACCGTTTGCTCTGCGCCATATACGCCGGCCTGATGATCGGTTTTGCCATTGGCATTATCATCCAAATGGGGGCCTCCAGCGGTGGTATGGATATTCCTCCGCTGGTTCTAAACAAAAAGTTGGGCCTATCCATTTCGGCGACCATGTACGCCTTTGATTTTACTATCCTACTTTTACAGATGTCCTTTTCCAATAAGGAAGAGATTTTGTATGGCATTCTGCTGGTGCTGATCTACACGCTTGTGCTGGACAAGGTGCTGTTGATGGGCCAGTCCCGGATGCAGGTGAAGATCATCAGCGAAAAATACGAACAGATCAATGAGCAGATCATCCACCAGCTGGACCGGGGCTCTACGCTGATTCAGGCGCAAACCGGCTACTATCGAACGGATCTGCCGGTGATTCTTTCGGTGGTGACCAACCGGGAACTGCCCCGCCTGACCCGGATGGTCAACGAAATCGACCCGGCGGCTTTTTTGATCGTAGGAGCCGTCAAGGAGGTCCGGGGGCGCGGCTTTTCCCTGGGTAAGGAATACCGCTAGCTTTTTGAGAGACTCTGGCTTTACATATGCAGAAAAAACAGCCTTGCGGCCGCCCGCAGGCTGTTTTTCTGTCCGCCCGGGATGCGCACAAATCGGGCCGGAACTTTATCTTTTTTCCTGGGCATATTTTTTCTTTGTGGCCATACCTCCGCGAATATGCCGCTCCTGCTTATTGGTATCCATCAATTTTTTAACCTGCCGGTACAGCTTGGGGTTAATTTTTTTTAATCTTTCCGATACATCTTTATGTACCGTGCTTTTACTGATATTGAATGCTTTTGCAGCACTGCGCACGGTGGCGTTGTTCTCTATCATATACAACCCCAGCGAAACCGCGCGTTCCTCCGGCAACCCTTTCAAATCGAATCCCTCCCTGCAGATACGGCTCCCCAAAACAAGGAAACCCGTCTTGCCACATCATATGCAGGACTTTGGCGGGTTTATGCGCCGGACGGCATTTTTCATCCGGCCTTTCGGCGGCGGGACCTTTGTGCTATGATAATAAAAAAGGACGTTTTTAAAAGGAGATTTTATATGACGCTTCGGGAACTTTTTGTGCGGGAAATAAAAATTTCCAAAAAAATCCCCCAGGAAAGCTACTTTGCCGCGCTGCCCGCGGTGCGGCATCTGGAAAGCAACGGCCTTGTATTTACCCGGCCCGTAAGCTTTCTGGTAGGGGAAAACGGCGCCGGCAAATCCACCATCATCGAGGCGCTGGCCGTTGCCATGGGCTTTAATCCGGAAGGAGGAACGGTCAATTTTCATTTTTCCACCGCCGATTCCCACTCTGATCTGTACCGCTATCTGACGGTGGTCAAAGGCCCGCTCCGCCGCCGGGACGGTTTCTTTCTGCGGGCCGAAAGCTTTTACAATCTGGCCTCGGATATCGACCGGATGGACCAGGGGCCTTCCTTCGGCAGCCGGCTGGCTGACAGCTACGGCGGCGTTTCTCTGCACCGGCGGTCCCACGGGGAAAGCTTTTTGTCGGTGATCGAAAACCGTTTTGGCGGCGGCGGGCTGTATATCCTGGACGAGCCCGAATCCGCCCTTTCTCCCATGGGGCTGATGTCTTTAATCTGCCAGATCAAACGACTGGCCGATACGGATTCTCAATTGATTATCGCCACCCACTCCCCGATTTTGATGACCTTTCCCGGCGCGGAAATTTTCCAGCTGTCCGACGCGGGGATTCAGTCGGTGCCCTACCGGCAGACAGAGCATTTCAGGATTACCAGGCAGTTTCTCAACGAGCCGGAAAAAATGCTTCGCTTTTTGCTGGAGGAAGAATCCAGGCCGTCATCTTACTAAGATTCTCGCGTTAAAAACGCCTTGATTGCAAGCTTTGTCATTTTTTTATCCTTTTATCCTTTACAAAAGACTTGACTTTTCGCCGTTTCTTTTGTATGATAAAGCCAAACTAATGATTATTAAACAGTAGTCAGGGGGAAGGGCGATGTCAAAACAAGATGCAAAAGAGACTTTTATGGAAAAGCTTCGGCTTTATACATCCCTTTATTTTTGTGACGAGGAGGCCGCCGGCATCCAAAACGATTATGCAAGCTGGTTTGAGGCTGAAGCGCTGGCGGGAAAATCCAACGAGGAAATCTGCGCCGGCTTCGGGGAGCCTAAGAGGATCGTTCGGAACCTGTTGGCCGAGTCCGGCCTTCCCAACGGGATTTCTCTGTTTTTCCGCAACACCTTTTTACAGATCCTTTTTTTAACGGCGGTTCATTTTTTCGCGGATCTATTTTTTTGGCATCTTTGCAATAAAAACGGATGGAATTACGCTTTCTTTGCCACGGGGGCGAATTTTTGTTATTTTGGGGCCGGGTACCTACTGCTCAAAGGATCCCGGGAACCCGAGCGCTTCTTTTTGTCCGGCCATCTTTTGCCGGCGGTGTTTGCGCTTTTTCTTTTTTTGTCCGAGTTGTTGATTCTTCCAAAGCTTGCCGGCCCCCACGCCGGACCTATCTGCGGCCTTTGCGCCGGTGCGGCGATCGCGGCTGTTTTTGGGGCGGGACTTTATGGGGCCGCAAAGGTCCTTCCCGTACACAGGCAAAGGGGGTTTTTGCTTCTTTTGCACCTGTTTGCAATACTAAATCTTCTGTTTTTTCTTTGTAACCAGCTGCACATGCTTTACGCTGACCCATCCGAAATTTCCCGGCTCATTTGGGGCAGCGCCGGCATTTATCTGGAGACGATTTTGCTGGGAGCCGTCTTTTGCCTTCTAAAAAGAAACGCAAAGGGGTGACGCCGATGGACGCACAGTTAAAACGGGGGGTTTTAAGCATCTGCATCCTGCAGCTGTTAAAGGAAAAGGACCGGTATGGCTACGATCTGATTAAAATTCTGCAAAAATTCTTCCCCGATACAGAGGAAAGCACCTTATACGCCATTTTGCGAAGACTTCACAAAGAGGGTCTGACCCATTTGTACGCCGGCGGCGAAATCTCCCACGGTCCCCCGCGCAAATATTACAGGCTATCCGATCAGGGGGAAAAGGCTCTTCAGGAGGCGGTTTCGTCCTGGCAGAAAATCGAAACAATCCTGCGGGAAATCGGCATCCCTCCCGCTTCGCTGTAAATGGTATTTTTGGGGGAATCGGGGCGCTTGCAAGCCAATTGTGCAAAGAGTGGATCCATTCTTCCTCTGTTTCCGCAGTCCGGCGGCCGATCCCAAGTATCGTAATCCGTCAAGCACAAAAAGAGACTTTGCCGTTTTGCAAAGTCTCTTTTTGTATTTTGCAGTCGTGTCCGGCCGTGCTTTTGCCGGACATTTCCTTTTCGGCGACCCAGCGACCGCTATTTTAGCAGGCCAATCGCATCGCTGATGGTTTTTTCATAGGCCTCCCGGCCATACTTGTCCACCTCGGACTTGCTTTTCTCCTCGTGGGTCAGACAGCCGGCGCCGCCGATACAACCGCCGGTACAGGCCATCCCCTCGATAAAATTGCCGGGCAGAACATTTTTGGAGGCCTTTAAAAGCGCCATCCGGCATTGCTCGATTCCGTCGCAGGCCACCGGTTTTACCTCGAAATCCAGATTCTGTTCCTTCAGCGCCTGGGCCACCGCGTCGGACAATCCGCCGGAACGGGCAAAAATCCGCCCGTAATAGGAGGCGTTGTCCAGCACATCCTCCTCAAACTCGGAGATTTCCATGTCCCGGCTGTCAAACAGGGCTTGCAACTCCTCAAAGGTCAGCGCACTGTCGATATAAGGCGAGACGGTCTCTTTCTGAATCTCCATCTTCTTGGCAGTACAGGGGCCGATGAAGACGATCTTCGCCGTTGGGTCAACCCCCTTGATATACCGGCCGATGGCCCCCATCGGCGAAAGATTGTGAGAAACATGCTCATCCATCTGGGGGAATTTCTTGTGAATGTAGTCCACGAAGGCCGGACAGCAGGAACTGGTCAAAAAGCCCTTTTCCGCCAGTTCCGCCGCCTCTTCATAAGCGACCATATCGGCGCCTAACGCCACCTCTACCACACTGTGGAAGCCCAGTTTTTTGATGGCGGTGATCACCTGCCCCAGCTTGGCGTAGGAAAACTGGCTGGAAATAGAAGGAGCCACCACCGCGTAGACCTTATACTTTTGGTTGTTTTCGCTTTCTTTAAGAAGCTTTACCACGTCGACGATAAAGGATTTGTCCGCGATGGCTCCCCAAGGGCACATATACACGCAGGCCCCGCAGGAGATACACTTGCTGTTGTCGATCTGCGCCGCCTTAGATTCTGCGCTGGTGGAGATGGCGTCCACCTTGCAGGCGATTTCGCAGGGGCGGCGCTTATTGATGATGGCGCTGTAAGGGCACGCCTTGGCACAGCGGCCGCAGTTGACGCACTTTTCCTTGTCGATATGGGCTCTTTGATGCTCGTCAAACCGGATCGCATCCCGGGGGCAGACATCCTCGCACCGGTGGGCAAGGCAGCCCCGGCAGGATTCGGTGACCTCGTAGCCGCCCATAGGACATTCGTCGCAGGCAATATCGATGACCTCGATGACGTTGGGATTTTCCTTATAGCCGCCCATAGCCATATGGATCCGCTCGCTGACAATGGCCCGCTCCTTATACACGCAGCAGCGCATAGTGGGCTCGTTGCCTGGGACGATGGTATAAGGGATATCGATATAGGCGTCCATCAGCCGGTCCTCAAAGGCGTGGCGCGCCACCTCCCGCAGGACTTTATATTTTAGGTACTGTACTTTGGTATCAAATTTTCTCATAGGTTCCCCCTAAAAGTAGCTGACCTTAATTCGTTTTCCCATCTCTTTGAGCGACTGGCACAATTCGTCGACCAGCCGCATTTTGATGCTGAAGTTAATGGGCAGGTCCGGGTTCTGGTGGGCGGGATTGACCGCGCGGCCCACATAGAAGTTGATGTCGGTGGCCTCTTCGAACAGCATACGGGAAATCTGAGAGGCGCCGTCCTGCTTATAGCTCCACTTGGAGTATTCCTCGTTGTCCTCCAGATAGCTTTTGGCGTAGGACAGCACCCGGTTGATGGTGATCACCCCTTCGGTGACCAGATCGACCCCCTTGATGGTGGCGGTGGGCGGGATTTCCGGATCCAGATACCCCAGATTCGGCTGAACCGTCTGGTGCAGAAAGCGGGCGGCCACCGTAGAGGAGGTGCCTCCGCAGACGATATGCTTTCCCTCTTTTGAAAAGAACAGTCCCAGCATTTTTTCATCGTCCGCCGGGTCGCTAGGCGGGCCGATCATCAGATTCACCTGCCGGCGCTGGCGCACCTTCATCACGCTGACGGTGGTATCGTCCCCCGGCTGATAGCCGTAAAGCTTGTTGCATTCGTCCAGCAGGATGGTGGCCAGGGTTTTGGCCGTAAAGTCCTTGTCGTACATCATCTCCATAAACTCAATGATATTTTCCCGCTGCCAGCCAAAATTTAAAGACATGCCGATCCCCGCGTGGATGGCCCCGTCGCTGGTGGTAATAAAGGTATCGTTTTCCTTTAACTGGATTTTGGATTTATAGATGGTTTTTCCGCCGATTTCCATGGCGGTTTTTTCGTAGTCGAAATTCTTGCCGTCCCGCAGCAGAATAACCAGCGGGTTGTCGTACTGGATCAACTCCGCGTACTCGTTATTTTCCATGCGGATAATGGTAAAGGTGGAATAGGCCACCTGGCGCACCTCGCACACCGGAAGGGTATCCGCGATGGTTTGCACGCAGTTTTCCAGCGTCATATTGCTGGCCACCATGGTGGAGATGATCTTGGAGGTCAGGGTGGAAAGAATGTTGGCCTTTACCCCGCTGCCCAATCCGTCGGCCAGAACCATGACCACCGAATCCGCCGAAGGCTCGACAATCTGCACCCGGTCGCCGCACAGCTGCTCTCCATACTTGTTTACGCTGCGCCAGCCCAGGTCTACACAAAGATTATTCATCGTTTAAGTACTCCTTCAGGTTGGTCAGCGCAATCTTGGTCTCGGCAGTGGTCTCCCCTAACAACGACGCGATTTCCTGTACGATCCGCATCTGCTTGGCAACCACCTGGTCGGTGATTTCCACCGTCTGCTGGCGCACCTTTTCCTTTTGTACCCGCTGATTTTCCTCATCGGTGATATCCCGCATCAGCACCAGCAAAATCCGGTAACTTTTGTCGTAGACTACGCTCATCTCCACATATTTTTCATACTCGGATAAAAACATCCGCTTATTTTCCACATCGCGGCCGCTTTGGACCACCTCGAAAAAGATCTGCGGATCCAGCACCCGAACCACCTGGTCGCCCAGAATATCCGCCGGACTGGACAGCCGCAGAATATTGCAGGCGGCGCCGTTGATCTGCTGCACCTCCAAAGACTCGTTGAGCGCGATAATGCCATTGGGGGAATTGCGGATAATCGTGTCGGAGAAGGTTTCGGCTTTCTCTTTTAGATAGGGCAGGCACATCGTGAGGTCCGCCTTGCCCAGAATAACAGCCTCGGCCTTTTCGCGGCAGGTGTTGTAGCCGCAGCTGCCGCAGTTGAGTTCGTCCGCCGGCGAGGTTTTGCCCATTCGCCGCAGAATTTCCTCAATGGCCCGGCTGCCGGGCATCTGCCGGTCGATTCCCAGATAGGGAATCTCCTTTTCCAACGATTTTTCCGGCTGCTGGACCGAAAAATCTTCCTTGCCCGCGTACCGGTCCACCGCTAAAAAGTCGCTGATCACCGAGCGGCGGTTCTTTTCCATCGCCGGTCCGCCGATGCAGCTGCCCTGGCAGGCGCTCATCTCGATAAAGCAGTGGGAAAGCTGCCCGCTGGCAATTTCTTTCAGCGCGTGGATACAGTTTTCCGTCCCGTCGACGGTCAGGCGGCTGTATCCCTCTTCCTGCCAGTCCATGGTACGCAGAATCCCGCCGGAGGTGGGGAACAGCCGGGCGCGGCTATTTTCCTCTTTCTCCTGCTTTTGCTCTGGGACCACCTTTTCCTCCGCCATCCACTGGGTCAGCTCCTCGAAGGTCAGCACGCAATCCACCAGTCCGCCATAGGCTTCCGCTTCGGCCTTTTTGGAAATGCAGGGCCCGATGAATACGGTTTTTGCGTTTGGATGCCGCTCCTTGATTAAGCGGCAATGGGCCAGCATCGGCGATTCGACCTTTGCCAGGAAGGGCAGAGCCTCCGGGAAATACTTTTGGATCAGCAGGTTGACCGAATGGCAACAGGAGGAGATAATGACCTCCTGTTTTTCTTCTTTTACCAGTCGTTCGTATTCCCGCTTAACCACCGTCGCGCCGATGGCGGTTTCCTCCGCCGCCGTAAAGCCCAGCTTTTGCAGTGCCTTTTCCATGGAGCCAATCCCCACCCCGGGGTAATTGGCCACAAAGGAGGGGGCCAAGCTTACATACACCGGTGCGCCGGAGGCGATCAGCGCCTTGGCCGCCTCGGTATCGTTTCGGATTTCCTTGGCGTTTTGCGGGCAGTTGACAAAGCACTGCCCGCATAAAATGCACTCGTTATCCACAATATTGGCTTGGTGGTTAGAAAACTTAATGGACTTCACCGGGCAGTGCCGGATACATTTATAGCAGTTTTTGCAGTTGGACTTTTTGAGTTTTAAGTATTTGGTCATACCCCTTTACCCCTTTACCGGCGTCAATATATATTTTTGGAAGATCTCCGGGAAGGTTTCCGGAGAAACGCCGGTAATAATTTCGTCGTCGACCTTGATGCTTACGCCGTGGGTACATTTTCCCAGGCAGAAAGCGGCGCTTAAATTCACCTGATCGGTCAGATGGTTTTCCTCCAGCGCTTTTTTCATCAGCTCAATGATTTGATACGATCCTTTTAAATGGCAGGAACTTCCCACGCAGACATAAACGTTCATCGTCTCTCTCCTTATTCTCCGTAATAGGCTTGACGGTAGATCTCCGCTAATTCGCTGACCAGCGGGTAACGGGGATTGGCCGTGGTACACTGATCCTCAAAGGCCCGCTCGGCAAGTCCGGGCAGCGCTTTTAAGAAGGTCTGTTCATCCACGCCGCATTCCCGAATGCTCATGGGAACATTTAATTCTTTCATCAGTCCCCGAATCGCCCCGATCAGGCTGGCGATCTGCTCTTGCTGGGTTTTGCCCTCCAGGCCCAGATAGCGGGCGATCTGCGCGTAGCGTTTATCCGCTACAAATTTATCATATTTGGGAAAGATTGTAAACTTGGTGGGCTTTTGGGCGTTATAGGCGATGACATAGGGTAACAGCACTGCGTTGGCCCGTCCATGGGGGATGTGGAATTCGCCGCCCAGCTTATGGGCCAGCGAATGGTTGATGCCCAAAAAGGCGTTGGAGAAGGCCATCCCCGCGATACATGAGGCGTTGTGGACCTTTTCTCTGGCCTCCGCGTCGCCGGCGTCCCGCCAGCTGCGGGGCAGGTAATCGAAAATCAGTTCGATGGCCTTGATGGCAAGTCCGTCGGTATAATCGGTGGCCATAACCGAAACATACGCCTCAATCGCGTGGGTCAGCACGTCCATACCGGTGTCCGCCGTGATGGATTTGGGCATGGTGTAAACAAACTGCGGGTCGATAATCGCCACATCCGGGGTCAGCTCATAGTCGGCCAGCGGATATTTGATGTTTCCGTTCTTTTTGTCGGTGATGACCGAGAAGGGGGTCACCTCGCTGCCGGTGCCGGAGGAGGTGGGGATGGCGACCATCTGGGTCTTTTTGCCCAGGTTCGGGAAGTGAAAGGCCCTTTTGCGGATATCCAAAAACTTTAAGCGCAGTCCGTCAAAGCTGGTTTCGGGATTCTCATAGAATAGCCACATGCCCTTGGCCGCGTCGATGGCCGATCCGCCGCCCAAAGCGATAATCACGTCCGGCTGGAAAGCGTTCATGGCGCGCACGCCGTTTTGAATGGTTTCCACCGACGGGTCCGGCTCCACCTCGGAGAAGATTTCGCAGTGGCAGTATTCGCTGCGCTTGCGCAGGAAATACAACACCTTATCCACATAGCCCAGCTTTACCATCATGGGGTCGGATACGATGAAGGCCCGGGAGATATTGGGCATCACCTGCAGATACTGAACCGAATCCTTCTCAAAATAGATCTTCGGCGGGATTTTGAACCATTGCATATTGACTCTCCTCTGGGCGATGCGCTTTTTATTGATCAGATTGACCGAGGACACATTGGAGGTGGTGGAGTTGCGCCCAAAGGATCCGCAGCCAAGGGTTAAGGACGGGGTGTTGGTGTTGTAAATATCGCCGATGGCTCCCTGGGAGGAGGGGGAGTTGGCGATGACCCGTCCCACCTTCATCTCCTCGCCGTACCGGACACACAGGTCCTGGTCGTCGCTGTGAATGACCGCCGAATGACCAAGGCCCCCTAATTCCAGCATGGCCTTGGCGTACTGAAAGCCCTGGCGCTCATCCTCGCAGACAAAGTAGGCCAGCACCGGAGAAAGCTTCTCCAGGCTCAGCGGATACTGGCGAGAAGGCTCCGGTAGACGGGCCAGCAGAATCTTGGTGCCTTCAGGCACCTCGACGCCGGCGTTTTTAGCAATTTCTTGCGCCGGATGGCCGACAACCGCCGGATTGACCGCCATTTTATCCAGATTGATGACGTATTTTGTCACCAGTTCCGTCTCTTTTTTGTTTAAGAAGTAGCAGTTATTTTCCTTCATGATCCGCTCAAAGTCCTCGTGGATTTCCTTGTCCACAATCACCGCCTGTTCGGAAGCGCAGATCATGCCGTTGTCAAAGGTTTTGGAAATGATCAGATCGGTGCAGGCCCGGGCCAGATCGACCTTTTTGTTAATGTAGCAGGGCACGTTGCCGGGACCGACGCCCAGTGCCGGCTTACCTGCGCTGTAGGCCGATTTTACCATTCCGGCGCCGCCGGTGGCCAAAATCAGCGACACGCCCCGATGGTTCATCAAGGCGGAGGTCGCGTCCAGCGAAGGGGTCTCGATCCACTGAATGCAGTATTCCGGCGCGCCGGCCTTGACTGCCGCGTCCCGCAAAATCCGCGCCGCCTCGGCAGAGCATTTCTGGGCAGAAGGATGGAAGCCGAAAATAATCGGGTTGCGGGTCTTGGCGCAGATGAGCGATTTAAACATGGTGGTAGAAGTGGGGTTGGTCACCGGGGTGACGCCGGCCACAACGCCCACCGGCTCGGCGACCTCCACATAGCCTTCCATCTCGTTTTCGTCGATTACGCCGACGGTTTTCTGCTTTTTGATGCTGTGCCAGATATATTCGGTGGAGAAAATGTTCTTGATAACCTTATCCTCCATAATGCCGCGGCCCGTTTCCTCGTAGGCCATTTTCGCCAACATCATATGTTTATCCAATCCTGCCAGTGTCATGGCGTGGACAATTTTGTCCACCTGCTCCTGGCTCAATTCCATATATTCCCGCAGCGCCTGCTGGGCGTTTTCCACCAACCGGTCCACCATTTCAAAGGTGTCCATCGGCACTGCTTTTTCCTGCTTCTTCTCCGCTTTTTCCTCTTTTTTCTGCATACTTCATTCCTCCCTTGATTGTTCCCGGCACAAAAACGGCGGACAATCGCCGCTTTATCCCGTTATGATCTGCTGCTCAAAGCCTGTTCGCCAAAAGCCCGGCGGTCCTTTCCAAAAAGGTCCCCTCCTCTTTTCTGATTCGGTTTCACTTTTTGTTCGTTATTATTTTAACAAAGATGGTCTTGGTTGTGTAATGTATTTTTCATATGGATAACATGTCGTTTTCTATATGATATTTATACCTTTTAATACATGCTATAGCCTGACAAATGCTGCAACGGATCAGGTCACCGGCCGCCTTTTTCTTTCTTTTCCCGGATCGGCGGGACCATCTGCGCCCAAGCCTGTGTAAGTTCCCGAAGAAATGCTTCTTCCCAGGGATTGGGGCGGTATCCTTCCAAACAGATCAGCAGGTCCTTTGTCCGCACGTCGCCGCATTTTCTCTGTACCAGCTGGTATCGGTCCAGTATGGCCGATGGCATCGGAGCGGTCCAAGCATAGCTGCCCGGGACCTGGCATAGCAGGTCAAATTGGCTGCCCCGCTCATAGATCCGGATTCTTTTCCCGGCAGGCGGTTTTTCCCGCCGGACACTTTCCAAATTCGGAAGGCCGGGGACTGTCCCGTCCCCATAGAAGATTTCCGTATACGGGTGAAGATCCTCCGGCGTGAAAGCGGCTGCCTTTGCCAGCGGATGGTCTTGGGAAAACAGCACCTGATAGGTAAAATCCCGCAGGGGCCGGACGATGATAGACTGGTCCGCCAAAAGGCTTCGAAGAGAATCTTCCTGACCCGCCGGACAGCGGATAATCCCAAGGTCGCTTTCTCGCTGGGCTACATCCCGGATGACGCCGCCGGAATCGGTTTCTTTAAAACGGATATCCGGCCGCTGGGACTCTTCCATCCGGCAGAGGAACCGGCCGAAGGCATAGGCGATATACCCGTCCCTCGCAACGGAAATATAAAAGCGAGGCCGCTCCCCGGAAAGGCGGTACAGATTTTCGATTTGCTCTACCTGATCGAGGATACTTTTGGCATAGCGCAGAAATTCTTCCCCCTGCGCGGTGGGAAGTACCCCCTTTGAGGTGCGTTTAAAAAGGACGATCCCCAGATTTTTCTCCAGTTCCTTGATCGCTTTGCTTAAATTGGGCTGCCCCATATAAAGGTTTTGTGCCGCTTGGGTGATGGAGCCGGTTTTTTCGACCTCCACCACATATTTTAGGTGCTGTAAATTCACGGCGGTCCCCCCTTTATTTTTCTCTTCCCTTGAACAATAGCATAACCCGGCGAATCGCGCAACCGCTTTCTTTTTCCTTGCCAAAATTTCCTGCTTGCCGGCATTGCGGCGGCCGCAAAAGCCTGTTATAATAGGCTCACTGGAAAAAATCCGATTGTCCCGCCGCATTTTGTGTCCGGGCAGCGGGAAAGGAGTGACGCCATGAACGGCCAGCAATCAACCATCGCCGCGATTTCAACGCCGCTGGGCACAGGGGGGATCGGCGTGATCCGCATTTCCGGCCCGGACGCGGTGGCGGTGGCGGAAAAAATCTTTTCCCCGGCGGGAAAGCGCCGTCTGGCGGATCTGGCCGGGTACAGCGCCCTTTACGGACGGCTGCATGACGATGCGGCGGAGTTTGACGAAGCGGTAGCAACCGTTTTCCGTCCGCCCCACAGCTATACCGGCGAAGAGGTGGTGGAACTTTCCTGCCACGGCGGGCTTTACCTGGTTCAAAGGGCGCTGCGGGCGGCGTTGGACCATGGTGCCCGGCCTGCTTCCCCCGGCGAGTTTACCCGCCGGGCCTATTTAAACGGAAAACTCACCCTCGATCAGGCGGAATCGGTGATGGATTTGATCGGTGCTTCCGGCAGGCAGGCGGCCCGGGCGGCGCTGGCGGGCCGGGACGGTGTTCTCTCCCGCAAAATCGACGGCATCGCCGAAGTCCTGGTGGACCTGGCCGCCCATCTGGCCGCCTGGAACGACTATCCGGACGAGGATATGGAGCCGGTGCAGCCCGGCCCGCTGACCGCCTCTTTGCGGCAAAGCCTTGGGGAGTGCCAGTCGCTTTTGGACCGCTACGACACCGGGCGCATCCTCCATCAGGGGGTAGAGACCGCCATCATCGGCCGGCCCAATGTGGGAAAATCCACCCTGATGAATCTGCTGGCAGGAGCCCAGAAAAGCATCGTCACCGCCATTCCCGGTACAACCCGGGACGTGGTGGAGGAAACGGTGCTGGCCGGGGAGATACTTCTGCGGCTGGCCGACACCGCCGGCATTCGGGAAACGGACGACCCAGTGGAAAAGGCGGGAGTGGATTTGGCCCGACGGCGGCTGGAATCGGCGCAGCTGGTCCTGGCCGTGCTGGACCGCTCCGAACCTTTGTCTGCCGAGGACCTGGCGCTTCTCTCCCAATTGAAGGACCGGCCCTCTATCGCGGTGCTCAACAAATCGGATCTGCCCGCCCGGCTGGACGAAAAACGGCTGGATGGTCTGGTGGGCAAAACGGTGGAAATCTCTGCCAAAACCGGTGAGGGCGCCGAGGCGCTGGCCCAGGCCATCGCCCAGCTGCTTCACCTTTCCGAGGTTGACCCGGCGGCGCCGCTTTTGGCCAACGAACGGCAGCGAAACTGTCTAAACAAGGCGGCGGACGCTTTAAAGGAAGCGATTTTCGCGGCCGAAGCGGGGGTCACGCTGGACGCGGTCACCGTCTGCTTGGACGAAGCCATTGACCCGCTTTTGGAACTGACCGGCAAAAAAGCCTCCGAAGCGGTGGTGGACGCAGTTTTTTCTCAATTCTGCGTTGGAAAATAACAATTTATCTTTTAGGGGGATTCTCCTTGGAATATTACGAGGCCCAAAGCTATGATCTTGCCGTAATCGGCGCGGGACACGCGGGGGTGGAGGCCGCTCTGGCCGCCGCCCGTCTGGGTGTCTCGACCATTTTATTTACCATTTCGCTGGATGCGCTTGCCAACATGCCCTGCAATCCGTCTATCGGCGGCACCGCCAAAGGCCACCTGGTGCGGGAAATCGACGCGCTGGGCGGCCAGATGGGCAAGGCGGCGGACGCCACCTTTCTGCAAAGCCGAATGCTCAACCGGGGCAAAGGCCCCGCCGTCCATTCGCTGCGGGTACAGGCGGACCGGCAGAAATACCATCAATATATGAAAAAGGTGGTAGAGCAGCAGGAAAATTTGGATCTTCGGCAGGCGGAAATCGTTGAGATTCGGGCAAAGGACGGAAAAATCCAATCGGTGGTCACCCATTTGGGCGCCGTTCACCCGGTCAAGGCGGCGATTCTCTGCACCGGTACCTTTTTGCGGGGAAAAATCTTTGTAGGGGATTATTCCTACAAAAGCGGTCCGGACGGTTTGCACCCTGCCAACCGGCTGAGCCGGTCGCTGGAGGCGCTGGGTCTTCCCCTTCGCCGGTTTAAAACCGGAACGCCAGCGCGGGTGCATCGGGCAAGCATTGACTTTTCTCAGCTGGAGCCGCAGCCGGGGGACGAGTCGGTCACCCCCTTTTCCTTTGAAACCGAGGAGCCTCTTTCCAATCAAGTTATTTGCCACATCGCCTACACCAATGCCGATACCCACGAGGTGATCCGGCAGAACATCCACCGCTCGCCTTTATATGGCGGCAAAATCGAGGGGATCGGCCCTCGGTACTGCCCCAGCATCGAGGATAAGGTGGTCCGCTTTGCGGACAAGCCCCGGCACCAGATTTTTGTGGAACCCATGGGGCTGGACACCGAGGAAATCTACCTACAGGGCATGAGTTCCTCTCTGCCGGAAGATGTGCAGCTAGCCTTTTACCGCACCATCAAAGGTTTTTCGCAGGTAAAGATCATGCGCAGCGCCTACGCCATCGAATACGATTCGGTGGATCCTCTGGCCCTAAAGCCGACGCTGGAATGCAAAGCGGTGGCGGGATTATACGGCGCGGGCCAGTTCAACGGTACCTCCGGCTACGAAGAGGCGGCCGCCCAGGGCTTAATCGCCGGTATCAACGCCGCCCGGGCCTGTCAGGGAAAGGAGCCGGTGGTTCTGGAGCGCGCCAGTTCCTACATTGGCACTCTCATCGACGATTTGGTGACCAAGGGCTGCTCAGATCCTTACCGCATGATGACCTCCCGCTCCGAGTACCGGCTGCTTCTTCGGCAGGACAATGCCGACGCCCGGCTGACCCCCTTGGGCTATCAGCTGGGATTGATTTCCGAAAAGCGCTACCGAAAATTTTTGGACAAATGGCGGCTGATCAGCCAGGAAACCGAAAGGCTGGAGACAACGACCATCCCCCCCTCGGAAAAACTGAACGATCTACTTGTTTCACGTGAAACATCTCCGGTTTCCACCGGCTTCCGGCTGGGGGAATTGCTGCGCCGCCCCCAGATCTCCTATCAGGACCTGGCGCTCTTTGATCCGGACCGCCCTGCCCTTCCCACCGCCGTAACCGAGGAAGCGGAAATCCTTTTAAAATACGAGGGCTATTTAAAAAAACAGGAGCAGCAGGTGGAACAGATGCGCCGTTTAGAAAACCAGCTGCTGCCGGAAGACGTCGATTATCAAAGCATTACCGGTCTGCGGCTGGAGGCGGCGGAAAAGCTGGGGCGGATCCGGCCCCGCAGCGTCGGGCAGGCTTCCCGAATCTCGGGGGTTTCTCCGGCGGATATTTCGGTACTGCTGATCTGGCTGGAGCATCGGCGTAAAGGAGGTGCTAAAAATGATTGACCAAAAGCGGATGGAGGCGGTTTTTGCCGGTCGGGGGATTTCCCTTTCCCCCGGGCAGATGCAGCAGCTGGACCGGTACGCACAGCTGCTGACCGAATGGAACCAGCGGATGAACCTCACCGCCATCACCGATCCAGAGGGGATTCTTGTCAAGCATTTTTTGGACAGCATCCTCCCCTTTTCCCTGGAACCGCTGCCAGAGGGCGCTTGTCTCATCGACGTGGGGACCGGCGCAGGTTTTCCGGCAGTTCCTCTTTTAATCTGGCGGCCGGATTTGCAGATTACACTGCTGGACTCTTTGCAAAAGCGGCTGACCTTTTTAGAAGAGGTTTTGGCCCAATGCGCGCTTTCGGCCAGGTGCATCCATCTTCGCGCGGAGGACGGCGGCCGTCAGCCCGATCTGCGGGAGCAGTTTGACGCAGCCACCGCCCGGGCCGTAGCCAATCTGCGGGAACTTTCGGAATACTGCCTTCCCTACGTAAAGCCCGGCGGGGCCTTCTACGCCTTAAAGGGCGGCGACGTAAAAGAAGAGTCTGAAAACGCCCAAAAGGCCATTCAGCTGCTGGGCGGCCGGATGGAAAAAAGTCTTTCCTATTCTCTGCCCGACGGAAGCGGCCGAACCTTAGTCCTAATAAAAAAAATATCGCGGACTTCGACAAAGTTCCCCCGAAGCGCCGCAAAAATGGCAAAATCCCCGTTGGCCTAATGTCGAAAAAAGCCGGTATCGGTCTGATACCGGCTTTTTTTGCGATTTTTTTTGCTGGAATCGAACGAATATTTATGGTATGTTGGACCTAAAGAAAAGACAAGCCCTGAAAGGAGGGTCCTGTATGGCTTTTGCAAATTTGGGGAAGGATCGGGTCCGTTCCATCCCCCTGGCGCAGATCACCGTAAATCCGGCGCAGCCCCGCAGCCAATTTTCCGAGGAATCGCTGCAGCAGCTGGCCCAAAGCATTTCCGCCAGCGGCTTATTGCAGCCGGTCACCGTTCGGGAAAACGGATCCGGCAAATATCAGCTGGTGGCCGGCGAACGGCGCTGCCGGGCCTGCATGATGCTGGGCTACACCCACATCCCCGCCATTGTAAAAAAATGCTCAGCAAAAGAATCGGCCGTACTGGCGCTGATGGAAAATTTGCAGCGGCAGGACCTGGACGTCCTGGACCAGGCAGAGGGGATCAGCCGCTTAATCGGCTACTGGGGCGTAACTCAGGAAGAAGCCGCCGAAAAGCTGGGGATCGCCCAGTCCACCCTGGCCAATAAGCTGCGGCTGCTGCGGCTGCCGCAGCAGGTCCAGCAGCTGATGCGCCAAAACGCTTTAAGCGAGCGGCATGGTCGCGCCTTACTGCGGCTGCCGGACGAAAAAACGCAGCTGGAGATGGCCCAGATCATCTGTAAAAAAAGCCTGACCGTTTCCCAGACCGAACAATACATAGAAGCGCTTCTCACCCAACAAAAAAAGAAAAAGCCTACCCGTCTGTTTATCTGCAAGGATATTCGGCTGTTTATGAACACCATTGATAAAGCGGTTAAAACCATGACCGCGGCCGGGCTGAACGTTCAGTCGTCCCAGGAGGATCAGGGAGAATTCATCGAACTGACCCTACGCATCCCCAAGGAGCCGCAGCGGCAAAAGGCCGTTCGGCCCGCTTAAAGCATTCCGGTCAATGGCGGCATGTCCGCTTTTGATAAAGTAAGGGGCTTTTCCCTGCCCCGCCATTACACAGCTTTCCCAAACCGAGGAAAAAGCCCTCGCTTCCCCAACGGCCGGTCAGCCACGGGGTTGCGGGGGCTTTTTCTTTTTGGTATACTGAAAAAAGACAAAACAGAAAGAAGGATGTTGATTGAAGGTAGCCTTTATTCCCAATCCCGATCAGAAAGAAGCTTATTCGCTGGCGATTATGCACAGCCTTCCCCAATGGTTTTCCCCGCCGGAGGATATTGACCGCAAAGCGAAAATTCACCGGGACTACCCCTTTTTCGCTGTCCTTGACAACGAAAAGCCGGTGGCTTTTGCCGCTGTGAAAGTCCACAACCGCCACACGGCGGATATCTATAATATGGGAGTGCTGAAGCCGTATCATCACCAGGGGCTGGGGCATCAGCTGGTAGAGTCTATTTTAGACTGGTGCCAAAAGGAGGGGTTCACCTTTCTGACCGTAAAAACGCTGGATGAATCCGCCGACTATCCGCCGTACAACGGCACAAGGGCTTTTTATGAAAAGGAGGGCTTTTTGCCCCTGGAAGTCTTCACCACCTTTTGGGACGAGGAAAACCCCTGCTTGTTTCTGGCCCGCACCGTCAAATAATCCTAAGATGTTTCACGTGAAACACCTTTTTTCGGTTGAAAGGACTTTGTTTCGGTGATATAATCATTTTATATGATGAAAACAGAAAATCCCCGTGAGCGTACAGGAGGACTTCTATGGGTAAAATCGTTTCAATCGCCAATCAAAAAGGCGGTGTTGGAAAAACAACGACGACAGTCAACTTAGCCGCGTCAATTGGCGCGAGAGGAAAAAAGGTCCTGCTGGTGGATATTGACCCCCAGGGCAACGCCACCAGCGGCTTTGGCATAAACAAACGCAGCCTGACAAAATCCTCCTATGATCTTTTGATCGGCAGCGTCAAAGCCGAGGAGGTGATCCTCGCCAGCGGCTTTCAAAACGTGGACGTTCTCCCTTCCAATATCGCGCTGGCCGGCGCCGAAATTGAAATCGTCGAAATGGAGGACCGGGCCATGCGGTTAAAAAACGCGCTGGCGGCGGTAAAAAATCAGTACGATTTCCTTTTTATCGACTGTCCCCCTTCCCTGGGGCTCATCACCCTCAACGCGCTGGCCGCCAGCGATACGCTGATGGTACCCATCCAATGCGAGTATTACGCGCTGGAAGGGTTGAGCCAGCTGGTGGCCACCATCCGGCAGGTAAAGCGGCTGTACAATCCCACCCTGGATCTGGAAGGGGTGTTGCTGACCATGTACGACGGCCGGCTGAATCTGACCATGCAGGTGGTGGCGGAGGTGAAAAAATTCTTCCCCCAGAAGGTTTACAAGACCACCATTCCAAGAAATATCCGCCTGTCCGAAGCGCCCAGCTACGGGCAGCCGGCGCTTTACTTTGACCGAAACTCCAAGGGCTCTGTGGCCTACGGCGATTTGGCGGAGGAATTTCTATCCAAAAACCGCGGTTAAATAACCTCCCTGAGAGAAAGGCGGAAGACAATGGCTCCAAGAAAAGGCGGCCTGGGCAAGGGCCTGGACGCGTTATTTATCGACAACACCACCGACAACGGACCGGTAACCCTTCGAATCTCTGAAATCGAGCCCAACCGGGGGCAGCCCAGAAAAGAATTTGAGGAAAGCGCTCTGGCGGACCTGGCCGATTCCATCCGGGAGCATGGCGTTCTCCAGCCGCTTTTGGTGCGTCCCCTTCCCTCCGGCGGCTATCAGCTGGTGGCCGGGGAACGGCGCTGGCGCGCCTCCCGCATGGCGGGACTCAGCGAGGTGCCGGTGGTTATCCGGGAATTAAGCGACCACGAGACAATGGAACTGGCCCTCATCGAAAACCTTCAGCGGCAGGACTTAAACCCGATGGAAGAGGCGCTGGGTTATCAATCGCTGATGGAAGAATACCAGATGACCCAGGAGCAGGTCGCCCGCGCCATCGGAAAATCCCGGCCCGCTGTGGCCAATAGTCTGCGGCTTTTGGCGCTTCCCCAGCCGGTGATCCGGCTGATCGAAGAGGGCAAGCTTTCCGCCGGGCACGGACGGGCGCTGCTGGCGCTGGAGTCGGAACCGGCTATTGTTGAGGCAGCGCAGCTGGCGGTGCAAAAGCAATTGAGCGTGCGGGAGATGGAGAAGCTGGCCCAGTCAGCGCCAAAAAGCAGCCTCCCCGCCGCGAAAAAAGAAAGGGATTCGTACTACACCGAACTGGCGCTGGCGCTGACCCAGACGCTGGGCCGGCAGGTGACCATCACCGCCCGAGGCAAAAACCAAAAGCTTTCGGTGGAATTTTTTGACAAGGATGACCTTTCCGCCCTGGCAAAACGCCTGTGCGGGGAAAACGAAATTCTGTAGCGAAAGGAAGCGCAATCCGTGGCTTTTTTTGAAGACGCCTTTACCCTTTCCGCCGCCGAGGCCGACCTGCATTACCGAATGAAACTCTCTGCCGTTCTGCGCCACATGCAGGATGCGGCCAGCCGCCACCTGAACGCGTTGGGATACCCTTATGAAAAGCTGATGGAAAAACGGCAGGTTTTTTTGCTTTCTAAGGTGGAAGTGACCTTCGAGGGGAGTCCCGCGCCGGAGCAGAGGGTCATCGCCCACACCCGTCCCCATCCGCCTAAGGGCGCTTTCTTTTTGCGGGAAACCTATTTTTCGGTGGAGGATCAGCCGCTGATCTTCGGCAAATCCGCCTGGATTCTGGCGGACTATGAAACCCATCAGGTATTGCGTCCCTCGGTCTTTGCCTGGGATTATCCCTTTGACCAGGCGGATTTTGACGGATCCATCGCACGGCGGCGCATCCCCGCTTTAGAAAACGCGGCCCTTTTGGGGACGCGCCCCATCCGCTATTCGGATCTGGACGGAAACCGCCATGTAAACAACGCCATCTATGGGGACATTTTGTGCGACTTTCTTCCCGCCCGGCTGTTAGACGTCCACCCTATCCAACGGGCGACTCTGTTGTATGAACACGAGGCCCAGCTAGGGGACGAATTGCAGATCAGCGGCGGGCCATTACAGGAAAACATCTGGTACTTAGCCGGGCACAAAAACGGCGAACGCTGCTTTGCGGCGGAGGTCACCTTCGGTGAATAAAACGCAAATCCTAAAAAAGACGGTGACCAGAATTCTGGCCACCGCTTTTTATTCGGATGATCCGGACCGCTGAAACCTTTTCACATAGTTGATATGCTCTTCCCTGACCGAATTGGGCTGGTTGCAAAATGAGAGAAAACCCTCGGCGAAGGAGTCCACCTCTTCTATGGTAAAACAATTGGCCCTTTCCGCCATTATCGACTCAATTGTAGGTAAAATATCCCCTCTATGCACCGCCGGGACCGAAACATCGGAAATTTTTAAGGTGCAGCGGTTGCTGAAAACCACGATGGAGATAAGCCAGTCCGGATCCAACTGCGGAAAATTCTGTAAGATCGCCCGAATGTGGGACTGATTTTGCCGTACAGGGCTATAAAATTCGATCGGTGTGTTCCCCTTACCGGAATAGTAAAGCCAATTTTTATATTGTCCCTGCCCATAGATGCTTCCGCTGTAATTTTTGTATTCGATGACAAAAATCCCTTTTTGGGTAACACATATCACATCCGTCTCAGAGGAACCGCTGGCCCGGTTTTGCAGATACATGTTTACCAGGATCTTTTTATAGGACTTGATCTTATCCAGCTCGTTGCACAATTGAAGTTCCCCTAAAGCGCCAGGGTCGGATATGGCCGACAGCAGATCCTTTTCGCTGGACTGAAAATAGCTTGTGCGCTTGTAAAAATCCGTCAGGGAACTGGGCTTTTCCTCCTCCTGGATCTCAGGTTTCGTCCGGCGTTTAAAAAGGCCGGTTAAAAATCGAAAAAGCATTTTGGCATTCACATCCTCCCCAAACCGCTCCCATAAAAAGAATCCCGCTTTCTTTCAAATCCTACAGCAAAGGGCCGCAAGCCAGTCTATCATCATCGGCCCAAAAAGAACTCCGGTTCCTTGCGGCCCTCGCCGCACATGGCGGAAAGCTTTTGGACCATCGTCTCCACAAAGCCGCCGGGAACAATCCGGGCCGACTTGGGACACTTTTTGGCGCAGGCCTGGCACTTAATGCACCGGCTCATATCTTTAATCGCCGGACTTTTGGGGGAGATGGCGCCGGTGGGGCAAACCTCAACGCAATGCATACAGTGAATACAGTCCTTGGAAATCTCGTGGGCAATGCCGGATTGGGGGCCGCGGGCCTTATAAGGATAACCGCCGGAAAGCTGCAAAGAAAAATCGCCCAAGGAGGATTGGGACAGCCAGAAGGCAATTTTTCGGCCAAAATCGGCGCACTTGGCCAGGTCCTCCCCATCGGGACGGCCGGCGGCGATCACATTGCCGAAGGAATGCTCGCCAATAAAAGCGCCGGCAGCCACCGGAATAAAGCCCTGGCAGGACAAAAGGTCCCGCAACTCCAACAGCGCGTCCTCATAGGCGCGGTTGCCGTATACCGCCGCCAACACCACCGGCGTACAGCTGCCGTGAATCCGGCGAATGGCCTCCTCGGCCTGCACCGGGATGCGCCCGCCGTAAACCGGCGCGCCGATAACCAAAAGATCCTGGGGGCCAAAAGAATAGTCCTGGGCTCGGGCCGCCGGAAGGGTCAGGTCCAGCGAGACGGCGGAGGGCAAAATCCCCCGGGCGATGGCCTCGACCGTTTTCTTGGTCGTATCGGTGGGGCTAAAATAAGCGGCGGTTACGGTGGAAATTTCCATACTACTTCCTTCTTTCCTTTTGTCAAAGCATGTCGTTTTATAGTATTATACAACAAAGTATGCCGGACGTAAAGGCGCAAAAACGCCTGTCATCCATAAGGCGGACGGCAGGCGTTTTCTCAGTTTTATTCCACTGTAACGGATTTTGCCAGATTGCGGGGTTTATCCACGTCGCAGCCCCGGGCCACCGCTGTGTGATAGGCGAGCAGCTGCAAGGGGATCACCGCCAGAATCGGCGCGAACAGATCCTCCAGGTCCGGCAGACGGATGACGTGATCGTATACGTCCTCGCCAACCTCGTCGCCTTGCTTGCAGATCAAAATGACCTTGGCGCCGCGGGCGCGGGTCTCTTTAATATTGCTAATGGTCTTGGGCAGCAGCGCCGACTGGGTCGCCACCGCGATAACCGGAACGCCGTTGGTGATCAGGGAAATGGTCCCGTGCTTTAGTTCCCCTGCCTCATAAGCTTCGCTGTGGATGTAGGAAATTTCCTTCAGCTTTAAAGAGCCTTCCCGGCAAAGGGCAAAATCCGCGCCCCGGCCGATAAAGAAAAGATCCTCCTGGTCTTTAAGTAGCTGCGCCAGTTCCTGGGTTTTTGGATCGGTTTGCAGCGCCTCTTTTGTCTTTTCAACCGCCAGCAGCAACCGCTCCACATAGCCGGCGGCCTCTTTTTTTGTGATCCGGCCTTTTTCCACGGCAATTTGAATCGCCAGCAGATACAGTACGCCGGTTTGGACCGAATAGGCCTTGGTGCTGGCCACGGCGATTTCCGGTCCCGCATAGGTATACAAAACGATGTCCGCCTCCCGGGCAATGGTGGACCCGGCCACATTGACGATGGCCAGCGTCCGGATCCCCTGCTTTTTGGCCAGCCGCAGAGCCGCCAGGGTATCCGCCGTCTCGCCGGACTGGGAGATCACCACCACCAGCTGGGAAGGATCCAGAATCGGGTCGCGGTACCGGAATTCGGAAGCAATGTCCACCTCCGCCGGGACCCGGGCCAGCTTTTCGATGACATTTTTGCCGATAAAGCCCGCATAGCTGGCGGTACCGCAGGCTACCATCTGAACGCGGGTAATGTCTTTGAAAAAGCCCGGCGTGATTCCGTCCCGGCCAAAGTCCGGCAGGCCCTGACTGATCCGGGGATGGATGGTGTTAAATAAAGCGGTGGGCTGCTCGAAAATTTCCTTGCGCATAAAATGGGCGTAGCCGTTTTTCTGAGCCTGCTCCATATCCCATTGGGCGGTGAGCAGTTCTTTTTGCACCGGATCGCCGTTCATGTTGCAGATAAAGATCTCACCATCCGGCGAAATCTTTACAATTTCGCCGTGCTCCAGGGCGTAATACCGCTTTGTGTACTGCAAAACCGCCGAAATGTCCGAGGCCAAAAAGCCCTCGCCTTCTCCCACCGCGGCCAAAAGCGGACTGTTTAAACGGGTGCCGTAGACCTCGCCAGGGCGGTCGGCAAACAGAATGCCGAAGGCGTAGGAGCCCTCCATTTTTGCGCAGGCCTCCCGAATGGCGGCGATGGGATCCCCATGGTAGCAGGAATCCAGAAGCTTAGCGGCCACCTCCGTATCGGTCTGGGTCTGGAAGGTATAGCCGGCGGCGGAAAGTTCCGCCTTTAACTCGCCATAGTTTTCAATAATGCCGTTGTGGACCAGGCTCAGCCGGTCTGTCCCGTGGGGATGGGCGTTGGCGTCGGTGGGTTCCCCATGGGTAGCCCAGCGGGTATGGCCAATCCCGCATTGGCCCGGCAGCGGCGACGCGGAAAGCAACCCGGACACCACCGACAGCCGTCCTGCGGCCTTGACGGTTTTGAGGGTCCCTTCACTGAACACGGAAACGCCCGCCGAATCATAACCGCGGTATTCCAGCGCGCTGAGTCCCTCTAATAAAACGGAAACGGCCGCCTTGGGGCCGGAGTAACCTACAATACCACACATATTCAATTCTCCTGTCTATGTAAAGAATCGTATTTCAAAAAACGAATGGTTCCCGGAATACTGTGTTGTGCCGTCAGTTGCCTGCGGTTTTGCCGTATTCTCTCGCAGGGGAACGCCGCGGGGAGGCATCCGCCGAGATTTCGATACTCCTCCCGCCTCGTCGACCGCGCCGAACGCGCGGCTGTGGCGCTTTCTTCCTTTGTCCAATAAATCCTCCTTTCCGCTTTATTTGGTGAAAGCTGCCCTCCTTTCTTCTCTGTGCCCGGCACTGCCATCCTATGCCAAGTACGGTCATAGGGTTCCTGCCCGGGTTTAGGCTATTATACCAAATCCCCCGGCCAAAGGCAAGAAAAGTCTGGGCAGCCTAACAGGTATGGCCAATGACACTTTGCACAGCTTCGCCTTTATGGTATCATGAAAAGGATCAAGGGGGCTTTCGAGGATAAAAGCATCTGAAAAAACAACACTGCGGGGAGGGTATGATATGCAAATCAGCGCACAGAAGGTAAGGTTCAGCAGCACGGATATCAAACGCATTTACTTGGAAGCGTTCCCCAAAAGCGAACGGATGCCGTTTTTCCTGATGGTGGCGATGTCCAAGCTGTGGAACACGCAGTTTCTCGGCTTCTACGACGGCGACGACCCCTGCGGGCTGATCTATCTGGCATCGAACCGGAAAATGGTGTTTGTGATGTTTCTCGCCGTGGACAAACGCCTGCGCACAAAAGGCTACGGCAGCGCCATATTGCAGCAGGTAAAGGAAATGTATCCCCATAAAAAGATTCTTGTTTCCATCGAGCCCTGCGACGATTTCGCGGCGGATCTTACGCTACGAAAAAGGCGCAAAGCGTTTTATATCCAAAACGGATATAGAGAAACCGGGTTCCGGCTGAAGCTCAACGGCATAGAACAGGAAATCCTCATTTTGAACGGGGAATTTGTCAAAAAGGAGTTTCGCTCCTTCTTTCTATTTTACAGCGCCGGCAGTATATATCCAAAAATATGGGAGCAAAAACAATCGAAAATGCCCTCGTAATCTTCGCTTTTGGAGCGTTTTCTTTTGAAAAATCCGGCCGTTTCGGTTGAAATCAGGACCGATCTATATTATAATGAGGGTTCAGAAGAAAGGACGATTGTCCTAAAAGGGAGTGAACGCAATGGCAGACAACAAAAAAATGGTGGAGGCAATCACCTCAATGGAGGAGGATTTTGCCAAATGGTACACCGACGTAGTAAAAAAGGCCGAGCTGATTGACTATTCCAGCGTGCGCGGATGTGTGATTCTGCGCCCATATGGCTACGCCATCTGGGAAAATATCCAGAAATGGATGGACGGCGCCTTTAAAAAGACCGGACACGAAAACGTCTATATGCCAATGCTCATCCCCGAAAGCTTACTGCAAAAAGAAAAGGATCACGTGGAAGGCTTTGCGCCGGAGGTGGCCTGGGTCACCCACGGCGGCAACGAAAAGCTTGCGGAACGGCTGTGCGTGCGGCCCACCTCCGAAACGCTGTTCTGCGAGCATTACGCCCACGTCATCAATTCCTACCGGGATCTGCCCAAGCTGTACAACCAGTGGTGCTCGGTGCTGCGGTGGGAAAAGACCACCCGCCCTTTCCTGCGGACCATGGAGTTTCTCTGGCAGGAGGGTCACACCATGCACGAAACCGCCGAAGAGGCGATTGCGGAAACCGAGCAGATGCTTAACATCTACGCCCAGCTGTGTGAAAAGGTTTTGGCCGTTCCGGTGGTAAAGGGCAAAAAGACCAACAAGGAAAAATTCGCCGGAGCCCTGGCCACCTACACCATAGAGGCGATGATGCACGACGGAAAGTCCCTGCAGGCCGGCACCTCCCACTATTTTGGAGACGGCTTTGCCAAAGCTTTTGACATCCAGTTTACCGGACGGGACAACACCCTGCAATATCCGCACCAGACCTCTTGGGGGGTGAGTACCCGGATCATCGGCGCGATCATCATGACCCACGGGGACAACAACGGTCTGGTTCTTCCCCCGCAGGTGGCGCCGATTCAGGTGGTCATCATTCCGGTGGCCCAGCATAAAGAGGGCGTACTGGAAAAGGCGGCGGAATTAAAAGAGCGGCTGTCCCGCTTCTGCCGGGTGAAGATGGACGACTCCAACAACTCGCCGGGCTGGAAATACGCCGAATACGAGATGAAGGGAGTCCCCCTGCGGCTGGAAATCGGCCCCCGGGACATCGAGCAAAATCAGTGCGTGCTGGTCAGCCGGGACAACCGGGAAAAAACGGTGGTCGCTTTAGACCAGCTGGAAGCGGCGATTCCCCAGCTTCTGGGGCAGCTGCATGACCGGCTGTATCAAAAGGCGCTGGAAAACCGGGAAAAACGCACCTTCACCGCCCACAACATGGACGAGATGATCCAGGCGGCCAACGGGGAAAATGGCTTTATCAAAGCCATGTGGTGCGGCGATCTGGCCTGTGAAGAGGCCTTTAAGGAAAAGGCCGGCGTCACCTCCCGCTGTATGCCCTTCGAGCAGGAGCATCTGGACGACGTGTGCGCCTGCTGCGGCAAGCCTGCCAAGGCGATGGTCTACTGGGGCAAGGCCTATTAAAAAACTGTAGAAAAAACGGCTTCAACCGACGGTTGGGGCCGTATTTTTTGGGAATTGCGCACCGGTTGATTGCTTTTTCTGGCAAAACCTGCTATTGTAAGAAAAAGACAAGTTGTCTTGGAAAGGAGATTTTTTCTATGAAGGAAAACTTTATTCGGCTGCGAAAAAGAAACCGTCAAAAATCTGTAAACCACGAGATACGAAAGGGAGACGACAGAACGACAGCATAAGCTTGGTTCGAAGCCTATGCCCTTTCCTTTATAATGGGAGGACGTATGCGAAAATACCTATTCAGGCACCCTATTCTTCTGATCAACGCCGTCATCGCCACCTGGTTAAGCGATGCGCTCTGGCTGGTGTTTGCCTTTAACCTGCGGGATATCATCGACACCGCTACTGCCGGGGATCTTGGTCGGCTAAAGTGGGAGCTGATAAAAGGCGCGTCACTTTTAATGGTAATCGCCTTTACCATCTACTTAGGCCACGCCGCCCGGGGGATCTATCGGAAACAGATCATGGTCCAGGTGAAAAATGACCTGTTTAACAATTTGTTGTCCATGGATATGGAAACATTTCAAAAAAGCAACTCGGCCCGATACCTGTCCGTCTTTCAAAACGACATCAAGCTGTTTGACTCGGACTATGTCTATGTTATCATCCGCGCCGCCTCCGAACTGTTGCTCTTGCCAAGCGCCGCTGGGGCCATGGCGTCCTTACAGCCCGGCATCGCTTTGCTGGTACTGGTGCTCAGCGGCGCCTCTTTGATCGTGCCGGTCCTGTTCGGCAAAGGGCTGGCCACCCGGCAGAAAAAAGCCGTTCAGGCGCTGGAGAGGTATACCGTTCGGCTTAAGGACATTTTCTCAGGCTTTGAGATGATCAAAAGCTACGGCGTGGCCCCGCAGATGGAAAAAAGCCACGGCAGTCTGAACCACTGTGTCGAGCAGAGCCAGCTTCGCCTGCGGCTGCTACAGGGATGGTCCTCCTGCTGCTCCTACGGCGCCGGCCGGGTCAACTACATTTTGGTTATCGCCGTTTCGGCCATTTTAGTGGCTAAAGGCGTCATGACCGCCGGTACACTGATCGCGGCACAGACGTTAATGGGCTCCGTCTTAGGTCCGATTTGGAACCTTTCGGATATGCTGGCCTCCATCAAAGGAGCCAAGGCGGTCAACGAGCGGCTGGAAAAGCTGCTGGCGCCGGTTGGCACCTTTGCCGGACCGAAAGCGCCTCTTCCATTGCCGGTGCAGTCGATTGAACTGCGGGATCTGTCCTTTGGCTACAGCGAAGACGAAACGGTTCTTCATCACATCGACCTGCGGTTTGAGCGCGGGAAAAAATACGCGCTGGTCGGCGCTTCCGGCTGTGGGAAAAGCACCCTGTTAAAGCTGCTGATGCGCTATTACAGCGGCTACCAGGGGCAGATTCTCCTCAACGGCCGGCCGGTAGAGGATTTTTCCAAGGAAGACTATTATAAACAGGTGTCGATGATCCACCAAAACGTGTTTTTGTTTGACGACACCGTCCGCGATAACATCGCCCTGTACCAGGATTTCCCCCAGCAGGCGTTGGAGCAGGCGGTAGCGGACGCGGGACTGGCGGAAAAGGTCTCGTCGCTGCCCCAGGGGCTGGACGCCCAGATCGAAGAGGGCGGGCGCAATCTCTCCGGCGGGGAGCGGCAGCGAATGGCCATCGCCCGGGCGTTTTTGCGGAACACGCCGGTGCTGATCATGGACGAGGCCACCGCCGGGCTGGACAATCGGACCGCCCGCCAGATCGACCAGACCCTGACCAGGAAAAAGGACCTGACCGCCATCCTCGTCACCCACAAGCTCACCGAAGAATCCCTGAAAGGATGCGACCAAATCCTGGTGATGAAAAACGGCCGGATCGTGGAGCAGGGCGACTTCGAAAATCTGATGGCGCTAAAAGGGGAATTCTACAGTCTGTTCCGCATTGCCAACTAATTAAAACAGCCGCTTTTTAGCGGCTGTTTTTTCTGCGGCGCGTTGACATTCCCCGCCTTGTCCTTTACACTAAAGAAACAGCCAATGGCACATCGGACAAAAACGACGGACGGAGGATTGGGTATGGAGTTTCCGCTGCCGCTGCGGGCGGCCATTGAAAAACAGATAGAGGAATCCGGCGCCTTTAGTCTCGGAGAAGAGGTAAAGGCCCTTTCCCGGCGCTATCGGGAGGAAAGCGGCCAGGGAAAACGGCTGGTCAGCAACGACCGGCAGACCCTGGCCTACGCCGCCGTACGGATGCCCGCCACCTTCGGCGCTGTCTGCTCCGCGCTGGCATGGACCCTTCCTCTGCTGGCAGAGCTGCCCTCTTCCCTGTTGGATGTAGGCGCGGGGACCGGTGCCGCGGTGTGGGCGGCGGACGCGCTGCTGGAACTAAAAGAGATCACCTGTCTGGAACGGGAACTGGCCATGGCCCGGCTGGGTCAAACGCTGATGAAAGCCGGTTCCGCGCCTTTGCAAAACGCCCGGTGGCTTGCCGGGGATTTGACCGGCGATCCAACCCTGCCGGCCGCCGGACTGGTGATCGCCTCTTACGTCCTAAACGAAATTGCCCCCGATAAGCGGCCGGCGGCATTATCCCGGCTGTGGAAATCTACCCGGGATCTTTTGCTGATTGTTGAGCCCGGCACCCCCGAGGGCTTTTGCCAGCTGCGGGCCGCCCGGGACCTTCTGCTGGACCAAGGGGCGTTTCTGCTGGCCCCCTGCCCTCATGACGGCCCCTGTCCCCTGCCCGACGGCGATTGGTGCCATTTTACCTGTCGGGTGGCCCGCAGCCGCCTACACCGGCAGCTGAAAGGGGGCGAATCCCCTTTTGAGGACGAAAAGTTCTGCTATCTGGCCTTCGGGCGAAAACCGGGGAACCGGGCCGCCGCCCGGGTGCTTCGCCATCCGCAGATCGAAAGCGGAAAAATCACCCTGCGGCTTTGCACCCGATCCGGCCTTGCAACTTTGCCCGTCCGCAAGCGGGACGGGGCGCTTTTTAAACTGGCGCGAAAGGTAAGCAGCGGCGACCCCTTCCCTTACGAGGGGTAAAGAGAAAAAGGCGCGGGTCAAAGGGCTGTGTGGATCAGGGGGCGATGAGGCGAATATAAAAACAGCAATATTTCTTCCTGCGAATTGCCGAAGCGGGCAATCCGGCGGTCAGATCCTGCTTTTCCCGATGTTTTTCATCCGCATATAATATCCTGTATGATTCGGTCAAGGTCCGGATCCGGGCAAAAATCTAATCGCGAAAAGAGAAAAAATCATGAAACAGTATATCGTAGACGCATTTACAGACAAGGTATTTGGAGGAAATCCCGCCGCAGTTTGTGTGATAGATCAGTGGCTGCCAGACGAAACCATGCAGAAAATTGCCGGGGAAAACAATTTGTCCGAAACCGCCTTTGCGGTAAAAGAGGATGAAAATTACCATCTTCGCTGGTTTACGCCCGGCGGGGAAATCGTGCTTTGCGGCCACGCCACGTTGGCCACTGCCTATGTGATCCTGCGCTTTTTTGCGCCCCAATGGGAAAAGGTCACTTTCGACACTTTAAGCGGGCCTTTAACCGTGAGCAAAAAAGGCGAACTGCTGACCATGGACTTTCCATCCTTTCAGCTGACCCCCATCGAGATCACCGATACGCTTACCAAAGCAATCGGCGTTCGGCCTATCGAGGCCTATTTAGGCGAGGATATGGTCTGCGTACTGGAAAAGGAGGAACAGGTAAAAAACGCGAATCCCGATCAGGACGCCATACAAAAGCTGGACGGACTTTTGCTGCACATTACCGCAAAGGGAGAGCACTACGACTGCGTAACCCGCTCCTTTGCGCCAAAATGCCACGTTGCGGAAGATCCGGTATGCGGCAGAGGCCATTGCCATGTTATCCCGCTCTGGGCCCAAAAGCTTGGCAAAACCGACCTTACCGCCTATCAGGCTTCCGCTCGGGGCGGCGTGCTTTACTGCCGTTATGCCGGAGAAAGAACCCTGCTAAGCGGAAAAGCCGCTCTGTTTTCAAAAGGGGAAATTTCTTTTTAAACGCGGGAAAATGGCCAAAGCGCCTGGTGCATCAAAAAAGCGAAGGGAATCCATCCTTGGCGGATGCCCTTCGCTTTTTGCCGAAAAGAATTTTTTCCATTGACCCCCGGCAGCGTCAATACCGCTTTTTTCGCCGCTCCTTTCGCAGCTGCGCCCGTTTGGCTCCCGCCTCGAATTCCGCCTTTTCCTCCTCGCTTTCACAGATTAAAGCAGGTACCTGGGCGGGATTTTCCTTTTCGTCCAGCGCGACCATAATCAGATACGCCCGGTTAATATGGATCTTTCTTCCAGCCAACTCCTCCACATAGGTGTCGACCCGCACCTCCATAGAGGTGCGCCCTACCCAGGTCAGCTGCCCTTCAATGACGATGGTGCTATTGACATAAGCGCCGGACTGAAACTGTAAATTGTCAATGCAGGCGGTGGTTACGTTGCAGCCGGAATGCCGCCGGGCGGTTACCGCCGCCACAACGTCGATCCATTCGACCAGCTTGCCGCCGAACAGCCGGTTATACCCATTGATATGCTCCGGCATCAGGATCTGGATCTGGGTGGTTTTTGAATCGGATACCCGTTTCGCCTCCATTGGTTTTTCCCCCTTATTGATGGCTTTGCATCGCCAGAATAATTTCTTGCGCTGCCTGTTCCGGCGGCGCGGCCGCATCTGCCGTCAGCTGCGCACGGGACAGATAGACAGGCCGGCGGCGCGCAAAAATTTCCCGCAGCTGTTCCCGGCTGTTTTGCCGCACCAGCGGCCGGTCGCTTTGGCGGATGCGCCCGTAGCAGACCGCAAAGGGTGCGTCCAGAAAAACCATAACGCCGCTCTGGGCGAGCACACGAGCGTTTTCTTCTGCCAGTACGGTGCCGCCGCCGCAGCACAGAACCAGATCCTTTTGCCCGGCCAGATCGGCGCAGACTTCCCTTTCCATCCGGCGAAAGGCCTCTTCTCCGTCTTGGGCAAAGATTTCCGGGATCCGGCGGCCATATTTTTGCTCCAGATACTGGTCGGTATCCAGCAGCGAAAGTCCGGCTTTCTGGGCCAATAGCGCACCGACGGTGGTTTTTCCGCATCCCATAAAGCCAAAAAGAACGATATTTTTCACGACTGCTCCTCGCTCCTGTCAGGTTTCTTCTAAACAGTTTTGCTTATGGGATTTGGCTCTGATTATCTACATTGTTTCCATTATCCAGATGGTTTGGGCTATCTGATTTTTTGTTGCCATTGTGTTGCCAATAGAATTTAATACCCTCGAATTGCTTTCACTATTGAAGTAGTCTGCCACTTTACGATTTCGTCAGCATATCCCTTAACAATAGCAGATGTTTTCTCTGCCCCCCACGGTTCAATGGCAATTATTTTTTTGCCCAACTCTGATGCTAACTCCAATTCGATATTAATCCATTTGCTGTATGTTGAGTATACTCCCGCAAGAACCAAAACGCAACTAGCTGGTTGCATTTGATTTCGGATAGCTGCTTTTAATTGATAATCATATTTTGCATTATGAATAGGATCGTTTCGGGGAACCGAGTAATTCTTATAAGAAAAATCAGATGCTCCATTCAACAGCCCTACAAGTTTTTCATAGGCATC
>CAJTQM010000015.1:43584-44936 GCA_910578255.1 uncultured Oscillospiraceae bacterium
TGAATGGCTAATAAAAAGATTGTATGTCATTATGTTACCTCAATTCAATTTTTAGTGCTTCATAGAAAGCCCTAGTCTCTGCCGCACGTCGGTTCGCTTGTGTATAACTATCACATCTTTGCTTCATCTGCTGTTCTACTCTTTTTCGGACTGCAACATATTTGTCAACATCTGCTGTTGTTTTCAAGCGTGGCCAATAACTGAGATAACTTGGTAACACGACATCTGACTTGAGAAAACTAGCCGTTGGCATATCTACCTGAGCCGACATCCCAATTTCAAAAGGAACCCACCAAGAATCCTTTGTGGCTTGTGACATTACAACCAGGATATCGCTGCATGAATTCAAATTTTGCTTGATATGTTCAGTAAGTTCTCTCCCGCCACTATTAATACTACTGTCAAGCACATCTAAATAAGTATCAACTTTGTTTCGCGCAAACGCAGCCTGAAGCGCAATAGCGTGGGCTGAATCGACATTTTTGTGAGATATAAACACCTTCATTCTTTAACCTCCTTTACAGGTACACACGATTGCAACAATCCACTTAAGTATAGGCCATAGGATAGAAATAACATATAAAAAGGCAAAAAGCCAAGGCAACACTTTCTCGATTCTTGTTAAACCGATGTATTTCTTTTCATTGTTCAATTTCTCCCATTCATAAGAAAATGGAGCCAGGGGCAATCGATCTTCAATTTCATTTACAATATGATATTTAACACTACTTAGCTTTTTATAGTTTTCGATTGAATATAGCCAAACTATGCATACAGCAATTCCAACAACAGAAAGAATTATGCTCTTATAATCCAACGAAAACGACACAACAGCTAATAAAGCTGCGTTAATTGTAATAAAGATATTGTTAGAATTTGTTCGCTTTTCTGTGTTACTATTTGCCATTTCAACACAAGTTTTCCACTGTTCTAAAAGGACAGAATCATAATTGTCTCCGTATACCTCTTTTGAAACCGATTCTAAAGTCATAACATATCACATCTCCTTCATGTAGTCAATTCATCGGAAATCATTCGCTCCATAGTTACATTAAAATTAGCTTTAAGCTGGCACTCCCACAACACAATCACTTTCCACCCATCTTCTTCAAGTTGGGCAATATGCTCCTGATCTCGCTGCTGTGTCCTCTGAATCTTCGGCCCCCAGTATGCCTTATTTGACTGGCTAGAGTGTGCATACCGGCTCCCACAATCATGCCCATGCCAATAGCAACCGTGGATAAAGATTGCAATTTTCTTTTTGGTAAACACTATATCCGGTTTTCCTGGGAGAGCCTTGTAATTGACCCGATAGCGGTATCCCAACGCAAATAAATATCTCCGCACCATAA
>CAJTQM010000016.1:0-2749 GCA_910578255.1 uncultured Oscillospiraceae bacterium
CCGCCAAAGCCCATAAACGCAACCGATACAATCGCCGCAGCGATCAAAGTAATCGGCATACCCTGGAAGCATTTGGGGGTTTTCTCCGAATCCAGCCTGCTTCTGACCCCGGCAAACAGTACCATCGCCAGCATAAATCCCAAACCTGCGCCTATCGAGTACAGCAGCGCATTGCCGAAAGAAACGCCAAAGCTGACGGAAGGATCCCAGTTGTCAATATCCAGCATGGTAACGCCCAGCACCGCGCAGTTCGTGGTAATCAGCGGCAGGTAAACGCCCAAAGCGCGGTGCAGCGCAGGCATAAATTTCTTAAGCACCATTTCCACCAGCTGCACCAAAGCAGCGATGACCAAAATGAAGACCAGCGTCTCCAAATACTCTAATTCAAAAGGATCCAAAAGGAATACATAAATCGGGAAGGTTACCGCCGTGGCGATTACCATGACGAAAATGACCGCCGCGCTCATGCCAACGGCAGAATCCAGCTTTTTGGAAACGCCCAGGAAGGGGCAGATGCCCAAAAACTTCGTCAGGATGAAGTTTTCCGCCAGAATCGCGGTCAACAGAATAATCATCATATTTTTCGCGAATTCCATTATTTGCAGCCTCCTTCCGCAGCCTCAGCGCATTTTCCCGCCATCGGGCAGCCGGAACAGCCAACCTCTTGCTTCGGCTTTTTCCCCTTGCGCATCAGGAAAAAATTCACCAACGCAATCAGGCAGCCGAACACGAAAAACCCGCCGGGCGCCAGCGTCATAATCGACATAGTCTGTACCGACTCGGGGATAATCCGCATGCCGAACCAGGTGCCGGAGCCCAGGATCTCACGGATCGAGCCCATGCACAAAAGCGCCAGGGTAAAGCCTAAGCCCATGCCGATAGCGTCGCAGGCGGAAGCCAGCACACCGTTTTTGTTGGCGAACATTTCGGCACGGCCAAGGATGATGCAGTTTACCACAATTAGCGGCAGGAACAGGCCCAGCGCCTCGTAAATCGAGGGGGCGTACGCCTGCACCAAAAAGCCGACGATGGTTACAAATCCCGCGATAATCACAATATAGCTGGGAATCCGGACTTTGTCCGGAATGACCTTTCTCAACAGCGAGATTACAATATTGGAACCCAATAAAACGGCGGTAGCCGCCAGCCCCATCCCCAACCCGTTGACCGCCAGAGAAGTGACAGCCAACGTCGGGCAGGTGCCTAAAATCAGCACCAGAACGGGGTTTTCCTTAATAATGCCGTTGAGCAGAACCTTCAGATTACTCTGTTTACTCATGCAGCAAGCTCCCCTTTCACCAATTCAAAGCCGGCAACCGCTTTGTCGATTGCTTTTTTCACCGCATTGGAGGAGACGGTGGCACCGCCCAGCGCGTCTACCGCGTCGGTAGAGGTCTGGCCGATGTACTGGTCCAGATAAGAGGGCTTTCCTACTCGGTCGCCGATTCCCTCGGTCTCTGCAAAATCAACCGGTTTTACACCGATAATCGCGCCGTTTGGATCCATCGCCACAACCAGACGGATCAGCGGCTCTTCATGGTAGCCCTGAGCGGTTACGACCATCGTAACAGCGGACTTGTCGTTGGCAATATAAACCTCTTTTACCTTATCCACTTCCTGCTCATATTTGGTTACGCCGCCAGGGACCAAAGCCGCGTTGGCGTCGTCAACCGTATAGGTGACCAACTTTTCCTCCGGCTCGTCAACCACTTCGGAAATATCAACCGCGTTGCCGGATGCTGCACTGTACAACTCAAACGCCGTGCCCAGCGCCTTTTTGTATGCTTTGGAGGTAATGGTCGCGCCGGAGATTCCGTCTACGCCGGTATAATCTGAAGCGGTCTTGCCCACATACCCGGCGCCATAGCTGTCCTCCGCCAATTTCGCGCCGAAGCCGGGAGTTTCCGAATGCTCTAGCATCTTTACGCCGGTGATGGTGCCGTTGGCATCAAAGCCGACCATCAGGTTTACCGGCCCGCCGTAGCCCTGGGCGGAAGCGGTTACCACATAGCCCATGCCGCCGGTTTCTTTATACGCGTCAACCGCACCCTCAATGTCAGCGGGCACCTCAACCGCTTCAAAACCGGAGGCCCCGGGCAGCACAACCGCTCTGGCAGAATTGGCCTCGGCGTTTTTCGCTTCGTCAATAATCGGCTTTGTCGCCTGATAGGTAAATACCAACGCTGTGGAAACAACCACACAAATCACAGTCAGAACAACGACAGGGATGAGAAAATCTTTTACAAATTTCATTTCGCAAGACCTCCAAACGGTTTTGTTTTCGTCCATCTATCAATCAAAGGGGTTAGGATGTTCATCAGCAGAATGGCAAAGGAAACACCCTCAACATATTGTCCGTACAGACGGATCACAACGGTCAGAAGACCGCATCCAACGGCAAAAATGGCCTTGCCCTTTTTGGTGACGGGAGAGGTGGAATAGTCGGTTGCCATAAAGAAAGCGCCTAATACCAACCCGCCTGCCAATACCTGTGAAATGGGGTTTACACCTAAAATCCAGGACAGGACAAAAACCGTTCCGATGTAGGTCAAAGGAATGATCGGGCTGATCACCTTTTTGTAAATCAGGTAACATCCGCCGATAAGCAGGGTGATGATGCAGGTTTCGCCCAGACTTCCGCCCCGCAGCCCGAACAGCAACTCGAACACATTGGGAACCCCTTCGACCGATCCCAGCGCCATATTGCCGATCTCGCCAAGTCCGCTGACCTGGGTGGCGTTAATGGCGG
>CAJTQM010000016.1:2772-4415 GCA_910578255.1 uncultured Oscillospiraceae bacterium
ATGTGGGAAATCGCCCCGTCCGAGAATACCGGCGTGACAAAGGCGCTGGCATCGCCCATGGCCGAAGCGAAGGAAACCAGCAGCACAACCCGGGCGCCGATGGCCGGATTGGCGAAGTTTTTGCCGATGCCGCCAAACAGCATCTTCATCACAACGATCGCCACAAAGCAGCCGACCATCGCCATCCAAAACGGAAAGGTCGACGGCAGGTTAAAGGCCAGCAGCATACCGGTGACCACCGCGCTGCAATCGGAGATGGTATTGGGCTGGCGGGTTATCACGTTGTAAAGATATTCAAAAATGATACAGGATGCGACGCAAACGCAGATGAGCATCAGCGCCCGCAGCCCGAACAGCAGCGTCGCCGCAATCGCAGTGGGGACCAGTGCGACAACCACCGTAAGCATAATGTTGGAGGTTGTCACAGGATCCTTTAGGTGCGGCGAGGTAACGACCAAAAGCTTATTTTTCAACTTGATTCACCTCTACTTTTTTTCTCTCAACATCTGCTTGCCCATCCGGTTGTAAAGCACCAGGTAGCGGTTTGCGGGACATACATAGGCACAGCAGCCGCATTCGATACACAGATTGACCTTTAAAGCGGCCAGCGATTCTTTGTTCTTCCCGTGAACCGCCTTGTCAATGGCCGCCGGCATCAGATGGACCGGGCAGGCGTTCACACACCGGGCGCAGCGGATACAGGGCGTTTCCAGCCGCTCTAGCGCATCCTCTTCTGCAAAGGCCAAAATCGCGTTGTTGTTTTTAATCACCGGATACTGATCGTTGGGGACCGCGATGCCCATCATGGGCCCGCCCATCAAAATCAGGCGCGGCTCTTTGGCATAGCCGCCGCAAAAAGCGATTACATCCTCAAACTTTGTACCGATCGGGACCATGACGTTTTTGGGTTCCGCCACAGCGGAGCCGTCTACCGTCACCCGCTTTTGGATCAGCGGCATACCGGTTTCCAGGTAGGAAGCCACAAAAGCCACCGACGAAACGTTCATGACAATTACGCCCTGATCCGCAGGCAGCTGCCCTTCCTTGACCACCTTGCCGGTGGTCTCGTAAATCAGGACCTTTTCCGCGCCCTGCGGATACTTTGACTTGAGAACCGCCAGCTGATAGCCGTCTTTTCCCAGGATCAGCTGCTGCATCTTGTCAATAGCCTCTTTTTTGTTGTCCTCAATGCCGATGACAACATGGTTGATGCCCAAAAATCTGGTCACCAGTTCGATTCCCTTCATGACCTTTTCGCCGTTTTCCAAAAACTCCCGATTGTCCGCCGTAATAAAGGGCTCGCACTCTGCGCCGTTAATAATCAGCGTGTCAACCTCGTCTAAATTCTTGGGGTTGAGTTTAATAAAAGTCGGAAAGCCAGCGCCGCCTAATCCCACCAGACCGGACCGGCGGATTGCCGCCAGAAAATCCTCTCTGGTTTCAACCGTCGGCGGCTGGATCGATTCATCCACTGTCTGCTGGCCATCGCAGGCGATGACAATGGTCTGGGTCCGTACCCCGTTGGAAGTAATGAAATCTTCAATAGCGGTGACGGTGCCAGATACGCTGGAATGAATCGGCACGCTCATAAACTCCTGCGAATCCGCTAAAAGCTGCCCGACCTTCACTTCGTCTTTCACCTT
>CAJTQM010000016.1:4448-5626 GCA_910578255.1 uncultured Oscillospiraceae bacterium
CATATGCTGCAAAAGCGGAATGGTCACGCTGGCCGGTACAGGCATGGATACAGTTTCACAATTCATAGTGTTTTTATGATGTGGAACTTTTACTCCATTTAAGTTCATTTTCAACTGAAAATTCCTCCTGTCCTCATATTTTCCCTTGCAAAAAAATCTATAAAAATATGGTAACCCATAGGTTTCCCTATCTCAGCCGGTTGTCCAGTCTTTCCACCGCCGGAAGCAGTGTCTTTAACACCAGACCGGTAACCACACCCATCCCGATGCCGGAAAGGATCAAAATGGGGAAATAGTATAAGGTCAGCGTTGACCCCGTTAAAAGAGAAGACCCCAAAAGCTGGCCCATATTGTGCCCAACCGCCCCAAAAATACTGATCACCATATAAGATAGACCGCCTTTAAAAATCCGCGTAAGCAATAGCATAACGGTTACGGAAACCCCGCCGCCCAGAAAGCTTAACAAAGCGCCGGTGGGACCGCGCATCAACAAAACCGAAAGGGCCTTCAGCGCCGCCAGTATATACGCGCTGGGCGCCCCCAGGAAAAAGACGCAATACATGGTCACAATATTGGATAAACCCAGCTTTACGCCGGGCGGCAGCCCCGGTACCGTCACGATTCCCTCCAGATAAGAGAGCACCACCGCCGTGGCGAACATTAAGCCCATAAAGCATATTCGTTTGGTTTTCCTGTTTTTCATCATCTGTCGCGCCGCTTCTCCGTTTCTTCTACGATAGATTTACAAAGCGATAACCGGAAATTGCCTCGTTGGGCGTAAAACAATCCTTCATCCCATCAGAAAGATAGACGTTTTTGTCCCGGTCGATCAGAATAAACGCAAAACCGTCCTCTTTCGCATAAGCCATCGCCTTCTCCCTGCCCGCTAAAAACAAAGCTGTTGAAAGAAAGTCCGCCAAACCGCCGTCTTCGCAGACGACCGAAACCGAAATCAGATCACTGTCCCCCGGGCAGCCCGTATCGGGATTTAAAATATGATGGTAGTGAACGCCGTCTTTTTCAAAATACCGTTCATAATCACCGGAGGTTGCCATCGTGGTATCGGTCAACTCCACCACACCGATATAATCGCTCGCTTCCCCCCGAGGATCCCGAATGCCAAACCGGTACGGGGAACCATCCTCTTTTTTTCCGATGGTGAAAATATTGCCGCCCAC
>CAJTQM010000016.1:5699-6691 GCA_910578255.1 uncultured Oscillospiraceae bacterium
ACACCGCCTAAATTGAGTTTTTGCCCCTGGCGGCGAAGCATCACCCTGCAGTCTTCTTCCCGTAGCAGAACATCCCGATAGTCTACCAACTCCAGCGCCTTTAGAATCTCCCGCTGCTCCGGGACCCGGGGATTATCTCCCGTGATGTCCCACAAATCGGTCAGCGGACCGATGGTTATATCAAACAGCCCGTCGGAAAGCGCGCTGTATTCTTTCGCCTGTTTCAAAATGGAAAAGGTCTCTTCGCTGACCTGTACATAGGAAATTCCGGCGTTTTGGTTGATTTTTGAAATCTCCGAAGAAAGATCGTAGGCCGATATGCACTTTTCAAAATCATACAGCCGCTGATTTACCGCTTCTACCGCCTGCCGACTTTTGGATCCCGCAAGCTTTTGATCCACAAAGGTGTCCATCACAAAAGCTGTCCCGGTACTCACCGTCCATTCCTTTTCCCGGCTATCCCAGTAAAGTCCAAAACAAGCGAAAAAAAGCAGCAGTATCAACCCAATGGCTGCGGTGATCACGGTCTTTACTCTTGCATGACTCGGCAAATAATCCAACCCCGTTTTTCATACATACTGCGTTATTATATTGTAACGTATTTGGCCGCCGATTTCAAGTATTTGCCTGCCTTTTCCGCAAACTGCTGACATGTAAAAAGAAAAACTTGTCGATATTTTCTCACGATTCCCCCATCCGCTTGCAAAATTTTGTCTGTGTCCGCTTGGGGAATCCCCATTTTTTAAAGAACTGCCAAAGCTTTCCCCTCGCCAAAAATGGGTCAGGTACGATTTCGGATAGTCAAAAATTTAATATAACATGAATATTTTTTAATGTAATTCATTAAAAATCAGTTGACAAATGATAAATTCCATCATATACTCTAAGCAGAACAACTTAAGGAGGTACTATTCATGAACAAAAACAACGAAAAATTAAACCGATTGGCCGCAGTGATCGCAAAAATCACCGAAATTTTTTATTGGGTCGCG
>CAJTQM010000016.1:6713-6919 GCA_910578255.1 uncultured Oscillospiraceae bacterium
CCGGGTTGCTCATCGTCAGCCTGATTGTATTTTGCCTGAACGATGCGTTTTTGCACTATTTTATGGATTTAGGCGACAGTGAATTCGCTTTTTCCGGCTATTCGGTTCAGCCTTTTTCTGTCGACGGCCGGCTGATCCCCGCCATTTTCATTCCAACTTTGATCATCGTCGCAATCACCGGCGGTCTGATGGCGATGGTTTTCCGC
>CAJTQM010000016.1:6929-9332 GCA_910578255.1 uncultured Oscillospiraceae bacterium
TATTTATTTGATCTTCAAAACAACCGCCGGTGAGACAAAATTCTCCAAGGGCAAAACGCCCTTTCAGCCGTCCAATGTGCGTATGCTCCGGGAAATCGGGATCTTCGTCCTCTCCATCCCGGCGGTGGAATACATCGGCGATGTGATCATCCGAATCCTTGCCGGCCCGGACCTCGTCGAATCCAGCATTTCTGTAAGCGGAATCGTTTTTGGCATCGCCCTTTTGTGTCTTTCGCAGTTTTTCGCCTATGGCGTGCAGCTGCAAAGCGACGCGGACGGCCTGCTTTAACAGGTGGTGAAAAATGGGAAAAATCATTTTGAAACTCAACGTCGTCATGGCGCAGCGGCAAATGTCCTTAAACGAGTTGGCGGAAAAGGTCGGCATATCCAATGTGAATCTGTCAAAAATCAAAAACAATAAAGTCAGCGCCATTCGGTTTTCCACCCTCGCCTCTATTTGCGATACACTGGATTGTACGCCCGGCGATATTTTAACCTATTCCACTGAAGATTGATTCCCCCTGCCGGACAGCAACAAAAAAATGAGACGCTTTACGCGTCTCATTTTTTTGTTTTCTGAAAGCTTATTCGTGGTCGTCGTCGCAGTCACAATCGTCACAATCGTCGCACTCAAAATCGAATTCCAGCTTTTCATGGCAGTTGGGGCAATGGATAAATCCCTCGTCGAGCATCTCTTCATTGACATAAATGCTGTCGCCGCATGCCGGACAGGTTACCTCGTACAACTCATCATCGTCATCGCATTCGTCCTCACAGCCGCAGCCGCAACCACATTCGTCATCGTCATATTCGTCGCCGTAAAATTCCTCTTCCAGCGCTCCCAGATCCTCGTCGATCTCATCCAACCCGTCGGACAGTTCCGCCACATCGTCTTCCAGATCGGAAACGGTCAAGGAGATATCGTCCAAAACGTCGATAATTGCCTTGAAAACCCTTCCCTCTTTGCTTGTTTCGTCTATCCCAAGGCCCTCGCTCAAACCTCTCAGGTATGCAACCTTCTCAAGAATCGTCATCAGTAAATCCTCCTTTTGCTGAAAAAATGTAAAAACAGCCGTTTGCAGCTATTTTTTTCGTTGAATCCGGCCTTTAGCGGTCCAGAAGCATTTTGCGCCAATTCACCAGACCAGAAAAATTATGCGCGTTCCATATATTCTCCGGTTCTGGTGTCCACCCGGATCATATCCCCTTCCTCGATAAACAAGGGGACGTTAATCTGTGCACCGGTTTCCAGCGTCGCGGGCTTGGTGGTGTTGGTCGCCGTGTTGCCCTTAAAGCCGGGATCGGTCTGGGTCACCTGCAATTCCATAAAGAAAGGCGGCTCCACACCAAAGATAGTTCCCTTGTAGGACAAAACCTTTACATCCGTATTTTCTTTTACAAACTTAAAGTTGTCGCCTAAAATGCTGGCGTTAATCGGGATGTTCTCATAGGTCTCGTTATCCATAAAGTAGTACAGGTCCCCATCGCTGTACAGATACTGCATATCCTTGCGCTCAACATAAGCGGTCGGGAATTTATCGGTGGGGTTGAAGGTTTTCTCCACCACAGAGCCGGTGATTACGTTGCGGATTTTGGTGCGGACAAACGCCGCGCCTTTTCCGGGCTTTACGTGCTGGAATTCGATGATCTGGACCACGTTTCCGTCCATTTCAAAAGTCACGCCGTTTCTGAAATCTCCTGCAGATACCATATATTATACCTCCATCGCCATACTCATAAACGAATATTTAGCGCTTTTTTAACATCATAATTCTATATTATATTAAAGCCTTTTGCAAGGGATTCTGCAAAAATTATGCAAGGATTTTTTTTAAAGCGTCCACTGCCAGCAAATAACTGTATTTTCCAAAGCCCGCAATCGACCCGGCGCACACCGGCGCAATGACCGAAAGATGGCGAAAATCGCTTCTGGCCTGGATATTGGAAAAATGGACCTCAATGCAGGGAATTTTTACCGCCGCGATGGCGTCGTGAATCGCGTAGCTGTAATGGGTGTAGGCGCCGGCGTTGAGGATGATCCCGTCGGCCTTTCCCATGGCCTCGTGCAGCCAGTCAATGATCTGCCCCTCGTGGTTGGACTGGCAGATCCGGCAGCCAAAGCCCTCCTTTTCGCAGTACGCCAAAATTTCCCCGTTGATCTGCTCCAAAGATTCCGACCCGTAAACCCCCGGCTCCCGAATCCCCGTCAGATTGATGTTCGGTCCATGAATCACCAGCAGCTGTTTTTTCATTTTCTTATCCCTCTTTCAATATGCTTTGATAGTATCGCCGCATGGCCAGCGCGTCCTCTGCCTGGGTTCCGGCAGATTCGCAGATCACCGTCGGACTGCCGTTTTTGCGGATGATCCATTGAACCATTGGCTCAAAATCTGGCCCGTAAAC
>CAJTQM010000016.1:9342-37976 GCA_910578255.1 uncultured Oscillospiraceae bacterium
AGATGCCGCTTTTCCCCGCCGTTTTCGGTGTATTCGATTTTAGAAAAATGCGCGTGAAAGCTCCGCGCCCGCTCCGTTCCCAGCCGGTTTTCCATCGCCTCGAAAACCTTGCCGAAATCCTCTTCAGTCTTTAATCCGCCCAGCGTCCTCGCGTTTAAATGGCCGAAATCGATGCAGGGCAAAAACCGCTCGTCCACCTGGCACAGGCTCAGGACCTCCTCCAAATCGCCCAGCTGGTTGATTTTCCCCATGGTCTCCGGGCAGATGTGGATATGTCCTAACCCGTTTTGGTCCAGCGCGGCCACCGCCCGGCGCAGAGTATCCTTCGCCAGTTCCAGCGCCTGCAGCCGGCTGATTTTCGAGCAGGAGCCCGAATGGACGACAATGCGGTTTGCCCCCATCGCATCGGCAGCGGCGGCGCTTTGCAGGATGTATTCGACGCTCTTTTCCCTTTTTTCCTCCTCCAGGCTGGAAAGAGAGATGAAGTAGGGCGCGTGCAAAGAAACGGTGATCCCCTTTTCCCGGGACAGTCTTCCCAACTCCTGCGCCGCCTCTTTTGTGATACGCACCCCGCGGCCGCACTGGTACTCAAAGGCGTTTAAGCCCATTCGTTCCAGATATTCCGGCATCTGGGAGGTCTTTCGGTATCCCATCTCCCGAAAGCTGTCCGCGCTGCCGGCCGGTCCAAATTTTGCGCTCAATCAGATCGCCTCCCTCCGTATTTTTCGATACCGTCTTATAATCCCCTTTTCCAAAAAGCGCTTTATGCGAAAGCGAAAAAACGGCTCTTCTAAAAACGGCTCAACCAAAATCGAGGGCATCCCCGCCAGATTCGCGCCGAGAATATCCGTAAAAATCTGATCTCCTACTACCGCTACCTGCCTTGGCGAAAGGCCCATCGCCAAAGCAGCCCGGTGATATCCGCCCGGAAGCGGCTTTTTTCCGTCCGCCTCAAAGGCAAGTCCAAGCTTTTTGGCAAAAGGCTCTACCCGCGGCGGATGGTTGTTGGAAAGCAGAATCAAGCGGATGCCCGCCGAACGCATCCGCTCCAGCCATACCAGAATTTCTTCGTCCGGCAGCGGATGGTCGTGGGTGGTCAGCGTGTTGTCGATGTCCAGGATCAGCCCCTCAACGCCCATAGACCGGAGCATATCGGGCGTAATGTCGTATGCCTTCGGCGCCATGACCGTTGGGAAAAACAGGCCCATTTCCATCCACCTCCTCGTGATAAAGAAAAAGCGAGCAAAAGCCCGCTTTCTCCATATTATTTAAATTTGCGCTTACGAGCAGCCTCAGATTTCTTCTTGCGTTTTACAGAAGGCTTTTCATAATGCTCTCTCTTCCGTACTTCAGCAAGAACGCCTGATTTCGCACAGGATCTCTTAAAGCGTCTGAGCGCGCTGTCAAGAGATTCATTCTCTTTGATACGAATTTCTGCCATTTCTAAATCCCTCCTTCACCACAGGGCAGGAGTAATTTACCAAATTCTCAGGCAAAAAGCCTGCTGCTTACTCCCCATCTATATAAACTAAAAACCAGCTGTCGTTTGCAAGCAGCCGAATCTGGTACCAAAAACCACAAAAGAAATTATACTATGCCAAAAACCCTTCTGTCAAGTAAATCTCTATAACAATTTTCCAACGAAAACAAAGGTACCCTATTAGTATACCCTAAGAGAAGGAAAAGTGCAAGCAAAATCTTCGGTTATTTTACAACCAGATTGACAAGCTTCCCCGGGACATAGATTTCCTTGACGATGGTTTTCCCTTCAATCAGCGCCGAAACCGCAGGATCCGATTTGGCCGCCGCCAACACCGCGTCTTTGTCGCTGTCCGCCGGAAGGTGCAGCCGGGTTTTAATTTTCCCCGCCAGCTGTACGACGATTTCTACCGTCGCCTCCACGCATTTGGCCGGATCGAACGAAACCCACTTCTGCTGGTTGAGCATCCCGCCGAAGTTCTGCTGCTCCCAGATCTCCTCGGTAATGTGCGGCGCAAAGGGATTTAGCAGAATCAGGAGGGTTTTATATTCCGCCCGATTGACCGAGCCCGTATCCGCTAGATCGTTTAAAAGCGCCATCATCGCCGCAATCGCCGTATTGAATTTTAACTGCTCAATATCCTCTGTGACCTTTTTGATCGTTTTGTGCATGGCGGTCTCCAGCTGGGGACGGTAGTCCTCCCCGGGAACTAGATGCTCCTGCAAATTCCAGACACGGTCCAAAAAGCGCTTGCAGCCTTTGATGGAAGAGGAACTCCAGGGTGCGCTCTTTTCAAAATCCCCGATGAACATCTCGTAAAGGCGCATCGTGTCCGCGCCATATTCTCTGACAATGTCGTCCGGGTTAACCACATTGCCTCGGGACTTGCTCATCTTTTCGCCGTTTTCACCTAAAATCATACCGTGGCTGGTGCGCTTGGCATAAGGCTCCGGGCTGGACACAACGCCAATGTCATACAAAAACTTGTGCCAGAAGCGGGAGTACAAAAGGTGTAGCGTTGTGTGCTCCATACCGCCGTTATACCAGTCCACCGGCAGCCAGTAATCCAGCGCCTCTTTCGAGGCCAAAGCGTCGGGATTGTGCGGGTCGCAGTAGCGCATAAAATACCAGGACGACCCCGCCCATTGGGGCATGGTGTCCGTCTCCCGCTTCGCAGGACCGCCGCAGTGGGGGCAGGTGGTGTTCACCCAGTCGGTCATTTTTGCCAGCGGCGATTCACCGGATTCGGTGGGCTCGTAGGAATCCACCTCCGGCAGGGTCAGCGGCAGTTCGCTTTCCGGCAGCGGGACATATCCGCACTTTTCGCAATATACTACCGGGATCGGCTCGCCCCAGTACCGCTGGCGGGAAAATACCCAATCGCGCAGCTTGTAGTTCACCTTGGCGTGGCCCTTTCCCTTTTCCTCCAGCCAGGACTTGATCTTTTCCTTTGCTTCTTCCACCGTCAGACCGTCGAGGAAATCGGAATTGACCATCACGCCGGTTTCACAGTCGGTAAACGCCTCTTTCTGCACGTCGCCGCCCTTGACCACCTCAATGATCGGCAGGTCGAATTTTTTCGCAAAATCCCAGTCGCGGGTATCGTGGGCCGGCACCGCCATAATGGCGCCGGTGCCGTAGGTCATCAACACGTAATCGGAAATAAAGATCGGAATCTCCTTGCCGCTGACCGGATTGATTCCCATGACCCCTTCAATTTTCACACCGGTTTTATCCTTGACCAATTCGGTGCGCTCGAAATCGGACTTCTTCGCCGCTTCCTCCTGATAGGCTTTAATCTGATCCAGATTGGTGATGCTGCCGGCCCATTTTTCAATGTAAGGATGCTCCGGCGAAATGACCATGTAGGTGGCGCCGAACAGCGTGTCGGGCCGGGTGGTGTAAATGGTCAGCGTATCGCCGGCAGTGGTGGCAAAATCCACCTCCGCGCCGACCGAACGACCAATCCAGTTGATCTGGGAGGTTTTTACCCGATCGATGTAATCCACCTTGTCCAGATCGTCGATCAGCCGCTGGGCATAGGCGGTAATTTTGAGCATCCACTGGCTTTTCACCTTGTGGACCACCTCCGAGCCGCAACGCTCGCATACGCCGCCCACTACCTCTTCGTTAGCCAGCACGCATTTGCAGGACGTGCACCAGTTTACCGCCATTTCCTTTTTGTAGGCAAGTCCCTTTTTAAACAGCTGCAAAAAGATCCACTGGGTCCATTTGTAGTAATTGGGATCGGTGGTGTTTACCTCCCGGTTCCAGTCAAAGGACAATCCCAGACTTTTTAACTGACCTTTAAAACGGTCGATGTTCTGGCGGGTTACAATTTCCGGATGAATGTGGTTTTTAATCGCGAAGTTTTCGGTGGGCAGGCCAAAAGCGTCCCACCCCATGGGATACAACACGTTGTACCCTTCCAGCCGCCGCTTTCTGGCCACAATGTCCAGCGCCGTGTAAGAGCGCGGATGACCCACATGCAGCCCCTTCCCGGAAGGATAGGGGAACTCCACCAGCGCGTAATACTTGGGTTTTGTGTAATCGTCCGAGGCGGCGAAAACATTCTTCGCGTCCCAGATATCCTGCCATTTTTTTTCGATTTGTGCAAAATTATAATTCACTGTAAACCCTCCTGACAGTGTCAATCAAAATCAGTCCGTCAAAACCTTGGAAAGATCCACCTGCTGCGCCCCCGCCCAAAGCCGTTCCAGTGAATAGAACTCGCGGGTTTCCTTGAGAAAAATATGCACAATGACGTCGTAGTAATCTAAAAGGATCCAGGAGGCGGTCTGGTATCCTTCGATACGCTTGGGCTCTAAACCCATTTTGGACAGCTTCTCCTCTACCTCGTCGGACATGGCCTTGACCTGCGGCAGATTCGCGCCGCTGGCAATGACAAAATAATCACCAATCGAGGTCATCTCCCGCACCTCAAGCGCCTTGATGTCCTCGCCCTTTTTGCTGTCTAAAATCTTTGCGATTTCATAGGTTAATTCTAAAGAGTTCATCCATTCACACCCTTTATCGTATTTTTTCCTTGTTTAAGACCAGCTGGTTATACGCTTCCCAGCAGTCCCGGCAGATGGGGCCGCCGTTTACCATAAGCTTGCCCAGCGTATACCGCAGGATATAGAAAACCGCCTGATCCAGCGACTGGTCCGCCAGCAGGCGCACCGTCTCAACGTCCGCGTAATCCCGGTTTTCCTCGGTCAAATCCGCGGTAAACACGATTTTCTCCAGCAGGGACATTCCCGCCCGCCCGGTAGTATGATAGCGCACCGCGCCCAAAATCTCCTCATCCTCCACACCCAGTTCCTCGCGGATGTACTGGGCGGCGGCAAAGCCGTGCCAGATCGGCGGTTGACGGTAAAAAGCATCATCCAGCATTATAGCAGACCTTTTTATCCATTGCAACTGTTCTTGTGCCGGCATGTTTTTGCAGATATCGTGGCAAAGACCGGCGTAGTAGGCTTTCTGCGGATCGGCCCCGTAAAGCTTCGCAAGCCGCACCGCCTCCCTGGCAACCCCATAAGAGTGACAAAGCCTGTCCTGTCCAAGCATCTGTTCCAGCCTTTTCTGCGCCTGTTCAACCGTCTGCATCCTCGCCATCCTCCTTTGGAAGGTATAAGCCGTTACTCTTTATATATTCCTCCACCGCCGGCGGCACAAGCCCTTTTAAAGAATCGCCCTTTTTTCGCATGGCGCGCACCTGTGTGGAGGAAATCTCCCGCACCCGGCAGGGGATGATTTCCCCTTGGGCCCCCAATTCCTTCAGCCGGACAAGATGCGCCTTTATAAGGCGCTCGTCCCCTTCGTGCCGTGCGCCGGCTACCAAAAACGCCCGCTTAAAAATCTCCTGGGCAAGGTACCAGCTTTGGACCGTTAAAAACATGTCGGTCCCCAAAAAAAGGTAAAACCGCGTGTTGGGATACATTGCCTCAAGCTGCCGCAGCGTCTCCACCGTATAGCTGCTGCCCCGGCGGCGCAGTTCCAGGTCGGAAACCGCGAACCGCGCGTCCGCCTCAGCCGCCAAACGGCACATGGCAAAACGTTGCTGCCCGCTTGCCAACTCCTTTGCCCTTTTGTGTGGCGGAATCGCCGTGGGAATCAGCAGCACCCTTGGTATTTTCAGCGCGTCGGCAAGCTGGACGCACAAGGACAGATGTCCGTTGTGAATCGGGTTAAAGGTCCCGCCAAAAATCCCCAACTTTTCCATGGCGGCTCCCCTTATAATTCGTAAATCGGCTTTTGGGGGTTTCGCTTAAATAAAATAAACCGGCTGCCGATTACCTGCACAATTTCCGCACCGCATTCCTGCGCCAGCTGCTGCGCTGCTTCCCGGGCAAAAACCGGCGCGTTTTCCAGCACCCGCAGCTTGATCATCTCCCGCGCCTTTAACGCGTCGTTCACCTGTTTTATCAGCGTGTCGCTGACGCCGCCCTTGCCGATTTGAAAAATCGTTTCCATCCCGTTGGACTGCGCGCGCAGGGCCGCTCTTTGCTTACTTGTAATCAATCCATTTTCCTCCGTCCGTCACGCCTTCTCGCTTTGGCGCTCTTTTAACCTTTCGCAAAACAGCCGCAGCGCCTTTCCCCTATGGCTGATCGCGTCCTTCTCCTCGTCGCTGTACTGACCAAAGCTTCGTCCGCCCACATAAAACAGCGGATCGTATCCAAAGCCCTGGCTGCCGGACAGCGCATATCCGATTTTTCCCTCACAGCTTTCCTCCGCCGTTAGGAAGGTCCCGTCCGGGAAGCAGCAGCAGATGGCGCACACATACCGAGCCGTCCTCTCCCCGTCGGGAACGTCCGCCAACTCCCGCAAAAGCTTTTGATTGTTTTCGTCGTCCCCCAGGCCGCTGTACCGGGCGGAATAGACCCCCGGCGCGCCGCCTAACGCGTCAACACAAAGGCCCGAATCGTCGGCGATGGCGGGCAGCCCCGCCGCCTTGCAGGCCGCGCCGGCCTTCAGCCGCGCGTTTTCGGCAAAGGTTTTTCCCGTTTCCTCCACCTCCAGCGCAAGCCCCAGTTCCTTCATGCTGACCGCCTCAAAGCCCATGGGCTCCAGAATTCTCTTAAACTCCCGTACCTTTCCCTCGTTGCCGGTGGCGATGACAAATTTCATGCCGTCACCTCTCCTTGATCCTTCTCGAACAGCGCTTGTACAAAATCCTGGGGGTCAAACGGCTGTAAATCGTCAATTCCCTCGCCAACGCCGATGTATTTGATCGGCACCCCCAACTCTTCCTTGATGGCGATGACCACGCCGCCTCTGGCCGTGCCGTCTAACTTGGTTAGCACAATGCCCGTAAGCCCCGCGGCGTTTTGAAACTCCTTTGCCTGATTCAAAGCGTTTTGCCCGGTGGTGGCGTCCAGTACCAGCAGAAATTCCACCGCGCAGTCCGGCGCCTCCCGACCGATGACCCGGGTAATTTTGGAAAGTTCGTCCATCAGGTTCTTTTTATTGTGCAGCCGGCCGGCCGTGTCGCAGATAATCACGTCTGCACCCCGCGCCTTTCCGGCGGTAATGGCGTCGAAAACCACCGCCGCAGGATCCGCGCCCTGGGTGTGCTTGACCATGTCGGCGCCGGCCCGGTCCGCCCAAATCTGAAGCTGCTCAATGGCCGCCGCCCGAAAGGTGTCCGCCGCGCCCAGCAGGACCTTTTTCCCCTTTTGGGCCAGATCGTATGCCATCTTTCCAATGGTCGTGGTTTTTCCCACGCCGTTGACCCCGATAACTAAAACAATCGAAGGCCTGGTGGATAGATTCAACTCCTCGTCGCCTTCCATCATCCCCACTAGGATTTCCTTGAGCAGTTCCTTGGCTTCGGCCGTGTCACGGCAGCCTTTTTCCTTTACGGCAAGGCGAAGCCTGGAAACGATTTTTTCGCTGACCGCTGCGCCGACGTCGCTCATAATCAAAATTTCTTCCAATTCCTCATAAAATTCCTCTTCAATTTTATGTCCGCCGAACAGCCCGTCCAGATTTTTGAGCATCCCCTCTTTGGTCTTACTTAAACCTGCCTTCAGCTTCTGAAAAAAACTCATATGGCTTCCTCCCTTATATGTTTTTCATCCCCAGCTTGCTTTCGATTTCCGATACCTCCAGCGTCAGGAGTTTGGATACGCCCTCCTCCTGCATCGTCACACCGTACAACACGTCCGCGTGTTCCATGGTGCCCCGGCGGTGGGTGATGGCGATAAACTGGGTGTGCCGGTTCAGCCGCCGCAGATACTCCGCAAATTTGTTGACATTTACGTCGTCCAACGCCGCCTCAATTTCATCCAACAGGCAAAAAGGCGCCGGCCGGACCTTTAAAATCGCAAAATAAATCGCAATGGCCACAAGAGCCTGCTCCCCGCCGGAAAGAGCCGCCAGATTTCTGATGATCTTGCCCGGCGGCTGAACGTAAATCTCTATACCCGATTCCAGCACGTCCTCCCCCTGCGTCAGCTTCAGCTGCGCCTTGCCGCCGCCGAACAGTTCGGCAAAAATTTCCGAAAAATGCCGGTCGATCCGCTCAAAGCTGCCCACAAACAGCTCCCGCATCTGCACGGTCAGATCCCGAATCAGCTGCTGCAGCTTCGCCCTGGATTGCTCCACATCCTCAATCTGCCCGGACAAAAACGTATATCTGCCCAACACCTGCTCGTATTCCTCAATCGCCTCCACGTTAACCGTACCCAGGGCGCGGATTTTTCCCTTGACCTCCCCCAGCAGCCGGTTGGAGCGGCCCACATCCTCCGCGGGGCCGGCGGCTGCCTGCGCCTGAGAGCGGGTGATTTCGTATTCATCCCACATTTTGGATATAATCAGGTCATATTCCTTTTGTACCGCCGCTTTTTTGTCTTCCAACCGCAGAAGTTCCCCGACGTATTTTTCCTTCTGCACCAAAATCTCCTTTTCGCTCTGGCGCAAAAGGGTGGTCTCCCTTTCGATCTGCTGGCGCTGCTCGCTTTGCTGGGCAATCTCCTGGCGACAGATCTCAATCTGATCCTGACGCTCCTTCGACCGCTGCTGTATCAAGGCGATTTCCTCTTGGATCCGCCGGTTTTGCTCCGCCAAATCCTCCAGCCGCTCCCGGACCGATTCCAGCTGCTTTTTCTGGTCGGACCGCCGGCTCTCCTGCTCGGCCATCGCCTGCTCTAACAGGGCAATTTCCTGGCCGATCGCCATTTTTTCCATCTGTAAAGCGCTTTGGGCGCCGGCCGCGTCCTCCCGTCCTTGCCGGGCAGACTGAACCGCCTCCTCTAAAGCCGCCAGTTTTTCCCGGAAAGAAGACAGGGCCGACTGCGTTTCGTCCAGCTTTCGCTCTTCCTGCCGGCATTGCTCCTTTAGCTGCTCGATCTGCCGCGCCAGACTGCTCTGCTGATCCTGCGACCGGCTTTGATCGGCCTGCAACTCCTCCAGCAGAGTTCGCAGGCGCTTTTGCTCCATATCATACCGGATCTGGTCCTCTGCCGCGGTTTTGCGTTCCGCCTCAATTCCGGCAAACTGGGCCTGCAGCGCGGTGATTTCCCGGCGTAGCGCCTCTAATTCCCCGTTTAAAGCATCGGATTTTTCTTTGTTGGCCGCCGCCTGCTCCTGCAATGCGCGGATCTCTCCCCGCCGGCTGAGCAGTCCGGCGCTTTTCCCGGCGGAGCCGCCGGTCATCGAGCCGCCCGCGTGGATTAGCTGCCCGTCCAGCGTCACGATGCGAAACCGGTAGCCATAATGCTTCGCTATCCGAATTCCCTCGTCCATGTCGGTGACAACCGCCACCCGTCCCAAAACCGATTCCACAACGCCTTGGTAAATCCCGTCGCAGAGAACCAGCTGGGACCCGATTCCGATAAACCCTTCAAAATTCTCCAAGCCTTCGACCTGTAGGCGTCCCCCTTTTACCGAGGTCATCGGCAGAAAGGTCGCACGGCCGGCTCCGCTTTTTTTTAGCATTTCAATGGCCCGCTTTGCCGCTTGCTCATCCTCGGTCACAATGTTCTGCAAAGCGCCGCCGGCTGCCATCTCAATCGCCGTAAGATACTGGGGCTTTACCTGCAAAAGGCTGGACAAAGGTCCGCGGATCCCCCGTAACGCGCCGCCACGGCTTTGGCTTAACACGTATTTTACGCTGTGGGCAAAGCCCTCCATATTCCGTTCCAATTCTTCCAGCAAAGCGGCGCGCTGGTTCTGCTCTTTTATTTTCAGTTCCAGCCGTTCCTTTTGCTCGGACAGCACCCGCTCCTTTTCCTGCCGGGAAGAAAGCTTCATCTGCACGCCCTTTGCCGAGTTGGAAAGGCCCTCCAGCGTCTCGGAAAGCGTCTCGACCAGCTGGCCGGCCTCTTCCAGTTCCTTTTGAAGCCGGGAAATTTTTTCTCGCTTTTCGTCCTTTCCCTCTTCCAGTAAAGCGGCGCGTTCCTTCGCGTCCTCTAAGGCGTTTTGAGTGGTCACCGCCAGCACCCTTTGTTCGGACAGAGAAAACGCAAGACGGGTTTCATCCTCTTTTTTCTCTGCCAGCTGCTTTGTCAGCTGCAAAATCTGCTCTTGGCTTTTTTGGTCCTCACTCTGCATGAAAGCGATCTGTGCCGCGGCCTGCTCCTGTTTTTTTAACAGACCGCGCTTTTTTTCCTCCTGCTCTTGCCGATACTGCAAAAAAGCGTCTTCCGAATCCGCAGCAGACTTCTCTTCCTGTTCCAGCTGCTGGGCCGACCGCTCGTTGTGGGAAATATCATTTTGCAAAACCGCAATCCGGGCGCTGGACGAAGCGATTTCCTCCTCCATCTGCGCCATCTCCCCCCGGATCTGTTCAATCCGGGCGCCGGCTTTCTGCATCGAGCCAAACAGCGTCTCCATCTGCCCGGCCAGTTCCTCTAGCTTTTTTTCCACCTGTTCTTGCTCTAACCGGCCAACTGTCTGCCGGTCGGTCAGTTCCCGCAGCTGCAACGTGATGCCGTCCAGCTGCGCAATCCACAAAGAAAGTTCGATTTCTTTTTTCTGTTCCGCCAATTCAATAAAGCGCTTCGCTTTTTCCGACTGGATCTTTAAAGGGCCGATGCGGTCCTCCAATTCGGTCATAATATCCTTTAAGCGCAGAAGATTCTCCTGGGTCTGGGCAAGCTTTCGCTCCGCCTCGGTTTTTCGGTAGCGGTATTTTGAGATACCTGCCGCCTCCTCAAAGATCTCCCGCCGCTGGGTGCTTTTGGCCCCGATGATCTCGGCGATTTTCCCCTGCCCGATCATGGAATAGCCGTCGCGCCCCAGTCCCGTATCCATAAACAGCTCGTGAATATCCTTTAGCCGAACCACATTCTCGTTGATCCGGTACTCGCTCTCCCCGCTGCGGTACAGCTTGCGGGATACCGCGATTTCGTCGGTATCTACCGTAAGCTTGCGATCCTCGTTTCCAATAATCAGCGTCACCTGAGAAAAGCCCATGGGACGGCGCAGCTGGGTTCCGCCAAAAATCACATCCTCCATTTTGTCTCCCCGCAGCGTTTTAGAGGACTGCTCGCCTAACACCCAGCGAACCGCGTCGGCAATGTTGCTCTTTCCGCTGCCGTTGGGCCCCACCACCGCCGTCAGGCCCTTGCCGAATTCCAGCTTCACCCGGTCCGGAAAGGACTTAAATCCATTGATCTCCAATGCTTTTAAATACAATCTTTCACTTCCTTTATGAAAAACGGCTCCTCCCTTGACATCGAATCGTCTGAAAGGATCTGCGCTTGGTATCCCGCCTGAGACAGCCGCCGCAAATTTTCCCGCTTTTGCCCGATTGCCTGGGATAAAAACGCCGGATGGACCAAAACCGTCAGCGCCTTTTTAAAAATTCCATCTTCCCCCAGCCGCTTTAGCAGGCGCTCAAGCCAAACCCTGGAATAGCACAACTCCCCGAAGGCCGGATGATATGGACCCGCAATACAGCTTTGCTCCAGCGTCTTTTGGGCGTGCAGTCCAACGCGGATCACCGAAATTTCCCGATCCTCAAAAAAGCGCAGAAGAAAAGCCGTTTTCTCAACCGCTTCTTCCACCGTCAGCGGAATGTATTTTCCCTCTTTGTACCAGCGGGCCAGATCGGTCCCCTCCATCACCAGTACCGGATAAATCCGGACACAGTCGGGCCGAAGCCAAGCGATTTTCTCCGCCGTCCGGCGATGGCCATCCGCCTTTTCCCCCGGCAGACCGACCATCATCTGCAAGCCCAGCGAAAGCCCCGCCTCCTGGATCAAAGCGGCAGCCCGGACCGTTTGGTCCGCCGTGTGCCCCCTGCCGTTTTGGGAGAGTACTGCATCGTCCATGCTCTGGGCGCCTAACTCAACCGTCGTGACGCCGTAGGCTTTTAGCAGCCTTAGAACATCCGGAGAAACCGCGTCCGGCCTGGTGGACAGACGGATCCCGTCGAACGAGCCGTCCGCCACAAACGGATAAGCCGCCTTTAGCAAAGACCGCATCAGCACCGGGTCGATGGCGGTAAAGCTGCCGCCGAAAAAAGCGATTTCCGCCGGAAAATCCCGGCCCTTCAGCTGTTGTTGGGCCTTTTCACAGACCTTTTTCACCTCGTCCGGCCCGGGCGCCAGGACCGTTCCGCTGATTCTTCGCTGATCGCAGAAGCTGCATTGGTGCGGGCATCCCAAATGGGGGACAAAAAACGCGACGTTTGCGTGTCTCACTGCCCCATTAACTCCAGCGCGATTTTGGCCGCCGCCTGCTCCGCGCTTTTTTTCGAGCGTCCTTCTCCACGCCCGATGACATTGCTGTTTAAATGCACCTCAACGGCAAAATGCTTGTTGTGATCCGGCCCAGACTCCTCGACCAATTCATAGGTCACCCGCTCCTCGGGATTTTTCTGGATGATCTCCTGTAAGATGGTTTTGTAATCCTTAAACGCCGCCGTCGTGTGGTTTTCCATTGCCGGCACCGTATAATGCAGAACAAGCTTTTTGGCCGCCTCCATCCCGCCGTCTAAATAAACAGCGGCGATCACCGCCTCGAAAGCGTCGGCCAAAATCGAAGGACGCTGCCGCCCGCCGGTGGCCTCCTCCCCTTTCCCCAAAAGGAGGAATTCTCCCAATCCCAGCTGCATGGCATACTGGCAAAGGGCCTTTTCGCAGACCAGCGCTGCCCGCAGCTTGGTCAACTCCCCCTCAGGCAGATGGGAATAGTGCCGGAACAGATAGTCCGACACAATAATCGACAGCACCGCATCTCCCAAAAATTCCTGCCGTTCATTGCAGGGATCTTCCTTCTTCCCCTCGTTGGCGTAGGAAGAGTGGGTCAGGGCAATTGTCAGGTATTTTTCTTCCCGAAACACATAATCTAATTTTTTTTGGAATGCTTTTAAATCCGTTTGTCCGCTCATGTTTGGCTCCTTATTCTTTGGCTTTCATTTCCGCCAAATACCCTTCAATCGACCCGATAACGTCCTCGTGTGCAAAGCGGACCGCCTGCCCGATGGCGTTTTTAAACGCTTTGGCATCGGAACTGCCGTGGGCCTTAATGGTGGGTCTGGCAATACCCAACAGCGCCGCGCCGCCATATTCCTTGTAATCCATTTTCTTTTTAAATTCTGCCAGACCGCCCTTTAAGGTCAAAGCGGCCAGCTTGGTCGCCGTGTTTTTCATAAGAATTCCCTTAATCTGACCGATCAAGGCCTTACTTAACCCTTCGGTCAATTTTAACACGATGTTGCCGGTAAATCCATCGCATACCGCCACGTCGCAGCCGCCCTGGGGAAGCTGCCTCGCCTCGATATTGCCCACAAAATGAAGCGGCGACTGCCCCAAAAGCCCATACGCCTCCTGCTGTAAGGGCGTGCCCTTGTGCTCCTCTGCACCATTATTGATTAACGCCACCCGCGGATTTTCCACCTGCAAAACCTTATTCATATAAGCGGCGCCCATGGCCCCGAACTGGACCAGCATCTCCGGCCGGCATTCCGCGTTGGCGCCGCAGTCGATGAGCATATACCGCCCCTCCACCGTGGGAATCACCGGGGCCAGCGCCGCACGCTTAATCCCTTTAATCCGCTTGACGATATGGCTGGCGCCGACCACAAATGCGCCGGTGCTGCCCGCACTGACAAAAGCGTCGCCTTTTCCCTCGGATAAAAGCCTTAAGCCTACAGCCATGGAGGAATCCCGATAGCTTTTTAAAATCGCGGTGGGCGGCGCGTCCATGTCCATTACCTGCGGTGCATGGACAATTTCCATCTGCTCCAGCGAAATGCCGTTTTCCGCGGCCACTTTGCGGATCGTCTCTTTGTCGCCGGTTACTGCCATCTGGATGCCGTATTCCTTTACCGCCATCGCGCAGCCTTTTAAAATTTCCAGCGGCGCGTTGTCCCCGCCGAATGCGTCTGCGATTATTTTCATAAAAAAGCCAGCCTTTCTGTAATTGATTTTTTTCGCTTACTCCCGCAAAAGGTCGTCCCCCATCCGAGATCGAAAATCCGCCAGACAGCGCTCGAAACTCTCCAGTGCCCTGTCCGCCACTGCCTGATAGCGAAGGGCCTTATCTTTGATTCTTTCCGGATTCGGCGGCAGAAGACCCATATTGCTGCCCATAGGCTGAAAATCCGTGACCGTCGGGTCGCTGATGTAGGCGGCCAGCGCCCCCATCATCGTATCTCGCGGCAGGACCAGCGGCTCTTTTTCCTTTAAAGCCATCGCCAGATTGATTCCCGCCAAAATTCCCGACGACGCCGATTCGATGTACCCCTCCACACCGGTGATCTGACCGGCAAAATAAATCCGCCGGTCCTTTTTTAAGCAGTAGGTCTCGTCCAAAAGCCGGGGACTGTTTAAAAAGGTGTTGCGGTGCATAACGCCGTAACGGACAAACGAAGCGTTTTCCAGTCCCGGGATCATGGAAAAAACCCGTTTTTGCTCCGGAAAAAGCAGATTGGTCTGAAAGCCCACCAGATTGTACAAAGACTTCTGGGCGTTTTCCGCCCGCAGCTGCACCACCGCCCAGGGCCGGTGCCCCGTCCTAGGATCCTTTAAGCCCACCGGCTTTAGGGGCCCGTACCGGATGGAATCGCTTCCCCGCCTGGCCAGCTCCTCTACCGGCATGCATCCTTCATAGACCTTCATTCGATCCTTTTCGAATTCTTTCAGTTCCACCTGACGGGCGGAAACCAGCGCCTGGTGAAACGCCACGTATTCCTCCCGGTTCATGGGGCAGTTGATGTAATCATCCTCGCCTTTGCCATAACGGGCGGCAAAAAACGCTTTGTCCATGTCGATGCTCTCGAAGGTGACGATGGGCGATGCCGCGTCGTAAAAGCTTAAATACGATTCTCCTAAAAGCCGCTCAATGGCGCCGGAAAGCTTCTCACTGGTCAGCGGACCGGAGGCAACCACCACCGGCCCCTCGGGGATTTCGGCCACTTCCTCATGGCGCACCTCAATCAGCGGATGGCTTTGTATTTTCTGGGTCACCCGATCGGAAAACAGCTGCCGGTCCACCGCCAAAGCGCCGCCGGCGGGTACCGCTGTCTCTCGGGCGCATTGGACGACAATCGAGCCCAGCCGGGCCATCTCCTCTTTGAGAAGACCCGCCGCCGAACCGATCCGGTCGGCCTTGAGCGAGTTAGAACAGACCAACTCCGCAAATCCCTCGTAGTGATGGGCCGGGGAAAATTTGACCGGCTTCATCTCATACAGCGTCACCGGTATGCCGCGGCAGGCCAGCTGCCAGGCCGCCTCGCAGCCTGCCAGTCCCGCGCCGATTACCGAAACCATCATTCGTCCTTCGGTCCCCTTTCGTAGTCGCATCCTTCCTTGGCGCAGTAGATTTTTCCCATTTTCCCGGACTTTTTAAATAAGGTCGCGCCGCATTTGGGGCAAACATCCTTCAGCGGCAGATCCCAGGTCATAAAGCCGCATTTTGGATTGTGCTCGCAGCCGTAATAGACCTTCCCCTTTTTGGACTTTTTGGCCAGAACCTTTCCGCCGCACAAAGGGCACACGCCGCCGGTGTCCTGCACGATTTTGCGGGTGTTTTTGCATTCGGGAAAGCCGGGACAGGCCAAAAATTTGCCGAAACGTCCGGTCTTGATCACCATTTTCCGGCCGCACAACTCACAAATTTCATCGGTCTCCTCGTCCGGCACCTTGACGCGGGTGCCGTCCATATTTTTTTCCGCCTGGGTCAGGGTAGCGGCAAAATCCTCGTAGAATTCCGATAAGGTGTCCACCCAGTTGGTTTCACCTTCCTCCACCTCGTCCAGATTTTTTTCCATCTGAGCGGTGAAGCCCAGATCCACAATCTTTTTAAACTGCTTTTTCATCAGCTGGGTCACCACCTCGCCCAAAGCCGTGGGCTTCAGCGCCTTGGCCTCCCGCTCCACATACCCGCGGGACAGAATGGTGGTGATGGTCGGCGCGTAGGTGCTGGGCCGGCCGATTCCTTTTTCCTCCAGCGTTTTAATAAGCGAAGCCTCGGTAAAACGGGGCGGCGGCTGGGTAAAGTGTTGCGTCCCCTCCAGACTCTTTAGCTTCAGATCGTCGCCCTTTTCCAGCGGTGGCAAAGCGCCGGAGGAACCTTCTTCCCCTTCAGCGGATTCCTCCTTGCTTTCCTCATACAAAACCGTGTAGCCGTCGAATTTCACCGTGTAGCCCGAAGCCTTAAACAGGTATGCCCCCGCCCGGATGTCCACCGAAACCGTGTCCAGCAAAGCGGTGGCCATCTGGCTGGCGATAAAGCGTTCCCACACCAGCTTGTAAAGTTTATACTGGTCGGCGGAAAGACTCCCCTTCACCTGGTCCGGCGTCAGTTCCGGCATGGTGGGGCGGATGGCCTCGTGGGCATCCTGGGCGTTGCTTTTGGATTTGTAGGCCCGGCGCTTGGGCGGCAGATAGTTTTTGCCGTAGCGCTGCGCGATAAAGTCCGCCGCCTGCTGCGCCGCCTCGTCGGAAATACGCAGCGAGTCGGTACGCATATAGGTGATGAGTCCCACCGCGCCCATTTCGCCGACCTCGACCCCTTCATATAACTCCTGGGCCGCTTTCATGGTCCGCCGCGCCTGGAACCCCAGCCGGCGGGATGCCTCCTGCTGCAGGGTACTGGTGGTAAAAGGCGGCGCCGGGGATTTTTTCCGCACGCTTTTTTTTACGTTTTCCACCACAAAGGGCTGACCCTCCAACTCCTTGAGGATCGCGTCGGCCTCTTCCTTCGTTTTTATGGATATTTTCTTGTCTTTTCCGTATAATTTGGCGGCAAAAGCCTTACGGCTGGATTTACCCAAAAGCTTTGCGTCAATGGACCAGTATTCCTCCGGCTTAAATTTTTGGATCTCCTCTTCCCGGTCCACGATAATGCGCACCGCAACCGACTGCACCCGTCCCGCCGAAAGGCCCCGGCGCACCTTTTTCCACAAAAAGGGGCTGAGTTTGTATCCCACAATCCGGTCTAAAATCCGCCGAGTCTGCTGGGCGTTGACCAGATCCATGTCCACCTGCCTAGGCGACGCCATCCCCGACTGTACGCCGGATTTGGTGATCTCGTTGAAGGTGACGCGGTTGGGCTCGTTTAAATCCATCCCCAAAAGGTAAGCCAAATGCCAGGAAATGGCCTCCCCTTCCCGGTCCGGGTCGGTGGCCAGATAGATTTCGTCGCTTTTTTTTCCTTTTTTCTTCAGGGTCTCGACCAGTTCTTCCTTTCCTTTAATTTCCACGTAATCCGGCTGAAAGCCGTGTTCAATGTCAATTCCCAGCTTGCTTTTGGGCAAGTCCCGGATATGGCCCATAGAAGCCACAACATCGTAGCCTGCGCCAAGGTATTTTTGAATGGTCTTCGCCTTTGCGGGAGACTCGACAATCACAAGTTTAGACATGCAATCCCACCCTATTTTTATAATCTTTTCCGCCCGTCAAAAGGCGGATGCATGGTTTGCCGGCAGGCGTACCGGTTAAAAAAAGACGCCCGCAGCCAAATTTTCAGCAGATAGAAAATCTTTTTCCTGCATTTGCCGATACAAATCCCATTATTTCAAGTTCTGAAAGCGCTGTCAAGACTTCCGCGGGATTTTTTTGCAGACGTGCCGCGATTTCATCCAGATGAATCGGTATTTCCGACAAAATTTCGTAGATTTCGCGGATGTTTTCTTCCGTGCCTTCCGGCAGGGTGCGCTTTTGTCGAATGGGCGCCGCGTCCGACGGTTGGACCGCCGCGGTTTTCTTCTCCCGCGGCAGTTCCGGCTGCCCTCCGGCTGCTCTTTGCGCCGTCCAGTTTATTTTGGCAGTGTATCGCCAGCGATATTCCTCTAAAATATCGTTGGCGCAGGAAACGGGGATCGCGCCGGCCCGAAGCAGCTGAAACGGACCCTTTGACAATCCGCTCAAAACGCTTCCCGGAACGGCGAACACATCCTTTCCCTGCTCCAACGCGTAATTGGCCGTGATCAAAGAGCCGCTGCCCTTTTCCCCCTCAATTACCACAACGCCCAGAGAAAGGGCCGACATCAGCCGGTTACGGATGGGAAAATGAAAGCCCTCCGGCCTTTCCCCCAGGGCGAACTCCGAAACCACCGCTCCGCGCTTAGGCGTTTCCCGGCGCATCGCCCCGTGCTCTGAAGGGTAAAGGATGTCCAGCCCGCAGCCTAATACGGCGATGGTGCTTCCCCCTGCCCGCAGCGCAGCGGCGTGGGCCGCTCCGTCGATTCCCCGGGCCATGCCGGTGATCACCACCGCGCCCATGCGGCCCAGCCCAAAGCCCAGGTCGTCCGCCACCTGCCTGCCGTAATCCGAGCATCTGCGTGTGCCCACCAAGGCAATTGCCACGCTTTCGTCCGCCTGGCCCAAATCGCCGTCTACATATAAAACGGCGGGCATGGCGTAAATATTGCGCAGCCGGTCCGGGTACTCCTTCTGATCCGGCGTCAGGATCCGATAGCCTTTTGCCAGCGTCCTTTCCTTTATCCGCAGCGCGTCGGACAAAGAGGCGGCAAGCAGCTTTCTCTTTTCCGTGTCCGAAAGAAAATCAACCCCGCGAAAACCGTTCTTTCTCTCCGCGTAAAAATACTCGGCCGTTTCAAAACAGGCCGCAATATCGTTGATTCTGGGACTGCCCGGTCCCAGCGCGCCGGAAAGCCAAATCCAAAACTCCATTTTTCCACTCCTCACCGGCACATTTCCCAAAGGATCAGCGAAGCCGCCACCCCCGCATTGAGCGATTCCGCCTTTCCTTTCATGGGGATGTATAAAGTCTGCTGGCAGGCGGCCAGAACCTGCGGGGAAATACCGTTCCCCTCGTTTCCTATCACCGCCACTGTCCGGGCCGGAAAAACGACCTCTCCCAGCCGCTGCGCTGTTTCATCCAGCGCCGCCCCAAAGCAGACAAACCCCTCTCGCCGCAGATCCAAAAGTGTCTGGGCCAAATTCTCCACCTGCCACACCGGCAGGCGGAACACGCTGCCCATAGTGCTTCTGACCACCTTGGGACTAAAGCAGTCGGCGCATTGGCCGCCTAAAATCACACCGCCGGCGCCAAAAGCGTCCGCCGTGCGCAGAATGGTCCCCAGGTTCCCCGGATCCTGCAATCGGTCCAGCGCCAGCAGCTTTCCGGCGCAAACCATGCCCTGGGGCGCGGGCCGGGGAATATCGCAGATGCAGTAGATTCCCTGAGGAGAACGAACGTCGCTGATCTTTTCCTCCAGACTCTCAGCCAGCCAAAAAGCTTCCTGAGCCTTTTGGCAAAGCGCCTCCCACACGGCGGTGTAACGCCCCGCCGCCGCCTCGGTGGCAAACGCCTGCCGCACGACTAAACCACCGGCCAATACCTCCCGCGCCAAACGGACCCCCTCTGCCACAAACGTCCCCGATTCTTCTCTGGTCCGTCGGCTTTTTTGCAGCTTGGCCAGCAGCTTGATCCTTTCGTTGTCTTTACTGACAATCCGTTCCATCTAAAACCTCACCCATTTACAAAACAAGCCCGTGTTTTGACACGGGCTTGCAGAACTCTTATTAAAGCGCGGCTTTCGCCTTTTCCACCAGGGAAGTAAACGCCGCCGGATCGTTGATCGCGATTTCGGAAAGCATTTTTCTGTTAAGTTCCACGCCGGCTTTTTTAAGGCCGTTCATAAAGGTGGAATAATTCATGCCGTTTAAGCGGCACGCGGCGGAAATTCTGGTGATCCACAGGCTTCTGAAATCTCTTTTTCTCTGCTTTCTGCCAACATACGCATAGTTGCCGGATTTCATCACAGCCTGTTTAGCCATTTTAAAATGGGTGCTCTTAGCGCCAAAATAGCCCTTCGCCAACTTTAAAACTTTTTTTCTTCTTTTGCGGGTCATCATTGCCCCTTTTACACGAGCCATATTCTTAATCCTCCATCAAAATCAAAATTAGTGTTTTGCCAACATCAGCTTAATCGCCTTCATATTGGTCTGGTTCGGATAAGCGATTTTGCGCAGACCTCTTTTGCGCTTGGTGGATTTTTTGTTCAGAATATGGGATTTATACGCGTGAGCGCGTTTTACCTTCCCGCTTTTGGTCAGTTTAAAGCGCTTTTTTGCGCCGGAATGGGTTTTCAGTTTAGGCATTTTCATATCCTCCTGTTCAATTTACTTAACGGGCTTCGCACTGATAAACATCGTCATGCTTCTGCCTTCCATTTTAGGCTGCTTTTCAACAACGCCGACCTCGGACACCGCATCGGTAAACTTCTGCATCAAAACGGTGCCCATCTGGGAATGGGCCATCTCGCGCCCACGAAAGCGAATGGATACCTTTACCTTGTTCCCGCTTTTGAGGAATTTCACCGCGTGATTTACCTTGGTGTTAAAATCGTTGGTATCGATGTTCAAAGAAAGACGAACCTCCTTGATCTCGATTACCTTTTGATTTTTCTTCGCCTCTTTTTCCCGCTTTGCCTGCTCGAAACGGTATTTGCCGTAATCCATGATCCGGCAAACCGGCGGCGCGGCCTGCGGGGCGATTTTTACCAGATCGAGGTTTTTTTCGACAGCGATTTTCATCGCATCCTTTGTCGCAAGAATCCCAAGCTGGCTGCCGTCCGCATCAATGACGCGAATTTCCTTATCCCTGATCTCTTCGTTGATCTGCAGTTCCTTGTTGCTAATGAGAAAGCACCTCCATTGTGAAAAGCCCGAATTTTTCCATAACAAAGCGCGGAACGAAATTCGCCCGCGCTCAATACACCAAAAAGAGAGACTCTCTTTCCCGTATTGACCCGACATCGCCGCTGCGAGCAGGTGAGAACGAATTGGTTCTACTTTGTTTTCTGGTATAGTATACCAGCCTGACCTCCGTTTGTCAATAGAAAAAGCCAAAATCCCGCGCGATTTTTTCGCCTTACCGGCCAGAAGTTTTTCTTAACGGGGAGAAAGCACCTGTCAGATTGTATTCTCTTCCCCGGAAAAATCCAGTTCGATTTCCCGCTCCAGGTAAAACGAGTACAGGATGCAAGACTTTACCTGCGTTTGCAGGCTTTCTTGTAAAATCAGCCGGTAAAGCCGCAGCTGCTCGCGGTATTTGTCCGCCAAATCCCCGGCGGAAGATACCGCATCGGTTTTATAGTCGACGATGACCGCCCCGTCCTCTTCCCAAAATACGCAGTCGGCCACGCCCTGTACGGTAATTTTGTCCGGACCGGCGCCGTCATACCCCATCTGCCGGCTGTCCAGATCCCAGAAAAAGCGCAGTTCCCGTTCTATGCGCCGTGCCGATTCCATCCTGCGGTACAGACCGCCGGAAAAAAAGCGCCTGACCTTTTCCAAGGGGATCACCTGCGCCTGGACCGGGGTCAAAAATTCCAGCCGCAAAAGACGCTGCAGTTCTTCGTCCGCGTTTTGGGCGCATCGGCCATAGTCGGCGTACTGCATAAACTGATGCAGCGCGTCTCCCTTTTGGGCGGGGGATAGCTTTTCGCCTGAGAGAAACTGCGGCGTTTTGCTAAAAGCGTATTGCCCCACCCGGTCCTTTTTCGCCACCTGAGAGACCCCCAGCTTTTGGGGCAGACGGGTGGCCTCCTCGTAAGGATAGCGCCACCCGTCCCGCTCCCGCAGTTTTTTTAGGACCAAACCGTCTACCCGCTGTGCCAAAGCCGCCGGATCTTCTTTTTGGTGTTCTGACGCCCCCTCGCCGGTTCCCCAGCAAATTTCAAGCGGCGTTTTTTCCCTTTCCTGCCACCCGGCGGCGATTCCGGCCTTTTCCCGCAGTTCCCGACAGTCCGGATGGCGCAGCGCACACTGCAAAATCCAGGTGCCCATAGAATCGGCGTTTCGAACCGCGAAGGGCCGCAGCGGACCGTCCCCTGCCAGCGCCGCCCGGCGCAGCATTTTTTCCGTGTCTCCGGCCATGGTGATAAAAAGCCTTTCCTTCGCCCGGGTCAGCGCCACATATAAAACCCGCAGTTCCTCGCTTAAATTGGCTCTCTCGTTTTCCAACCGTAGCGCCTCTAACGGGACAGTGGTAAACTCCTTTAAAAGCTTCCCGTCCCGCCGGACACAGGCAAACCCCATTTGCGGATGCAGCGCCACGCGCTCCCGCAGATCCTGCTTGTTAAACGCCTTGGCCGAATCGCACAAAAAGACATAGGAAAACTCCAGCCCCTTGGAGCGGTGGATGCTGAGAATTTGCACCGCATCAGCGCTTTCCCCCAGCGCCGGCGTCTCAAAATCCGTCTTCTGCTCCGAAAGCCGGTCTAAAAACCGCACAAACGCATACAGCCCCCGACCGCCGCTTTTTTGAAAGGTCCGGGCGTACTCGCAAAGCTGATATAGGTTCGCCCGCCGCGTTTCCCCCATGGGATAGGAGGACACAATGGCCGGATAATCCGTCTGAGCGTAAATTTCGGTCAATAGATCCGGAACCGGCATGACCGCCGCCAAACGGCGCCAAATCGCTGTCCGGCGCAAAAACGCCTCGCTGTCTTCGTCGCCCAGCCGGGCGCTTTTCTGCAAAGCCGAATAGAAGGTCCCCCCCCGATCCAGCAAACGGATTTTCGCGATCCTCTCCGGTGAAAATCCGAACAGGTCGGACATCAGCGCCGTCAACAGCGGAATATCCCGATATGGGTTGTCCAGTACCTGCAAAAGCGCCGTGATTGCGCCGATCTCCCTTGCCCGCAAAAAGCCGCCCTTGCTGTCGGCCCAGCTGTTGATCCCTTCTTGCAAAAACGCGTCCCGGTAAGCCCGGACCTTGTTTTTCGGCGAGCGCAGAAGAACGCAGATATCTCCCATGCGCACCGGCCGCGGCGCACCGGCTTCCCATACACTCTCTCCCGCGGTTATCAGCCGGGAGATCATTTTTGCCACATAAAATGCCTCCTGCTGAACCGCTGGTTTGGAAGAGCCCGTGGTGTCAACAAGATGCAGTTGTGTCTGTACGCCTTTTTCCGGCGGGTAGGAGGCCGCCGGCGCCAACTCTTCCTCCAGGCCGTAGTCCATCTCCCCCAGCCGGCGGCTGGTCAGCTGTCGAAACAGGAAATTGACAAGGCCGGTCACCTCCGGACGGCTGCGGAAATTCTTTCCCAAAACGATTTTTGCCGGGTAGTTTTTTCCGTCAAAGGGACGGTACGCGTCCATTTTTTCCAAAAAGATTTCCGGCATCGCCTGGCGAAACCGGTAAATGCTCTGCTTTGGGTCGCCGACCATGAACAGGTTTTTCCCCTTTTTGGATACCGCCCAAAACAGCATATCCTGGGCGCTGTTGGTATCCTGATACTCGTCTACCAAAATTTCCTCGTATTCCTGGGCCAGCTGAGCGGCCAGGGCCGTGGGCCGGTACCCGCCGTCGGATTTTTCCATCAAAAGCGCTAAGGCCAGATGTTCTAAATCCGAAAAATCCAAAAGCTTCTGCTCTTTTTTTAACCGGCTGTACTGCCGGTCGAAGGCCAGCACCAGCCGGAACAGAGTCGATACCTTCGGTTTTAAGTCGGCGATATCCTCCTGAAACTCCCGCCCGTTGGCGCAAAACTGGCGTTGGGCCAGCCCCTTTATCACTTTTTTGATCTGATCCCGCCCGGCTTGTAAGGATTCCTTCAGCGCTGTGTCTTCAAATCCCCGCAGCGCGCCCAACCGCCCGAAGGAAAAATCCTGCAGCAGTCCATAGCAGCCGTCCCAGTCGCCGGACTGTAAGTGCGCCAGCAGCGCCGCCAGATTCCGGGCGTCCTCCTCAAACGCGGGCAGATACGCCTTTTCCAGCGGCAAAACGCCCAGTGTCTGTTCCCTTAGTTCCCGGTTGATCTGCAAACAGTACTCCACCGCCTCCGCCCCATAGGACAAAATGGTCCTTCCCCAAACGGTTTCCCCCGCCGGAATGCGGCTGTCGTACATTTTTTCTTTGTCCGCCAGCCAGTCCTCGTAAAACGGATGGGACCGGATAAAGCCGTAAAGCTTTAAAATCATGTCGCTCACCCGCCGGTCGTCCCTGCCGCCGGACAAAAGTTCCACCAGCGCCGGAAAACTCCCGTCGCGGTCGGCGGCGTAAAATTCCTCCATCGCCAAAGAAACCGCCTCCTGCCGCAGTAAGGACAGGCGCTCTTCCTCCCCCAAAGTGAAATCGGCCGGCAGGTCCAGCGCCTCGGTATGCTGGCTGATCAGGTCCCGGCAAAAGGCGTGGATGGTGCTGATATGGGCCCGCTCCATCAAAAAGCGCTGACGGCGCAGATGCCGGCTGTGGGGATCTGCCCGCTGTTCCTGTTCCAGCCTCGCCTCAATGCGCTGCCGCATTTCCCTTGCCGCCGGGTTGGAGAAGGTGACCACCAGCAGCCGGTCCGCATCTACCGGATGCGCCTCGTCTAAAATAATCGAGACCACCCGCTCCACCAAAACGGCGGTCTTCCCGCTTCCCGCCGCCGCCGATACAAGAAGGGTCCCGCCCCGGCTTTCAATGGCCTGTGCCTGTTGGGGCGTCCAGTTTTTTTCACGCATCCTCTTCACCGCCGATCCTTTGGAAAAATTCCTCCCGGGAAAGCTGCTCACGGTGCTGTTTGGGACCGTCTTCCTCCCTGCCGCAGACGCTGCGGTAATCGCACCAGTCGCACAGATCAAAGCCGTTTTCCTCCGCCGGCAAAGCGGCGATCTCCCCCGACCAGAGGTTTTTTGCCATCTGGCACAAAAGCGACTCAATATGCCGCTTAAGCTTTCCCAGTTCCTCTAAAGAGGCCACCGAGGATTTGGCGTCGATCTGCCCGTCTTTTACCTTTGCCGGAATAAACACCCCCGCGCCGTCCTCCTCCATCCCCTTTAATACAATCGGGTCGGAAAGCAAAAGTCCGTTCATCTTCAGGGCCTTTTTCTGCTCCTTTTCCATTTCATCCTCTCCCGCGTGGCGGCCGGCGGACAAAAATCCGGTTTTTCCCGGCATGTATAAAACTCCGGCGGGAAGAACGTTTTCCAGGTTGTCCTTTCCATTTTGGCAGATGGAAAATAAGTAGACCAGCATCTGCAAATGAAGACCGTAATAAATATCGGTAAAATCAAAATTTCTCGTGCCAGTTTTATAATCTACCACCCGCACATAGCGTTTTCCTCTTTTTTCCATCACGTCCACCCGGTCTACAATCCCCTCTACCCAGATGGTGCCCTTGCCCAGGACGGACAGTTCCAGCGGCGGTACCTGCGAATCCTTCGCGATGGGCAACTCAAACGCCGCCGGGGAAAAATCACAGACGGCAAATTCCATGGCCAAATGCTCAATCAGCCGGACCAGCGTGTTGGCCATGCGGGTAAACAGATATTTAAACCGGGCGGTCTTGTCCACCTCACCGCCCAAAGCCTCTTCTAAATAATCGTCCAGAATGCGCCGGACCAGACGGCGGCAGTCCTCCTCTTTCAGTTTGCAAAGCGCCTTGCCCGGATAGCGGGAGGTGACCTGCTGCAAAACATAATGGATAATGGTCCCCGACTCGATGGGAGAAAGCTGCGCTTTTCGCGGCTTTTTTACCCCCAGGCCCCGTTCGCAGAAATAGGCGAACCGGCATTGATGGTACCGATCCAGCTTGGAGGGCGAAACCCGCATATTCCGGCCAAAGAGCGACTGGGCCGTTTCTTCCGACTCAAGGGAAAACCCCTCCGGCCGGACCGGGCTTTTCATCCTCTCATACTGATTTTTGTAAGCGCTTTGCTCAAGCAATATCCCCAGCGCGCCCGCCGCCGGGGAACGTCTGTCGTCCATTCTGCCAAGCACCTGCAAAGACGTCTTGGCGTTGAGCGCGTAAAAAAGTTCTTCCTCCTGCGAGGCGCTTTTGCATTCGGCCAAAGGTAAGATGTCCAGCACCTGCCGCACCAGCGCCGAAGGCGTCAGCGAATCCCCTTTTGCCGATTGGGCCGGCCAGGACAGAAAAATCCCGTCGCTGGCGCAGCAAGCGGCGCTGTAGGCAAAAAAGCGCTCCTCCAGTACCCGCAACTCAAAAGGCTCGGCCACCGCAAGACCCGCGTCCAAAAGCTGCTCCAGTTCCCGCTCGGACAGGATTCCCTCCCGGCTTACCGGTGCAGGGAATACCCCCTCGTTGGCGCCGACCAAAAACGCGTACTTGGGAGAACCGGGCCGGATCCGATCGGCGGTGCCGATCAAAACCGAATCCAACGTCTGAGGAAGCTGCCCTAAATCGGCGGTGAGCAGCGTCAGCCGCATCAGTTCACAGTGGCGCGCCAACGGATACTCCCGCTGGTCCAAAACGGCAACGTATTGGTCCCAAAGGTCCATCATCCCGTCAAAGAGCACCTGCAAATTCTCTGTGTCCGCCGGATCCTGCCGTTTGAGTCCCTGTAAAATGCCCGCCCCTTTGAGATACGCATATAGCGCGGCTACCAGATCGCGGCCGCTGCAAAATTCGATTTTCTGCCGCAGCGCGGCCAAGGGCCCCATGAGTTTTTGGCGCAGAAGTTCGATTTGCTCCAGCCGCAGCCGGTCCTTTTCCTCCATCTTTCCAAAACCCGATGGATTCCAGCGAAATGGCTCCTCCCATCCGGCGCCGCCAACGTCCCAGATATAAGCGTATTCCTCCAGCTGCGCCACCTGCTCCAGCGAAAAATCCAAAAGGCCTGTTTTTAACAGGGTAAACAGATGCTCGCTGTGATAACGGCTTCTGGCCGCCTCCATGGCCGAAAGCACCGCGGCCGTCAGCGGCTGGGACGCCACGTCGAACCGCTCGTCCATAAAATAGGGGATCTCATAATTGCCAAACCCGGCGCGGATTGGCTGCAAATAGGGCTCTAAATCTCTGGCGATCACCACAATATCCCGGTAGCGGCATTTTCCCTCCCGCACCAGATGAGAAATCCGGGCCGATACCCATTCCATCTCCTCGTAAAGGCTTTGACACGGAGTAAGGCGGATCCCCTTCGATTCCTGGGACGATTCCCGCTCTTCCCGGAACAGATTTTTCTCCAGACTTGCCAAAGCCGGTTTTTGAAAACGCTTTTGCTCGTCCAAAATCACCGGCTGTTCTACCGCAACGCCGTTTCGTCTTGCCAATTCCATCAGACGCGCCGCCGTCCGGCAGGAAGGGCGGAATAAACCGCCGCTTTCCGAACGTTCAAATAAAGCGTCGGTGCAGATAGAAAAGGTCACCGACGAAGCGGTCCGGATCAGTTCCTCTAAAAGGGCGAATTCCCCCGCCATAAAGCCCTTAAAGGAATCGACAAACACCGCGTACCCCGTAAAAATCCCGCTGCCTCTAAGCCTTTCCAGCGCGTATTCCAGCTGATTTTTCTGCCCGCCGAACAAAGAGGACAGCAGACTGTCATAGGTTTCGTAAATCAGCAAAAGTTCGTCCATCTTTTGGGCAAAGGGCGCCTGCCCGATTTGCCCGTTTGCCTGGCGCAAAGCCTGCGGCGAAATGCCGGCGGTGCGAAATTCCTCCATCTGCCGAGTCATGGCCGCGATAAAAGGGCCGCTGCCGCCGCCCTTTTGGTAGCGCTGCAAGGACCCCTTCAGCTGCTCTAACGCCAGATTCATCACAAGATAATGGGCCGCCTCCTGAACGGTCTGGCGGGCGCCGCCGCCTACCTCCCGGAAAATCCGGTCGCACAGCCGGGTAAAACTGTATACCTCTACCCGAAGCGCGTCGGACGCCTTTAAAACGCGGCGGACCGCCTTTTCCATCTCAAAGGAATATTGCTCCGGCACCAGCAGCAAAACCCGCTGGCCGGACTCGGCCGCCTTTTTTACCCCTTGTAGCACACAGACCGTTTTTCCCGTCCCGGCCGTCCCCAGAATCCATCGGACCATCCGCCTGCCTCCAAACCAAAAAACAGGGCCTGCAATCGCTCACAAGTCCCCCGTTTTTTACGCGTTTTGCTCTTTGACCGCTTTACCGGCCGCCTTTTTTCCCTTTGTTTTTCATTTTATCGTATTTTTCGTGGATTGGCAAGGCTTGCGTCTTCTCCAGCGGCAGAATAAACCAGAAATCGCTCCCCTTGCCCGGCTGACTGTCTACCCCAAAGGCCGCGCCGTGCAGGCGCAGGATCTCCTCAACAATCGAAAGCCCTAGCCCCGTTCCCATAGAGCCACTCTCCTGAGCCGGAGTTTTGCTGTAATAGCGTTTCCAGATGCTGTAAATCCCCTCCGGCCGAATGCCGTCCCCGTAGTCGATCACGTCCACCCGAACCTCCGAGGCCGTGGTCTGCTGCCGGACCGTGACCCGCTTTTCCGCGCCGGTAAAGCGCAGGGCGTTGCCGGTCAGATTGTAGATCACCTGGTCAAGCTTTACCCGGTCCGCCAGAACCCACGCGGCCTCTCCCGCCTCAAATTCAATGGCGTAGCCCTGCTGCTCCACCAGCTTTTGATAGCGCGACAAAGTCTCCCGGATGCTCTGGGTCAGGTTCAAAGGGCCCTTTTCCATCCGGCGCATCCCCGCCTCAATCTGAGAGATGTCCAAAATATCGTTGACCAAAAGGCTCAGCCGCTGCGCCTCATCAATGATAATCTGGATGTTTTCCGCCGTATTTTCCCCCGGAATGTCCCGCATCGCCTCTCCGTAACCGATAATCATGGTCAACGGGGTGCGCAAATCGTGGGAGACGTTGGCCACCAGTTCCTGACGCAGCCGCTCCACCTGCCGCAGGGCCTTGGCGGTCCCGTTTAAAGTGTCGCTTAATTCGGCGATCTCCCGGTATCCCCGCCCGTCAAAATAAACCTCGTAGTTTCCCCGGGAAAGTTCCTTCGACGAGCGGCTGATGTCCTCAATGGGCTTGGCGAT
>CAJTQM010000016.1:37991-44591 GCA_910578255.1 uncultured Oscillospiraceae bacterium
ATAGCGCCAGCAGCCCCGCCAGTACAAAAAACAGCGTACCGATGCAGAAAATCTGAATCTGCAGCGTCCCCACCGTGGCGTTTAGCGGCGTAATCCGCGCATTAATGTTGACCATTACCTCCCGCCCGTCCAAACAGGCCGCCAGCTGGAAATAAGAAAGGCTCTGCTGAATCCCGCCGTCGGAAAAAAGCGGCTTTTCCATCCATGGATGTTTTTTTGCGGCGGGCTCCGGCACATAGGGCCCGGGCGGCAGACCCTCCTGCGGCCCGTCAAAATACAGCATCTTCGCGCCGCCATGGTCCTTGACCTTCTGGAACAAAACCGCCCGGGCTGGCTCGTCCATCCCCTGTAACGAGCAATAGCGAAACCGCCCGTTTTCCCGCAGTTCGGCGCCGTAGGGGTCGATAATATGTACGCAGATGTCGCCGGATTCGGTAATCCGGCTTAACAACTCGTCCAACTGCGGATCGTCGATGTTGTCCACAATCGCCTGGCTGTAGCCGCGGACCTCGTTTTCCTTGATCATCTGGTAAAACTCATCCAGAAAAACCGTCTGCAAAAGCCATAGGATCAAAAGAATGCAGACGGAAAAAACCGCCAGACAAAAAAAGATTTTCCCCTTTACACTAATCCTGCCCCAACGCAAAACGATAGCCTACCCCCCGCAGCGTCACAATCCCAGCGCTGTACGGGCCCAGGCTTTTTCGCAAAAGCTTGATGTGCGTGTCCAGCGTTCTGGCGTCGCCATAATAATGGTACCCCCATACCTCGTTTATCAGTTTTTCCCGGGTCAGCGCAATTCCCCGGTTGCGGACCATGTAAAAAAGCAGGTCATATTCCTTGGGAGACATGGCCGCCGCCTTGCCGTCTACCAGCACCGTCCGGCCGGTAAAATCCACCGTCAGCCCTTCGTATTGGTAAACCTCCCGCTCCTGCGCCGACTGCGACTGCCCGTATCGCTTGAGCACCGCCTGAACGCGCAGCATCAGTTCCCTGGGGGAAAAGGGCTTGACCACATAGTCGTCGATCCCTGTCTGAAACCCGCATACCTTGTCGTATTCCTCTCCGCGGGCCGAGAGGATAATGACCGGCACGTCGGAAAACTCCTTGATTTTCCGGCAGGCCGTCAGCCCGTCCATGCCTGGCATCATAATGTCCATAATTACCAGATCGAACGTCTTTTCCCGGCACAGGCTCACCGCCTGTACCCCGTCCGCCGCCTCTTCGGCCTCATACCCCTCAAACGCCGCGTATTTGACAATCAGCTTTCGGATGTTCACCTCGTCATCCACAATCAAAATTTTATACAACGTGCTCTCCTCTTTCTTGTTTGCCATCGAAAAACAGGTTATTTTTTGTTAGTATAGCAGAAAAATGTGTTGATTTCATGACAAAACTTTTTCCATTTGCCTTTATCGGCCGCCACGCCGCTGTCCAGACGTAAAAAATCCACCCGGCAAACAAAACCGGGCGGATTTTATTGCGTTTTATTTTTTGGTTTTTTCCGCAAAGGAATTGTCTACAATTTCCGCAAAGGGAGCGGTCTTATCCAACTCTCCCGCCTCCTGCATCACGGTCTGCAATTTCTCGAACGCCTCTTCCTTCATAACCGGCACCGCGCACCATGCGTCAATGTCCTTGTAATTCTGGATCACCGTCTCCAGCGTCTTTAAATCCGTGTCAGGGAAGGAGGGCTGAATCACCTTGGCGATTTCCGCCGCCGTGTGCTCCTGTACCCAGGTCAAACCCTTGGCGATGGCGTCTGTGAACTTTTGAACCAGCTTGCCGTTTTTCTCTAAAAAGCTTTTCTGGGCAAAATACGCCGTATAAGGGATCTCGCCGCTTTCCGCTCCTACCGAAGCCACAATGTATCCGGCTCCTTCCGCCTCTAGCGCAGAAGCGGTTGGCTCAAACAGCGCCACATAGTCCCCCGTTCCGCTGGTAAAGGCGCCGGCCATGGCGGAAAATTGGATGCTGTCGTCAAAAACAACATCAACTCCGGGCGTCAGCCCATGCTGTTTGACCACATATTCCAGCGTCATGTAGGGTACGCCGCCTTTTCTGCCCGGCAGAAGACTTTTGCCCTTGAGTTTCTCCCAGGTAAAGGCTTCATCCGGCTCTCTTGCCAGGATGAACGCGCCGTCGCGCTGGGTCATCTGGGCGAAGACCTGCATATAGTCCTCTTTTCCCTCGTTGTAAACATAAATGCAAGCCTCCGGCCCGGCAAATCCTATGTCTACACTGCCGGAAAGCACCGCCGTCATGACCTTGTCGGCCCCCTGGCCGTTGCTCAGTTCCAGTTCAAGCCCCTCTTCCTCGAAATACCCCAGATGGATGGCCGCATACTGGGGCGCGTAAAATACGGAATGGGTGACCTCGCTTACCGTGACCTTTTGAAGCTTTTTGTCCGCACCGCAGCCCGAAAACAGTCCAAGGACCAGCACGGCCGCAAACAAAAGCGGCAAAAGTCTGCACCGTCTTTTTTTCATGATGTTGCTCCCTTCTAAAATCAGTTTTTATGGCTCATTTTCCGGGTGAGAGCCCGTTCGGCAATCACCACCGATTGGTAAAGCAGGGCGGCCACTATCGCCAGGATGACCACGCTGGTCATCACCAGATCCAGCTTAAAGACCTGGCCGCCATATACAATTAAATACCCCAGCCCCGCCTTGGAAACCAGGAATTCCCCTGCGATCACGCCGACCAGCGAAAGGCCGATGTTGACCTTCATGGAATTAAAAAGAGTGTGCAGGTTCGAAGGCATCACGATTTTGGTGAATACCTGCCGCCGGTTGGCGCCAAAGGTCCGGGCCATTGTAATCATCTCGCTGTCGGTGGCCAAAAAGCCGTTGAGCATCTCCAGTACCGTGACAATCAGCGAAATGGCCAGCGCCATCACAATAATCGCCTGCACCCCGGCGCCCACCCAAACGATAAAGACCGGTCCCAGCGCGATTTTTGGCAGCGCGTTAAGCACCACCAAAAAAGGCTCGCAGATACTCGACAGCGTGTTGGACCACCACAAAAGCACCGCCAACCCAATGCCGAGCGTCGTGCCGAGCAAAAAGCCCGCCAGCGTTTCTAAGCAGGTCACCCCCAGATGGGTCAGCAGCCCGTTTTCACTTAAATTGCAAACCGTTTTGATCATCCGGGAAGGCTGGCTCATAATAAAGCTGTCGATTACGCCGGCGTTGGCCAAAATCTCCCACAGCGCCAGCAAAAGGACCACTGCCGAAACCTGAACCGCCCGGATCCTGTATTTTTTCCGCCTCTGCTTTCGCAGATAAGCCGCTCGCTCCTTTGAAACCGGCGTCGCCGCCGTCTGGTTATACATGGACATCAAGCTCTTTCCATATGATATTAAAGTATTCCTGAAACTGGCGCTGCTCGCGGCGCTGCAGCGGCGTAAGCGCCGGATCGTCAAACCGGATAGGAAGCACCCGGGCGATGTGTGCCGGCCGACGGGAAAGAATAAGCACCCGGTCGGACATGCTGATACTTTCGGAAATATCGTGGGTAACCATCAGCGTTGTTTTCCCTTCCCGCTTTAATATCCGGTGTACATCGTCGGTAACCGCCAACCGCGTCTGATAGTCTAGCGCGGAAAAAGCCTCGTCTAGCAAAAAGACCTCCGGTCTCACCGCCAGCGTCCGGATCAGGGCGGCCCGCTGTCGCATGCCGCCGGAAAGCTGCGAAGGATATTTGTCACGAAAATCCCACAAATCGTATGCCTTTAATAACCCGGCGGCATAGGCTTCGTTTTCCTTTGTCAGCTTTTTTTGGATCTCCAGCCCCAGCAGAACATTTTGATAGATGCTGCGCCATTCCAGCAGATTATCCCGCTGCAGCATATAGCCGATGCGCGGGGAAATCCCTTCCACCGCCTCGCCTTGTAAAAGCACCTTGCCGCGTGTGGGCCGAATCATCCCCGCCACAATGGACAGAAGGGTGGACTTTCCACATCCACTTGGCCCAACGATGCTGACAAATTCCCCTTTTTCCACCGCGAAGCTGATGTTTTCCAATGCGGCCAGTTCTCCGTTTTGTGCCTGATAGGTCTGGGCGATCCCTTGAACCTTTAAAATCTCCTCCATTTCGATTCCCCCTGTTATAAAGGATCTGTCGCGTTTTTATCTGACCGAAAGAGAAAATCGCAATATGGGCGTAAAACAGCCGGTTCGGTCTGCTCCCGCCGCTTTTTACCTCTGGTCTTTTTTTACTTTGCTAACATTCTATTCCCCAGCCGCTTTTCTGGTTCAAACGCAAAAAAGAGCCGACACACGGCCGCTCTTTTTTACTGGCTTTATGAAAAAGCGCCAACCGCACAGACTTCGTCCCGCTTCGATCATCCCCTCCTCAAAAATGCCGGACTGGTCTTGAAGATTTCGGCGACTTCCCCGCCTTCTCCTTTGCTCAAAGGATTTTTCGGCGCCTTTTGCGCGAATTTTCCGCCGGTCGCCTAATCTGTCCGCTGCCTTTTCTGCATCCGCGACCAGCTGATAAACCCATATAGATCACTTAGGAAAAACAGCCCAAAACAGATGGCAACCGATAGATAGGGCCGGTCCTCGGCCGCCGCCAAAATCCACAAAGCCACCAGCACCATGTCGTTGGCCCCATAGGCCAACGCGAAAAAACGGCTTCTTCGAAAGGTCAGGTAGGCCGCCAGAAAACTGGTCGCCACCGACAGGGTGCTCAGCCCCAGATTCGCCGTGTGAAACGCCGCCAGAATGTAGTAAAATCCCCAGGTGACGGCTCCCGTCAGCGCCGGCAGCAAAGCCGCCTCCCAATTTTTTAAGCGATTTACTTTTACCTGCGCCCGGTTTCCTTTGTAGGGGTTTTTCACCCAGGACACAAAAGCAAAAACCGCCATGGGGGCCGTCATTCCCAGATAGGTGATCATCTCCCCGTAATAGGTAAAGGTTAAGGAAATCCACCCGTACAGGATGCTGAAAACAACCATCAAAAGCTGCCCGATCGGATTTCCCCTGGCGTTAAAGATCAGCGAGGTCACACCGATTAAGGATGCCGCCAGCGTGAGATAGCCTTTCCCGTCAAAAATAGAAAAGGACAGCACAATCAAAAGCACCGACAAACCCCACAGCGCCGCTTCCCCTTTTGTAAAGCCCAAACGAGAGCCCTCCCATCTTTTCTTTTTCATAAACAAACCTCCAAACAAAAAAGCATTCGCCGCATATCTTCAAAGACCTAACGATATGCTACGAATGCTTTCGCATTTTTCTACCCGGTGGCAGATATTCTATTCTTTTTTCGTTTAACCCCAAAACCGTCGTCTGTCAACCGGACCGGGATTGTTTTTCTCAAAACAGCCCTTTGGGCCTCTTTAGGGAACGTTAATCGTCCTCATCGTCCTCATCATCCTCGTCATCCCGTATACCGACTTCTCCCCGTTCCGATGTTACCGACCCCAGATGCTCTACACAGGTCCCCGGGATGTTGGACTCCTTGTACCAGCCCTTTTCGGTGTTGGGGCAGGACGGGGTGGCAATTTCTCCCGAGTCGGTGCAGTAGGTCATCTCGACCACCTTCCCGCTGACCGGGAACTGTTTGACCTCCAGCCCCTCGTGGATGTGCTGCATCACCCGGCGCCAGATAATGGGCGGCGGATAACTGTTGTAGCGAATCTGAATATTGGAATCCTTGGAATAGCCAAACCAGACGCCGCCAACATAATAGGGGGTCATTCCCATAAACCATTGGTCCACGTCGTTGCTGGTGGTACCGGTTTTTCCCGCCACCGGCATCGCGCCGAATTTGGCCGTGCCGCCGGTGCCCATAGGTCCGTTGACCACCCGCTGCAAAAGCCGGTTCATCACCTCAGCCGTATCCTCCGAAATCACCCGCTGCGGCGTGGGACTTTGCTCCAATACAACGTTTCCCTCACTGTCGTACACCACCGAATAACTGTACGGCTCGTAGTATAACCCGCCGTTGTCAAAAATCTGGTAAGCGGCGGTCATCTCCATCACCGTCACCCCTCGGGTCAAAGACCCCAGGCCCAGCGGTGCCCGATCAATGTCATTGTTGGAGCCGGTGCCTACCAGCGTGGTAAAATGCAGCTGATTTTTCATAAAGTCGTAGGAGACCTGCGGTGTTAACAGCTGTAAGACCTTTACCGCAATCGTGTTGGTCGAGCGCCGGATGGCGTAATCCACCGTCACGTCTCCCATGTAGGCGCCGTAATGGTTAATCGGCCAGTCCTTGGAAAACTGAGGATTCTCCTCGGCCTTTTCCACCGGCCCGTCCTCAAAAATCTTGGACCAGTAGATCATATCGAAATCCATGGCCGGGCCGTAAACTGCCAGCGGCTTGATCGAGGACCCCGGGGAACGCACTCCGCTGGTGGCCAGATTCAAGATCCGGTCCCCTTCCTTCTCGCCGCGGCCGCCCGCAATTCCCACCAGCTTTCCGTTGGGCTCCATGATCACCATCGCCGCGTCCGGCTGCCCCTCCACATAGCTGTAGGTCTTCAGGTTGAACCCCTGAACCGTGGGGAAAATCGAATTTTCCGCGTCCAAATCCGCAAAGGTCACGTCCAGATAATCCTGAATATCCTTGTCCAAGGTCGTGTAGATCCGG
>CAJTQM010000017.1 GCA_910578255.1 uncultured Oscillospiraceae bacterium
GTGCATAGCTTAAGCTTTTTATCCACCGGCACAGCCGGTGGTTGCCTTTTCCAAAGCAAAAACTGGCGGAAAAGCACTGTCTCTTTTCCGCCAGTTTTCATCGGGACCGTCGTTTGCCCGAAAAACGCTTCACAGCGCGATCCAATAGCGCTGGACCCATTCGTTTTCCAAAAACCGTTCGTCCTCCAAAATGCCGCCGCAGCGAAGGATGGTTTTGGCCGAAGCGGGATTTTCCCGGTCACAGGTGACAAGCGCCCGATCGATCCCAAGACTTTTTGCGTAGGGCAGCGCCATGGCGAGCATTTTGGCGGCCAACCCTCTGCCGCGACAGGAGGGACGGACGCCGTATCCAATATGTCCGCCATAAGAGAGCAGGTAGTCGTTTAACCGGTGGCGGATATCAATAGCGCCTAAAATTTCCCGGTTTTCGTTAATCAGAAAAAACGCGGTAGAGGGAACTTGTCCTTCCTCCGGCGCGTTTTCCCGACGGTACAAAAATTCCATCAGCTGCGGATAGGTCAATCCCTCCCCGCGCACGGCATAGGGAACGATTTTTTCCTGCCGTCGCTTCCAATCTGCGCGAAAATCCTCGTAGGCTTCCTCCAGTTCGTCCGAAGGCTTTACAAGGGTCAGCTGCATGTTCTTTTCCCCCTTTTTTTGAAAAATTTCTTTTATCCTATCACATATGTGGTTCGTATGCAAGCGGGGAAAAGACGCTGCGGATGGCAATGCCGGCATCCGCGCAAAATTCGCTTGCGCCGGGTAAGACCCAGTGCTATAATCAGTGGGATAAAGAAATTACGGATGGTGTGGTTTATGGAAATGAAAAATCCCATGCTGGTAGTGACGGATATCAATCGCTCGGTTGCCTTTTACGAAAAAGTGTTGGGGCTTCGCGTAGTGATGGATTTTGGGGCCAATAAAACTTTGACAGGCGGGTTGGCATTGCAAACGCTGAAAAGCTGGCGGGAATTTATTGGGACAGACGATGTTGCTTTCGGCGGCAAGAATTCTGAAGTGTATTTTGAAGAAGATCAATTTGACGAATTTGTCAAAAGGTTGAAACAATATGAAGTGGCATATGTACACCCGGTTAAGGAGCACTCGTGGGGACAGCGAGTGGTCAGAATTTATGATCCGGATAAGCATATCATTGAGATAGGCGAAAATATGAAGGCCGTTTGCAAACGTTTTTTGGATGACGGCATGACACCGGAGCAAGCGGCAAAGCGTATGGATGTACCGATGGAATTTGTAGAAGCTTGTATGCGTTAAATTCCCATTTGCGGGAAATGGTCTGTGAGGATCGGTTTCTCTTTTGAAATTTGAACGAAGGGAAGCGGGAAATTGAATCAGGGAGTTTGCGCGTTTACGGGGCATCGCCCCGGGCATTTTTCCTTTGGCTATCAGGAGGATCACCCCGATTGTGTGCGGCTCAAAACGGCAATCGGCCAGGCGGTTTCTTCTCTGGTGGACAGGGGGGTAACCACCTTTATCAGCGGGATGGCCCAGGGGGTGGATTTATGGGCGGCGCAGGCGGTTTTGCGGCAAAGGGAAAAACAGGAGGATCTGTGGCTGATTGCGGTCCAGCCCTTTTTAGGCCAGGCGGACCGCTGGCCGGAAAGCCTTCGGCAGGCGTATGACGACATCCTTTTTTCAAGCGACGAACGCCTTTGCCTGCACCCGGCCTACACGCCGTCCTGCATGATGGAGCGCAACCGCTGGATGGTCGATCACGCCGAGGTTTTGCTTGCGGTTTATGACGGAAGCGCCAGCGGCGGAACAGCCGCTACGGTGCGGTATGCCCAAAGCAGAAAACGAGAGATCTGGCTTTTGGATCCGAAAACTCTCCTGTTGGCACAGCTGCGGCCGCCGCAGGAGGATGACCAGCTTTCCTTTTTATAAAAATGGATGGCTCTAAAAGGCAAATGTATCCTTCCGCCGAAAAAGCTGCCAAAGCGGAAGGCGGCACACAGGCGGATTGGCAGAGGAATTTCGCTGCCAATCGGGCGAGAGCATGGATAAAAAACGGCAAAAAGATCCCCTTATTCCAACCGGAATAAGGGGATCTTTCAGTTTTGCAAAAACCCTTGGATGATCCGCTCCTCCGCTTCCTCCTCGGTCAGCCCCAGAGTGCGCAGCTTGACAATTTGCTCCCCGGCGATTTTGCCGATGGCCGCTTCGTGGATCAAGGATGCGTCGATATGGCCGGCAAAAAGTTCCGGCGCGGCGTTAACCTGGCCGGACCCCACCAAAATGGCATCGCATTCCGAGTGGCCGGTACAGCGGTTGTTGCCTAAAATCCGGGAATGGTATTCCTGATGAGAATGGCCTTTGGCAACCGACCGGGATACCAAATCCACCGCCGCGTCCTCCCCGTCGATGGAGACGGAAAAGTCGGTTTTCGCCGTCTGTTCGCCTTCGGTGAGAATGCTTTCGTGGATGATCAGCCGGGCCCTGGCCGCCAATTGAGCGGTGGTTTTCCGATCGGTCCGGTCAACGCCGCCAATCTGCACCGTATCCATTTCCAGCACGGCGTCCTCCGCCAAATGGATATCGCTGACCGGGTCAATGCGGCGAAGTCCCGCGCCGCTTCCGGTGCCGATATGCTTTTCCTGGTACAGCACATGGGCGCCTTTTCCCACAAAAAAGCGATGGATGCCATTGTGGCGCGCCTCCTCCTCGCCGTCGGAATGAACGCCGCAGCCGGCGACAATCGTCACGTCCGCCCCTTCGCCCACGTAAAAATCGTTATAGACCAGATCGTTTAAGTCGCTGTGGGTTACGCAGGCGGGAATATAAACGGTTTCGTTTTTTGTTTGCGGGTCGATGCGGATAATGAGGCCGGGCGCTTCCTCTTTGGATTCGATTTTAATATGCTCGGAGGACTGGCGCCCGGCACAGGCACCATCCTCCCGAATGTTATATGCGCCGCCAAAAGCCCCTTTCCAGTCGGAGACCAGTTCCAGAAATGCTTCGGTAATCTTATTCATGAGAAGTCTCCCTTTCCAGCGGACAGCGTCCGATTTTTTCTTCCTTGAGCAGGGTAGGGAGGATTTCCTCCCGGGGACCGGCGGCGCGAACCGCCCCGTCGGCAATAACGACGATCTCGTCGGCAATCTGCAAAATGCGCTCCTGATGGGAAATAATCAGCGCAGAAGCCGGACTTTTGGTTTTAATGCGCTGGAAAGCGTCGATCAGGCCGGAGAAACTCCATAGATCAATCCCCGCTTCCGGCTCGTCGAAAATCAAAAGGCCGGCATTTTTGCGGGCCAGTACAGTAGCAATTTCGATGCGCTTGCTTTCCCCGCCTGAAAGACTGGCGTCTACCTGCCGGTTTTTATAATCCTGCGCACACAGGCCCACCTGCCCTAAAATAGCGCATAACTCTTCTTCCGGCAGTGTTTCTCCCGCCGCCAACTCCAGCAGATCGCGGACCGAAAGCCCTTTAAAGTGCACCGGCTGCTGAAACGCGTAGGCGACGCCCTTTTTTGCCCGCTGGGTGATATCCAGACCGGTAATATCTTCGCCGTCGAGATAAATGCGCCCGGAAGAGGGGGTTTCAAGCCCGGCGATCAGCTTTGCGAGGCTGGTTTTGCCGCCGCCGTTGGGACCGGTTACTACCGTTAGCTTTCCGGTGGGAAGAGTGAGGGTGATATCCTTTAAAATGGGTTCTCCGTCCGGCAGTTTCCAGGCCAGATGATCCAATACAAGCATAATTTCTCTCCTTTTGATCCGCCTGCCGGCAAAGATGATGACCGGCAAAATTTTTCCTAGCTATATACTATGATATAGTATGCCATTTGTCAAGCCTCTTTTTCCCGCGGAAAAGAAAATCCTTCTTTATCCAAAACGCATAGAAAAAGGACCCGGCTTCTGCCGGGTCCTTTTTGCTACCGAGAAGAATTATTCCTGCACCAGCTGCAATTCCTCTTCGGAAATAACGTGGATTTCCTTTTTGTTCATGATGTCGTACAGCGCCGGGACCACAAACAAGGTCATCAGAGTGGCGTACAAAAGCCCGCCGATGCAGACAATTGCCACCGGCTGCATCATCTGCGCGCCGGAGCCCAGGCCCAGCGCCATGGTGGAAAGACCCAAAACGGTGGTGAGAGTGGTCATTAAGATAGGCCGCAGACGGGTGACGCCGGCTTCGACCAGCGCGTCGAATTTGGGGGTCCCTTCGGCCCGCAGCTGGTTAATATAGTCGATCAATACAATGCCGTTGTTGACGATGATCCCCGCCAGCATGACAAAGCCGATCATAGAGATGACGCTTACCTCCATCCCGCAGAGCATCAGCCCCAAAAGTCCGCCGGTAAAGGCCAGAGGGATGGTGAACAAAACGATAAACGGCGATTTCAACGACTGGAATTGGGCGACCATAATCAGGTAAATAAACGCGACCGCCATCAAAAGCATCTTTAAAAGTTCGACGATGGATTCCATAATCGTCTCGTTTTCGCCGGCAAACTCGATGGAGAAGCCAGAGGGCAGCTTATAGTCCGCCAGGGCCTTTTGGGCGTCGGAGGCGACCAGGCTGACGTTGTAGCCCTCTTTTAGAGAAGCGGAAACGGTCAGATACCGGCGCTGCGCGTCCCGCTGGATGGTGCTCAGCGACTGGGTGTCGGTAAAAGACGCGATCTCTTTTAAAAGGACCTGCGATTCGTTCCCCTCCTGGTCGGTGACGGTAAAGGAGTGGTTTTCGATTTCCTCCCGGCTGATTTGGGAAGCGGAGCCGTCGATAATCACCACGTTGACGTCGCTGTTTTCAAGATTCAAAGAGGTGGAGGTGGTTTCATTTTTCATGGCGCCAGAGATTTCGGCGAATACCTGCGCCACGGTCAGCCCCTTCTCCATGGCTTTTTGCTTATGGACGGTGATGCGAAGTTCCGGGGTGGCGTCGCCGATTCCGTTGTCGACTTCGGCAATGCCATCGACCCGTTCAAGAATCGAGGCGATTTCCCGGGCGGTTTCCTGAAGCTGATCCAGATTGTCGCCATACAGATTCACACTGACGCCGGTACCGCTCATGGCGGTCATCATGGTGCTCATATCCGAAGAGCCGGACACGGTGACTTCTCCCTCCAGATCCGCACAGAGTTCCTCGATTCGGGCGGACAGCTGGGACATGGGGGTGGAAACGCCGTCTTTTAAAAGAATGTACATGCTGACGCTGGTCACATCCTCGCTGCCGCCGCCTAAGCCCAGCATACTGCTGGTGCCGCTGGAGAGCATGGCGCCTACGGTTTCGACCTCCTCCAGCGCGCTGACCCGCTCGATGATCGTATCCGAAACAGCGGCGGTATCCTCTAAAGCAGCGTCCTCCGGCATCTGCAATTCCAGGCTGATCTGCTCGCTGTCTACACTGGGCATGAAGGAGAAGCCGCGGCTCATGGCCCAGACAAAGCTGAGTACCAAAAGAGCCAGCGTCCCGCAAAGGACGATCCATTTTTTGTGCAGCGCCCACCGAAGGGCCTTTTCGTAAACGCTTTGCAGCTTGTCAAACCATTTATGCTCCTTGGGGCTGTTTTTGCGCAGGGTCCGCTGGGCCATGGCAGGCACGACGGTCAGCGCCACAATTAAGCTGGCCAGCAGGGAATAGGCAATGGTCAAAGCCATATCGGTAAACAGCTGCCGGGTGATTCCCTGGACAAAAACGATGGGAAGAAACACGCAGACGGTGGTCAGGGTAGAGGAGGTAATGGCCGCCGCCACCTGGGTCGCCCCGGAGACCGCCGCCTGGGTTGCCGTATAGCCCTTATTCCGCAGACGATAGATGTTTTCGATGACCACTACCGAGTTGTCTACCAGCATTCCAACGCCCACCGCAAGGCCGGACAGAGAGATCATATTTAGGGTGACGCCGGAAAAGTACATCAGCACAATGGCGAAAATAACGCTGACAGGGATGGATACGGCGATGATAGAGGTGGGCTTAATGTCCTTTAAAAAGAAAAACAGGATAATGATGGCCAGTACCGCGCCAAAAGCCAGATTTTCCAGCACCGAATTGACAATCAGGTGAATATAGTCTCCCTGATCCATTAAAGCGGTAAAATGAAGGCCCTCATATTCTTTGGAAAGCTGGTCGAACCGCTTTTGCAGGTTTTCGGTCACCGTGGCGGTAGCGTAGTTGGACTGCTTGTTAAAAGAGAGGATGACGCCATCGTTTTTGCCCATCTTGGCGTAGGTCTCCGCCGCGTTATCCGAAACAAAAATGTCCGCCACGTCTCGCAGGTAGACAGGGTCCATCCCCTCGATCTGGGGATCGAACAGCAAAAGGCCTCGCAACTCTTCCACATCCGAGATTTTGTCGCCCACCCGGACCAGGTACTCAACGCCGTTTTCGGTGATATAGCCCGCCGGCATGGAGAAATTCTGAGCCGTCAGGATCTGGGAGACCATCCCCATGGTCAGCGTGTCGCCCAAGTCGGTTTTTTCCGCCTCCGAGCGGGCGTCGTCCAGCTGCTGCTGCGCGCTCTCCAAAGAGGTTTCACCTACGAGAATTTTAACCAGGGCGCTATAGATCTCCCATTCGGCGTCGGCCTTTTTTTCGTTCATCTGCAATACCGCGTCCGCCAGGGTGATTTTTCCGTCGGCCAGATCCTCCTGGGTATCCTCCAGGTATTCCATCGCATCCTCAATGCCGGTAACGCTTTGGTCCAGCGCTGCCGACGCTGTACGCACCGACTGCCGGTCCAGCCCCATCTCGTCCAGCGCGGCGTCGATCTGCTCTAAAGCGATCTGTACCTGGTGGTATTCTACGCTGGAGGTGATCTGAGCGATGGCGGCATCCTTTTGCTCCCGGGTCAGATCGTCTCGGGCCTCAATGGCGTCAATCTGTGCCTGAAAAGCGGCATCGGCGGCCTCCAGCTGGTCCAGCGCGGCAATCAGCTGATCCATCTTCTTTTTCTGGCTCTTTAAGCCGGGCAGCTGCTCGTCCGCCTGCTCCAGCGCGGCGGAGATGGCCATATCCGCCGTATCCAGCTGCGCTTTGCCGGAATAAATTTCCCCTTCGGCCTTGCCCATTTCCTCCCGCAGGGTTTCGTGGCCGTTTTGCAACTCTCGCTTGCCGCTTTGCAACTCCTCTTTCGCGTCGGACAGTTCCGCGTCCGCCTTGTCAAATTTCTCTGCCAGCGCCGCCTGCATTTTTTCGTTGATCGCGTCGATTTTTTCCTGGGAAAGAAGTACATTCACCTGTTTTTCAATCGCGCCGCTGACCGAAATGCCGGCAACGCCGGAAACACCCTCCAGCTTATTGGTCAGCGTATCGTTTAAAAAGCTGGTCAACTCGGCGGTGTCCGCTCCGTCCAGGTCGACGGCGGCCACCATAACCGGCAGAATGTTGGGGTTAATTTTCATCAGATACGGCGTTCCCACCGATTCGGGCCAGGCGCCCTCGATCAAAGAGATTTTTTCCCGGATGTCCACCGAAACGGCGTCCATGTTGGCGTTGTCGTTAAACTCCAAAAAGATCAGCGAATAGTTTTCGCTGGAACTGGAAGTCACGGTATTGATATTTTCCAGCGTGGACATAGACTGTTCCAGCGGCTTGGTAACGGCGGCCTCCACCTCTTCTGGGGATGCGCCCGGGTATGTAGTCATCAAAATCGCCATGGGAAAATCCATGTTCGGCAAAAGATCGGGAGTCATACTGGTAAAAGAGACAAACCCTAAAATCAGCACCAGTACTACCGCAACCAGAACGGTCAAAGGTTTTTTTACACTGAATTTGGCGAACATCCTTACTCCTCCTGTTTCGACGCCATCCCGCGGCGAAGGATGGCAATTTTATTCTGAAGGCCCGCGCGAATTTCCTCTTTTCGGCCCGGATCGGCCAAAAATTCCGCCACCGCCCATTTTATCTGGCTTGCCAAGATGTCGACACAGCTGTAAAAATCCTCCGGCTGCCGCAAATCCAATAAAGAAAGATTTACATATTGAAAAAGCGCCCGTCCATTTTCCTTTGGAGGCAGACAAAAGGGAGGAAAGATTATGCGCTCATCCTTGATTTTCATGCCGGAAAGCAGGTGCTGACATAGTAAGCGCAGGTCCGTATGGGCAAAGGTGCGGCAAAACAAGTCAAAAATGTCCTGTGTCACCAGAAACGGGTCCCCGCTGTTTTGGCGAAGGCTTTCCTTCATCACAACCTGCATCCGCTTTTGAAAGTATTCCAAAATCGACTGCATCAAATCGTTTTTATCCGTGAAGTACTGATAAAAGCTTCCCCGCGAGATCCCCGCGCTTTGAATGATTTTGTTGATGGACATCTGCTCATAAGGAACGCGCAGAAGTTCTTTGTGAATTGCGTCGATCAATTTTTGCCGTTTCTCTGGCGGAAGACGGTAAAAGGTGCTGGTTGGCATGGGACTCTCCTTCCGGCTGTGACAGGGTGTCATATAACCAGCTTTAAATATATTCTAAGGACACATGCAAGTCAATAAACATTTTGTAAACAGAAAAAGAAAGATTGGAAAACAAAAAACCGTCTGCCTTCAGGGATTAAAAGAGGGGAAAAACAGGATACTTTTTTACAGATTTTACGCAGGTCTGACGATTTTGTGAACTCTTTTTCGAAACGGTTAAAACCCATTGCATTTGGAAAGAAAAAAGTCTAGGATAGAGTATATTTAAAACCGTGAAGGGGGTTTTATTGTGAAGGAGTGCATCGCTTTCTTTTCCCTTATGGCGCTGATGATCTTCTTTTCCGGATGCGGGAAGACCCATTCTGCCAGCGCGCCGGAGGTGAGCCTTCCGCCGGCCTCTTTGTCCGTGTGGGAAAGGCCGGACATATTGGAAAAAGGAACGGAAAGCGGTTCTGAGGGTTTGGGCGACCCCGCAGGCCGGTCCGCCGGCGAATTGGTGGGGACGGCACTGGAAATTTACAACTGGTTTGCCGAGGGCCGTATGCCCTTAGCACAAAGAACACAAATTTTGGTCCATCTGGAAACCGGTGAGGAAGAAACCTTTCAGCTGGTGGACAGCCCTTATTTTTCCAACTTTGAACAGATGAAAGAATATCTGCGCAATTATTTCTCCGAGGAAATCGTGCAGCGGCTGCTGGATCAGTATCCGGTTTGCAGGGACATCGACGGGGAGTTGTACATGCTTGTAACCGATGAAAAGCAGGAGGATTTTCTAAAAGAGGTGGCGTTTTCCGTAGAGGAAGAGCGAGAGTCTTTCATACGTCTGTCTGCCGCGGTCTCGGACGAACAGGATCCTCAAAAGACGAGGCGCTATGAATTCGTTTGCCAAAAAGTCGACGGGAAATGGATTTTTACCACTTTTGCCTGTGATTGGCAATGAGAAATGGTTGCTCTTGCAGCGTACTCGTGCTATAATGCTCACCGGATGTATACATTGCTTTCCGGTTGGAAAAGCCGGTTAAAATTTTGGGGAAAGTGAGGACAGACTGTATGGTAAAGGTGGTAAAAAAGGAAAAACTCAATCAAACGGTTGGCAGGATGGTGCTGGATTCGCCGCTGATTGCGAAAAAGGCCCAGCCGGGGCAATTCGTGATTGTACGGGCGAAAAAGGACAGCGAACGGATTCCGCTGACCATTGCGGATTACGACCGGGCAAAGGGCACGGTCACCATCATCTACCAGATTGTTGGAGCGGGGACGATGGAACTGGACACGGTCGAAGAAGGGGAATCCCTTCAGGATTTGGTCGGACCCTTGGGGAAGGCCAGCGAGACCGAAGGAATCAAAAAAGCGGCGGTCATCGGCGGAGGAGTGGGCTGTGCCATCGCCTATCCTCTGGCGAAAAAGCTGCATGAAGAAGGCGCGCAGGTTCACGGGGTCATCGGTTTTCGAAATAAAGAACTGGTGATTTTAGAGAAAGAATTTGCCGCGGCAAGCGACCGGCTTCGGGTGATGACCGACGACGGCAGCTATGGTGAAAAAGGATTGGTCACCCAGGCCTTGGAGGAACTGATTCAAGAGGGCAACGAATACGACGAGGTCATCGCCATCGGGCCTTTGCCGATGATGAAATACGTTTGCCTTTTGACCAAAAAGTATGGAATCAAAACGGTGGTGAGCATGAATCCCATCATGATTGACGGCACGGGAATGTGCGGCGGCTGCCGTTTAACAGTGGGCGGACAGACGAAATTCGCCTGTGTAGACGGTCCGGACTTTGACGGGCATCAGGTGGATTTTGATGAGGCGATGCACCGTGGTTCCATGTACAAAGAGTTTGAGGCGCACGCGCGGGACGAGGCGTGCCGCCTGTTTCAAAAGGAGGTGCGGTAAAATGGCGAATATGGACCCTCGAAAAAGTCCGATGCCGGTCCAGGACCCTTACGCGAGAATCTGCAATTTTGACGAGGTGGCGCTGGGATACACCTACGAAACGGCGGTACAGGAGGCAAAACGCTGCTTAAACTGCAAAAACAAGCCCTGTGTAAGCGGCTGCCCGGTAGAAATTGATATCCCGGCGTTTTTGGCAAAGGTCGCCGAGGAAAAGCCGGAGGAAGCCTATGAGATTTTAAGCCGTTCCACCAGCCTGCCAGCGGTTTGCGGACGGGTTTGCCCGCAGGAGAGCCAGTGCGAGGGAAAATGCGTGCGGGGCATCAAGGGCGAGCCGGTGGGAATCGGCCGTCTGGAGCGTTTTGTGGCCGACTGGCACCGAGAACACGGAGAAGACAAGACGCTCAAGCCTCAGAGCAATGGACATAAGGTGGCGGTGGTCGGCGCCGGTCCGTCGGGCCTGACAGCGGCGGGGGATTTGGCAAAGCTGGGATATCAGGTGACGGTTTTCGAGGCGCTGCACCTGGCCGGCGGCGTTTTGGTATATGGTATCCCGGAATTTCGTCTGCCAAAGGCGATTGTACAGCACGAAATCGACAGCCTGAAAAATTTGGGCGTCGAGATTCAGACCGATATGGTCATTGGAAAGGTGCTGACCGTTGACGAACTGTTCGAGATGGGGTACGAGGCGGTGTTTATCGGCTCCGGCGCGGGACTGCCCCGGTTTATGAACATCCCGGGCGAAAGCCTAAACGGCGTGTACTCGGCCAACGAGTTTTTAACCCGGATCAATTTGATGAAGGCCTTTTTGCCGGACAGCAAAACGCCGGTGCAGCGGGCGAAAGCGGTGGCGGTGGTCGGCGGCGGCAATGTCGCCATGGACGCGGCCAGATGCGCCAAGCGCATGGGCGCTGAGAAGGTATACATCGTGTACCGCCGGGGCATGGCGGAACTGCCGGCCAGAAAGGAAGAAGTTGAGCACGCCGAGGAGGAGCAGATCATCTTTAAAACTCTCTGCAATCCAGTGGAGATACTCGACGACGGCAGCGGCCGGGTCGGCGGCATCCGCTGCGTGGAGATGGAATTGGGCGAACCGGACGAAAGCGGCCGTCGCCGTCCCATTGAGAAAAAGGGCAGCGAATTCCAGCTGGCGGTAGACAGCGTCATCATGGCCATCGGAACCAGCCCCAACCCCCTGATTCGGTCCACGACGCCGGGACTGGAGGCAAACCGTCACGGCTGTCTGATCACCCAAGACGAAAGCGGGCAGACCAGCCGGGAAAATGTTTGGGCCGGCGGCGACGCGGTCACCGGGGCGGCTACGGTCATTCTGGCCATGGGCGCCGGAAAGCAGGCGGCACGGGCGATGGATGAGGCCATCCAAAAGCGGTCGAGCAAATAAAATCGGATAGAGGAAAAAATCCCCTGGACACGAGTGGCCCAGGGGATTTTTGTATCGGCTTTAACCGTGTGAAGCGATTATCGGTCTGCGGAAAGATAGCCGGCTTTTTTTAAAAAATCCACCGATTCCTCTAGATAGTCTGCGCTACACTCAACCGCCCAAATCGCGTTGGGGCAAACCCTCTCTGCGAGGGAAAGGACGTCATTTATGGGGATTGTTCCGTCGGCAAGCCCCAGATGCTCGTCGCTGTTATAACCTCTGACAGGCTGTTTGCCGTGGTTGTTGTGCAGGTGAAAATAGTGGATGCGCTCTCCAAAAGAGCGGATCCACTCCTGTACGGAAGCGGCGGAATTGGCGTGGGCGTGTCCAATGTCCAGACAGGCTTTTAGCCTGGGATCACCCACCGCGTCGATTTCCATTTGGATGATTTCGCCATCCTCCTCAAACTGGTTTTCAATGCAGACGGTGATGGCATCGTCCTTATCCTGAAAAAAGGTCTGCCAAAAATCCACTGCCCTGTGGACCCATCCGGCGGGGAAGGAGGTTCCGGGAATGTACCCGTTATGGACGACCAGTTCGGTGCAGCCAAGCCTTTGTGCCATCCGGTACGCGTACTGAAACATCTCCATGGTTTCCCGGCGGATTCCGCGCATTTTTGTCCCCAGATTCAGGTCCCAAAAGGGGGCGTGCAGAGATCTGCGACCGGGAATATCCGTAAGAAGCTTTTGGTATTGCTGTACAAGTTGGTCAAGATTTTTAAGATACGGGTCGTGAAAGGCCTGTATTTCTATGCCCAAATGGTTTTGGACGCACAACTCTGCGACCGATTCCAATTGGGAATCATCGCATAAACGGATTTCGCGCATACTCCATCGTCCTTTCAAAAAGCGGTTGTGCCAAAAATAAAAAACATGGGGATAAATCACTTTGTCCCATAGTGTGTAATCGTGAAAAACGATAGATATCGGTATCAATGCGCCTTAAAGCCAAAAATGCAAACGCTATGCTGGTTTGTATTTTTGGAAAGGAGGAATAGCAGAATGAGCGCGATCCGGCTAAAAAAACATCGGAGCAAGCGATATATCGCTTGCTCCGATGTGGTGCCGCTGACCGGGATCGAACCGGTACGGTTTATTCAACCGAGGGATTTTAAGTCCCTTGCGTCTGCCAATTCCGCCACAGCGGCACAGGCGGAAAATCCTTTTCTATTTTAGTATATTCCACCTGGATTGTCAAGGCGCTGGGAAAACCAAACAAAGAAAAATTGGGTTATTTTTCATAAAAAACCAGGGTCAGCCGGTCGTTGACCTTTTCCAAAGCGCCGGTGGCGCGGTATCCCATTTTTTCGTACAAATAGCAGTTTTTTTCTTCCTGCAAAAGGGTGGACAAGGACCAATCCCTTTGGCCGTGCAGTTTTTCACAAAGGCGGATAGCCTGCTGGGCAAATCCCCGGTTCTCGTAATCCGGAAGGATAAACAAAGGGGCGATCCGCTTTTTTTCTCCGGGCGTTTTGGGGTCCACCACGCGGATGGCGCCGGCCTTTTCACCGTTTTCTAGGCAGATAAAATAATAGTAGGTGCTTTCCTGCTCCAGGCGCGCCTGGACCTTTTCTAACGGCTCGCTTGCGGGATTGGTCGCAAAATCCTGATACCGGTCCAGCAGCTTTTGAAAGGCCTTGATCTGCATGCGCCAGATGGTCTCGGCGTCTTTTAATCCGGCGCGTTCCAGATGAATTTCCACCGCCACCCGCCTCCTTTCCCGGGGGATGCTACCCCACGATTTCTTTTCGCTGACGGCCCTCCTTCAGCAAAAGACGCATGGTCTCCCGGTCGTTTTGACGAAGGGCTTCGGCGTATTGCTCCAGCCGCTGGACCAGCCCCTCGATTTCCTCTAAAAGCGCCGGACGGTTGTCGAAGAAAAGTTCGGTCCACATGTTTTCGTTAAGCCGCGCCACCCGGGTCATATCCTTAAAGCTGCCGGCGGAAAAGCCCGCGTGATCCAGTGCCGCCGGGCTTTTTACATAAGCGCTGGACAAAACGTGGGCCAGCTGGGAGGTCAAAGCGATCATTCGGTCATGTTCTTTGGGGGTGGACAGCTGGATCCGGCCAAAGCCCAATTCCCGGCAAAAGGCGGATAAAAACTCCACCGCTGCCGGATCGGTTTTTTCCGGCGGCGTCAGCACCATGGACGCACCGGAGAAAAGGTCGGCTTTGGAATAGGCAAAGCCGGACCGCTCGATTCCCGCCATAGGGTGGCCGCCGATGAAGGTAAAGCCCTGTTTTTCCGCGGCGGCCTGGCAAGGGGAACAGACTACCTCTTTTACGCCGCAGCAGTCGGCGACGATTGTGGAAGCGCCAAAATCGGCCTGGTGGGCGAGAATATAGTCCACCGCCGCCTGCGGATACAGCGCGACCAGCACGATTTGGCAGTCTTTAAGCGCCGGAGAGTCCAGCGCGCCGTCGATGGCGCCGCAGGCCAGCGCGTCTTCCATGATGCCGCCGTCCCGGTCAAAGCCCAGGACCGTATGGCCGGTTCGCTCTTTGGCCGCTTTGGCCAGCGAGCCGCCGATCAGCCCCAGACCGACAATTCCAATTTGCATGGCCTTTTCCTCCTTTTTGGCTACCGGCAGGCAAAGGGAAGCACCGCCTGTACCGCCTGCATGGTGTCGTCAAACTGGGCGGGAGTCAACGATTGCTGTCCGTCGCACAGGGCGTTGGCAGGGTCGTTGTGCACCTCGATCATCAGACCGTCCGCGCCGGCTGCTGCCGCGGCAACCGCCATGGGCTTGACCATCGAAGCGTATCCGGTGGCATGACTGGGGTCGATGACAATCGGCAGATGGGTCATGGCCCGCAGCGCGGGAATAGCGGAAAGATCCAGGGTGTTGCGGGTGGCGGTTTCAAAGGTGCGGATTCCCCGCTCGCAGAGAATTACCTGCTGGTTGCCGCCGGCCATAATATACTCGGCGCTCATCAAAAGTTCCTGCAAAGTGCTGGAAAGGCCGCGCTTTAATAAAATCGGCTTGTGCAGGCGCCCCAACTCCTTGAGCATTTCAAAATTCTGCATATTCCGCGCGCCCACCTGGATGACGTCTACCTCGTCAAAAAGGTACAGCTGGGAAAGGTCCATGATTTCGGTGACAATCGGCAGGCCGGTTTCTTTTTTGGCCTCCAGCAAAAGCTTGATGCCGTCGCCCCGAAGGCCCTGGAAGGCATAGGGGGAGGTACGGGGTTTAAACGCGCCGCCCCGCAGCATCGCCGCGCCGGATTTTTTCACGTCTGCCGCCACGGAACAAAGCTGCTCGCGGGATTCTACCGAGCAGGGTCCGGCGATTACCGCAAAATGCCCGCCGCCGATTTTTGCGCCGCCTACCTCGATCACCGTATCCTCCGGATGGAATTTCCGGTTGGCGTTTTTATAAGGCTCCTGAATCCGTTTTACGGTTTCGATAATGTCCATCGCGCTGAGCATGTCGATATCCACAGCGGAGGTGTCGCCCACCAGACCGAGCAGCATGGAACTTTGCCCCTGGGATTGATGGATGTCCAGTCCCATGCCGCGCAGGCGCTTCATCAGTTCCTCTAACTTTTTTCCGTCGGGATTTTGCTTGAGTACGATTACCATAATGCTTCTCCTCGTTTCTGATTTTTCTGCAAACAAAAAGTCCCGCAGCTGCTTTTGCCGCGGGACCGTGTTTTGCGTTTTTCCAAAAAGCGCTACAGCGGGTTTCGTTTGGCAGCAACAGCAAATAAGACCTTGTCGTACGAATACGCAAAGCCGTAATAATATGCCGCTGTCACAAGAAAACGGGCCATAACGATTCTTCCTTTCTGGATTTGGTTAGAGTATAGCACAGGAAAGCGCAAAAGTAAAGAGAAATTTTTTCGCTTTAAAGTGAATTCGTAAAACAACACAGATTTCTGTCGCTGGTCCCGGCGGCTCGTCTGGTGGTACATTCAGAAAGTCTTCATAAAAACGAGTGAATCGTCACAGCTTTTTTTCGCGCCGGTTGCCGGTATAAGGGCCGTCTTGACATTGCCCTGCAAGCGCATAGCCGGCGGACGCGTAATATTGGTTCAAAAAGTCGTTATCTACAGCGCAGTCTAAACGCACATATTGTTTTTTATGCAGCCTTGCCGTATTCTCTATCTCGGTCAGCATCCGCTTTCCCACTCCCTTCACCGACGGGTCGGTTACCAAATTATGCACATAAAAAGCGCGGGAGTCAGAGCGATCCTGCCATCTTTCATCGTTTTGAAGCAATACCACTGCCCTGACAATCGTATCGCCGGTCAAGACATATAAATTTCCTTTGGCTTGCTGCTGCTGATAATATGATTTTGGATAGACGGCTAAGTAATCTGTAACATTCCACTGACGGATTTCTTCTCTGTCCATCCACTGGATACGCTTTTCAAAAAGCGAAAAAACAGCATCGATTTCTCCCTGTTTTGCGGGCCGAAACACATATGCCATGCCGAATGCCTCCTCGTTTGTCGATTGATGGCCTGATTTTACCATAGAATTTTCTTTTGTTCAATGTGGATGTGCGTCGGCGGTTTTACCGGCAAAGGGTTATTTTTGCTCCTTGATCCAATAAGAGTGCATACCATAGTTCAAGACCTTTGCCCCTTTGGGGACCTGCCGGACGGTGTGATAGATATTCGCATAGTCGCCGATGGACATGACCGTCATGAGCCATGCGGTGAACACCATGGCCAAGCCGTAGGGCATGGGGATAAAGTCCGCCAGCAGATACCAGGCGATAAACGGGACGATTCCCAAAAGAACCGCCGGCGCGGCGCATAACAGGATAAATCGGGATTTTTTTACGGGCGCGTCGCAATACACAAAATATGCACCCTGCTTTGGCGCTTTCCAAATCGTTTTCACCGCATCTTTGGGATAAAACAAGGCGTGTATCAACTCGTGAACATAGGTCAGCAAAAATAGGACCGCAAGCATCACGGCAAAAATTACGCCGGTTTTGCCGTCGATCCAGATGGTGTAATCTATGGTTCTGCATTTCAAAATCGTCAGGAGGATCATAGAAAGAATCAAAGGAAGTCCCACAAAAAAGCCTTTTAAAAACGCGTCCTGAAGGCTTTTTCCTTCGTTGAACATGACCGCTCCTTCCAAAAGCGGTTTTCCCTTTGTTAAATCGCTTTCCGATTGATACACGCCTTTTATTTTGATCCGGAACATAAAATTTTCCCCCTTATCCACGAACGCCCTCGGACTCTATCCAAATTTTATCACCCAGGGCGGCCTCTTTCAACAGAATTTCGCGAACCGGCCCTTCCTTTAAAAGAGCGATTGGTCACATCCGTCTTTTTTTTCGCGGGCTTTTGTGGTACAATCTTTTTTAGAAGTGTTTGACAGAAAGAGGGAGAAATATGAAGTTTTCCGTCTGTTCGAATCCCAAAAAGTATTTGGATTTATTGCTGTTGGCGGACCCTTACGAGCCGATGATCGACCGGTATCTGCCCCAAAGCACGGTGCTTACAGCCCGCGACGGGGAAAGGGTGGTGGGTATTGTGGCCTACTGCCCGGTGGAGGAAAACACCTGGGAAATCAAAAATCTTGCGGTAGAGCCGGACTGGCAGGGCAAGGGAGTTGGCAAGGCGCTGGTGAGCGAAGTGAAAAAACGCCTGCCGAAAGGGGCGGTTTTACTGGTGGGCACCGCAGATACCTCCACCGGAAACCTGACCTTTTACGAAAAATGCGGCTTTGCCTACGACCACAAGATCCCGCGCTTTTTTACCGATTTTTATCCGGACCCCATTTGGGAGGGCGAGGAGCAGTGTGTGGATATGGTGGTCCTGCGCCAGAAAATCGGCGGATAAAGCCGGGAAACGGAGGATTTTATGAAAACGAATTTTCACACCCACACCTTTCGCTGCAATCACGCGGCCGGTCGGGACGAGGAATATGTTTTAAGCGCCATTGCCGGGCATTATCAGATTTTGGGCTTTGCGGATCATTGTCCCTGGCCGTTTTCCGGCGGCTACCGTTCCCACATGCGGATGGACCCGAAACAGGGGTTACAGGATTATTTAAAGAGCATCCGGGCCCTGCGGGAGCAGTACAAAAGCCAAATCGAAATCCGCATTGGGTTAGAGTGCGAATATTTTCCCCCTTATATGGACTGGCTGCGCCGGATGGTCCAGAAGGAAAAGCTGGATTATCTGATTCTGGGCAATCATTTTGAATACAGTGAGGAAAAAGGCATTTATTTTGGCCGGGCTGTAGTGAATGAGACGATGCTCAACCGGTATGTGGACAGCGCGTTGGAAGGAATGTCCACCGGATTATATGCGTATTTGGCGCACCCGGATCTGTTTATGCGGGGATATCCCGGGTTTGACCACTATTGCGAAAAAGCAAGCGTTCGCCTATGCCGCGCTGCCAAAGAGCGGGGCTTCCCGTTGGAGTACAATCTGTGCGGTGCGCTGGACAATCGGCGTACCGGCGAGGAGCGCTATCCCCACCATCTGTTTTGGCAGATTGCCGCGGCAGAAGGCTGCGACGTGATCATCGGCGTAGACGCCCATTCGCCCGGCGCGCTGGAGGACGACAGTCTGCGCCAGGAGGGAATCCGTCTGCTGGAGGGCTACGGCGCCCATTTGATCGACCGGATCCCTTATCTTCATTTCGACCGGTAGAAAAGGAGAAGACATGGAAAAGAGTAAATTGGAGCGGATTGGGCAGCTGTCCCGCAAGCAGCGGTCGGTGGGTCTGACCGAGGAAGAGGCGAAGGAGCAGGCGGCGCTGCGCCAGGAGTATTTGGCGGCGATCCGGCAGGATTTGACCGGCACGTTAGATAATACCTACATTGTGGACCAAAACGGCAATAAAAGAAAAATACAGCACCGGGACTGACAGGGGGACTTTGATGACAAAAGAATTGTTTTTTGGGGCTGTGTTAAAATTTGTGTTCGGCGTGGCTGCTGTTGGGATTTTGATCTTTTTGCCCGCGGGAACGTTCTTTTACTGGAACGCCTGGCTTTTCATGGGGATTTTGTTTATCCCGATGTTTTTGGCCGGGATCGTTATGATGCTAAAAAAGCCAGAGCTGTTGAGAAAACGTTTAAACGCCAGAGAGAGGCAGCCGCAGCAGAGCCTTTTAATCAAGCTTAGCGGCCTGATGTTTCTTCTGGGATTTATTCTGGCCGGACTGAATTTTCGTTTCCAATGGATTGTGTTGCCCGATTGGGTCTGCTGGACCGGCGCGGCGGTTTTTTTGTTTTCCTATTTACTCTACGCGGAGGTATTAAGGGAAAATACCTATCTGTCCCGGACGGTGGAAATTCAAAAAGGGCAGAAGGTGATTGGCACCGGCCTATACGGCGTTGTCCGCCACCCAATGTACAGCGTGACGATTCTTTTGTTTCTTTCCATGCCGCTGGTGCTCGGCTCCGTCTTTTCCTTTGCGGTTTTTCTTGTGTATCCTGTGCTCATTGCAAAAAGGGTAAAAAACGAGGAAGCAGTACTGGAACAGGGGTTGGAGGGGTACGTCGAATATAAAAAGAAGGTAAAATATAAAATCATTCCCTTTGTGTGGTAGCAGGGCCTTTACGGAATTTGTCGGATCAGCGATCGGCAACAAAAGACTCCCGAACTGTTTCGGTCGGTGGCTTGCGGATTCGGCATTTTGTTAAAACAGGGTTCTCGGGGACGCTGCCGCATTGACAAGAGATTATCAATGGTGCTAAAATAAAAAGAATGGAACATAACTGTCTAGGAGGAAACGGGTATGGACGAAAAGCGGGTTTCTGCGTCGGTCGTCCGGCGGATGCCGCGTTATTATCGCTTTTTGGGAATGCTTGCGGAAAATGGCGTTCAAAGAATCTCGTCCGGCGAGCTTTCGGCAAAAATGGGGCTGACGGCGTCCCAGATACGGCAGGATTTAAACTGCTTCGGCGGTTTTGGTCAGCAGGGATACGGTTATAATGTAACGGCCCTGCGGGAAGAAATCGGAAAAATTTTGGGGCTGAGCCTGCAAAAAAAGACCATTTTAATCGGCGCCGGCAATCTGGGACGCGCCATTTTGTCTCACATGGATTTTTTGGAAAAGGGTTTTTCGATTGTGGGAATTTTTGACCAAAACGAAAACTTTGTGGGCGAAAAGCTGGCGGGGATCCCCATCCGGCATACCGACCAGCTGGAGGAATTTTGCCGCCGGGAAACGCCTGTCGTCGCGATTTTATGTGTTCCCAAAATGGCCTCGCAGGATCTGGTCCGCCGCTTAACCGGCCTTGGTGTGAAGGGCTTTTGGAATTTTAGCCACTACGATATCAGCGTCCACTATCCGGATGTGGCGGTGGAAAATGTCCATTTAGGCGACAGTTTAATGACTTTGTGTTATGAGATGCAGGCGCTGAAAAATCGGGAAAAAGAATAGTTTTTTCGCCCGGCTTCTGTCCGGGCCTTTTGTGCAAAAGGGGGGAGGCTCGCTTGTGCCGGATCAGTAGGGGCAGCGATGCCGCCGCTTTGTATCGGCTTATCTGCGAATTGGAGGAAAAACAGCTGGATCAAAACGGCTTTTATGAGATTTACCGGTCTCAGCTGGAAAACCCATGGTACCGGTGCTGGGTTTGGGAAGAGGACGGGTTGGTCGTCGGAATGCTGAACCTTCGGCTGGAGCGGCAACTGCACCACGCGCGGCCGGCGGCAGAAATTTTGGAATTTGCCGTTTTAAAAAGCCATCGAGGAAAAGGAATCGGCTGCGCCTTGTTTTCACAGGCGCTGGATTGGGCAAAAGAAAACGGGTGCGAACTTTTGGAGGTCGCCTGCAATCAAAAACGAACGGACGCCCACCGCTTTTACCGGACGATGGGGATGGCCCAAAGCCATTATCGTTTTTTGCTGCCGCTACCCAAAAAGTGTGGCGTCTAGTTGTTGGATAAGGAGTGTTTTTATGTGGAATGAACCCGCCGGCTATCCCAAGAAAAAAGAAGAATTGTATCCGATGCTAATTTCCCAGCTGTCCGCGCTGGTGGAAGGGATCCCGCATCCCATGGCCAATCTGGCCAATGCCAGCGCTTTGTTAAAAGAGGCGCTGGAGGATGTGAATTGGGCGGGATTTTATTTAATCCAGGGGGAAAAGCTTGTACTGGGACCCTTTCAGGGCCGCCCCGCCTGTATAGAAATACCGGTGGGCAAAGGAGTTTGCGGCTCTGCCGTAGCGCAAAACCGGCCTCTGCTGGTGGAAGACGTCCACCGGTTTGCGGGGCATATCGCCTGCGACAGCACTTCCCGTTCGGAGATCGTTCTGCCGTTTTATAAAAACGGCGCCATCGCTGGGGTGCTGGATATCGACAGCCCCATCCCGGCCCGGTTCGACGAGGAGGATCTGGCGGGACTGGAGCAATTTGTCCGGGTGCTGGAGCGGGCGCTTTAGCCGGTTTGGATTTGGTGAAAAAGGATTCTTTCGATAAAGCCATGTGTTAAGTGAATAAATGGCGGCAGGAAAGCAACCTTCTTTTGGTGGGGGATGCTTCATGATACATTAGGGAACAAATCGAAATTCGAGGTACAGTGGTGGAAAGAAAATATTTTATGCAAACCGAAAGAATTCAATTTTCCAAATGGCAGGAAAACGATCTGACGTTGGCTTATATACTATGGGGAAACCCAAATGTTGCAAGATATATTTGCGCTTTGGGAAAATTTAGTATGCAGGATATACAAGATCGATTAAACCAAGAAATATCTAATGGAAAAACGTACAACGTGGAATATTGGCCTATTTTTGAGATAGCTACAAATGCTTTGATTGGCTGTTGTGGATTAAGGCCTCGCAAAGAAAAAGAATATGAGTTAGGCGTTCATCTTCTCCCTGAATTTTGGGGGCGAGGCTATGCGTCTGAAGCTGCTACTGCTGTAATGCAATATGCTTTTACAAGGTTGGATGCAGAGACCTTGTTTGCTGGACATCATCCGAAAAACATAGCTTCACAAAAACTCCTGAACAAATTGGGCTTTACTTATATAGGTGACGAGTTTTATGGGCCTACAGGGCTGTATCATCCATCTTATGAATTAAAGAAAGTCAATATGGCGATATAGGAAACTTCCCGTTTCCCTCTATAGAAACGTTTCTTAAAAGCGTTTAAAGGCTTACGCGGTATTGACAAAAAAAGGCAGGATAGACGCAAGCGGTCCATCCTGCCTTTTCTCTTTGTGTGGTTTTTCTTTTCAAAAAAGCGGTTAGTCGTTGGAACGGGAGGCGATTTCGCCTTTTACCTTGGCGATCAAATCATCCAGCGGCATGGCGCCTAAATCCACACCCTTGCGGCTGCGGACCGAAACGGTGCCGTTTTCCAGCTCCTTATCGCCGATGACCAGCATATACGGGATTTTTTGCAGCTGCGCCTCACGGATTTTATAGCCGATTTTTTCGCTGCGTCCATCCAATTCGACCCGGATGCCCGCCTGGGCCAGCTTCTCTTTGATTTGAGCCGCCGCGTCATGCTGCCGGTCGGTAATCGGCAGGACAGAAACCTGCACAGGGCTGAGCCAAACGGGGAACGCGCCGGCAAAATGCTCGGTCAGAATGCCGATAAACCGCTCGATGCTGCCGAATACCACCCGATGGATCATGACCGGGCGGTGTTTTTCCCCGTCTGCGCCGGTGTATTCCAATTCGAACCGTTCCGGCATCTGCATATCCAGCTGAATCGTGCCGCACTGCCAGGTGCGTCCCAGACAGTCCTCCAGGTGGAAGTCGATTTTCGGGCCGTAAAACGCGCCATCGCCCTCGTTGACCACATATTCTTTGCCCAATTCTTTTAAAGCGGCAATCAGGGCGTTGGTCGCGGTTTCCCAATCCTCGTCGCTGCCAATATGATCCTCCGGCATGGTGGACAGTTCCACATGATACTTAAAGCCGAACATGGTATAAACGCTGTCAATGAGTTTTGCAACGCCGACGATTTCATCCTTAATCTGCTCTTTGGTCATAAAGATGTGGGCGTCGTCCTGGGTAAAACAGCGCACCCGCATCAGGCCGTGCAGCGCGCCGGATAATTCGTGCCGGTGCACCAGGCCCAACTCGCCGACCCGCAAAGGCAGGCTGCGGTAGGAATGGGGCTCGGTTTTGTAAACCAACATCCCGCCGGGGCAGTTCATGGGCTTTAAGGCAAAATCGGTGTCATCGATCACCGTTGTGTACATATTGTCTTTATAATGCTCCCAGTGACCGCTGCGGTGCCAAAGTTCCTGATTGAGCATAATGGGGGTCGAAATCTCCTGGTATCCCGCCTTGGTATGAATCTCCCGCCAGTAGTCGATCAGAGTGTTTTTTAAAATCATGCCCTTGGGCAGGAAGAAGGGGAAGCCGGGTCCCTCGTCCAGAATGGTGAACAGCCCTAGTTCCTTGCCCAGCTTGCGGTGATCGCGGCGCTTGGCCTCTTCGATGGCGGCGAGATGGGCTTCCAGCATCGAGGCTTTGGGAAAAGCGGTGCCGTATACACGGCAGAGCATCTGCTTATTGGAATCGCCCCGCCAGTAGGCGCCGGTGGTAGAGGTCAGCTTAAACGCTTTGATGCGGGAAGTGTCCGGCAGATGGGGGCCGGCACACAGATCGGTAAAATCGTCCTGCTTAAAAAAGCTGATGGCTTCTCCTTTGCCGGAATGCTCCTGAATCAGTTCTACCTTGTACGGATCGTCCTTCATCAATTCCAGCGCCTGGTCCGCCGGCAATTCAAACCGCTCCAGCGGGATGCCTTCTTTGACGATTTTTTTCATTTCCACTTCAATTTTTTCAAGGTCCTCAGGAGTAAAGGGGCTTTTTGTGTCGAAATCATAGTAAAAGCCGTCCTTAATCGCCGGGCCGATGGCACATTTTACGTCCGGGAACAGCCGCAGCACCGCCTGGGCCATCACATGGGAAGCGGTGTGCCAGAAAGCGCGCTTGCCCTCTTCGTCGTCAAAGGTCAAAAACTCTACCTGCGCGTTTTTTTCGATGGGGGTGCGCAGATCGCAGACTACCCCGTCGATTTTTGCGACGCAGATGGCTTTGTACAGCCCTTCGCCGATGGATTTGGCGATCTGCATGGGGGAAACCGGCGCCTCGAATTCTCTTACGGCGCCATCGCGCAATGTGATTTGAATCAATCTTTTTCATCCTCTCTCTTTTTTTGCGACTCAGAACGTTCCGGCAGTTTTTTGTCCGGCCCTAAAAGGGCAACAAAAAAGCTTCACCCCTAACAATCTAGGGGTGAAGCGATCACTCGGCTCCACGGTTCCACCCTGCTTGCGGAAACATCCGCCACTCATTTGGACAAGGGGTTAACGCACCTGACGCGGCGGGTTTTGCCCGCACTCAAGAGGCGGTACCATTTGGACCTTGCTGCGGCGGCCTTTCAGCACTAGGGCAGCCTCTCTGGGAAGCGCTGGTCCAAGGCTTCTCTTTCAACGCATTCATCGTATTGCTAATTAATATAGCACCGGACGAAACGCTTGTCAACAGGAAAAAGCAAGAATTCTACGGTTGAGAAAAGGATAAATTCATCCTGCTGCGGATAAATTTCTTGACAGAAGCGCGGCAAGGCCTTAAAATATGAATGATATGCAACCATATTGAAAATGTCATTCATTTCGATATTGCTATTACAAAATGAACAAAGAAGGAGGTTGAAGCAGCTGTAATGGATCAATCAACGATAATTGCCTGTATTATTACGGGAGTGATTGCTTTTCTCGCCGGTGGCATTTTATGCTTTTTTATCGGCGTACAGTACCGGCGCAAAGTGGCAGAAGCCGAGTTGGGATCTGCGGAAGACGAAGCAAAGCGCATTTTAAGCGATGCGATTAAATCCGCCGAAAGCCGTAAGAAAGAAGCGCTGGTTGAGGCGAAGGACGAGATCTATAAAATGCGCACCGAAGCGGAAAAGGACGTGAAGGAACGTCGTTCTGAGGTGACCCGCCAGGAGCGCAGGCTGGTTCAGAAGGAAGAGTCTTTAGACCGCAAGCTGGAAAATCTGGAGAAAAAGGACGATGTTCTGCAAAACAAAATCAAGGAAGCGGAAAGCAAGCTGGCCGAAGCGGAGGAGATCAAAAAACGGCAGTTTGAAATGCTGGAACGGATTTCCGGCTTGACCATCGAACAGGCGAAAGAGTACCTGCTGCGGAATTTGGAAGACGAATTAACCCACGAAAAGGCGCTGATGGTCTCGCAGTTTGAACAGCAGACCAAAGAGGAGTCGGACGCAAAGGCCCGGGAGATTATCTCCACGGCGATTCAGCGTTGCGCCGCCGACCATGTGGCGGAGGCCACCGTATCAGTGGTACCGCTGCCCAACGACGAAATGAAAGGCCGGATCATCGGACGGGAAGGACGAAATATCCGAACTCTAGAAACCATGACCGGCGTGGATCTGATTATCGACGATACGCCCGAGGCGATTACCCTTTCCTCTTACGACCCGGTCCGCCGGGAGATCGCCCGTATTTCTTTAGAGCGGCTGATTCAGGACGGACGCATCCATCCTGCCCGCATTGAGGAAACGGTGGAAAAGGCCCGCAGGGAAGTGGAGGCCAAAATTAAACAAGACGGCGAGCGGGCGGTACTGGAAACCGGTATCCACTCGATCCATCCGGAGTTGGTCAAGTTGCTGGGCCGTCTTCGTTACCGCACCAGTTATGGGCAGAATGTGCTGGATCACTCGCTGGAGGTTTCCCATATAGCCGGCATGATGGCGGCAGAGTTGGGCGCGGACGTAACCGGCGCTAAGCGGGCGGGACTTTTGCATGATATCGGCAAGGCGCTGACTCACGAGATCGAAGGGTCTCATGTGAATATCGGCGTTGACGTAGCGAAAAAGTACAAGGAAAATCAGAATATTCTGCACGCGATTGAGGCGCATCACAACGATGTGGAGCCGCGGACGATTGTGGCCTGTCTTGTGCAAGCGGCGGACGCAATTTCCGCCGCCCGGCCCGGTGCACGGCGGGAAAATGTGGAAAACTACATCAAGCGTCTGCAAAAATTAGAAGAGATTGCCAACTCCTTTGACGGAGTGGAAAAATGCTACGCCATCCAGGCGGGACGGGAGATCCGCATTTTGGTTAAGCCGGAAGTGGTAAAGGATGACCAGACGGTTCTGGTGGCGCGGGAGATTGCCAAAAAGATCGAGGCGGAGTTGGATTATCCCGGTCAGGTTAAGGTGCATGTTGTGCGGGAAAGCCGCGCCATTGAATACGCGAAATAATTTGCCGGATAAGGTGCTTAGAGCCTGCCTCAGGCAGGCTCTTTGTTTGTCCGGACAAGCTGGGATGATACAAAGGAGTGTCGAAATGCGGGTTTTGGCGATTGGGGACGTGGTCGGCCAGTCCGGCTGTAACTTTCTGCGGCAGAAAATGCCGCAGTTAAAGGAAAAATACCATCCGGATTTTATTCTGGCAAACGGCGAAAATTCTGCGGAGGGCAACGGAATTCTTCCCGCTTCGGCCAAGCAGATTTTCGACTGCGGGGTGGATGTGATCACCACCGGAAACCACGGTCTGCGCCGCCGGGAAATCAATGGGCTGATGGATGAGCAGATCGGGCTGATCCGCCCGGCCAATTACCATCCGGAAGCGCACGGCGCGGGGATTTACCTGTACGACGCCCTCTCTTACCAGATTGCCGTTGTCAACCTGCAGGGAAGCGTTTTTATGGACACCTATGAAAATCCCTTTGGCTGCATGGAACGGCTTTTGCCGCAGATACAAGCGCAGATCATTCTGGTGGATTTTCATGCCGAAGCCACCAGCGAAAAGCTGGGAATGGGCTATTTTTTGGATGGCAAAGTGTCTTTGTTGTTCGGTACACACACCCACGTGCAGACGGCGGACGAAAAGATCCTGCCCGGCGGCACGGGCTATATAACGGATCTGGGAATGTGCGGTCCGGCCTGTTCCGTGCTGGGCGTTTCGCCGGAACTGGCGTTGCGCCGGATGCGCACACATCTGCCGACCCGTTTCGAAAACGCCTCTGGGCCCTGCGCCCTAGGCGGGATTGTGGCTGACATTGATTTAAAAACAAAAAAAACGACGTCGATCCAGCGAATTTTGGTCGATTAGCCCCATAGCGACAGAAGTTGCGTATTTGGCTTGATTTTTTTGCCATATTGTTATAAAATAGGCGCAGACAAATCGCCAAACCCATCAGGAGGTTTCATCATGGAAGTATTAAAAGTTTCCGCAAAGTCGGTCCCCAACTCGGTGGCCGGGGCGATTGCCGGTGTTGTACGGGAATCTGGTTCCGTAGAGGTACAGGCGATCGGCGCAGGCGCTACAAATCAGGCAGTAAAAGCAATCGCGATTGCCAGAGGGTACTTAGCGCCGGCGGGAATGGATTTGGTTTGTGTTCCGACCTTTGGAAATATTGTGGTGAATAACGAGGAAAGAACAGCAATTCGGCTGATCGTCGAACGCAAATGAGAGTCGGGTCTGCGGCGGGGGCTTCCCGCCGCTTTTTGTTTGGCCGGTTTTATCTGCAAAAAAGACGCAAAAAGCGCGGGTGGGTCCGGCCGGAATTTTATAAAACGTTCATACTTATAAAAGCCAAATTATGATATAATAACAATGGTTAGCAAGTTTGATTGAATTTTTCTGGATGCCGAACGGATTTGGATGGACTTTCCAGGGGAATTTTCTTCTTCACCAAAGAATCATTTTGACCAGCGCCAGAGGATGACACAGATGAAAAAGAAGTTGATAGGGCTTGCGGCTGCGGCTTTGGTGCTGCTGCAAGGCTGCTCTTTTGAAAATATCATGCAGGATGATCTTTTGATGACGGTACAGGACCAGCAGACGGTATCGACTGCGGAGTATACCTACCGGGACCTGACGACGCTGCGGGTGCCAGTGGGGGAGACGACGCTGAACCCTTATCAGATGGTCACCGATACCAGCCTGCGAGTGGTGCCGCTATTGTATGACTCTCTTGTGAAGCTGAATCTATCTTACGGGTATGATTTGTGTATTGCCTCTCAGGTCGATTTGCAGGGAACCTCCTGCACTGTCACCATTCGGCCGGATATCTTTTTCTGGGACGGGACGCCGCTGACGGCGGCGGATGTGCAGTATTCTTACCGGCAGGCGGTGGCAACCCAGAATCAATATACGCAGCAGCTTTCCAACACAACGGGGGTCCGGGTTTTATCCGATACGCAGATCCTTTTTACTTTGGAAGAGGCAGACGTGCTGTTTGCTAACCTTTTAACCTTTCCGATTATCAAAAACGGTTCCGCCGCCGAGCCGGTGGGTAGCGGCCGCTATCAAATTGGAGAAGAGAACCTGCTGGAGAGAAACCAGCATTGGTACAAGGGGAATTCGGGCAAGATCAGAAAAATCCGCCTGATGCAGCAGCCGGACCGGGAAACCGGTTTTTACAGCATGAAGGTTGGCTCGCTGGATTATTTGTTTGTGGATTTGGACGAAACCATTGCCGAAACTGGCGGCAGCATCCATTATGTCCCTATGCCGTATCTCGTTTATATCGGGATCAACGACAGCCGCGCCAGGTTTTCGGACCAGCGGTTCCGCCAGATGCTCGCGGCGGCGGTGGACGGCGGCGAATTGTTGGAGAGTTCTTACTATGACCGGGCGCGGCAGACCTCGTATCCTTTTCCGGCGAACTGGGAGGAGTTGGCGGGCCTTGCACCGGGGCAAAGCCAGGATTTTGAACGGGTACAGGCCCTGCTGGCAGAACTCGGCCTTGACAACCGGGATGATGAGGGTTACATTATAATGGGTACAAGAAGAGTATCGGTGGATATTCTGGTCAACAGCGAAAACGGTGCCAAGCTACAGATGGCCCAAACGCTGCGAGAGACGCTTCGTTCCATTGGGCTGGACGCGACGGTCAGCGGCGTGCCATTTGACGAATATCAAAAAAGGGTGGCCGCGCGGCAGTATGATCTGTATATTGGCGAGGTAAAGCTGAAGGACAATCTGGATCTGACCCCTCTTTTCACTGTTTTGCTCCAGCAGACCGAGCCGGCCAATGAACAGACCCTGGAGATCTACAATCAATGGCGTCAGGGTAGCGGGGAGTTGTCAGCCTTTTTGGATTCCTTTTTTGTTTCAGTCCCGTTTATCCCCATTGGAACGCGAAATGGGGCGGTTTATTACAACCGGGAGATTTATTATGATTTGAGCGCCACCGTACAGGATGTGTTTTATAACATCCAGGACTGGTAGCGTAAAAATACATGCACCGCCCTGGCAGGAAGGGCAGAAGATACATACGCCGTCGGGTGCTCAGCGGCAGTGCCGGCAGCGTCAGTCAGGAGGGAATTTGCTTGATTAAACTGGAGAATCACCTGGGAACAACCCATATTTCCGAAGAGTATTTTTCCAATTTGGTGGGACGGGCCGCCTCGGAATGCTTTGGCGTTGCAGGACTTGTCCACACCACCCCATACCAGGGGCTTCGCACCATGATCGCCAAAAGAGACGTACCGGATAAGGGCGTGAAGGTCCATATTGTCGGGGGAAGAATGGTACTGGATCTTCATATTGTGGTGACCTACGGCGTCAATATTTCTGCGATTGTGCAAAGCATTATCCATAAAGTTCGCTACACGGTGGAGGACGCGACCGGTATGGAAGTGGCGAAGGTCAACGTGTATGTAGACGGTATGCGGGCGGAATAGCTTCCCGTTTTTGGGGAGGATCCTTTTGAAGCTGTGCTTTTTTGGGACAGCGATTACGGGAGGTTATAAGAAAGTGATAAACGGTAGTCAACTGCGCGACGCTTATATTTCAGGAGCCAACCATATTCTGGCCCACCGGCAGGAAGTGGACGCGCTGAATGTTTTCCCTGTGCCGGACGGCGATACAGGTACGAATATGTCTATGACCATCAGTGCGGCAGTGGCGGAACTGAAATTGATGGAAAATCCCACCGTGGCCGCTGTTGCGAAAACAGCAGCATCGGCGCTGTTAAGAGGCGCCCGCGGAAATTCGGGCGTCATCCTGTCTTTGCTGTTCCGCGGCTTTTCCAAAGGTCTGGCAGGCAAAAAAGAGGCGGACGGAGCCGATTTTGCCCAAGCGCTGACCATGGGTGTAGAAGCCGCTTACAAAGCGGTTATGAAGCCTACTGAGGGGACGATTTTGACCGTGTCCCGCATGGCGGCGGAGCGCGCCAGAGCGGTAGCAAAAACCAATAGCGATCCGATTGCCGTATGGGAAGAGATCGTAAGAGAATCGGCCTCTTCTTTAGAACAGACGCCGGAAATGCTGCCGACTTTAAAAAAGGCGGGGGTGGTCGATGCCGGCGGCAAGGGCCTTTTGATCATCTTTGAGGGCATGTTAAGCGTTTTGCGCGACGGGGTTATGATCGAGGACGTCCAGCAGACTTCCGGCGAAAATGCACCGGATGATTTCCAGGACGCCATCGCCCAATATGACGCGGACATCACGTTTTCTTATTGTACAGAGTTTATCGTGCAGAAAAAAGAGGCGGACGCGGATTCTTTGAAGCTGCGCGCGTATCTTGAGTCCATTGGCGACAGCGTGGTAGTGGTGGACGACGAAGAAATTATCAAGTGCCATGTGCATACCAACAATCCAGGTAAGGCGCTGGAAGAAGCGATTGGGTACGGCAAGCTGTGCAAAATGAAGATCGAAAACATGGAAGAGCAGTTTGCGGCCCGCAAATCCCAGGCGGCAAAGGAGAACCCGAAGGAGGATCCGATGGCTTATGCGCCGGTGGATGCGCAGATTCCCTATGGCATTGTCGCGGTGGCGGCGGGCGAGGGGATTCAGGGCCTGTTCCGCGACCTGGGTGTCAGTCAGATGGTCAGCGGCGGGCAGACCATGAATCCTTCCACCGAGGATATTTTAAAGGCAATCCACGCAACGCCGGCCCAAAACGTATTTGTTCTGCCCAACAACAAAAATATCATCATGGCGGCGGAGCAGACCATAAAGCTTGCCGACCGGAAGGTCTCTGTACTGCCGTCCAGAACCGTTCCCCAGGGAATTGCGGCAATGCTGGCCTTCGACCCGGACGCGGATTTGGAACAGAACCAGATCAACATGTCAAACGCGCTGGAAACGGTTTCTACCGGTTCGGTTACCTTTGCGGCACGGGATTCGGACTACGACGGCCACGAAATCCACGAGGGAGAGTTGCTGGCTTTGGAAAACGGCAAGCTGTCCTTTACCGGGACGGATCTGGCGCATACCTGCTCGAAGCTGGTAAAGCAGATGCTTTCGCGGGACAGTTCTTTTGTGACGGTGTACTACGGAGAGGATGTTACCGTTGACATGGCAGCCCAGGCGGAGGAAGCCATCCGTCAGCGTTTGCCGGAGGATGTGGAGTTGACGGTGCTCAATGGCGGGCAGCCGGTTTATTACTTTATCATCAGCGTGGAATAAGAAGAATATTTCATAGAAAATCCCCTGTAAGACAAATGGTCTCACAGGGGATTTTTGCTTTGCTGTAAAAAAGTTGGCGGCGATCGTTTTTTATGCACTGGCGGTCACCAGCATCTGCCCGACGCGTTTTTTTAGTTCGGTATGCTCTGAAAGCTGAAGCCCTGGGTCCGACTGCAATAATTCCAGCGCCGCCGAGCGAGTCTGTTCGACCAGCGTCATGTCCTCCAAAAGTCCGGCTAATTTCATGGTTGGAAGACCGTGCTGGCGCAGCCCGAAGAAATCGCCGGGTCCTCGCAGCCGCAGATCCTCCTCCGCCACCCGAAAGCCGTCGTTGGTTTTGCAGATGGCCCGCAGCCGGGGAGAATCGGTTTGCCGGGAGACCAGGATGCAAAAGGATTCGCACTGTCCGCGGCCCACCCGTCCGCGCAGCTGGTGCAGCTGGGACAAACCGAACCGCTCGGCATTTTGAATCATCATAACGGTGGCGTTGGGAACGTCCACCCCCACTTCGATAACCGTTGTGGCGACCAGAAGGCGGATTCTGCCGCTTTGAAAATCGGCCATGACCTGCTCCTTCTCTGTGGGTTTCATCCGCCCGTGCAAAATGCCGACGGTATAATCCGAAAAGACCTTTTCTGCCAGATACCGCGCTTCCTCCACCGCCGATTCCAGCCCTTCCGGTGAATTTTCCCCCTGCTCGACCAGCGGGCAGACAATATACGCCTGCTCGCCCATATCCAGATGCTTGCGGATAAAGCCATAGGCCCGCTCCCGTTTCGGCGGGTCGATAAGATAGGTTTTCACCGGCCGGCGGCCTTGGGGCATCTCGTCCAAGACGGAAAGGTCCAGATCGCCGTAAATCATAAAGGCCAGTGTGCGGGGAATGGGGGTGGCGGACATGACCAGTACGTGAGGAAATTGACCGGTTGGGGTTTTCTGGGTCAGTGCCATCCGCTGGGATACCCCGAACCGGTGCTGCTCATCGGTGATCACCAACGCTGAAAGGACACGCTGTCTTGTAACAGCGCGTGGGTACCGATGATGATCTGTATTTCACCAGCGGCCAGCTGTTCCTTTATCTGCCGCTTTGCCGCCGCGGTTAAAGAGCCACTTAGAAATCCGACAGAGACCCCCGCGTTTTGGAAGAGTTTCGACCAGGTCTGATAATGCTGAAACGCCAGAATTTCGGTAGGTGCCATCATGGCAGTCTGATAGCCGTTTTGGGCGCAAAAGTAGGCGCAGGCGGCGGCTACCATCGTCTTGCCGGAGCCGACATCTCCTTGCAGCAGGCGATTCATGGGAGCGTCCCGGCAAAAATCCGCCAGACATTCGTCGATGGCGCGCTGCTGGGCGCCGGTAAGGGAAAAGGGGAACAGGGAATAAAATTCCTGCATGGAAACCGGACGCATCCGGGCAGCCGGTTCTTTTTGGGAGGTGCGTTTTGCCTGCCCCAGCGCCAGATGCAGATAAAACAACTCCTCAAATGTCAGCCGACGGCGCGCTTTGGCCAGCGCCCTTTCATCCGCGGGGAAGTGGATGTTTTTCAGCGCCTCCTTTCGGCTGCATAGATCGTTGGCTTCCCGCAGGGCACCGGGGAGCGGATCCAGGTCCAGCCCCTCGGCGGCATCCAGCGCCTGCCGGACGTTGGCGGCGATTATTTTGGAGGAGAGTCCCTCGGTTAAAGGGTAAACCGGCGAAAAAGACAGGTTGGGATCGTCCGAGAAAACCAGAGGGGAAGCCAGTTCCCGGCGGCTTAGATTTCCCGCCGCTTTGCCGTAAAACAGATAGGTCTCTTCTTCTTTTAAAGAGGAAACGGTGTATTTGGCGTTAAAAAAGGTGATGAGCAGATCGCTTTGCCCGTCAGTCACCAGCACCTTAAACAGCGAAAGCCCCCTGCGGATGCGCTGCTCCGGGGATTTTGCCGAGACCCTGGCGCGGATGGCGCAGGGGCGGTCGAAGGGCGCGTGGGCAATGGGAACAGGATGCGAAAAATCGATGTAATCCCGGGGATAGTATTCCAGAAGGTCGCCGATGGTGACGATCCCCAGTTTGCCGTACAGCTGTGCACGTTTTTCCCCAACGCCTTTGAGAAATTGGATATTGGTGGAAAGGGCAGCCATAAAAAAACTCCTTTTGTCGGTATCGTTTTTTCAAAAGAAACGAATGTTTTCTTACTCTTATGTTAGCCCGAAAAAAAGAGAAAGTCAATGTGGAAAATGGCGGAGGAAATGGGCCGCTCCATTTTTTCAAATGGTTCTATTGAATAAAGAATAGGTTCACCATCGAATACATTACATTGACCGCTTGACCACGACGCGTTGGTGGCAGAATAAAACAAGCTAAAAGAACGGTGATTGACCAATCAGCACAATAGACAATGGTTGAAACTTCGCGTCTATGGCGGTATACTTTACTTATTTCTATCAACTTGACAGATTCGTATTTACGGGGGATATTATGCTCGAAACAATGCCAACTCAATCAATTCTGGAGGAATTGCTCGGACAATCCTTGTATGAAGTCTGGCAAGGGTTATGTTCGGCTATTGATGAAAAATACGATATGGAACGGCTGTGGAATACTGGGGGCAAGAATTGGGCTTACGAGTATAAGTATCGCAGAGGCGGAAAAACCCTTTGCAGCTTGTACGCAAAAAGAAACTGTGTTGGTTTTATGATCGTTTTTGGAAGAGAGGAAAGGGCAAAATTTGAAGCCATAAGGGATACACTTTCTCATGCCGTTTGCAGGCAATATGATGAGGCCCAAACCTATCATGACGGGAAATGGGTAATGTTTAAGCCAACGAGTACAGCTGAATTTAATGATTATATGAAATTGCTATCTGTTAAAAGAAAACCCAATCGGAAATAATCATCCCTTTGACAGACAGTTTCTCTTATGCTAAAGGATAAGGGGTTTGGAGAATACCAGCAGAATCCGTCGAGAAGGAGTGGAAAATATGCCGGAATTGACCAGTATGAAAAATATCGGAAAAGAACTGGCGAAGAAGCTGACCGCCGTGGGGATTGATTCTCCGGAACAGCTGACGGCGCTCGGTTCTAAAGAAGCGTTTATCAGGCTAAAGAAAGCATTTCCGCAGGTTTGCCTGGTACATCTTTACGCATTGGAGGGCGCGATCCATAATACCGCGCTCCATTGCCTTTCAAACAGCCAAAAAGAGGAATGTAAAAAATTTAGTGATTCGTTAAAAGAGAAGTCCGTCCCCGCAAATTCCAACGACTGCCGATGATCGGCCAATATTTTGTTCAATTAGGATTATAGATTGCGTTTTGTTGCGAAATTTGTTATAATAACTTTGATTTCGGTTTTTTGGAGAAAAATCGAAATCAATCCAATCAGATAGGAGACAAAAAAGATGGCAAAAAGATTTACCGTGAAAGACATGGTATTGTGTGCGCTGCTGGCAGCGGCGACGGGTGTTTTTTCCCAAATCGGTATCCCCATCGGAGAAATACCCATTAACCTGGCATTGTTTTCGGTGTATTTGGCCGGCGGTATTTTAGGAAGCTATAAAGGTGCCGTCAGTATGGTGGTCTATATTTTGATGGGCGCGGTCGGCGTTCCGGTTTTCGCCAATTTCCGTGGCGGGCTGTCCGCCTTGGTGGGCCCGACCGGCGGATATATCTTAGGGTACATTTTCGCGGCGCTGGCCGTGGGTATGGTATCGACCTATTGGGGAGATCGTTCCTGGCAGCTGGCCATCGGCATGGTGGGCGGCTTGACGCTTTGCTATCTGTTCGGTACTGTCTGGTTTGTTCTGCTCACCGGCAAGGGGCTGATGGCGGCGCTTGGCGCCTGTGTGATTCCCTTCCTGCCGGGTGATGCCGTTAAGATCCTTTCGGCGGCAATTTTGGTGCCGGAGTTGAAAAAAGCGATCCATTTGTCGAGGAGACTGGCATAAAGGCTTTTTACCGGCGCTTTCCCAAAAGCGATTGTTTTTTAAAGTCCGATTGTGCTATAATGAAAGCCGAAAAAAGCCGAGGAGGAAAAGCTTCATGATACCGCAAAGATTGGAAAAGCTGCGCGGGCTGATGGCCCAGCGCGGAATCGACGCTTATGTGATCCCGACTTCCGATTTTCACGAGTCGGAATACGTGGGGGACTATTTTAAAGCGAGAAGGTATATGTCCGGCTTCACCGGTTCCGCCGGTACGCTGGTGGTCACCGCCAAAGAAGCCTGCCTGTGGACCGACGGCCGGTATTTTATCCAGGCTGCCAATCAGCTGAAGGATACGACCGTTACACTGATGAAAATTGGCGAAGAGGGAACCCCTTCCATAGAGGATTATTTGTACGACGCCATTCCCACCGGCGGAAAGCTGGGCTTTGACGGGCGGGTACTCACCGCCGCCCAGGGCCGTTCCTTTATGGAAAAGCTGGCGGACAAGCAGGCATCTTTGGCCACCGGCGAGGACTTGGTCGGTTTGATTTGGGAGGATCGCCCCCCGATGTCGGCCGAACCGGCATTTTTGCTGGAGGAAAAATACGCGGGGAAATCCGTTGCCCAAAAGCTGTGCGAGTTGCGCAGCGCCATGGAAAAAAACGGCTGTACTGTCCATGTGATCACCACGCTGGACGATATCGCCTGGCTGTTTAACATCCGGGGAAACGATGTGGAGTGTAATCCGGTGGTGCTTTCCTATGCGGTTGTTACGATGGAAAAAGCCCATTTCTTTGTAAATCCGGTCTGCATTACGGATGAGATTCGGGAAAAGCTGGCGGCCGACGGGGTAGAAATCCATCCGTATGACGAAGTCCTTTCCTTTGTCAAGCATCTGCCGGCCGATGAAACCGTCCTCTTGGACCCCCAGAAGGTCAATTATGAAATCGACGCTTCGATTCAGGGGAAAAAGGTGGAGAAAGCCAATCCCACCCAGCTGGCCAAGGCGATCAAAAATCCGGTGGAATTAAAAAATATCCGCAGCGCCCACGTGAAAGACGGTATTGCCTTTACCAAGTTTATGTATTGGCTCAAAACCAATGTGGGAAAAATCCCCATGACCGAACTAAGCGCGGCAGAATATCTTTTGGCCCGCCGCGCGGAGCAGGAGGGCTTTATCGAGCCGAGTTTTGAGACCATCTCCGCCTACAAGGCCAATGCGGCGATGATGCACTATTCCGCTACAGAAGAGTCCAACGCAGAGTTAAAGCCGGAGGGAATGCTTCTGGTGGATTCCGGCGGTCAATACTATGAGGGCACGACCGACATCACCCGGACGATGGTGTTAGGTCCCATTACCGAGGAGCAGAAGCTGCATTTTACCACCGTTCTGCGCAGCAATCTGAGTTTGGCCAACGCGCGGTTTTTATATGGCTGTACCGGCCTGAATCTGGATATTCTGGCCCGGGGTCCCATTTGGGATCTGGATCTGGACTATAAATGCGGCACCGGCCATGGAATCGGCTACCTGCTCAATGTCCACGAAGCGCCCAACGGCTTCCGCTGGAGAATTGTCGCGGAGCGGCGGGACAGCGCGGTTTTGGAGGAGGGGATGGTCACCACCGGGTATTTACATCGAGGGCAGCCATGGCATCCGTACGGAAAACGAATTAATCTGCCGCAAGGGTGTGAAGAACGGCGACGGCCAGTTTATGTATTTTGAACCGGTGACCTACGCGCCGATTGACCTGGACGGCATCGACCCCCGCTATCTGACCGAAAAGGAGCGCCGGACCTTAAACGATTATCATGCGCTGGTCTACAGCAAGCTGTTCGACGGCCTGAACACACAAGAGCGGGATTGGCTGAAGGAATATACCCGTTCCATCTAATGAGAATTTTCCCACAAGAAAAGCGATTTTTCCCAAAACAGCCCGGATGCTTTTGCGTCCGGGCTGTTTTTTGTCCGGATTTTTTGCGAAATTGCTTGCAAAAAGCTGATTTTTTATCGTTTGATACAAGGAAGATTCTTGTTTTTTTCCCATTGTTTTGACTTCTTCCCAAAACGGCGCCAACAGACAAAAAGGTTTTTTCCCAACAAAGGAAAAAGCTGCGCGAAGGGGAAAAATCCACCGGTTGAAACATCCGCGCCGCTTTTCTATAATAAGGCTGTCCCAAGGAAAGGGAAAAAGAAAATCCCCTTCCCCCAGAGGGAACGGCCTGTTGGAGAGCACGCCGCCAAACAATTTCAAGGAGGAAAATCTATGAAAAAGACCCTAGCTGCTTTGATGATGGCCGCGGCCGTCGCAGCATCCAGTTTGACAGCGTTTGCGGAAGAGGCAGAAAATCAAAATGACAAATATGTACAGGAGCATACGCCCGGCCAATCGGTTGAGGTTTTGCTGGAAGAGGATATGAACGCTTCTGAGTTGAAGGTAACGAACAAGCTGACCTCCGGCAAGGACGCGGTTGAATCCGTTACTGTCGGGAAAAACAACGATGGCAAAGATGCGCTGATTCTGAAGCTGAAAACCACCTACGGAACCAAAGCGTCCAACATCGCCGGCGATATCCAGCTGAGAAACAAAAACACCAACGCGATTGTAAAAACCTACTCCTTTGACTTTACCGCCCAATGGAAGAAAGCTGCGGTCGACGCGGATGCGGAACTGGAGATCGTTCTGGACAACGAAACCCCGGTATACGCTTTCAACTCTTCCAATAAAAACGTGACCTTCAGCTTTGCCGATGTAGACGCATACTTTAACGTCCGCCTGGAGGATCAGGCCGATGTGAATATGCACTACACGACCAAAGCGGTAAAATCCATTGTGCAGGCCAACGAGGACGCGGATCTTTCTTTCCTGCAGTTTAATGGCAATCCCACCTTCGATTTCAACGGCACCTTGACCTATAATGTCGTTGACAACGACAAGGATTGGTATCTGTACGAGGTGAATTCCGAAGATAAACTGGTGAAAACCAAAGCGGAATACAACAAAGAGGATGGCACGCTGACGCTGAAAACCAAGACCCTGAGTTCCTATGTGATCTCTGACAAAGAACTCAAAGCGGTTTCGGTGTCCGACAGCACCTCTGTCAACACCACCCCCAACAAAACCGATAAGAACCCGTCTACCGGTTCTGTGGATTTTGTAAACGTTGCGATTGCTCTGGCGGTTGTTTCCCTGGCAGCGGCTGGCGCGGTTGCCATGAAAAAAGCAAAATAAATAAAGCGTAACGCTTAGATTCTTGATCGAAAAAAAGCCGCGACGGCTCTCCGCGTCGCGGCTTTTTTGTATCGAGTCAGACCTTTCTTTTTTTAAAAAACTTAAAAAAACTCTTGCGTCTAAAATAAGGCGGGATCGGGGACAAAAACGTCCAGCAGGGTCATTTCCCCCGAAAGAGTGAAGGGGCAGCTGTCGGCCGGGACAAAAACCGTCGCTCCGGCAGGGACGGCAAAGGATCCTTGGGCATGAGACAGCTGACCCTTTCCTTCGACGCACATCAGCGCGTGAAAAGAATTGGGATCCCCGACGTATCGACGGTCGGTTTTTAAATGCTGGCGGACAACGGCAAAATAAGGGCAGCTGGCCAAAAGCCGGTCCTGAGAATTGGCAAGGAGCAGGGGAACCGGAACCGTGTCGAAAACAGGCCCTAAATCGGTGACTTCCACTGCCTGCTGGATGTGCAGCTGACGGGGCTTGCCGTCGGCGTCCAACCGGCCATAATCGTAGATGCGGTAGGTTACGTTGGAACTTTGCTGCACCTCGGCCAATAAAATCCCCGGGCCGATGGCATGAAGGGTACGGGACGGGATAAAAAACACGTCGCCTTTTTTCACCGGCACCTTTTTTACAACCTCCAGAAGGCGGTCCTCCTCAATTCGGCGGACAAACTCCTCGCGGGAAATTTCCCTGGAAAAACCGTAGTAAAGATAAGCGCCAGGCTCACAGTCGATAATATACCACATTTCCGTTTTCCCCATGTCGTTTTCGTGGGCCAGGGCATATGCATCGTCCGGGTGAACCTGGATGGATAGGGGAAGCTGAGAATCAATCCATTTTATCATCAAAGGGAAGAGAGGATGGGCGGCGGCAAAACGGCCAAGGACCGCAGGATCCTTGACAAAATCTGCCAAAGGGTGCCCATAATCCGGGCCGCTGGCGATCAGGCTCAACCCGGCCGGGTGCACGGAGAGTTCCCAGGATTCGGAGATGGTTTCTCCCGGATATTCCTTGTGAAATTTTTCTTTGAGTTTTTTGCCGCCCCAAATCGAAGCTTTGTAGGCGGGCTTTAGAAGAAAAGGTTCCATAAGCGTTCCCCACTTTAATTCGCAAATTTTCCTTTATTGTAACATAAAATCAACGGAAAAAGGATATGGGCAGGAAATTTTTCGCAAGGCGGCTTACAAAAACCAGAAAGTCAGGTACCACCGGCAAAGCCGATGGCCTGGGCAAGTTAAAAAAGGACCTGGAACCGGCAAAAGATTAACAATCGCGCCATGTTTCCAAAATAGCCTTGATTTCTTAAAAGCCGCCACTTTCAGGCATTCAACGCATCAGCGGTTAAAAAATTACTCCCACTTAAAGCATTTCACCGCAATTCCAGAACAGACCAGAGTAACGGCCAGCATCACAAGAAAGGGTAATGTGAAATCTTCAACCGACAGGCCCAGGAACGCCGATTTCATAAGCTGTATGCCCTGGGTCATGGGGAACACACTGATAATCTTTTGCACGCTCTCCGGCATCACTTCAAAAGGCAGGGTGGCCCCGGAGAAAATCAGCATGGGAAAATACAGCACACAGGCGATACCGCCCGCCATCATGCCAATACTCAAGGTAGAAAGTACGGTCAGGAGCCAACTGCCAGCAAATCCGCCCCAGCAGCCGCGCAGATGAACGCCCCAGGCCAGCCTGGAAACCAGGAGCAGGGTAATCAGGGACACCAGAGCATAAAGCACATAGATCAGAAATTCTACAGCAAGCAGCATACCGGGGCTGATGGGTGTGACCTGAAAGCGTTTCAGGATTTTTCGCTCCCGGTATTCCGCTACCACCAGCGGCAGGCCCATCAACCCGCCCGCGCAGACGGAGATGGCGCACAGCGCACCGATGGACTG
>CAJTQM010000018.1:0-25841 GCA_910578255.1 uncultured Oscillospiraceae bacterium
CATGGGGGAACCGATGCCGGCAGGGAACCCGACGGCCGCGCACTCCACCACACCGCCCACTGAATCCTGATTTTTCCGGCAGTCTTCAATCAGCTGCTGCATTTTTTCACCGGAAGGGTCGTTTAGCACCGGGAAGCGCTTTTTTCCCGGCGCCAAAAGCGCTTCGGGAGAGAGATGCACACTGTCAAACGGCGTGTCGTCCACTTCGCCGATTGAGGCGATATGCCCGCCGATTCGAATGCCGCGCCGATTGAGAATTTGCATGGAAATTCCGCCGGCGGCAACCAAAGGAGCGGTCAGCCGGCCGGAAAAATGTCCGCCGCCGCGGGGATCCTGGGCGCCGTGATACCGAAGATGGCCGGTATAATCTGCGTGGGCCGGCCGGGCGACGCTGTTCATCTGCGCATAATCCGCGCTGTGGGTATCACCGTTGCGGATTACGACCGAAAGCGGAGTGCCGGTGGTTTGCCCCTGGTAAAAGCCGGAGAGGATGTGGGGATGATCGGTTTCCTTGCGCGGTGTAGAAAAACGGTTTTGACCGGGACGCCGGCGGTCCATAAAGGCCAAAAGCGCATCGAAATCGATCGGTTCCCCGGCAGGCAGTCCGTCGATTACTACGCCGATAGCCGTTCCGTGTGATTCGCCGAAAACAGAAATCTTAATCTGGTTTCCCCAGCTAGACGACATGCAAAACACCTCCCAAAGCTTGAAAATCCGCAAAGAATCCGGGGTAAGACTTTTCCACTGCCTGGGCATCCTCGATTACAACTGGCGAGTCGGCCAAACCAGCGGCAATCGCCATGGACATAGCAATCCGATGGTCGCCGTAGGAGGACACAGTCCCACCGTGCAGAGGAAATCCGCCGTCGATCACAAGGGCGTTGGGCTCTTCACGGATTTTTGCGCCCAAACGGGTCAGACAATCGGTCATGGCGGCGGCGCGGTCGCTTTCCTTGAGTTTTAAGCGCCGCGTTTCGTGAATAACAGTTTGACCGGGAACGGCCGCAGCAGCTACGCATAAAATGGGCAGAAGGTCCGGAATGTCCCGCCCCATGATCTGTGCGGCGTGGCAGACGATCTGTGGGATTTCCCAAAAGCCATCCTTCCAAACGGGGGAAGCGCCGAACGCGGATAAAGCGGTTAATATTTCCCGGTCACCCTGCAAGGATTTTTGCGACAAGCCGGAAAGCTTTACAGAATTCCCCAGCGCAGCACTGGTGAGGAAAAAGGCAGCGTTGGAATAATCGGACTCTACCGCAAAATTTTGCGGCTGATAGCGCTGTCTGCCGGAAATGACAAAGCGGTTATCCTCTTTTAAGATCCTGATGCCGAACGAATGCAAAACGTCTATTGTCAAATCAATATAGGGCGCGGATTCCAGCGGCGTAGTAAGGGAAATAACGCTGTCGCCATCAAGAATCGGAAGCGCGAATAAAAGTCCGGTAATAAATTGAGAACTGACATCGCCGGGGATTTGATAGGCTCCCGGTTCCAGTTGGCCGGAACAGCTGGCGGGGACAAAACAACTATCAAGCTTTATGCCTTTACATAAAAAAGCGTCGACATAAGGAGTCAGAGGGCGCTGGGGCAGACGGCCGGATCCTGTAAAACGGCAGGAAATACCCAGCGCGGCGGCGACGGGAATCAAAAAGCGTAAGGTTGAGCCGGATTCTATGCAGTCGATTTGCGCCTGCGCCGGCGGCGCGCTGATTCCGGTGACAGAAATTCTCTTGCCCAGGCGGGAGATTACTGCGCCCATGGCCCGAAGGGCGCCGATGGTCGCGTCCATATCCTTTGAAGAATCCACCGGAGAAATGACGCTGGTTCCCTCGGCCAGCGCCGCGCAGATCAAAGCGCGGTGGGCAATGCTTTTAGATGGCGGCGCGCAGACTGTTCCGCTCAAAGGCCCCGGTGTAATTTGGATGTTCATTGTCCTTCACCGCCTTTGATGAAGCCTTCAAATTCTGCAAAGGGGAGGGTTTTAATAAAGCTGTCGCCAATTTCCCGCAGAAGAATTGCTCGGATTCCCTGAGTCGTATTCTTTTTGTCCTGGCGGCAGATTTCGAACAGATCTTCCCAGGCGGCATCACAGGCAGTGGGAAGGTGATACTTTTGGCAGGTGGCCAGAAAACGTTCAAGCACTGATGCAGGAAGGGTTCCGGCTGCCACTTGGGCCCGGAGAATCATGGCCATACCTACGGCGACGCATTGTCCGTGGCGTTGGCGGTACTGCATCCAGTTTTCCACCGCGTGCCCCATTGTATGGCCAAAATTTAAAAGCATCCGGCTGCCGGTGTCCTGTTCATCCTCTTCCACAACATCCCGCTTAACGGCAATACAGCGGCTGATGATTTCTTCCAGATTTTCCTGCGGATCTTTTTTTGCCAAAAGATCAAACAAGATAGGGTCCTTAATCATACCGCATTTTACCGCTTCGGCGATTCCGTCGGAAAACACTTCTTCCGGCAGGGTAGAAAGGGTATCCGGGTCACACAGTACCAAAGACGGTTGCCAAAAGGTGCCCACAAGGTTTTTCCCCGTCGGCAGATTGACCGCAGTCTTTCCGCCGACAGAAGAATCCACCTGGGCCAAAAGGGTGGTGGGAATCTGGATAAAAGAAATGCCCCGCAGGTAGGTAGACGCCACAAATCCGGTCAGATCGCCGATGACCCCGCCGCCAAGCGCGATGAGGCAGCAATCCCGGGAAATCCTGCTTTGAGACAGCAGCCGGTATAAAAGCCCGGCGTTTTCCAGCGATTTGGTGTTTTCCCCCGCCTGCATCGTAAAGGAGGGGACATCCTGATAGCCTGCTCTCTCCAGTGAATCCAGCAGTCTGCGCAGATAGATGGGCGCCACGTTGGAGTCGGTTACAACGGCAAGCCTCGCGTGCGGCTTAACTTTTTGGATTTCCTGCCCGGCCTCTTCTAAAATTCCGCGACGGATCAGCACATCATAAGGAATTTGGGTTTTTATTTGTATGCGGTTCATGATTCATCCTCCGTTTTCTCAGTCAATCGAAAAAAGCCGATACCTAAACTGTACCGGCGGAGACTGCTTTGCCTTTTTAAAGTAAGAATAAACAGCAAAAACATGTTTGTCAATATCTGTTGCTGAAAAAAATAGGATGTGATAAAATAAAAATAACGTTTGGATATAAAGGATACAAAATTATGGTGCTTTCAATTGAACAAGTAAACAAAAGCTTTGGCGCCAATGTGGTGCTTGAAAATATCACAGCAAAAATTGAGGATGGAGACCGCATTGGTTTAATCGGCGTCAACGGAGCAGGAAAATCGACCCTTTTAAACCTGATCACAGGCGGCCTTCAGGCGGACAGTGGCTCTATCGCCGTTTCCAACGACGTCAGTATCGGCTTTCTGCGCCAAAACAGCGGACTTTCCACCGATCACACCATCTGGGAGGAGATGCGCGGTGTATTTCGCCCTGTTTTAGAAATGGAGCAGAGACTGCGCGGACTGGAAAAGCAGATATCACATCCCGATTTGGATCATGAAGGAGAAGCTTACCGCGCTTTGGCGGAGGAATACGCGGTTTTGGACGAGCAGTTCAGCAAGGCGGAAGGGTATCTGGTTGACGTAAAAATCCGCACCATTTTAAATGGAATGGGCTTTGCCGACAAGCCGGAGGATACGGTGATCCGGACCCTTTCCGGAGGGGAAAAGACCCGATTGGCCCTAGCAAAGCTTTTGCTGGAGCAGCCGGACCTGCTGATCCTTGACGAGCCGACCAACCATCTGGACTTTAAAACGCTGACCTGGCTGGAGGAGTATCTTTTAGGCTATAAAGGCGCACTTTTACTGGTCTCTCACGACCGATACTTTCTGGACAAACTGGTTTTGGGTATCTGGGAGGTGGAACGGCACAAGCTGGAAACCTATAAAGGAAACTATTCGAAATATGTGCTGTTAAAAAAAGAGCGGCGGGAACGTCAGCAAAAGGAATACGAATTGCAGCAGAAGGAAATTGCCTCAATGGAGGATTTTGTGGCGCGCAATCTGGTTCGTGCCTCGACGACCAAACGCGCCCAAAGCCGGATTGCCGCTTTGGAGCGGATGGAACGGGTGGAAAAACCGCAGGGCGATTTAAAAGCGGCTCGGATGTCCTTTTCCTATGACCGGGAACCGGTTAAAGATGTGCTGGTGGTAGAAAACCTGTCTCTTTCGGTAGGGGAGGGAGAAAACCGCAAACACCTGGCGGATGGAATCCATCTGCACGTTGAAAGGGGAAACAAAATCGCAATTATCGGCGCCAACGGCGTGGGAAAATCCAGCTTTCTTAAAGCGGTTTTAAAAAAAATCCCTGTCGATTCCGGCAGATTTTATTGGGGAAAAAACGTTAAAACTGCTTATTACGAGCAGGAGTTAAAGGGACTGGATCCCGGCAAAACGGCCTTGGAGGAAATCTGGTTGCGGTACCCGCAGATGACAGAGAACCAGGTGCGCAGCGTTTTGGGAAGCGTTCTTCTCACCGGGGAAGCGGTATACAAAAAGGTATCGGTCCTTTCCGGAGGGGAAAAAGCGAAGCTGGCTTTTGCAGAACTGATGCTTCAGCGGGGAAACGTCCTTTTGCTCGATGAGCCGACCAACCATCTGGATCTTTCGTCCAAGGAGGTATTGGAAGAGGCGCTGCAGGAGTATGAGGGGACGGTCCTGATGGTCTCCCACGACCGGTATATGCTCAACCGGGTGCCGGATTATATTATGGAATTTACCGGTTCCGGTGTGGAGATTTACAAGGGCAGATATGACGAATATCTGGCCGAAAAGGAACGGCGAAGGAATAAGGCGGCTTCTGCTGGGCAGGAGGACAGACCATCTGCGCCGGTTAAGGCGGCCAACTCCGGAGGATATCGGACCCGTCAGCAGAAAAACGAGCAGATCAAACGCCGCCAGCTTTTAAAGGAAACCGAGGCTCGGATTGCCGGACTGGAGGAACAGATCCGGCAGCTGGAGGAAGAGATCGCTTTGCCCCAAGTTTATGAAAATTATCTTTTGATGGGAGAGAAATGCAAAGAACTGGATGAAGCAAAACAGAGCCTTTCCCTCGTTATGGAAGAATGGGTATCTTTGAGCGAAGAATAATTGCCGCAAAAGAAAAGAGCGGCTTCAAGGGGGATGGATCATTTTTTAAAATGGCTGGGCGACAGATTATTTTGATAAAGGGGCGGCGTTTATTTTGAAAATTGAATGGAACCGAAAATACACAACGATCGCCGTTTACGCGGTATTGGTGGTCATTGCATCCCTGGTTTGCTACAATATGCTGCACAATTTTAATTCCTATAAAGCAGCTTTTCGCAAATTGATCGACATTCTTCTGCCGGTTATTTACGGATTTTCCATCGCCTTTGTACTCGATCCGGTAACGCGCTTTTTTGAAAAAAAGGCGCTGCCGAAAATCAGTCGGGGCAAGCTTCCGCCCAAATGGAACAAAGGACTTTCGGTTTTATTTACCTATGTGGTGGCGTTTTTGGTCATCGGGATCTTTTTGTCGGTGGTAATTCCGCAGGTTACGGCCAGCATCGCGGGGATTGTCTCGAATCTTTCGCTTTACTGGGGCAGGGTGAGCGATTGGCTGAACGATTTATTTGTCATGCTGCCGAAGGAGGAACTGTTTCAGGAAACGCTGGCAAAAATCAACGAGTCGGCAAAAGCAATCCTGGAAACCTTTTATAATTGGCTTTCTACCTCGTTGCCGCTGGTGCTTAACGCCACAAAAAATCTGACCACAGGTCTTACAAATCTGGTTTTGGGCGTGATTATTTCCATTTATTTTCTGTTCGGAAAAGAGCGATTTTTCGCGCAGATCAAAAAGTTTCTTTATGCGCTGCTTCCTAAAGGTTTTGTGGAAAGGCTCATCGACATGACCCATACCAGTAGCCGGATCTTCAGCGGCTTCATTTCCGGAAAGCTTCTGGACTCTTTGATTATCGGTATTTTATGCTTTGTGGGCATGTCGGTTTTTCGCATGCCGATGGCAATGCTTGTCAGCGTAATTGTGGGTGTGACGAATGTGATCCCGTATTTCGGGCCTTTTATCGGCGCGATTCCCTCCGCCCTGATCGTTTTTTTGATTGACCCTATCAAGGCGCTGTGGTTTGTGATCTTTGTGGTCTGCCTGCAGCAGTTTGACGGGAATATTCTCGGCCCGCGCATTTTAGGAGACTCTATTGGAATGCCGGCGTTCTGGGTGATTTTTTCTATTCTTCTGTTCGGTGGCTATCTGGGCGTACTGGGCATGTTTATCGGCGTTCCCACCTTCGCCGTAATTTACTCTATTTTTAAAATTTGGACAGAAGACCGCTTAAAGTGGAAGAAAATGCCGGTTGATACGAAAAGCTACGCTTCCAAAGAGCATCCACTGCTGTAACCTTTTCGTTGACGGAAGCCTCGTAAAAAGGTATAATAATCCGCAGGAATTTGTCCTTGTGGAGGAATATATGAGCGATAGAATCGAATTGACTAAAAAGGATCTGGCCGAGCAGGAAAAATGTATGGAAGAGGTGCGGAAAATCCTGTTGGACCGGTACCCAAACAGGCAGCCTCTGGCGTTTACCCACAGCTACGGATGCCAGCAGAATGTCTCTGATGGGGAAAAATTGCGCGGCATGTTGGCGGAAATGGGCTATGGTTTTACCAATCAGGAATCGCAGGCGGACTGCATTATTTTTAACACCTGCGCGGTTCGGGAAAATGCGGAATTTCGCATTTTCGGTAATGTCGGCAATCTGAAGCGCTATAAAAAGGCGAATCCGAATCTCATTATCGGCCTGTGCGGCTGCATGATGCAGCAAGAGCATGTAGCAAAAAAAATCCGGGAAAGCTACCCTTATGTGGATCTGGTTTTTGGTACCCACGCTTCACACCTGCTTCCCTTTATGCTGAAAAAGCGTTTGGAGGGTCAAAAACATGTGGAGGAAATCGAAAATCACAGCGGGCTGATTGTCGAGGATCTGCCGGTTTTGCGGGATGGCGCGTTTAAAGCCTGGTTGCCGGTAATGTATGGATGTGATAATTTTTGTACCTACTGTATTGTGCCGTATGTCCGCGGGCAGGAACGAAGCCGCCGTCCGGAAAAAATTCTGGACGAGGTAAAACAGTTGGTCCAAAGCGGCTATAAGGAAATTATGCTGCTGGGCCAAAATGTCAATTCCTATGGAAAGGGCTTGGATGAACCGATTGATTTTACTGGGCTTTTGCGCCGGATCGACGCGGTAGAGGGCGACTTTCGTGTCCGGTTCATGACCTCCCATCCCAAAGACTGTACTCGCGAGATGATAGACGTCATCGCCCAAAGCCAAAAGCTATGCCATCATATTCATCTGCCGGTGCAAAGCGGGTCGGACCGAATTCTTCAGCTGATGAACCGTTGCTATGATACAAAACAGTATCTGGATCTCATTGCATACGCTAAAGAGAAAATCCCGGATGTGACCCTTTCCAGCGACATCATCGTCGGCTTTCCTGGCGAGACGTATGAGGATTTTTGCCGGACGCTGGATCTGGTCCGGCAGGTGGAGTATGATTTTCTGTTCACCTTTATCTATTCCAAACGAGCCGGCACCAAAGCGGCGCAGATGGAGGATCCCGTTTCGGCGCAGGAAAAATCGCAGTGGTTCCGCGAACTTTTAAAAGTGCAGGGCGTCATTGGGCAAAAGCGCAACGAGCAGCGAATCGGTACCGTACAACAGGTGCTGGTAGACGGTGCCGCCAAGGAAGGGACCGGCCGGGTAGGCGGAAAGAGCGGCGGAAATATTACGGTTGAGTTTTTGGGCGACGACTCGCTGACCGGGCAGCTGGTGGATGTAAAAATCACACAGGCGCATAATTGGGGTGTAATCGGCGAAAAACTGGAGTAGAACAATCCGGCAGACGGGAGTTTTTTGCAAAAAAGCTTTCTGCCGCATTTTATCTGTAAATTTAGGAGGCAGCAAAATGGATATTATCAAGATGGCAAGAGAATTGGGAAAAGCAATTCAGGAGGACGACAGATACCTTGCTCTGCGTCTGGCAACCCAGTCAAACGACGAGGATCAGGCTTTGCAGGATATGATCGGCGAGTTTAACCTTAAACGGGTGGCGCTGAATCAGGAGGTGCAAAAACAGGACAAGGACCAGGAGAAAATGAACGAACTGGACCAGCAGATCAAGCAGCTGTACCAAAAAATTATGTCTTATCCCAAAATGGTTGTCTATAACGGAGCCAAAAAAGAAGTGGACGCGATGATGAACTACATCAACCGTATTTTGGTCCTGAGCGTAAACGGCGAGGACCCGGATTCGGTAGAAATGTCGGATACATCCTGTACTGGCAGCTGCTCTACCTGCGGCGGCTGCAATTAGATTTTTTTGGCCGCACCGAAAGATTCGGTGCGGCTTCTCGTATTAGATAATGGAGGCGCACAGATGGCAAAACTATCTCCGATGATGGAGCAGTATTTCTCCATCAAGAAAAAACACCCGGATCAGATCCTGTTCTTTCGTTTGGGCGATTTTTATGAAATGTTCTTTGACGACGCGAAGTTGGCCTCGAAAGAACTGGAACTGACCTTAACCGGACGGGATTGCGGGCAGGAGGAGCGGGCTCCCATGTGCGGCATTCCGTATCACAGCTGTGAGGCGTATATCCAGCGCCTGATAAAAAAAGGCTATAAGGTGGCTATCTGCGAGCAAATGGAGGATCCTGCGCTGGCAAAGGGTTTGGTAAAACGGGAGGTCACCCGCGTCATTACGCCGGGGACGATCATAGAAACCAGTATGCTCGACGAAGGCTCTAACAACTATATCGGCAGCATTTTTTGCCGGCCGGATGGGTGCGGGCTGTGCTTTACAGACATTTCTACCGGTGAGATTCAAGCCACGCAGTTAGAGGAAAAGGATTACGAGGAAAAGCTGATCAATGATCTGGCGCGTTTTTCCCCTTCGGAACTGATTTTTAACGGCGCGCTACTCGACCGAAAAAATGTCTGCGATTTTATCAAAAACAAGCTTGCCTGTTCTACCAATCTGCTGGACGATGAGGATTTGGGCTATCAGGACAGTGAGCAGATTGTTTTGCGGCATTTCAAAATATCTGATCTGGCAAAAATCTCTTTGGATCATAAGCCGTTTTGCAGGATGGCGGTTTCCTCTCTGCTGCAATATCTAAGCCAGACGCAGAAAAGCGGACTGGAGCGGCTTTTGTCCATCCATTTTTACCAGGAAAGTCAGTATATGCATTTGGATTTAACCGCGCGTCGGAATCTGGAACTGACCCAGACTTTGCGGACAGGGGAAAAGCGCGGCTCTCTTTTGTGGGTGCTGGACAGAACCCGTACCGCCATGGGCAAGCGGATGATCAAAAGTTTTATCGAACAGCCGCTTAATCATCCGGCTTTGATCAACAAACGGCTCAACGCAGTGGAGGAACTGTACAGGGAAGGCGTTTTGCGCCAGGAGATCATTTATGCGTTGGGCGGTATTTTTGATTTGGACAGGCTGATGACCAAGGTGGTTTATGGAAGCGCCACCCCTCGGGATCTAAAGGCGCTGCAAAGCACGGCGGAAAAGATTCCGCCGCTTCGTAAGCTGATGGAGCCGGTGCAAAGCCAATATCTGCGGGAGATTTTTGCAGATCTGGACCCTTTGGAGGATCTGGCAGATTTGCTGGGCAAAGCGATTTGCGATGATCCACCGGTTATGGTGAAGGAAGGCGGTGTGATTCAAGAGGGCTATAACGTCGAATTAGACGAGTTGCGCGATTTGGTCGGCCACACGAAAGAATATATTGCCAAAATTGAAACGAGAGAAAAAGAAAATACCGGAATCCGGACGTTGAAAATCGGATATAACCGGGTCTTCGGTTATTACCTGGAGGTTTCCAAATCCTTTTTGTCCCAGGTGCCGGATACTTACATCCGAAAGCAGACCCTGGCCAACTGCGAGCGGTATATTACCCAGGAGTTAAAAGAACTGGAGGATAAAATCGTCACGGCCGGGGAGCGTATTCTTCGTTTGGAAGCGGCGCTTTTTGATGAAACGCGGCGCTTTGCCGCCCAGCAGCTTTCGCGAACACAGCAGACTTCCGGCGCCGTTGCTCGTTTGGATGTGTTTTGCTCTTTGGCGGCAGTCGCTGTCAGCAACCGCTATGTGCGCCCTTCGGTTGATCTTTCGGACGAAATCAAAATCCAGGATGGACGCCACCCGGTGGTTGAGGAGATTTTAAAAGACGTGCCCTTTGTGGCAAACGATACATATCTAAACCGAAGCGATTGCCAGATTGCCATTATCACCGGTCCGAACATGGCCGGCAAGTCCACTTATATGCGGCAAACGGCTTTGATTGTTTTAATGGCGCAGCTGGGCTCTTTCGTGCCGGCGTCTTCTGCTTCCATCGGCGTGGTGGACGGGATCTTCACGCGGGTTGGTGCGTCGGACGATCTGACCTCCGGTCAGTCCACCTTTATGGTGGAGATGAACGAGGTGGCGCACATTTTAAAAAATGCCACCAGAAAAAGCCTTTTGATTCTCGATGAAATCGGAAGGGGAACATCGACCTTTGACGGAATGAGCATTGCCCGCGCCGTATTGGAGTATATCGCTCACCGGCGCGGATTAGGCGCTAAAACCCTGTTCGCCACCCATTATCACGAGTTGACGGATTTGGAGTCGGTGTTAAGCTGCGTGAAAAACTATAACATTGCGGTGAAAAAGCGGGGAGACGAAATCACCTTTTTAAGAAGGATTGTGCCCGGTGGCGCGGACGACAGCTATGGAATCGAAGTGTCTAAGCTGGCCGGCATTCCGGATCCGGTGATCAAGCGGGCCCATGAAATTCTTTCCAAGCTGGAAAGGGGCGAATTAATTTCCCTGCCACAAAGCGAAAAGAGAAAAAAAGCGCCCCAAGAGGAGGAAAGCGGCCAGCTGGCGTTTCTTCCTTCGCAGGACGGGGCGCTGCGGGAACGGCTGGCCAGAGTGGATTTAAACGCGTTGACGCCGATAGAGGCGCTGAACATTTTGTTTGAGTTAAAAGCCATGCTGAAATAAGAAAAAAGGAGGCCGCATTTTGGGTATTATCCATGTGCTGGATAAAACGGTGGCGGAACTGATCGCCGCCGGAGAGGTGGTGGAGCGTCCTTCCTCTGCGGTAAAAGAACTAATCGAAAACGCAATAGATGCAAAGGCCTCAGCCATTACAGTTGAAATAAAAAATGGCGGCATGTCCTTTATACGGGTAACCGACGATGGATGCGGATTTTTTCCGGAGGATGTGAAGAACGCATTTTTGCGCCATGCGACAAGCAAGGTAAAAAGCGCTGAGGATTTAGATGAAATCCGCACTATGGGCTTTCGCGGTGAGGCGCTGGCCTCTATTGCCGCAGTGGCAAAAATCGAACTGCTGTCCCGGAGAAAGGACGCGGTAGAGGGGGCCCGTTATCGAATTGAGGCTTCCCAAGAAATTGTTTGTGAGCCAGCAGGCTGCCCTGCGGGGACGACAATCGTTGTACGGGATCTTTTTTACAATACGCCGGCAAGGCTTAAATTTTTGAAAAAGGATGTGTCGGAGGCCAACGCCGTGAGCGCGATTGTGGAAAAAATCGCTTTGGCGTATCCAAAGATTTCATTTTCCCTTGTCCGCGACGGGCAGCAGAAGCTTCATACCCCTGGGGACGGGCAGCTTCTTTCCGCGATTTATTCGGTGTTTGGCCGGGATTTTGCATCGGGACTTCTGCCAGTGGATTATCAGTCGGAGGGTCTGGCGGTTAAGGGATTTGTTTCGAAGCCCCACGCGGCCAGGGCAAACCGTTCCATGCAGAATTTTTATGTGAACCACCGGTGTGTAAAGTCCAGAACCTGTGCAGCGGCGCTGGAAGAAAGCTATAAGCATTCGATTATGACGGGAAAATTCCCGGCCTGCGTTTTAGATCTTCAAATTCCTCCCCAGTCGGTGGACGTTAACGTGCATCCGGCAAAAATCGAGGTGCGCTTTGAAAGGGAAAAGCCGGTTTTTGATTTGCTGTATTTTGCGGTGAAAAACGCCCTGCGCGCCGCCGATCTGACGGTAGAGGGCCATTTCGGAAAGTCTCAGGCTTTTATGTCCGGTCCGGCGGATACAAAATTAGAAAAAGAGAGAATGAGCGCCGAAGAATTTAAAAATCTTTTTTCGAAGGAACCGGTTGTGTACAAGGGGCTTCCTTTTGAAAAAAAACTGCCGGATTTATCTACCGGAGGGTATTTAAACGACGGGTCCTCCCAATGGCTTTCCTTCGATTCTTCGTTGCCGGCTTCTGGGGACCGGCATGCGTTTACAGAGCACAAAAAGGAAGGGACGGATTTTTTCCAGAGGGCCCAAGCCTCGTTGGATATTGAGGTGGAGGAGGCTTTTGTGCCCCGTTATGGAAAAGAGGATGAAAGGCAAAACGCCCAGATCCCAGCCGAAGAACCCGCCTTTCGGGAAGAGGAAAAGAACCAGAATAGGACGAAAGAGGTTCCCGAGCAGCAAACAATCCTTTCGCCCTCTTTATATGAGAATTTACAGTATATCGGCGAGGCGTTTTGCACCTATATTCTTTTCGAAGGGGAAGGCCGTCTGGTTTTGGTGGATAAACACGCGGCCCACGAAAGGATCCTATATAACCGGCTGAAAAAAGGGGAGGTCCGGCAGTTTATACAGAATCTGCTTTCTCCTGTTCCGGTGCTTTTGTCCCAAGAGGAGCATTCCGCCGCGCTGGACCATCTGGATACGCTTTTGGAATGCGGCTTTGAAGCGGAGGATTTTGGAAACGGCACCCTATTGGTTCGCAGCGCCCCCATGTGGCTGGAAAGCGCGCAGATTGAGCAAACCGTTGTAGAAATCTGCGGGTATCTTGCGCAGGGAAAGCGGGATGTTTCTCCCGAAAGGCTGGATTGGCTTTACCACAATATTTCCTGCCGCGCCGCGATAAAGGGCGGAGACCATAGTACCCCGGAAGAATTAAAAGAAATTCTTAGGCTGATGCAGGAAGACAAAACCGTGTTTCACTGCCCCCATGGAAGACCGGTGGCGGTTGTTTTGACCAAAAAAGAAATTGAGAAACAATTTGGGAGGATATAAGATGTCTAAAAAAGCGCAGCTTATCCCAGTGGTTGCCGTTGTAGGACCCACTGCGTCGGGAAAAAGCGCTTTGGCAGTGGAACTGGCACGGCAGTGGGAGGGGGAAATCGTGTCCGCTGATTCAAAACAGATTTACCGCTTTATGTCGGTCGGCACGGCCGTGCCTACCCAGGAGGAAATGGCGGGGATACCGCACCATCTTCTGCAATTTCTAAATCCGGACGAGACCTTCAGTGTGGCGGACTACGTCTCTTTGGCAAAGGAAAAAATCCAGGATATTTACGATCGGAAAAAACTTCCGATCGTGGCGGGCGGAACAGGGTTGTATATCCGCTCTCTGTTGGACAATATAACCTTTTTTGAAAACAAAAGTGATCCTGCACTTCGCCAGGAGTTGGAGAGAACGGCGGCGGAGAAGGGCAATCTGTTTTTGTTAGATATGTTAAGAGACTTTGACCCGCAGCTGGCGCAAAGTCTGCACCCTAACAATCTGGGGCGGATTATCCGCGGCATTGAGGCGTATCGTTTAACCGGAATCCCATTATCTGAACAGCAAAAGGCATCCAGGCAAAGCCCTTCTCCGTACAATTGCTGTATGATCGGGCTTTCGTTTAAAGATCGGCAGCTTCTTTACCAAAGGATCGACCAACGGGTGGAGAAGATGATGAAAAATGGCCTGTTGGATGAAATCCGGGAACTGGTGCGCAGAGGATACTCCCAGACGGCGGCCCAGGCTATTGGCTATAAAGAATTCTTCGATTATTTACAGGGAAAGGGTACATTACATGAAGCCATTGGCCGGGTGCAGCAGGAATCGAGACGGTATGCCAAGCGCCAGCTGACCTGGTTTCGAAGAGATGAAAAAGTAAATTGGCTTTACATTGACGATTATGAGGACTATAATGAAGTTGTTGCAAAGGCGGCCAGGATTGTGAGAAATCAGCTTGGAAAGCCGGCTGTGTTTTAAGTTATTTCATTTCATTTTATCTTCAAAAGCAGAAAGGACGAACAACATGAATAAAGGTATGAATTTGCAGGATGTTTTTTTGAATCAGGCCAGAAGAGAAAAAATTGCCGTAACCATCTTTTTAACCAACGGTTTTCAGTTTAAAGGAACGGTTAAAGGGTTTGACACCTATGTGGTCATTTTAGACTCGGACGGGAAGCAGAATTTGGTTTATAAGCATGCGGTATCGACCATTATTCCGGCAAAGCCGATCAGTATTTTGGATTCGGTGGACCGGGACGAGGAAGGGGACCGATAAGACGCTATGAATAGCCTGAGCGGAAAAATCCTCGCTGTCGTTATGTCGCTGTTTTTGGTGGCGTATGTGGGGTATCAGGTTTACCGCTATATGTATTCGCCTGTTAAAACCGAGCCGGTACAGAAATATGTCGTTGACGACACGGTATACGCCCAGGGAATCGCCATCCGGGACGAGATTCCGGTAGCGGGAAACTCTTCGGGTATCGTAAGCTATTTTTACGATGATGGAGTCCGGGTTATTACGGGTACATCGGTAGCGGAGGTACACGCAAACCGGCAGAGCGTTCAGAACAAGCACCGGGCCGAAAAAATCGACGCGGAGATAGAAAGACTTTCCGGCATTCAAAAAACGGCGGGCAGTATAGCGAACGTATCGTCGATTTCTCTCACGATTGAAGAACAGATCGGCCGCCTGATTTCCATGAACGAATCAGGGAATTTACAGGATGCAGAAAATATTTGCGGCGGCTTACAGGATGTATTAAACAAAAAGGCGATTGCCATACGGGATGTTACGGATTTTTCCAATAAGATTCAGCAGCTGGAAAACGAGAAGGCGTCGCTGCAAAACCAAATGTCCGCCCAAATCAGTCAGATTGTCTCTCCGGCATATGGGTATTTCGGCAGTTACTGCGACACGGCCTCGGATAGTATTACAACAGCTTTGCTTTCAACGGCAACGGTTTCGCAGTTAGAGGAGTTGTCATCCGCCCGATATGAGCAGAATAACGCCTATGTGGGAAAGGTGATTTTAGGCTATATCTGGTATTATGCGGCGCTTGTCAGTCCGGAAGACGCGAACAAGTTTTCTATCGGTACAACGGCGTTGCTTTATTTTGGCTCTTCTTCGGAAGAGGTACCGGGTACGGTAACGCAGCTGATTCAGGATGCGGAAAACGGAAAAACGGCGGTCGTTTTTTCCTGCGACTACATGTCTCAGGAGATTTCACGGTTGCGAAATTCGGCAGTCAGAATTGAGTTGGGAAGTTACAAAGGCTTAAAAATCCCCTATAAAGCGTTGCGGTTTCAAGACGGGGTTCAGGGCGTTTATGTGGTGAAAAATCAGATGCTGGAGTTTAAAACGGTTGAGATTGTTTATGACAGCGTAGGCTTTTTTGTAAGTCGGATTGACAGTAACGACGAAAAGCGCGTACAGCTTTACGATGATATCGTAACAGAAGGGACCGATTTGTATGAGGGAAGAGCCATCAATTCCTGATTGGCAGTTACAGGAGAATCTTCGCGAGATCCGGGAACGGGTTGGGGCGGCGGCAGAAAAAAGCGGAAGAAGTTTTGAAGACATTTCCATTATGGCGGTGACAAAGACTGTTCCTGCCCAGCGAGTCAATCAGGCGATTCAGGGTGGAATTACGCTGTTAGGAGAAAACCGCGTACAAGAGTATCTGGAAAAATACCCGCTTTATGAAAAGAAAAACTGTTCGATCCATTTTATCGGCAGACTGCAGACCAATAAGGTCCGGTATATCGCGGATAAAATTGATATGGTCGAGTCGGTGGATAGTATCCGTCTGGCCCAGGAGTTGGAGAAGCGCTGCGCCGCTTTAAAAAAGACGATGGAAATTTTGCTGGAGGTCAATATCGGAGCCGAACCCACAAAGTCCGGCGTGCTGCCGGAACATTTGCCGGAACTGATGAAAGCGGCTGCAATTTTGCCTCATCTTCGTTTATCCGGCCTGATGGCAATTCCTCCGGCAGGGGGGAAAGAAGAGGAAAACCGATATTATTTTTCCAAGATGTATCATCTGTTCCTTGACATAAAGGCCAAAAACATAGATAATAGTGATGTGCGATTTCTGTCAATGGGAATGTCCGGTGATTTTGAGACTGCAATTGCCTGCGGGGCCAATATTGTCCGGCTGGGTACGATCTTATTTGGGAAACGAAAATAACAGGAGGAACCAGCATGAGTTTAATGGATAGCATCAGAAGGTTGTTTGATTATCCGGAAGAGGATGAATATGAGGAGGAAGACGAATTTCTGGCTCATGAGGGGACAAACGGTGCGCCTGTGGCAGAACAAGGATCCAGAAGAAATAAAGTGGTGAACATCCATGCGACAACCCAGCTGGCGGTTGTGCTGGTAAAGCCGGAGCGTTTTGATGATGCGCGGTCCATTGCTGACCATCTGAATGCAAAACGGACGGTGGTTTTAAATTTAGAGCAGACCAGCAAGGATGTGTCCCGGCGGCTGATCGATTTTCTCAGTGGCGTTGCCTACGCGAACAACGGTCAGATTCAGCGGGTGGCGAACAGCACGTATATTATCACTCCTTATAATGTGGACATTATGGGCGATCTGTTGGATGAATTGGAAAACAGCGGCGTTTTCTTTTAACAATGATTCATTTAAAGGAATTGTTGGGGGATGAAAAAATCCTTCAGTCCCGTTTTCAGGATGCGATTGATTCGGCACGGGTACGAAATCAAACGAAATTTATTGGCTTTTTGGATATCCGACAGCAGGAGATTTTAAAAGCTGTGTCCGCGGCAGCCGGATTTTCGTCTTGGCGGCTTTACGGCGGCTTTCCCGAGGCGGAAAGAAAGGTAGCCGCTTTTTTCCCGGACTATATACAGCCGGATGAAATGCCGCCGGATTGGTTTCCGATTTTACCGCTTACGGCGCATTTTCGCGCCCAGGACAAGCTTTCTCATCGCGACTTTTTAGGGGCTTTGATGGGACTTCGCATTTCCCGGGAACTGGTCGGCGATATTCTCGTCGGCAGTGGTTTGGCGGTTTTCTTTGCCTTGGAAAAAGCGGCACCGGTTTTGCTGGATGAATTTAGAAAAGTTGGCAGGGTGGGAATCACCTTGTCAGAAGGCGCGCAGGATTTGGAAACGCTTCGGCCAAAGCTAATTCAGATGACAGGAACGGTATCCAGCACACGGCTGGACGCAGTTGTAGCTTTTTTGACCCGTCTATCGCGTGGAAATGCCCAGGAAATGATTCGGCAAGAACGTGTGAAGGTGGACGGGCAGGTCCGCACCGATATAGCCGGTCAGGTAAAGGAGCAGAATCTTTTGTCCATTCGCGGATATGGAAAATATGTCATATCTTCCTTTTATGGGGTTTCGAAAAAAGGCCGGCTGCATATTGCGGTAGGGCATTATCAATAAGGAGTGGGAGTATGCTGAACGCACAAGAAATATTAGAGAAAAAATTTGAAAAATCAGCGTTTGGATATAAGATTGACGAAGTGGAAGAATTTCTTCAGGAGGTTTCCGCCGCTGTTGATAAGCTGCAGAATGAAAAAATGCAGATGGAAAGAAAATTGGAGGTATTGGCGGAAAAAATAGAAGAATACCGCGCGGATGAAGACAGCATGCGCGATGCGATTCTCGACGCGCGAAAGTTGGGTTCTTCGATTGTGAAAGACGCGCAGCGCCAGGCGGACGCAATTTTGTCGGACGCAAACGCCCAGTCCGCCAAGGTGATCGACAGCATTCAGGTGCGGGCAGAACGGGAAAAAATGAATCTTTCCCATCTGCAAAAAGAGGTGGCGACCTTTAAAAATCAGTTGCTGGCTTTGTATAAGAATCACTTGGAGTTAATCAGTTCGTTGCCGGAGAATACAAAGAAGGAAGCGCCAAATCCGGAAAAGGCGGCGGTTGTGGAGGAGGATATCCTCCGTGAGCAGCCAAGGGAAACCCCGGAGCCGGTACAAAATGCCCCGGATTTTGACGAACCTGCTGTTTTAGAAGAACCTGCGCCGGCAGAAGAGAGGGAGTCTCGGTTTGGGCCGTTGCGTTTTGGCGCCGGGTATGATTTGAAGAGAGACTGACCAAAGGAAATCTTCTGAAAAATTCTGAACAGGAGGGAAAGAAAATGAAAGTATCCGGTATGCTCATACTTTTTTTCAGGTCCTGTCCATACATTTTTTCACACAAAAAAAAGCGCGTTCATCTGGCGCAGATCATAAAAAATCGAAATGAAAAATACGCCTGCTATCCAGTTAAAACAAGCGATTGCATTGGCACCAAGCAGCCTACCTTTTGTCGGCAAAGCGTGTGCAGCAATCCGCCTTTTTCCTGTCGCAAGGCGTTTTTATTTTGCTTTTAGGAGGAAAGCCTTTGGTTATTGGGATTTTAAGTTTTATCTTGGCTTTGGTTGGAATTGACCAGCTTTTCAAATATCTGGTCATTACCTATCTTCAGCCGGTTGGATCATTGCCGCTGGCAAAAGGGATCTTTCACCTGACATATGTTGAAAATTTCGGTGCGGCTGGTGGCATTTTACAGGGAAAACAGATCCTTTTAATTGTGGTGACCTCTATCGTGATTGCGGGGCTGCTGATTTTGTTGATTCTGAAAAAAATCCCGGGACGGTTGCTCCCCTGGATGCTGGGACTGGTGATTGCAGGCGGAATTGGCAATTTGCTGGACCGGATTTTCCGGGGATTTGTCATAGATTATTTAGACTTTTGCTGGATTCATTATCCTGTTTTTAATTTTGCCGACTGTTGCGTAGTCGTTGGCGTTTTCTTTATCGCGGTCTCAATCCTTCGAACCGAACGAAAGCAGGAAAAAAAGGACCATGCCCCAAAGGGTGACGCCGATGGAGTCTGAGCAAAAAGTCTGTTTTGTTGTGCAGTCAGAAAATGAGGGGATTCGAATTGATCATTTTTTGGCGCAGGAGGCCTCGGCGCACACCCGCTCCTTTTGGCAAAAGCGTATTGAAAAAGGTGAAGTTTTGGTAAACGGACAGCCGATTTTAAAAAGTGTGCGCTTAAAAAAAGGCGATCAGGTAATATCCTATCTGCCAGAGCCAACACCTGACGCCGCGCAGCCGGAGGATATATCGTTGGATATCCTTTACGAAGATGACGATTTACTGGTGGTCAATAAACCGAAAGGGATGGTGGTACATCCCGCTCCGGGAAATTACGCAGGTACTTTGGTAAACGGCCTGCTGTATCATTGTAAGGGAAGGCTTTCCGGGATTAACGGCGTCGTCCGTCCGGGGATTGTCCACCGCATTGATAAGGATACCAGCGGACTTTTGATGGTGGCCAAAAATGATTATGCGCATCAGTTTTTGGCAGCGCAGATTCAGGCGCACAGCTTTACCCGAGAGTATGAAGCGGTGGTTTACGGCCGCCTGAAACAAAAAACGGGAACGGTGGACGCGCCGATTGGACGCAGCAAAAAGGACCGCAAAAAGATGGCGGTAACCTATGAGCATGCAAAAAATGCGCTTACCCACTATATGCTGCTGAAAGAATATAGGGATTTTACGCATATTCGTTGCCGTCTGGAAACCGGGCGGACCCATCAGATACGCGTTCATATGTCCTATATTGGGCATCCAATCGCCGGAGACCCGCTGTACGGTCCCCAAAAAGTGATTCAGTCGCTGCAAGGGCAGTGTCTTCATGCGAAGAAAATTGGATTTATCCACCCGGCCAGTAAGGAGTATATGGAGTTTGACAGCCCCTTGCCGGAATATTTCACTGGTTTTCTAGAAACTCTGCTGCAAGCAGATTGGCCAGAATGAAGGAGGAGTTATTTTGCAAAACGATCTGTCGCGCTATCTTATTGTAACGGACATCGACGACACGCTTCTTCCACACAAAGGAGAAATTCCCCAAAGGAATTTGGAAGCGATCTATCGTTTTCAGCAGAAGGGAGGAAAGTTCACCTTTGCGACCGGCCGTTCCCACTATCATTGTACCCAGCTGTATCGCGACCTGAAAATCAATGTCCCCTCCGCCCAAAACAACGGCGCTTATATTTACGATTGTACGACGCAGACGGTGATGGAGCGCACCTTTCTCCCGCGTACCGCCAACGCTTATGTGAAGGAAGCGTGCAAAGCCTTTCCCGATATGGCAGTCGGTGTATCTATGGAAGACGATTTTAAGGTAATTTCTTCCTTGGAAAGTTTGCAGCTGCAAAAAGAGCGGATTGACAGCCGCCTTTTGTGCAAAATTGATGAGATTGGGCAAGACTGGTTTAAAATGCTTTTTGTCCGGGCACCGGAAAAAATGGATGAACTTCATAAGTGGATGGACGAGCATCCGCTAGAAGGTACTTACTATACCCATTCCAGCGCAGTGTTCTGCGAGATCATGGCAAACGGGGTAGACAAGGGCGAAGGACTTCGCAAGCTGGCCCGGGTCATGAATGTTGATATCCAAAACACCTTTGCAATTGGTGATTTTTATAACGATATCGATATGCTCAAAGCTGCTGGCACTTCGGTAGCCGTAGGGGATGGCTCGCAGGACATTATTGATATGTGCGACATGGTTGTCGGCCCCTGCGCAAAAGGCGCGGTTGCCGATTTGATCGAATACATTGAGCGTTTATAATTTCAAGAGGAGGCGTTTATGATGGAAGTAACACAAAAACATCAGCTGCAAAAAACTGCCGGTCAGGTTCGTCTGGGCGCGTTAGAGGCGGTTTATTCCGGAAAATCCGGGCACCCCGGCGGTTCTTTATCGGTGGCGGATATTCTGACTTATCTGTATTTTGCAGAAATGCGTGTCGATCCTCAAAACCCACATTGGCCGGAACGGGACCGCTTTGTGCTTTCAAAAGGCCATACATGTCCCGCGCTTTATGCGGTTCTGGCTTTAAAGGGTTTTTTCCCGCAGGATGAACTGAAAAAATTCCGGCATCCGGGTGCTATGCTTCAGGGTCATCCGGACATGAAGCATATCCCCGGCGTTGACATGTCTACAGGGTCGTTGGGGCAGGGACTGTCTGCCGCCTGCGGTATGGCTCTTGCCGGTAAGCTGGAACAAAAGGACTACCGTGTTTATGCGGTAACCGGAGACGGCGAGATTCAGGAAGGACAAATTTGGGAAGCGGCAATGTTTGCGGGACATCGGAAATTGGATAACCTTTGTCTGATTGTAGATAACAATGGCCTTCAGATTGACGGAAGAGTCAATGAAATCTGCTCTCCCTACCCAATTGCTGAAAAATTTGCCGCCTTTGGTTTTCATACCATTGCGGTGGACGGCCATGACTTTGATGCTTTGTCGAATGCTTTTGACGAAGCGAGAAAAACGAAGGGTCAGCCGACGGTGATTGTGGCAAAAACGATAAAAGGCAAGGATGTTTCTTTCATGTCCGATAATGTTGCGTGGCATGGCGCCGCGCCGAATGACGATCAATACAAAACCGCGGTGGCTGATATTGAAAAGGTTCTTGCGGATTTGAAATAGGGATTCTGAAAAGGAGTTTACTTTTTGGGAAAGAAAGGATGTTTTGAATGATTCATTCGATCAAAAAAGCCACCCGGGAAAGCTATGGAGAAGCTTTGGCCTTGTTGGCTGATGAAAATCAAGATGTGGTCGTATTGGACGCGGATCTTTCTAAATCGACAAAAACAGATCTCTTTCATAAAAAAGCACCGGAACGTTTTTTTGACTGTGGCATTGCCGAAGGCAATATGATCGGTGTTGCGGCGGGTCTTGCGGCTGCGGGGAAAATACCGTTTGCTTCTTCTTTCGCCATGTTTGCAGCGGGCCGGGCTTTTGAGCAAATTCGAAATTCGGTGGGCTATCCCCATCTGAATGTGAAAATCTGCGCCACCCATGCGGGGATTTCTGTAGGGGAGGACGGCGCTACCCATCAATGCTGTGAAGACATTGGTCTAATGCGGACCATCCCCGGCATGGTTGTGCTAAGCCCGGCGGATGATCTGGAAACCCGAGAAGCAGTCAAAGCCATCGCACAGTACAAAGGCCCCGTCTATATGAGATTGGGGCGGCTGTCGGTAGAAAGTGTAAACGATCCTTCCAACTATCATTTTGAAATTGGGAAAGGCGTAACCCTGCGCGACGGAAAAGATGTGACCATCATAGCTACAGGGCTGATGGTTTCCCGGGCTTTACAGGCGGCTGAGCAGCTGGAAAAAGAGGGAATATCCGCTCGGGTGCTGAATATCCACACGATTAAGCCCTTGGATCAGGAACTCGTCGTCCGGGCGGCAAAGGAAACCGGGGCAATTGTTACGGCCGAGGAACACAGTGTGATCGGCGGTCTGGGAGAAGCGGTTTGTTCGGCAGTTTGCGAGGCGTGTCCGGTCCCGGTCATTCGAGTGGGTGTCAATGACGTTTTTGGCAGTTCCGGGCCTGCTGCAACCATGTTGGAGCACTATGGCCTGACCGCTGAAAACATCCTGCAAAAGGCCAAAGAAGCGTTGACAAAGAAAAAATAGTTTTCTAAAATCAATCGAAAAATCCTCTTGCAAGAAAAAGCGTTGAATCCTTTGCTTTTTCTTGGCAGGAGGATTTTTTTGTCTTGCCCTGCCGGCCCAAAAGTTTTTCTAAAAGGTTCTCAAATGAAAAGGACAGGCATATCTATAGTGCAAAGGACAAGTTTGCGGGAGAACGGAGAAGACGAAAGAACGTATCAACATCCCAAAACATCTGCCAAAAAAGATGGCAAAGGTTTTTGTTCGCAGATTCTCTGGCAGGAACGGTCGCTTTGGGCGGGGAGGAGAAAAAGATGGACGTAGATTTAATTTTTAAAATTGCCGCTATCGGGATTATTGTAGCGGTATTAAATCAGGTGCTGATCCGATCAGGCCGGGAAGAACAGGCAATGATGACCACGTTGGCAGGACTGATTGTGGTTTTGATGATGATCATCAATGAAATTAACACGTTGTTTGAAACGGTTAAGACCATTTTTGGACTGGGGTGATCAAAATGGAATGGATCGGCGTGATTGGCATCGGACTGGTCGGAATGGTTTTTTCGGTACTGCTAAGGCAATACAAACCGGAATACGCCATTTTTGTTTCCCTTGCCGTGGGGATTTTGATTATTTGGAAGCTGTGCGAACAACTGTTCCCTATTTTTGAACAGATGGAAAAAATGATGTCCGGCGCAAATTTATCAGTAGAATATATCGGCATTTTGGTAAAAAGCCTGGGCATATGCTATTTGACACAGCTGGCAAGCGACGCCTGCCGGGACGCAGGAGAAACGGCCATCAGTTCGAAAGTGGAATTGGCGGGAAAAGTCACCGTGCTCTCATTGGGTATGCCCTTGTTTGGAAAGCTTTTGGAGATTATCAAAAAACTGATTGCACAATAAAGGAATTCAAAAAAATGGGACGAAGAATACAAAGTGTTTTTTTGCTCTGTCTGTTTTTATTTTCCGGTGTCGTATGGGCAGAGGAGTTGCCTGACGAATCGGCAGACCAGAATCTACAAGGTCAGCTGGAAGCGTCCGGCGCAGGGGAACTTACCTCACAGGTGCCGGATCAAACGCAGGAAATTCTGGAACAGCTGGACTTAAAAGAACTGGATTACCGGATACTTTTATCTCTGACACCGGAGCAAATCTGGCAGGTGTGTAAGGCTGCCTTTTTGAAAATGATCCGTGCGCCGCTTTTGCTGTTGGGAATGCTGGTCGCGGTGATTCTGCTTTGCGCGGCGATGGACGCGCTAAAAATTGGATTTAATGCCAAAGGTCTGGAAAGGATATTCAACGGTGTGGCAGTGTTATGCTTAATTACCATCGTGTTAGAGCCGGTGACCGACTGTATCCAAAAAGCATCGCAGGCGATTTTTCAAGGCTCTATGTTTATGAACGGATTCATTCCCGTCTTTTGCGGAATATTGGCGTCTGGCGGACAGCTGGTTTCAGCCGGCGTTTACCATCTTTTGCTTTTTGGCACTTCCCAGGTGGTTGGGCAGGCGGCTTCGCAGATTCTGGTTCCTCTGATCAGCATTTTTTTGGCGTTTTGCTTTACCGGAGCTATTGCACCGGAATTGCATTTGGACCAGATTGGAAAAACTGTAAAAAAGTTTGTCAACTGGGCGCTTGGCTTGCTTCTGACTGTCTATGTGGGATTGTTGGGTATTCAAAGCATCGTGGCGGTCAGCGCGGATACGGTAACGGTTAAAACAGCAAAATTCGTGACCAGCAGTTTTGTGCCGGTCATCGGCAGCGCTTTATCCGACGCGCTTGTAACGGCGCAGGCGTGCCTAAAGCTTTTGAAGGCTTCGGTGGGCGTATATGGGATCCTGATTGCCGTTTTTACCTTTTTGCCACTGTTTGCGGAGATTATTTGCTGGTATCTGGCTATGCAGGCGGCAGCCTTTTTGGGGCAGCTTATGGGCACGGGGAGTATCACAAAGGTCCTGGAGGCAACGGCGTCAGCTTTGGGCCTTTTAATGTCTATTACGCTGCTTTTTGGGCTTTTATTTATCATTTCAACCACTGTGATGCTGGTGGTAGGAGCGGGGGGATAAAATGAGCGCCATACGAGTTTGGGCGGCGGCGGTATGTGCGGCCGCTATTGCATCTTCGGTCGCGCAGCTTGCCGTGCCGGAAGGAAAGGTGCAAAAGGCAATGAGATGCGTCATTGGCCTGTTTTTTGTTTGCTGCGTGATTATGCCGTTTGCACAAGGATTGCCCGCATCCTTCGAAAAGTTTGGATGGGAGGAGGCTGTTTTTTCGCAGGTAACGAATGATTTGTCGAAGGAATTGACCCAGCAAACGGCAGAGAGATTTGCGGAAAACGTCCGCCAGATTGTGCAGGATACGCTTAGCGCGCAACAGATCTCAGCGAAAAAAATCGAGGTTGACGTACATGTTGGGGAGGATGCCGGCATATATATTAGCAGTCTCAAAATCCAAATAGCTCAGGGAGAAAAGATGAATATGGAAAAAATCTCCCAAATCGTGCAGAAGGAAACAGGAATTACGCCCGAAATCTGGGCAGAAGGAGAGGAAGTGCCATGAATGGGAAGGAAAAATTGATGGAGATATGGAGCAAGGCCATCGCCCTTTTTAAAGGGGATAAGAAGGTTAAATGGGTTGTTTTCATTGGTCTTGCGGGAATTTTATTGATTTTACTTTCCGAATTGATTCCGCAAAAAAGCGCCCAGCCTTTAGAGGACGCAGTATCTGTTTTTGCAGACAATGAGGAATTTTGCAAAAAAACAGAGGAGAAGATTTATCACCTGGTTAGCAGTATCGAAGGAGTGGGGAACGTAAAAGTATGGGTCACGCTGGAAAGCGGGGTGGAATATGTCTATTTGCAGGAGCAGGTGCGCAATACCGATTTGACAACAGATTATAACGACGGAAATGTCAAAACCCTGCGCGAAAAGGACAACAGCGAACAAAAGTATATCCTGATCAATAAAAACGGCGAGGAACAGCCATTGGTACAAAAGCAATTGGAACCGGCTGTGCAGGGCGTCGTCGTTGTATGCGAGGGGGCCGGCAGCCCCCAAGTGAATGAACAGGTGGTCAACGCGATTACCTGTGCGCTGGGAATATCGTCTAATCGGGTATATGTCGCACAGCTGACAGACCCCTCAAAATAAATTATAAGAACGGAGGATCTTCCATGAACATGATTTTAGGAAAAAGGCATATTATTTTAGCCGCTTTGGTTTTGGTTTTGGGTATAGCGGTATATCTAAACTGGACGTTTGGCGGGAAGGACGGCGGGTTCAATATTACCGATCAGCTGGAGGCGGGAAAGAATT